>JAFUBZ010000032.1 GCA_017459945.1 Eubacterium sp.
AACGGGCATGCAGTCTACATCAACAGCGGCCGGACAAAGGTTTATATTCATAATAAAGAATTACTTGAAATGCCGTTTGACGGTATGCTGTGCGGATGCGGGACAAACGTTTTTTTGAACGGAGAAGAGCTGTTCTGCAGAAATATTGAAAGAGATCTTTTGTATCATATGGTAGAGGTGTTTGATCAGTATGATCTGCCGATGATCATAGAGGGACGGGACTGGCTGTACATGGACTGGGAGAAGATTGCCAGGGATCCTTACGGGGAATCGGTTTTTCAAAAGATCAGACAGCACGCGCAGCCGATCAGCGGAAATAAGAATATCGAGGCAAGCAAGTTTTCCGTGGTGACACAATATATCGAGCCGGAGCTGGCCGATCAGATCATGGATGAATTCAGGGATCTGTTTACGGTGGCGAACCATGACTATCATGTGATGGAGCTGACGCCAAAGGATTGTTCGAAGGCGATCGCGATGCAGAGAGTCTGCCGGCAGACAGGTGTTGCCAAAGAGGATACATTTGCATTTGGCGACGGTGCGAATGATGTGGAAATGTTACAGGCGGCAGGAACCGGGATCGTCATGGGAAACGGACGAAAACCTGCAAAGGATGTGGCGGATTATATCACCGATGATATTCATGAAGACGGAATCTGGAATGCGCTGCAGCATTTTGAATTGATATAAGTTTGGGGCTGTTGATGAAACAGCCCCAAATTTCATGAAAATCATATAAAGTGCTTGACATTATTTTTGTGTACGAGTATATTATCTTACAGAGGTTTAGCACTCAGACAAAAAGAGTGCTAACAAACCTGGAAAGTTCAGTTCAGAACGAAGCTATATTTCAAAATATACAAGGAGGAAGACAAATGAAGTTAGTACCATTGGGTGACAGAGTTGTATTAAAGCAGCTGGAAGCAGAAGAGACAACAAAGGGCGGCATTATTTTAGCATCAGCCGCACAGGAAAAACCGCAGGAAGCGGAAGTCGTTGCAGTCGGACCGGGCGGCGTGGTTGAAGGCAAAGAAGTGACCATGCAGGTTAAGGTTGGCGACAAAGTCATCTATTCTAAATATGCAGGTAACGAGATCAAGATCGACGGCGAAGAGTATAAGATCGTAAGACAGGATGATATCCTGGCAATCGTTGAATAATCAGATATAGGAGGAAAATCAATCATGGCAAAAGATCTGAAATACGGAACAGAAGCCAGAACTGCTCTGCAGGCTGGTGTTGATAAACTGGCAGATACCGTTCGTGTAACGCTTGGACCGAAAGGACGTAACGTCGTACTGGACAAGCCGTTTGGCACACCGGTCATCACAAATGATGGTGTTACCATTGCAAAAGATATCGAGCTGGAAGATGCATTCGAAAACATGGGCGCACAGCTGGTTAAAGAAGCTGCTACAAAGACAAACGATGCAGCAGGTGATGGAACAACCACAGCTACCGTTCTGGCACAGGCTATGATCCATGAAGGTATGAAGAACCTGGAAGCAGGTGCAAACCCGATCATCATGCGTCGTGGTATGAAGAAAGCAACTGAAGTTGCAGTAGAAGCCATCAGCAAAATGGGTCAGAAAGTTAACGGCAAGGATCACATCGCAAAAGTTGCAGCAATCTCTGCAAGCGATGAGAATGTCGGAAACATGGTAGCAGATGCAATGGAGCAGGTTTCCAACGATGGTGTTATCACAATCGAAGAGTCCCGTACCATGCAGACAGAGCTGGAGCTCGTAGAAGGTATGCAGTTTGACCGTGGCTATATCTCAGCTTACATGGCAACAGATATGGACAAGATGGAAGCAAACCTCGAAGATCCGTATATCCTGATCACAGACAAGAAGATTACAAACATCCAGGAGATCCTGCCGATCCTTGAGCAGATCGCTCAGTCCGGCCAGAAGCTTTTGATCATCGCTGAAGATCTGGAAGGTGAAGCACTGACCACTCTGGTGATCAACAAGCTGCGTGGAACACTGACCGTTGTAGCTGTTAAGGCACCGGGTTATGGCGACAGAAGAAAAGCTATGCTGCAGGATATCGCGATCCTGACAGGCGGTGTTGTTGTTTCTGAAGAAGTCGGCATGGACCTCAAAGAAGTAACACTGGATCAGCTTGGCCGTGCAAAATCCGTTAAGGTTAAGAAAGACGATACAGTTATCGTTGATGGTATGGGTGCAAAAGCTGACATCGAAGCAAGAATCTCCCAGATCCGTCAGGAGCTTGAAGATACCACATCTGATTTCGACCGTGAGAAACTGCAGGAGCGTCTTGCAAAACTGGCAGGCGGCGTAGCAGTCATCCGTGTTGGTGCTGCAACAGAAGCAGAAATGAAAGAAAGCAAATTCCGTATGGAAGATGCACTGGCAGCTACCAAGGCAGCAGTAGAAGAAGGTATCATCGCAGGTGGTGGTTCCGCATACATCCATGCTTCCAAGGAAGTAGCAGCTCTGGCTGAGACACTGGAAGGTGATGAGAAGACAGGTGCAAAGGTAATCCTGAAAGCACTGGAAGCTCCGCTGTACTACATCGCTGCAAACGCAGGTCTGGAAGGCGCAGTTATCATCAACAAAGTAAAAGAAGCAGAAGCAGGCATCGGCTTCAATGCAGCTACAGAAGAATATGTAGACATGATCGAAGCTGGTATCCTTGATCCGGTTAAGGTAACAAGAACAGCACTGCAGAACGCTACCAGCGTAGCATCCACACTGCTGACCACAGAATCCGTAGTAGCCGACATCAAAGAGCCGGTACCGCCAATGCCGGCAGGCGGCGCAGGCGGCATGGGAATGATGTAAGCGCAAGCTACAAGCCAAGCACAAATGAAGTCCATCGAGAGCTCGCTCTCGATAAAATGGAAGAAGCCCTACAGAGAGAAGTTCTTCTCATCTGTAGGGCTTCTTTTATTTAGCGACGAAGTCGCGGTGGACTTCATGAACGTATTTGGCGCCAGCCGGATATGAGAAAATATGCAAAGCATATTTTCGAATAAGCGTGGCAGTTGTTGCTTTTTATCCCTCTTTCAAAAAACCCATCTAAATGTTAGAATACAAATAAAAACAATGGAGTGTAACTATGAGCAAACAAGAGCCAAACGAATTTACACAACTCGCAGAACGCAAGACAGCTTCAGAAGAAATCTTTGATGGTGTGATCATGCACGTGTTCCGGGATACCGTTGCACTTCCGGACGGAAGCACCTCTACCAGAGAAATCCTGCGGCATATCGGCGCTGTCTGCGTCATCCCGGTCACGGACGAAGGAAATGTGATCTTAGAGCGTCAGTATCGCTATCCTTTAGGACAGGTCATGACGGAAATCCCTGCAGGAAAACTCGACTATCCGGAAGAGGACAGACTTGCAGCGATCCAGAGAGAACTGCTCGAAGAAACCGGATATACGGCAGATTGCTGGCAGGAAATCGGACTGTTCTACCCGGCAGCAGCTTATTCCGATGAAAAGATCACCATGTATCTGGCAACCAAGCTTCATAAGGGAGAACAGCATTTAGACCAGGGCGAATTCCTGAATGTCTTTGAGATGCCGTTGAAAGAAGCACTTGCGCAGGTTATGTCCGGAGAGATCACCGACAGCAAAACACAGACGGCCATCATGAAGGCGGCGAATATTTTGGGCGTCACCTTATAATTGTTAAATGCTTGATGTTACAAAGAAAAAGGAGAATGACATGAACAAATCCATTCATACAGACAATGCACCTGCAGCAATCGGCCCTTATTCACAGGCAATTCAGGCAGGAAATACGATCTATGTTTCCGGACAGATCCCGATCGATCCGGCAAAGGGAGAATTTGCAGGAACCGATATTGCTACACAGACAAGACAGAGCTTAACCAATATCAAAAACATCCTGGCTGCGGCAGGGGCTGATATGAGTCATGTTGTAAAAACCACTGTTTTGCTGGCAGATATTGCAGATTTTACAGCCATGAATGAAGTGTATGCCGAATTCTTTACGGAACCATATCCGGCGCGTGCGGCTTTTCAGGCGGCAGCACTTCCGAAGGGCGCAAAGGTAGAGATTGAAGCAATCGCAGTGGTATAAACGGAGCGTAGGATGAAGCTTTTATTAACGAAAGATGAAGAACAGCGGCTGCTTGATTTTAAGCATGACATGCACATACATCCGGAACTGCCGCATCAGGAATATGAAACCACAAAAAAAATCAAGGCATTTTTGGAAACGATTCCCGGTGTGGAGATTCTGGAGCTTGATCCGGAACTGACAGGTGTTGTTGCAAGAATCCGTGGACGAAAAGAAAATGCAGAAAGTTGCGATGCTCCAACGAGCATTACAGAAGTCGGTCTTCGCGCAGACATCGATGCGATCGCGCAGACGGAAACTTGGGACGGTCCATATCGTTCTCAGAATCCCGGCGTGATGCATGCCTGCGGGCATGATTTTCACACAGCTTCTCTGTTAGGCGCAGCCATGCTTCTGTCAAAATATGCTGACGAATGGAGCGGCACGGTAGACCTTCTCTTTCAGGAAGCAGAAGAGACCACCGACGGTGCGAAGGAAATGCTCGATGCGGGACTTTTTGATCTGATCCATCCGCAGATGTTTTTCGGGATGCACAACAGGCCTGAGGTCGAAGCCGGCAAGGTAGTCTGTCATACCGGCGGGCTGATGGCATGCAAGACCAATTTCCATATCACGCTGAACGGCCTAGGCGGCCATGGCGGCAATCCACACCTTTGCGTTGACCCGATCGTGTGCGCGGCGGCGATCATCCAGTCCTTGCAGACGATCGTCAGCAGAAACACAAATCCGCTTGAGAGTGTCGTTATGACAGTCGGCTCCATTCATGGCGGCAGCGTTGAAAATCTGGTGGTCGATCAGGTAAAGATGACAGCCAGCATCCGGGCGCTGAGTGAGGAAGCCAAAGCAAAAGCCGTTTCCCGCATGGAAGAGATCGTTTACGGAACCGCAAAGGCATATGACTGTCAGGCAGAGATCGAGTATCGCGAGATCCTGCCGCTTGTCTACAACAGTCCCGAAATGTGTGCGCTCGCAACGCGTGCAGCCATTGCGGCAGTCGGCAGCGAAAATGTGACGGATGCAGTGCCGACAATGGCAAGCGAAGACTTTTCGCTGATCATGGCACAGGTGCCCTCCTTCTTTTTCTGGGTTGGCAGCGGCACACCGGGAGAAACCTGTTACGCATGGCACAGTGAAAACTTTCATACAAATGACAGCGCGATCCGCGCCGCGGTACTGACGATGGCGCAGGCAGCGTTGCATGCACTGGAGGAATCATTATGATCAAAGTATATTGCTATGAAAGATGTTCCACCTGCAAAAAAGCATTAAAGTGGCTCGATGAAAAAGGTGTGCAGTATGAACTGTTTGACATCAAAGGAAATCACCCTGATGAAGCAAGCCTGAAGGCGTTTTATGAAAAAAGCGGTCTTCCGCTGAAGCGGTTCTTTAATACCAGCGGCATGATCTACCGGGAGATGGAGCTCTCGAAAAAGCTTCCTGACATGAGCGAGGAGGATCAGATCAAACTTCTGGCAACCGACGGAATGCTGGTAAAGCGCCCGCTTGTGATCGGCGATGATTTTGTCCTGACAGGGTTTAAGGAAGCTGAGTGGGAGAAGACATTGCTGTAAAAATGTACCTCTGAAAAAGGAATCATTAAGGAGGATGGCACGATGAAAAAAAGAGCAGCAAGATTGGCAGCGATCGTTTTGGCATGCGGCATGATCTTTGCATTAGGCGCATGCGGGAACAAAGACGATGCGTCTGCGGATGCACAGGCGACAGAAGCACAGGCAGATGATCAGGTGACTGGCGCTGATGAGAATGCACAGGAAGCGATGTCTGGTGATATGGCAAGCGAGGAAGCCGGCGAATCGACCGGCATGGCAAATCCGTGGGTCGAATACTCTAATATGGAAGAAGCCTGCAATGCAGCAGGATTTTCTTTTAACGTTCCGGAGACTGTCGGTTCCTATGTCGGCTTACATTTTTCTGTTATGAACAATGAGCTGATCCAGGTTGTTTACGGAGAGCCTGACAAGGGTGTCACGATCAGGAAGGCAGAAGGCTCCGAGGACATCAGCGGAGATTACACGACCTATTCGGAAGAAAAGGAGGTCGATGTCAATGGCACAACCGTTAAGATGTCAGGGAATGATGGCACTGTTTCCCTTGCGATCTGGGAAAAAGACGGTTATTCCTATTCGGCCAATGTGATTGACGAAGAAAATCCCGGGCTTTCACAGTCTGCGATGGAGGAAATCGTACAGGCGGCGTGGTAAATCCGGTCTGATGAGTACAAACATGAGCTTCGCGGGTATACGTGTTGATTTTTGGACACTTTGCCCGCGAAGCTTTTCTTGTATCTTCCTGCCTTTTGTGTTATTATCTCCAGTGTATGTGCAAAAATAGATTTTTGTTTTTGCAAAGTCTCTATACAAAGCAGGAGGTGCTTTATAAATGAGTAAAATTGCGATTGTTACAGACAGCAATAGTGGCATCACACAGGCAGAAGGAAAAGAACTTGGCGTTTACGTTATGCCGATGCCTTTCTATATTAATGAAGAGCTGTTCCTGGAAGATATTACATTGAGCCAGGAGCAGTTCTATGAGGTGCTGACAGAGGGAAAAGAGATTCACACTTCTTCGCCGGCACTGACCGATTTCACAGAGCTTTGGGACAAGCTTCTGGAAGAATATGATTACATCATCGACATTCCAATGTCGAGCGGTCTTTCTTCTACGTGTGAGCAGGCGATCATGCTTTCCAAGGAAGAAGAGTATGACGGCAAGGTCTTTGTCGTTGACAACCAGCGGATCTCTGTTACGATGCGTCGTTCCGTCATTGACGCAAAGGAAATGGCGGATGCCGGACTTGATGTACAGACGATCGTTGACAAACTGATGGAAAACAAGATGGAGTCAAGCATTTATATCATGCTCGACACATTGACCTATCTTCGCAGAGGCGGCCGGATCACACCGGCAGCGGCGGCGCTCGGAACATTGCTCCGGTTAAAGCCGGTGCTGCAGATTCAGGGTGACAAGCTGGATGCATTTGCAAAAGCGCGTACCGTAAAACAGGGTAAGATGATGATGATCAATCAGATCCTGGATGACTGCGAGAAGCGTTTTGGCTCCAGAGAAGGCAAGGACATTCATATCGCGATGTCCTACACCCATGATCTGGAAGCGGCGGAAGAGTTTAAAAAAGAAGTGCAGGCGCATTTCCCGGATCACGATATCGTCATGCAGCCACTCTCACTCAGCATCTCCTGTCATATCGGACCGGGTGCTCTGGCAGTGACGGCTACAAAAGCGATTGAATATTAATAAAGAACGCATAACACCTTAGGCATAAACAAAGGAGGATTGCTTCATGGTTAAAGCAGTAGTAGGAGCAAACTGGGGCGACGAAGGAAAAGGCAAGATCACAGATATGCTTGCGGAAAAAGCGGATATCATCATCCGTTTTCAGGGAGGCGCGAACGCAGGACACACCATTGTCAATGACTATGGAAAATTTGCACTGCACACCCTGCCGTCGGGATGCTTTTACGACCATACAACAAGCATTATCGGAAATGGTGTAGCACTAAACATTCCGATCCTGATCGATGAGATCAAAAGCATTAGAGACAAGGGTGTTCCGGAACCAAAGATCCTGGTGTCTGACAGAGCACAGATCGTAATGCCGTATCATATCCTGCTGGATGCATACGAAGAAGAGCGTCTGGCCGGAAAATCATTTGGCTCAACCAAATCCGGTATCGCACCGTTTTATGCAGACAAATTTGCAAAGATTGGCTTCCAGGTCAATGAGATCTTTGATGATGAGCTGATCCGTGAAAAAGCGGAAAATGTCTGCGCAAGAAAAAATGTTTTGATGAAGTATCTCTACAATAAACCGGAGCTGGATCCGGATGAGATCGTAGCGACACTCAAAGAATACCGCGAAATGATCCGCCCGTATGTCTGTGATGTTTCCGCATATCTGGCGCAGGCACTGAAAGACGGCAAAGAGATCCTTTTAGAAGGCCAGCTTGGTACCTTAAAGGATCCGGATCACGGCATTTATCCGATGGTAACTTCATCCTCCACACTGGCAGGATACGGCGCGGTCGGCGCAGGCATCCCGCCGTATGAGATCAAGAAGGTCATCGTTGTCTGCAAGGCATATTCAAGTGCGGTCGGCGCGGGTGAGTTTGTGTCCGAGATCTTTGGTGATGAGGCGGACGAGCTCAGAAGACGCGGCGGTGACGGCGGCGAATACGGCGCAACGACCGGCAGACCGAGAAGAATGGGCTGGTTTGACTGTGTGGCAAGCAAATACGGCTGCCGTCTGCAGGGCGCAACCGATGTTGCATTTACCGTTCTGGATGTTCTGGGATACCTTGATGAGATCCCGGTCTGCGTCGGCTATGAGATTGACGGCGAAGTGACCACAGACTTCCCGGCGGCGAGCCTTCTTAAGAAAGCAAAACCGGTATATGAATATCTGCCGGGATGGAAGACGGACATCCGCGGCATCCGCAACTACGACGAGCTTCCGGAAAACTGCCGCAAGTACATCGAGTTTGTAGAGGAACAGATTGGCTACCCGATCACCATGGTTTCAAACGGACCGGGCAGACATGATATTATTTACAGATAAAAGGAGACAACCATGGAAAAAGAACAGTTTTTAGAGGTCTATCGCCATTCTCTTTCTCATATTCTGGCGAAGGCTGTGATCGAGATCTTCGGAAAGGAAAACGTACAGTATGCGATCGGTCCGCAGATCGATGACGGGCTGTATTATGATTTCATCCTGCCAAGACCGGTCAATAAGGACGATTTCAAAACCATTGAAAATAAGATGCGTGAGATTCTGAAAAGAAAGGAAGCCTGGACGCGCAAGGAAGTATCCCGTGCGGAGGCACTTGAGCTTTTTAAAGATCAGAAGTTTAAGACAGAGCTGATCCGGGATCTGCCGGAGGATGAACTGATCACGATCTATGAGACAGGTGATGA
>JAFUBZ010000033.1 GCA_017459945.1 Eubacterium sp.
CCGATTGATCGTTTGTTGTCAATGTACGAATTCACTAGATTTTGAGTTAGCAGGAAACCCTCAAATCTCAAATCTAAACTCTTATTAAAAGAGGAAAACAAGTAACTTTAGTAACCTTATAAAACTATTATACGAGGAGAAATATGATATGAAAACTCTATATGCACAGGCACAAAAAGGCGGCACAGTCGCATTGGTTGAAAAAGAACTGCCGGCTCCGGGCCCGGGACAGGTTCTCTTAAAAGCAAAGTATTCTGCGATGAGTCCGGGAACAGAAAACGGACTTCTGGGTGAACATATCGTTCCGCTTCCGACCAGCATTGGTTATGCAATGGTGGCTGAGGTCATCGAAGTAGGACCGGAAGTATATGAACTCAAAGTCGGCGATCATATTGTCACGACGGGCGAGCATGCGCAATATCTGATCATGGATGAGATGAACTGCACGATCTGCCCGGAAGGGGTTGATTTAAAGCAGGCTGCGTTCTGGAATCTGGGTCATACAGGCATGTATGCGCTTCGCCGTTCCGGTTTGCAGATGGGCGAGCCGTGTGCAGTACTTGGACAGGGATTTGTTGGTGCGATCACAGCGCAGTGCGCAAGAATCGCAGGTGCAATGCCGGTCATCGTTACAGATCTGGATGACGATCGTCTGGAAGCTGCAAAAAAGATGGGTGTAGATGTCGCAATCAATTCAAAGACGGATCCGGACGGATTGGCAAATGAGGTTGCAAAGCTTGGTGGCGGTCTGCCGGTTATTTTTGAAGCAACCGGCGCAAGAGGTCCGCTGATGCAGGCAGCAGAGATGATCGGTGAAAGAGGACGCCTGGTCATGATCTCCCAGGTTCATGGCGAAGCAATGCCGCCGATCGACGATCCGATCATGCAGAAGGGCGCAAGCCTGATCGGTACTTATGTAAACTCAAAGCCGTTCAAGTTAAGAAGAGCAGATTTGTTTATCGATGGCATCTGGCCGCCGGTAATGCATCGTGATCTTGCACGCTATGGCAATTCCGACTGCTGGACTTCTGACGAAGACATCCGAGTATTCCTTGGTCTGATCAAATACGGCAAGCTTGACATTACCCCGCTGATCAGCCATGAGTTCAAATACACTGAGATTTCCGAAGCATATGCAAACTATGTATATCCGAACATCGACGGTTCTCTGACCGGTGGTGTGATCAACTGGACGGAAGAGTAAAAAGAATCATGGAGGGAGTATCATGACTTCAAATATCACCAGAGTACTTCATACCGGGATCAGCGTTTATAACATGGAAGAGTCCGTGGAATGGTATCGCAAAAACCTGGGGTTTGAAGTGGTAAAAGATGACGGATACGTTCCGCCACTGAAGGCAAAGATCGTATTCATCGAAAAAGACGGCTATCAGATCGAACTTTTCGAATACGACGAGCCAAAGAAAATGCCTGAAGATAGACTGATGCCAAACACTGACCTGCAGACCGTCGGCACAAAGCATGTCGCATTTGAAACCGATGACATGGACGCTTTAAAAGAAGGCTTTGTCGCAAACGGTGTCGACATCGCGCATGTAGTCCGGATGGGACAGGACGCAGTCATGTTCGTCCGTGACTGCAACGGCGTCCTGATCGAGTTCATACAGAAATAGGGGTCAGGCACCTTCGTACGTTAATTCGCTGAGGTGCCAGGTACCGTCGCACTTTAAAGTGTGACGGTGCCTGGCACCTTTTTGATTTAAAGTGCGAAAGTGTTTGTCGCCTTGACTTGTGGTAAAAAAGCGTCTATAATAAATCGGATTATGAGTTACTGTCTGGTTTTGGAGGTATTTTCGTGGTTAGAAGTATGACCGGCTACGGCCGTTTTGAAGAGTCTAATGACAAGAGAAGGGTCTCTGTTGAGATGAAATCGGTGAATCACCGGTATCTGGATCTGAATATTAAAATGCCGCGTAAGCTGAATGCGTTTGAACCGCGGATCCGCAGTCTTTTAAAGTCCCGTCTCAGCCGTGGCAAGGTGGATGTGTTTGTCAGCTTTGAGGATTATGAAAAGCGTTCTTCCTTTTTGAAGTACAATGCTGCGCTGGCAAAGACGTATATGGAATACCTTCAGCAGATCAGTGAAGATTTTTCAATCGACATGGACATTCGGACCAGCACGCTTTCCCGGTATCCGGAAGTGCTGACGATGGAAGAGGAAAACGATGACGATGAGAACATCTGGGAGATCATAAACAAGGCACTGAATGCTGCATGTGATGCATTCGTGGCTTCCAGAGAGAAGGAAGGCGAAGCATTAAAGACCGACCTGTTGGGCAAGCTTCGCGCAATGGAGCCTTTGATCGATCAGGTGGAGGAACGCGCACCGGAGATCTTAAAAGAGCACAGAGAACGGCTGCTTGAAAAAGTGGATGAGCTCCTTGGCGATACGCACATCGAAGAATCACGGATCGCATCGGAGATCGTGATCTATGCAGATAAGATCTGCACGGATGAAGAGACTGTTCGGTTAAGAAGCCATCTCAACAACATGATGGATGTGCTGGAAACCGGAGATGAGATCGGACGCAAGCTTGACTTTATCGCGCAGGAGATGAACCGCGAGGCGAATACGATCCTCTCAAAGGCGAATGATAAGATCACCTCAGACATTGGAATCCGCCTGAAAACGGAGATTGAAAAAATCAGAGAGCAGATACAAAACATCGAATAGACATAAGGAGATGACATGAAAAAAGGTTTGCTGATCATTCTGTCCGGTTTTTCCGGATCGGGGAAGGGTACGGCTGTCAGAAAGCTCCTTGAAAAATACCCGGAGGATTATATCCTTTCGGTATCAGCCACAACCAGACAACCCAGAGAGGGCGAGGTACACGGTGTCCATTATTTCTTCTGTGAGGAAGAAGAATTCCGTGAGATGATCGTGACGGACTCCCTGCTCGAATATGCAGGCTACGTCGGCCATTATTACGGAACGCCGCGTGCGTTTGTAGAAACAGCGCTTGAAGAAGGCAAGGACGTGATCTTAGAGATCGAAATCCAGGGCGCATTGAAAGTAAAAGAAAAATTCCCGGATGCGGTGCTTTTGTTTATGACGCCGCCTACGGTTTCAGAGTTAAAGGCCAGACTGACCGGACGCGGGACGGAGACAGAAGAAGTCATCGCCGGACGCCTCGCGCGGGCGATCGAAGAGGCAGACGGATGCGAGGCCTATGATTATCTGATCATCAATGATAATATCGACGAGTGCGTGGAAGAGCTGCATCAGCTGATCCGCGCGGAACATAAAAGTATGGCAAGAAATGCGGAAACGATCGAGCGGATCCGTAAAGAGCTCAGTGAATACCAGAAGGGAGAAATGAAATGATCCATCCATCCTATGTAGAATTAATGCAGGCAGTCAATCAGGAGAGTACACCGGACGAGCCGATTGTAAAAAGCCGTTATTCGATCGTTACAGCTGCTGCAAAACGTGCACGCCAGCTGATCGATCATGCGGATACAAAAGTAGAAGAAACAGAAGACAGAAAACCGCTTTCTATTGCAGTAGAAGAGCTGAACAAAGGTTCTGTCAAAATCTTAAGCGCAGCTTCCGCACAGGCGCTTCAGGAGGAAATGGAGCGCGCAGAGCAGCTTGCGGAAGAAATGCGTGCTGCAGCTGCCGATGAAGAAGCAGAAGAGGAAGCTTCCGAAGAAGCGGCTGAAGATGCAGAGAATGCCGAAGAGACTGAAACGGCCGAAGAAGCATAATGAAGATTTTTTTCCTTTCGCTCGGATGCGATAAAAACAGAGTCGATTCAGAATATATGCTGGGTCATCTGGCAAATGAGGCATTTGAGATCACGGATGATGAGACAGAGGCAGAAGCGATCGTGATCAATACCTGCGCATTTATTGATGCAGCTAAGGAAGAGAGCATCAATGCGATCCTTGAGATGGCGCAGTATAAAGAAACCGGCAACTGCAAAGTGCTGATCGTCTGCGGATGTCTTGCACAGCGCTACCGGGAAGAGATCATTCAGGAGATTCCTGAGGTAGATGCCTGCTTTGGCGTGATGGCATTAGACCGGATCGCCAGCGCGATCTCGGAAGCCATGAAGGGAAACGCCTTTATGGAATTCCCGTCAGTGGAAGAAAAGATCGGTCAGTCAAAAGCACCGGCCAAACGAGTGCTTTCGACAGGCGGCTATTTTGCCTATTTAAAGATCGCCGAAGGTTGTGATAAGCACTGTACCTATTGCGTGATCCCGTCGATCCGCGGGCCATACAGAAGTGTGCCCATGGAAGCACTGATCGAAGAAGCAGAGGATCTTGCCGCACATGGCGTGCGGGAGCTGATTATCGTCGCGCAGGAGACGACCCGGTACGGACTGGATCTGTACGGAGAAAAACGTCTGCCGGATCTTTTGGATCAGCTGCAGCAAATCGATGGCCTTCACTGGATCCGCCTCTTATACTGCTATCCGGAAGAGATCGACGAAGCGCTTCTTGATGCCATGCTCCGGAACGACAAGGTCTGCCACTATCTGGATATGCCGATCCAGCATGTCAATGACAGGATCTTAAAACGGATGGGACGCAGAACGACCAATCAGGAGCTTCGCGAAAAGATCGCGTTGATCAGAGAAAAGATCCCTGATATCGCACTTCGTACGACGCTGATCTGCGGTTTCCCGGGTGAGACTGATGAAGAACATGAAGAGCAGATGGCGTTTTTAGACGAGATGGAGTTTGACCGGATGGGCGCATTTGCCTATTCACAGGAAGAGAACACACCGGCCGCCCTGCTGCCCGATCAGATCGATGATGCAGTCAAAGAAGACCGCCGGGACGAAGCGATGGCACTGCAGCAGGAAGTGATCCTTGATGCGAATGAAGCCCGCATCGGTGAGCATCTGGAAGTGATGATCGAAGGCGAGCTTCCCGGAGAGGGCGTTTACATCGGCCGCAGCTACAGAGATGCGCCGGATGTGGACGGATATGTATTTGTACAAAATGACAGACCGCTGGTCTCGGGTGATTTCGTCCGGGTACGCATCAGCGGCGCGTGGGAATATGATTTACTTGGGGTAATAGAAGATGAATCTGCCGAATAAACTGACAATGTTTCGTGTGATCCTGATCCCGTTTTTTGTATTTTTTGTCTTAAGCGGGCTGTTCGGGCGTGCCGGAGACATCATCGGCCTTGTGATCTTTATTGTTGCAAGTCTGACGGACATGCTGGACGGAAAGATCGCGCGGAAATATAACCTGGTGACCAATTTTGGAAAATTCATGGATCCGCTTGCGGATAAGCTTCTTGTCTGCTCCGCGATGATCTGCCTGATCGCGATCGACAGACTTGCGGCATGGATCGTGATCATTATCATTGCGAGAGAGTTTATCATCAGTGGCTTCAGACTGATCGCTGTTGACAACGGCGTCGTGATCGCGGCAAGCATGTGGGGAAAGGTCAAGACCGTCGTACAGATGGTGATGATCATCCTCCTGCTTTTGCACCTGCCTTTTACCGCTTTTCAGGTATTGGAGCAGATCGCGATCTGGCTGGCGCTTGTGCTGACAGTGGTTTCGCTGGTTGATTACCTGATGAAAAACAAAGCTGTTTTAAAGGAGCAGAAATAACATGCGTATTATAGCCGGTACGGCCCGCAGCATGCCGTTAAAGACGTTGCCCGGGGTGGAAACGAGACCGACGACGGACAGGATCAAGGAAACGCTGTTTAATATGATCCACTTTGATCTGCCGGGCGCAAATTTTCTTGATCTGTTTGCCGGAAGCGGCGGAATCGGATTGGAAGCGGTCAGCAGAGGCGCCGTGAAAGCGGTTTTTGTGGACAACAGCAAAAAGGCGGCTGCCTGCATCGAAGAAAACATTCGCTTTACAAAGTTTACAGAGGAAACGGATCTGCTCTGTATGGATGCGGTTGCAGCGATCCGAAGCCTCGAGGGCAAATATCAGTTTGACCTGGTCTTTATGGACCCGCCCTACGGAAAGGGCTTAGAGCACCTGGTGCTTTCGGCGCTGAAGGAATCCGACATTATTACAGAAGATACAATCCTGATCGTGGAGACCTCTCTTGATACCGATCTTTCTGAACTTGAAATGAATGGTGCATTTGCGATCACTAAGGAAAAGAGATATAAGACCAATCGGCACGTGTTTTTAAAACGAGTTTCATAACTGCAGGAGAGACAAAATGAAGAGAGCGATTTATCCCGGAAGCTTTGATCCTCTGACCCTTGGCCACATTGATATCATCGAACGATCCTCCCGTCTGGTTGACGAACTGATCGTTGCTGTTTTGATCAACAGCGCAAAAAATTCGTTGTTTTCTATCAATGAACGTGTTAGTATGATAAAAGAGGCTATTTGTGATATTCCAAATGTTTCTGTAGAATCGTTTGACGGACTGACCGTTGATTTTGCCCGTGAAAGAGAAGCGAACATGATCGTGCGCGGACTCCGGGCGGTCACCGATTTTGAATATGAGCTTCAGATCGCGCAGACGAATCATATCATGAATACAGATGTCGATACGATCTTTCTGACAACCAGTCTGAAGTATTCGTATCTGAGCTCAACCATTGTAAAGGAAGTTGCTTCCTACGGAGGAGATATATCCAAATTTGTTCCGGCCTTTATCGCGGAGCGGGTATATGATAAATACAAGTAACACTTTCGTTACGAGTGCAAATTGAATTTAAGGAGATTCTAAAAATGAGCGGAATTGAAGAAATTATTACAGAGATTGAGGAGTATCTGGAGAATTGTAAATATCAGCCTCTTTCCAATTCAAAAGTAGTTGTCAATAAAGATGAGCTCGAAGAGCTTCTCGACGAGCTTCGTCAGAATACACCGGAAGAGATCAAGCGTTACCAGAAGATCTTAAATAATAAAGATGCCATCCTTGCTGATGCACAGGCAAAGGCTGACGAGATGATCTCTGAGACGCAGGCGCAGGTAAAAGAGATGGTTACCGAGCATGCTGTTACACAGCAGGCATATGCGCAGGCAAATGAGATCGTAACGATGGCTTCTGATCAGGCACAGGAGATTCTCGATAAGGCTGCTGAGGATGCAAACAACATCCGTACTGCAGCGATCGACTATACAGATAATCTGCTGGAGAATCTGCAGAATATCCTTTCCCGTTCCGTACATGTGACGAACGATTACTACGGAAGCCTGCTCGGTTCTCTTGAGGAGTGCCTGGATATTGTTAATTCCAACCGGAACGAGCTGACACCGGAGATGGTAACAGCACCGGTCGTAGCAGGAACATCCGCACAGCAGTCCGGAGAAGGCGGCATTTCAATCATCTCTTCTGATAAATAACAGAGATTTGGCATGTATAATGAATGAAAAAGACACCCTCAGATCATCGTATCATGAGGGTGTTTCACTTGAATGGAGAGTTAGATGTTTCAGGATAAAAAAGCAGCGATCTTTGATCTGGACGGGACGCTGGCAGACTCGATGTGGGTCTGGACAGATATTGACAACCGGTTTTTTGCATCCCGCGGCATTCCCGTACCTGATACACTGCAGCAGGACATTGAGGGGATGAGCTTTACAGAGACCGCAGCATATTTTGTCAGCGAGTTTCAGCTGCCGGAGACGATCGATGAATTGAAGGTCATCTGGAATAATATGGCCTATGAAAGCTATGAGACACGAATCCAGTTAAAGCCGGGTGCCAGAGAGCTTTTATACAAGCTCCATGAAAATGGCGTGCTTTTGGGAATCGCCACGAGTAATTCCAGACTTTTGGCAGAGCATTTCCTAAAAGTCCAGGGGATCAGCGACCTGTTTTCCGTGTTGTCTACAAGCTGTGAGGCAAATGCCGGAAAACCGGCTCCCGATGTCTATCTGTATGCGGCAGACGCACTTGGCGTGGAGCCGAAGGACTGTCTGGTGTTCGAGGACCTTCCGAAAGGGATTCAGGCGGGCCATCGCGCCGGCATGGAGGTCTGTGCCATCGAGGATGCGTATTCCGCACATCAAAGACAGCAGAAGATGGACATGGCAGATTACTTTATCGATACATTTGATGAGGCTTTAAAGCTGTTATGAAAGAGTTTGTGATCAGTGACAGGCAGGCCGGTCAGCGGCTGGACAAATATCTCGGAAAGGTATTGGATCAGGCGCCGAAAAGCTTTCTTTATAAAATGCTGCGCAAAAAGAACATTGTGCTGAATGATAAAAAAGCAGACGGCAGGGAAATCCTTCAAAAGAATGATGCGGTCCGCATTTATTTCAGTGATGAAACGTTTGAAAAGTTCTCTTCAGGCGGAAAGCAGGCAGGCAAAGAGGCGATGCAAAACTGCGCGGTCGACAGGACCGATCCGCAGATCATATATGAGGATGCGGATTTTCTTTTTGTCGACAAACCGGCCGGCGTTCTTTCGCAAAAAGCAAAGGAGTCGGATGATTCGATCAATGAATGGGCCATCCGGTATCTTTTGCGGTCCGGGCAGCTTGCGCAGGATGATCTGGTTGAT
This sequence comes from Eubacterium sp., assembly GCA_017459945.1. GTDB lineage: Bacteria > Bacillota > Clostridia > Lachnospirales > Lachnospiraceae > SY8519. The sequence continues at coordinate 8,485 of JAFUBZ010000033.1, forward strand.
TTTAAGCCGTCGATCGGAAACCGGCTGGATCGGAATACGTCCGGTCTGATCACCGTAGGGAAAACGATATCCGGGCTGCAGCAGCTGGGGACATGGTTTCATGATCATACCGCAAAAAAATACTATCGCTGCATCGTAGCAGGCGAGGTCAGTGAATCAGGCGAATTGGACGGTTTCCTTAAGAAGGATGCAAAGACCAATCAGGTACAGATCCTGCCGGTGGCAGAAGCCGGTGCGCAAAGGATCTGCCTTTCGTACCATCCGGTGTCCTGTTTTAAGGGCTATACGGATCTGGAGATTTTACTGCATACGGGAAAAACCCATCAGATCCGTGCGCAGATGGCGCAGATGAAGCAC
>JAFUBZ010000034.1 GCA_017459945.1 Eubacterium sp.
ATATTTACTCATGACAGAATCCTTTCCCTGTTGTCGGGAGTCATGAGCATCATAAGATCTGTGCAGAAGTAAATGCAAGTCGTGCAGAGGTAATTTCTACTGAGTTGCGAAAGAGTAGAATTTAAATATTCATTTTAGGTACAAGTATAAGTTGTTGTAAAAGTGTTGTGTTTGCAGAGAGGGATATGGTATAATTGGTAAAATTTAAGAGGTCGTGTTTCGCAATTATTTAACATAAGAATCGGGGTGAGTCATTATGCGAAAAGAAATGGTCGCAATGTTGCTGGCCGGAGGACAGGGAAGCAGGCTCGGAGTTTTGACGACAAAGGTTGCAAAGCCTGCGGTAGCATTCGGCGGAAAGTACCGGATCATCGATTTCCCGCTCAGTAACTGTATCAATTCCGGAGTGGATACGGTAGGTGTTCTGACACAGTATCAGCCGCTTCAGCTCAACACGCACATCGGGATCGGAATCCCGTGGGATCTTGACAGGAATCACGGTGGTGTGACAGTACTTTCTCCTTATGAGAAGAAGAGTGGAAGTGCATGGTTTTCAGGTACTGCCAATGCCATTTATCAGAATATCAATTATATTGATAACTACAATCCGGAGTATGTTCTGATCCTCTCAGGAGATCATATCTACAAGATGGATTATGAACTGATGCTGGATTACCATAAGAAGAATAATGCTGATCTTACGATCGCCGTTATGCCGGTGCCGATGGAAGAGGCAAGCCGGTTTGGAATCGTGGTAACGGATGACAATGGTAAGATCAACGAGTTCCAGGAGAAGCCGAAAGAGCCAAAGAGCAATCTGGCTTCCATGGGTATCTATATCTTCAGCTGGGACAAGTTAAAAGAAGCGCTTCTGGCAAATGAAGATGTGGAAAACTGCGATTTCGGTATGCATGTCATTCCGTACTGCCATGAAAAGGGCGAGCGAATCTATGCATATGAGTATACAGGCTACTGGAAGGATGTCGGAACGCTGAAGTCCTATTGGGAAGCCAATATGGAGCTGATCGATCTGATTCCGGTATTCAACCTGTACGAAGATTACTGGAAGATCTATACAAAGAGCGATGTGATCGCACCGCAGTATATCTCGGGCGACTCTCATGTAGACAAGGCGATCATCGGAGAAGGAACCGAAGTACATGGTGAGATCTACAGCTCCGTGATCGGCTCGAATGTCCGCATCGGTAAGGGCAGCGTGATCCGGGATTCCATTATTATGGAAGGTGTCACGATTGGAGAAGGCGTTACAATTGAAAAAGGAATTATTGCAGAGGGAACTGTGATCGGTGATCATGTTCAGATGGGCGTCGGTGAGGAAGCACCGAGCAAACTCAATGAGAGTATTTATACTTTCGGACTGGTGACCGTAGGGGAGCATTCCGTTATCCCGTCTGATGTTAAGATCGGAAAGAATACAACGATCGCAGGAGCTACAGACCTCAGTGATTATCCGGATGGATTGCTTGCATCCGGAGAATATATCGTAAAGGCAGGTGACAACGTATGAAAGCATTAGGAATTATACTTGCCGGCGGCAATAATTATCGGATGAAAGAGCTCTCCGCAAAGCGTGCGATACCGGCAATGCCAGTAGCAGGCAGTTTTCGCTGTATTGATTTTGCGTTGAGTAATATGACAAATTCCCGCGTACAGCGCGTTGCTGTGCTGACACAGTACAATGCAAGATCTTTGAATGAACATCTGAGCTCATCTAAGTGGTGGAACTTTGGCAGAAAGCAGGGAGGCCTGTATGTTTTCAATCCTACGGTTACGCAGGAAAATACCATGTGGTACCAGGGAACAGCAGATGCGATCGCGCAGAATCTGGACTTTTTAAAAAGAAGTCATGAGCCTTATGTGATTATTGCTGCAGGAGATTGTGTATATAAGCTTGACTATAACAAAGTTCTTGATTATCATATCGAAAAGAATGCGGACATCACTGTTGTATGTAAAGACATGCCGGCAAGTGAAGACGTCAGTCGTTTCGGTGTGGTAAAGATGAATGAAGATTCGCGTATCATTGAGTTTGAAGAAAAGCCGATGGTACCGCAGTCGAATACGATTTCAACAGGGATATATGTCATCAGACGTCGTCAGCTCATAGAGATGATCGAAAAGAGCATCCAGGAGCACCGTTACGACTTTGTAAATGACATACTGATCCGTTATAAAAATCTGAAAAGGATCTATGGTTACAAGTTAGACAGCTATTGGAGGAACATCGCGACGGTAGATTCCTATTATCAGACCAATATGGATTTCCTCCAGTCAGAAGTAAGAGATTATTTCTTCCGGGAGGAACCGAATATCTACTCGAAAGTGGATGATCTGGCACCTGCGAAATACAACAGTGGTTCCGATGTGACGAATTCGCTCGTGTCAAGCGGCTGTATCATCAACGGTAAAGTAGAGAACTCGGTATTGTTCAAACAGGTTTTTGTGGGGAAAAACTGTGTGATCAAGAATTCCATCATCTTAAACGATGTTTATATTGGGGACAATACTCACATTGAGAACTGTATCGTTGAGAGCAGGGATACCATCAGGGCGAATACTTTTCTTTGTGGGGAAGATAAGGTAAAAGTTGTTTCGGAACACAATGAGCGGTACGTGATTTAGTTGAAGTAGAAAAGGGGGGACATCGCACGTTTCCGTCTCTGCAAAGAGAGGTTAAAAAAATGAATATTACTGATGTTAGAATTCGTAAGATCGAAAAAGAGGGGAAAATGAAAGCCGTTGTCTCCATTACGATCGAGGACGCATTTGCCGTCCATGACATCAAAATCATCGAGGGAGAAAAGGGGCTTTTCATCGCGATGCCCAGCCGTCGTAACGCGGAAGGGGAGTACCGGGATGTTGCGCATCCGATCAACTCAGAGACGAGACAGTATATTCAGGACCTGATCATGATGAAATATAGTGAAATGCTTGCAGAGGAAGACAACGAATAAATATGATTCTGATCGCCGGACTTGGAAATCCGACTTTACGTTACAAAAAAACAAGACACAACATCGGATTTGATACGATTGATCGTGTTGCCGATACCTATGGAATCCGTATCAGCCGTAAGGAATGCAGGGCATTGACAGGAAACGGTATGATAGCAGGACAGAAAGTACTTCTGGTTAAGCCGCAGACGTATATGAATCTGTCAGGAGAAAGCATTGGGGATCTGGTGCAGTTCTATAAGTTAGATCCGGAGACAGAGGTTGTCATCCTGTATGATGACATCCATCTGCCTCCGGGTCAGCTTCGTATTCGAACAAAAGGAAGCGCCGGAGGCCATAACGGTATCAAAAACATCATACAGCATCTGGGTACAGAAAAGTTTCAAAGGATTCGTGTCGGGGTGGGCGAAGTTCCGGCCGACCGTGATCAGGTGAGCCATGTGCTTTCGCGCTTCAGCAGAGCAGAGCGTCAGCAGGTAGAAGCAGGCATGGAGGATGCTGTGCAGGCAGTCGAACTGATCGTTGCAGGCAGAGCAGATGAGGCAATGAACCGGTACAACCGGAAAAATCATATAGACTGAAAGAAGAAAAGAGCGGAATGAATATATTTCTGGAGCCCTTAGAACAGCTTAAGCCGTACGAAGAGATAGAGGACCATTTTCAGAAAAAATCCGGTCTTCTTTTTGTGTCCGGCGTTACAGATGCGGCAAAACCGCACCTGATGGATGCGCTGGGGCGTAATAACGGGAAAAATCTAATCATTACATATGAAGAGCAGCGTGCACGTGAGATCGTGGACGCTTATCGTTTTTTTCGGAAAGATCGGGAAGATGATGTACTCTATTTTCCGGCAAAAGATATTTTGTTTTACCAGTCGGATATCAGAGGAAATGCTCTGACGAAGGAGCGCATGCAGACGATCGAGGCATTGCTTACAGGGATCAATCCGGTGATCGTCACAACATTTGACGCGCTGTTATCCCGCCTGCCTTCGCCGGAAAGGGTGAAAAATGCCTGTCTGACGATCCGGGAAGGGGATACGGTGGATCTCGGGCAGCTGACAGAAGGGCTTGTTACAATGGGATACACACGTGAGTATCAGGCGGAACAGCCGGGGCAGTTTGCGGTCAGGGGCGGCATCCTGGATGTATTTCCCATGACAGATCCGGTGCCGGTTCGGATCGAGCTCTGGGGAGACGAGGTCGATTCCATCCGCAGTTTTTCACCTGAAACACAGCGATCGATCGAAACATTATCTGAGATCACGGTTTTTCCGGCAGGAGAGATGATCTTAAGCAGAGATGAGATCATAGATGGATTCGCGCGTCTGAAGAAGGATGCAGATCTTATTTATGATCAATTCCGTAAAGAAATGAAGACGGAAGAGGCCTGGCAGATCAAAGAAACGGTTTCTTTTGTGGAAAGTCAGCTGATGGATCTGGGAAACGTGGATGCGTCAGAAGGTTATCTCCCTTATTTCTATATAGAAGGAACGGACGGGGCGTCTGTCAATATCCTGGAATATTTTGATGACAATGACAGGATCTTTATCGATGAGCCGCAGCGCTGCATGCAGCTTTTAAAAGATGCGTATCAGGAGTTTTCGGAGGGCATGGCACAGCGCCTCGAGAAAGGGTATGCCCTGCCTGGTCAGATGGATCTTTTGTTTTTGCCGGAGCAGATCACAGCTGCAATGGCAGCTTATAAAGGCGCGGGGATCGCAACGATCAATACGAAGGCGGAAGGGCTGGTATTTGCCGAAAGCTTTTATCTGCAGGTGCGCGCAGTCAGCTCATACCAGAAAAATTTCCCGCAGCTTATCAAAGATCTGAAATCCTATCGGAAAGAGCGTTTTAAAACCCTTCTTCTTTGCAGCTCGGGGACGAGAGCGAAGCGAATGGCGCAGGAGCTGACGGATGAAGGGGTGACGGCGTTCTTTTCTGATGACCTTGACCGGAAGCTGGTGCCGGGAGAGATCATGGTGACCGGCGGAAACTTAAAAAGCGGTTTTGCGTGGCCGGATGCCGGATTCGTTGTTTTAACAGAGACGGATCTGTTCGGCGCGAAGCGCAAAAAGAGGAAAAAGAAACGCTATGACGGCGCCGGGATCCGGGATTTTTCGGAGCTTCATCCTGGGGATTATGTCGTTCATGAAAATTATGGACTGGGCATCTATCGCGGTATTGAAAAAATCGAGATCGATCATATCATCAAGGATTTTATGAAGATCGAATACGCGCAGGGAGACAATCTGTATGTCCTTGCGACGCAGCTTGATGTCATCCAGAAATATGCCGGTCAGGATGCGAAAAAGCCACGACTGAACAAGCTCAACGGAAAAGAATGGAAGCGGACGCGTTCCCGCGTGGAAAAAGCAGTTGGCGAGATCGCACAGGAGCTTGTCGAGCTCTATGCCGTCAGACAGCAGACAGAGGGCTATCAGTACGAGCCGGATACCGTCTGGCAGAAAGAGTTTGAGGAGCAGTTCCCGTATGAGGAAACGTCAGATCAGCTGTCAGCGATCGCAGATACCAAAGCGGATATGGAAAGCAAGAAGATCATGGATCGTCTGATCTGCGGAGATGTCGGCTATGGAAAGACAGAGGTTGCCATCCGGGCTGCGTTTAAAGCGGTGCAGGAAAACAAGCAGGTTGTTTTTCTGGTGCCGACTACGATCCTTGCACAGCAGCATTACAATACATTCGTACAGCGTATGAAGGATTATCCCGTAACGGTCGAGCTTCTTTGTCGGTTTCGCACACCTGCGCAGCAGAAAGCTTCGATCGAGCGGCTGAAGCGAGGCACAGCCGATATCGTGATCGGTACGCACAGAGTGTTGTCGAAGGATGTGACGTTTAAAGATCTGGGCCTTTTGATCGTGGATGAGGAGCAGCGCTTTGGCGTCACGCATAAAGAGCGGATCAAGCAGATGAAAAAAAGCGTGGATGTGCTGACATTGACTGCGACACCGATCCCGCGAACACTGCATATGAGTCTGGTGGGCATCCGTGACATGAGTGTGCTCGAAGAACCGCCGGAGGACCGTTTCCCTGTCCAGACCTACATTATGGAATATAATGAAGAAATGGTCAGGGAGGTCATAAGGAGAGAGCTAAACCGCGGGGGACAGGTCTTTTATGTATTTAACAGAGTAAATCAGATCGCGGATATGGCAGGAAAGATCGCAAAGCTTCTGCCGGACGCAGAGGTGGCCTTTGCGCACGGGCAGATGCCGGAACGTCAGCTTGAACAGATCATGATCGACTTTATCAATGGGGAGATCGATGTACTGGTCAGCACGACCATTATTGAAACAGGCCTTGACATTGCCAATGCCAATACGATGATCATTCATGACGCGGATAATATGGGACTTTCACAGCTTTATCAGCTGCGCGGCCGGATCGGACGTTCGAATCGTACCGCTTATGCTTTTCTGATGTACCGGCGGGGGAAGATCCTGCGTGAGGTCGCCGAGAAACGGCTGGCGGCGATCCGTGATTTCTCGGAGCTTGGCAGTGGATTTAGGATTGCCATGAAAGATCTGGAGATCCGCGGCGCAGGGAATATTCTCGGTGAGGCGCAAAGTGGGCATATGGAGGCAGTGGGATATGATCTTTACTGCAAGCTGCTGCATGAAGCTGTCAGCGAGGCAAAGGGTGAAAAGAAGCCGCCGGATTTTGAAACAACGCTTGATTTAAATCAGGATGCTTATATCCCGGCAGCGTATATTCCGGATGAATATCAGAAGCTTGATATCTATAAACGGATCGCCGCGATCACAACGGAAGAAGATAGGGATGAGATGCTTGATGAACTGATCGACCGGTTTGGAGAGCCGCCCAAACCGGTGCAGCGTCTGCTCCAGATCGCGATGTTAAAGGCATTTGCACATGATGCATGGTTTACAGAGATCAAGGAGCAAAAGAATGAGATCCGGTTTGTGATGTACGACAGGGCTGATGTCGATCCTGCGAGGATCCCGGAGCTGCTTTCTAAGTGGAATCACAGGATCCGCTTTCAGGCAGATAAAGAGCAGCCGGCATTTCTTTACCAGAGACAGAAACAGGACGGAGATGTTTTTGACGTAATTCGCTCATTTTTGACGGATTGCAGAGAGACCATTGTGCTATCTTAACAAAACGACGTTTTCGGATGCAGGATACTTGACAAAACGTCGAATTCATTTTTATAATATGACGTTATGTTCTTCGAACCATAATATGGGGTGAAATATTTATGGATCAATATGTAATCAAAGGTGGTACGCCACTGACAGGTGAAGTCGAGATCGGCGGTGCAAAGAATGCAGCGCTTGCGATCATTGCGGCTGCCGTCATGGCGGACGAAACCGTTACGATAGAAAATCTTCCCGACGTACGAGACATCAATGTTATGTTAAAAGCGATTGAGCACATTGGTGCGATCGTTGAGCGTCCGGACAGACATACGGCCCACATTAACGGTAAGTTTATCAACACTGTCAATGTGGATGATGAGTATATCAGAAAGATCAGAGCTGGCTATTATCTTTTGGGCGCTTTGATCGGAAAGTATAAAGAAGCTCAGGTTGCATTACCAGGCGGATGTGCGATTGGTGCAAGACCGATCGATCTGCATCTGAAAGGATTCCGTGCACTTGGCGTACAGGTGGATATTACCCATGGGCAGGTGATCGCAAAAGCGGAGGAGCTGAAGGGCACACATATTTATCTGGATAAGGTTTCCGTTGGCGCAACGATCAATATCATGATGGCAGCTGCACTGGCAGAAGGCCGCACGATCATTGAGAATGCCGCAAAGGAGCCGCATGTCGTAGATGTGGCGAACCTCTTAAACCGCATGGGCGCAAGTATCCGCGGTGCCGGTACGGACGTGATCCGTATCCAGGGCGTTGCCAAGCTTCATAAGACAGATTATACGATCATTTCTGACCAGATCGAGGCCGGTACCTACATGTACGCAGCAGCTGCGACGCATGGCGATGTTCTGGTAAAGAACGTCATTCCGAAGCATCTGGAAGCGACATCGGCTAAGCTGATCGAGGTGGGGTGTGAGTTAAAGGAATATGATGACGCGGTACGTGTCATCGCGAAAAATCCGCTGCGTCATACACAGGTGACGACACTGGCTTATCCGGGCTTCCCGACAGATATGCAGCCACAGATGGGTGTTGTCTTAGGCATTGCCCATGGAACGAGTACCATCACTGAGAGTATTTTTGAGAATCGTTTCAAATACGTGGATGAGCTCAATAAGATGGGAGCTAATATTAAAGTAGAAAGCAATATCGCGATCATCAATGGCGTGGAGAAATATTCCGGCGCCAGAGTGAGTGCTCCTGATCTTCGCGCAGGCGCGGCGCTTGTGATCGCCGGTCTGGCAGCAGAGGGCATTACGATCGTTGATGATATTTATTATATTGAACGCGGCTATGAGCGTTTTGAAGAGAAGCTTGCCTCCATCGGCGGGCAGATCAAAAAGGTAAGTTCTGAAAAAGAAATCCAGAAATTCAAACTGATGATTTCATAAAAATATGCTGATCATTTCAGCGGTTCCCAAAAGACAAAATACAGAAAGGGCCCTAAGAGGGTAAGGAGAACATGGAAAAATTATTATTTACTTCTGAATCAGTTACTGAAGGACATCCGGATAAAGTCTGCGACGCAATCTCAGATGCGATCCTGGATGCCTGCATCGCACAGGATCCGATGAGCCGTGTGGCATGTGAGTCTACGACCTGTACAGGTTTTGTTATGGTTACAGGCGAGATCACGACTAAGGCACAGCTTGATATCCCGACAATCGTTCGTGAGACGGTTAACGGCATTGGCTATGACGATGCTGCAACCGGTTTTGACGGCAATACATGCGCAGTTATGGTAGCGCTTGACAAGCAGTCTCCGGATATCGCAATGGGCGTTGACAAAGCGCTTGAAGCAAGAGAAAACCAGATGACAGATGAGGAGCTTGAAGCGATCGGCGCCGGTGATCAGGGTATGATGTTTGGCTATGCGACAAATGAGACACCTGAATATATGCCGTATCCGATCAGCCTGGCACACCGCCTGGCACTGCGTCTGACCGAAGTCCGTAAGGACGGTACACTCGATTACCTCCGCCCGGACGGCAAGACACAGGTTTCTGTTGAGTATGATGAGAATGGCGTACCGAAACGTCTTGAGGCAGTGGTTCTTTCCACACAGCATGATTCTGATGTAACACAGGAACAGATTCATGAAGATATCAAGAAGTTTGTATTTGATGCAGTACTTCCGGCTGAGATGATCGACGATCAGACCAAGTTCTTTATCAACCCGACCGGTCGTTTCGTTATTGGCGGACCGCACGGTGATGCAGGTCTGACAGGACGTAAGATCATCGTTGATACTTACGGCGGATTTGCCCGTCATGGCGGCGGTGCTTTCTCCGGTAAAGACTGTACAAAGGTTGACCGTTCCGCAGCATATGCTGCACGTTATGTTGCAAAGAACTTAGTAGCAGCAGGTCTGGCTGACCGTTGTGAGATCCAGCTTTCCTATGCGATCGGTGTTGCACAGCCGACATCCATTATGGTAGATTCCTTCGGCACCGGTAAGGTTTCCAATGAAAAGCTTGGCGAGATCGTACGTGAGAACTTTGACCTTCGTCCGGCAGGCATCATCAAGATGCTCGACCTTCGCCGCCCGATCTATCGCGCGACAGCAGCGTATGGTCACTTCGGACGTACCGATGTAGATCTTCCGTGGGAAGCACTTGATAAAGTAGAAGATCTGAAGAAATATCTGTAAGATCATATATTGAAGCATTCAGGCTGCCGTCTCTTTCATAGAGGCGGCAGCTTTTGTGTGATAAGACTGAATGCGCGTGCTGTGCTTGCAAGAGCATTTCGGC
>JAFUBZ010000035.1 GCA_017459945.1 Eubacterium sp.
AGCACTGAACGACGCCGGATCCGTGATGATCTCAAAGCTGTCTTCCTCTTCTACAAAATCCTCTGCACCTGCATCCAGTGCCTGCATCATCAGTTCATCCGGATCACCGTCATACTCCTCACGGTCGATCAGGATCTGGCCTTTCTCATCGAACATGTAGGAGACACATCCCTGTGTTCCGATGTTGCCATATCCTTTGGTAAAGGCGTTGCGCACATTTGCTGCGGTTCTGTTCTTATTGTCCGTCAGCGCTTTTACGATGATCGCGGTTCCGTTCGGGCCATAGCCTTCGTAGGTAACCGTTTCATAGTTGACCGATCCTGTATCGCCTGCTGCCTTTTTGATGCCGCGGTTGATCGTATCGTTCGGCATGTTGTTTGCTTTTGCTTTCGCAATAACGTCACGCAGCTTGCTGTTGTTTTCCGGATCCGGACCGCCTTCTTTTACTGCTACGGCAATCTCGCGGCCGATGATCGTAAAGATCTTACCCTTTGCCGCATCGTTCTTTTCCTTTTTATGTTTAATGTTTGAAAATTTTGAATGTCCTGACATAATTGAACAAACCTCCCGTTAAAAATAATGATATCGATCTGCCATCCGGCTTGTTTCCGAACAACTACCGAAACATTATCATATCACAGATTCCTGTCTCCTGACAAGATTTCCGTATCCTCACCACTCTTATCCGGCAGACGACGGACGCGCACAGACCCGATCATTTTATCGAGCACCTGCATTACCTGGAAAGAATACCCATACGCTGAGATCGAATAGTTTTCCCCCTCTGCAGGGATCTTGTCGATCTTTGAGACCAGGAATCCGTTTAACGTATCAAAGTCTTCCAGCTCTTCATCATGGATCTCAAGTGTCTTGCAGACCTCATCCATATCCGCTTCACCGCTCATGATGAAACTGCCGTCCCGCTGCGGGATGATCTGCTCTTCCTCTTTATCATATTCATCCAGGATATCTCCGACGATCTCCTCTAAGATATCCTCAATCGTGATCAGACCGGCCGTCTGTCCATATTCATCGATCACGATCGCCATATGTGTCTTCTTTGCCTGCATATTCCGGAATAAGGTATCGATGTGACGAGTTTCCGGAATAAACGGGATCTTTCTGACCACGCCGGGGATGGTGGAAACCGGCTGATCCATATTGACATTACGGATCGTCAGACGCAAAAGATCCTTGATATGGATCACGCCTGTGATGTTATCAATGGTCTCCATGTAAACAGGGAATCTGGAATACTCCTTATCCTGCACATACTCCAACACTTCTTCGAGTGATAGCGCGCCGTCGACCGCATCAATGTTTTTCCGGTGCGTCATGATATCTCTGGCTTCCTTCTCGTCAAACGCAAAGATGTTATGGATCATCTGCGCTTCGCTCTCCTGAAGCTCTCCTTTTTCATGACCTTCTTCTACCATGGAGATGATCTCCTGCTCGGTAGACTGCTCTTCATTTGCGCCGCCGCGCATCCCTGCAAAAAATCTGAAATGTCTCTTTCTCCCCGAAGGCGGGTTTATGTCTTCCATAGTGGTTCCTTTCTAGAAGTAGTCCCTCTGCCTAATTACTTTCCCATCTCTGATATAGTTTCTCGGGATCCGTTTTCCAAGATCACAGGCGAGCTCATAATTAAACCGTCCCGAAAGATCACCCAGTTCATCCATCAGGATGACTTCATCCTGATCCTGTCCGATCAGCGTCACCTCATCTCCCTGCTTCACATCCGGGATGCCGGTAACATCTACCATAAACTGATCCATACAGACGCGTCCGCAGATCGGGGCTTTCTTTCCATGGATCAGAACATGCCCCTGGTTGGAAAGGCTGCGCGGATATCCGTCTCCGTATCCGACCGGAACAGTCGCAATCCGCGCGTCTTTTTCCAGTACACAGGTGCCGCCATAGCTGACAGGGCTTCCTGCCGGCAGATCCTTTACATATGTGATATGGCTCTTTAAAGCCAGGATCGGTCGTATGTCCGTGTCGCGGACGCTGACCTCTTCTGAGGGTGAGAGTCCGTAGAGGATGATTCCCGCTCTTGCCAGATCCGCATGTGATTCCGGCAACTCCATGATTCCGGCGCTGTTTGCCATATGATGCAGCGGGATCGTAAGACCTCTCTCCTCAAGCATCCGGATCATACTTTCGTATTTTTCGATCTGCAGTCTGGCCGCTGTTTTGTCGACCTCATCTGCCCGCGCGAAATGGGTAAAGATACCTTCGATCTCCACGCCCGGCAATTGTGAGATTTTTACGATCTCATCTGCCGCTTCTTCCGTGATCTGGAACCCGATCCGCCCCATGCCGGTATCGAGCTTGATGTGGATCTTTGCAACCTGTCCCATACTGCAGGCAATGTCGCTTATCTTTTTGGCGCTCTGCCAGTCAAATATCGTCGGTCTGATCTCATGTGCGATCAGCGACGGGTACTGATCCTGAAAAGTATATCCGAGGATCAGGATCGGTCTTGTCACATAAGGCCAGAGGTTCACTGCTTCATCCAGCGAAGCTGTCGCATAGCCTGCGACGCGGTCCCGTTTTTCCAAAACCTCCTGGCAAAGCTCTGTCGCGCCATGTCCGTAACCGTCAGCCTTAACCACTGCGATCAGACGGCTGTCCGGCGATAATCGTTCCTCGATCGCA
>JAFUBZ010000036.1 GCA_017459945.1 Eubacterium sp.
AAGTTTACCGGCTCGGTGTGCAGAAAGAGAAAACCGAAACCGAATTGAAGCAGCTGCGGGATTACATGTGGGAAGAGTACGAGCTGACGCTTCATAATGCCGAATCTCTGCGCGATGATACACTTCCGGGCGTCTCTGAATTGAAGAAGCAGATCTCCACACTCCGCAGTGAGATCCGCGCACTCGGCCCGGTCAATGTCAATGCGATCGAAGAGTATAAGAGCGTATCTGAACGATTCCATTTCATGGATGCCCAGAGAAATGATCTGGAAGATGCCAGAAAGACGCTTGTCAATATCATAGAAGATCTGGATGACGGAATGCGGAGACAGTTCCGTGAAAAATTCAAAGACATCCAGCAGGAATTCAACCATGTGTTCCGGGAGCTTTTCGGGGGCGGACAGGGTCCCCTTGAACTCGCAGAAGGAGATGATATCCTTGAGCAGGGCATCCTGATCATTGCACAGCCTCCGGGCAAAAAACTGCAGAACATGATGCAGCTTTCGGGTGGTGAAAAAGCATTGACCGCGATCTCTCTTTTGTTTGCGATCCAGAATCTGAAACCATCACCGTTCTGCCTGCTTGATGAGATCGAAGCAGCATTGGATGATTCCAACGTCGGGCGCTTTGCTTCGTATCTGCATAAGCTCACAAAAAACACGCAGTTCATCGTGATCACACACAGAAGAGGTACGATGATCGCCGCAGACAGACTGTATGGTATTACGATGCAGGAAAAAGGTGTTTCCGCACTGGTTTCCGTCAATCTGATCGAAGATACACTGGATGAATAATAACTATTAGATAAAGGAGTAACAAATGGGATTTTTTAAGAATTTTTTCCGTGGTTTTTCCAAAATCGATGATGAATTCTATGAAGAACTCGAAGAAGTCATGGTCATGGGAGACATCGGCATTCACGCCACAGAAGAACTGATCGACACATTAAAGGACCAGGTAAAGGAGAACCGCATCAAGGAGCCTGAAGGATGCCGGACATTATTAATGGAAAGCGTACGCGAAATGATGCAGACGGATCCCGAGGCATATGCGTTCGAAGATATGACATCGGCGATCCTTGTGATCGGCGTAAACGGTGTCGGCAAGACAACCACGATCGGAAAACTGGCTGCAAAATACAAATCCCAGGGAAAACGTGTCGTACTCGGCGCTGCTGATACCTTCCGTGCAGCTGCCGGAGAACAGCTTACCGAGTGGGCGAACCGCGCAGGTGTGGATATCGTATCCGGACAGGAGGGCTCAGATCCCGGTGCGGTTGTCTTTGATACCATCCAGGCCGCAAAATCCAGAAAGGCTGATATCCTTTTGTGCGATACCGCAGGTCGTCTGCACAACAAAAAGAACCTGATGGAAGAGCTCAAAAAGCTCAACCGCATCCTGGAACGCGAATTTCCGGAAGCACACCGTGAAACACTGGTTGTCTTAGACGCGACGACCGGGCAGAACGCACTTGCACAAGCCAGACAGTTTTCTGAAGTAGCAGAGATCTCCGGTATCATCCTGACCAATATGGACGGTACCGCAAAAGGCGGCATTGCCGTTGCGATCAAATCAGAGCTTGGCATCCCTGTCAAATATGTCGGAACCGGGGAGCGTGCAGAAGATCTGAAACGATTTGACGCGGATGAATTTGTTGAGGCGCTGTTTGCGCAGGAAGAGGCTTAATCTGCTGACATTAGATAAATTTGAAGAAGCCAGCCGTCTGGTCAAAGAAGTGACCATGCCGACGAAGATGATCTACAGCGATTATTTTTCGGAAATGACACAGAACCAGGTCTGGCTGAAACCGGAAAATATGCAGTTAACAGGCGCTTATAAGGTACGCGGCGCTTATTATAAGATCAGTACCATGACAGAAGAGGAGCGTGCGCGGGGACTGATCACTGCATCAGCCGGCAATCATGCACAGGGCGTTGCCTATGCAGCCAAAAAATACGGCGTCCGCGCAGTGATCGTCATGCCCACCACTACACCGCTCATTAAGGTCAACCGCACCAAGAGCTATGGCGCAGAAGTGGTTCTGTATGGTGACGTATATGACGAATCCTATGAATACGCACGTACGCTTTCGGAAGAAAAGGGATATACCTTCATCCACCCGTTTGATGACCTGACCGTTGCGACAGGGCAGGGCACCATCGCGATGGAGATCTTCCAGGATCTTCCGCTGGTAGAATATATTCTGGTGCCGATCGGTGGCGGCGGACTTGCTACAGGCGTTTCCGTACTTGCAAAAATGCTCAATCCCAAGATCCGCGTGATCGGCGTCGAGCCTGCAGGTGCGAACTGTATGCAGGTTTCCATTGAAAACGGGAAAGTCACGACACTTCCTTCCGTTAATACGATCGCGGACGGTACCGCTGTTAAAACACCGGGCGAGACGATCTTCCCGTATTTAAAGGAAAACATCGATGAGATCGTAACGGTTTCTGACGATGAGCTCATCGCAGCTTTTCTCGACATGGTAGAAAATCATAAGATGATCGTTGAAAACTCAGGTCTTCTTTCCGTTGCTGCGATCCGTCACCTCAATGTGACAGACAAACGCATTGCCTGTGTATTAAGCGGCGGAAACATGGATGTCATCACGATGTCATCCGTTGTCCAGCATGGTCTGATCCTGCGTGACCGGATCTTTACCGTCTCTGTCCTTTTGCCGGACAAACCGGGCGAGCTTTCAAGAGTCGCCGGCGTGATCGCCGATACACAGGGCAATGTTATCCGGCTTGATCATAATCAGTTTGTCAGCACGAACAGAAACGACGCTGTTGAACTTCGGATCACACTTGAGGCATTCGGGACCGAACATAAGCAAAAGATCCTTGAGCGTTTGAGCCTGGAAGGGTACAAGCCAAGAGAAGTGCACGTTGTTTTATAGTATTAATTATCCAGGGGTGTCAAGAAAAAATACTTGACACCTCTTTTTTTGTGTGTTAGTGTGTACAGGTGCGTATCCGGACAACGTCTGTCCGCATGCAAAAAACCAGTCATTCGAGGTGCTTTATGGAGAAGATCGATCGTCAGGTTTTCCTCTATGATTTTTATGGAGAGCTTCTGACGGAACATCAAAGACAGGTATATGAGGATGCCGTTTTAAACGACATGTCCCTCGGTGAGATCGCAGGCGAGCTCTCGATCAGCCGGCAGGGTGTTCATGATCTGATCAGAAGATGCGATAAGCTTCTTGAAGGATATGAAGAGAAGCTTCACCTGTTTGAACGCTTCAGACAGACACGCCAGCAGGTGGAAGAGATCCGTAAGCTTGCCGTGGATTGTCCCGCAGACGCACAAGAAGATCATTTGGAAAAGATTGCCGCGATCGCAGCAGCACTTTCTGAAGAACTGTAACAGATAACCTGTACACGGTTATATCAGGAGAAACACATGGCATTTGAAAGTCTTTCTGAAAAACTGCAAAATGTCTTCCGCAACTTAAGAAGCAAAGGCCGCTTAACGGAAGCAGACGTTAAGACTGCATTAAAAGAAGTCAAAATGGCTCTTTTAGAGGCAGATGTCAACTTCCGCGTTGTAAAGCAATTTGTCAAATCTGTTGAAGAGCGTGCGATCGGTTCTGACGTTATGAACGGATTGAACCCAGGACAGATGGTGATCAAGATCGTAAACGATGAGATGGTCACACTGATGGGAAGCGAGACCACAGAGATCGCATTCCGTCCCGGCAAATCGATTACGGTCCTGATGATGACAGGTCTTCAGGGTGCCGGCAAAACGACGACAGCAGCAAAGCTTGCCGGCAAGTTCAAGCTGAAAGGAAAAAATCCTCTTCTTGTTGCCTGTGACATCTATCGTCCTGCCGCGATCAAACAGCTGCAGGTCAATGGCGAAAAGCAGGGTGTGGAAGTTTTTTCCATGGGTGACGGACACAGCCCGGTAGACATTGCAAAAGCTGCTGTTGAGCATGCTTCCAAAAACGATAACCGTCTTGTCATTCTGGATACTGCAGGACGCCTGCATATTGATGATGATATGATGCAGGAGCTTGAGGCGATCAAGGAAGCAGTTGATGTGGCACAGACGATCCTGGTGGTTGACGCAATGACCGGTCAGGATGCTGTCAATGTGGCCAAGACCTTTGACGAGCGCATCGGCATCGACGGTGTCATCCTGACAAAGCTCGACGGCGATACAAGAGGCGGTGCGGCATTATCGATCCGCGCGGTTACCGGAAAGCCGATCCTTTATGCCGGCATGGGAGAGAAGCTTTCTGATCTGGAACAGTTCTATCCGGATCGTATGGCATCCCGGATCCTTGGTATGGGCGATGTCCTGACACTGATCGAAAAGGCACAGGAAGAGATCGACGAAGAGAAAGCCGCTGAGATGGAAAAGCGCATGAAGCGCGCGGAATTCACCTTTGATGACTATCTGACGTCGATGAACCAGATGAAAAAGATGGGCGGTCTGACCAGTGTTCTGTCCATGATGCCGGGGATGGGCGGCAGCCAGTTAAAGCAGATCGAGGAGGCTGTTGATGACAAAAAGATAGCCCGCATCGAAGCCATCATTTACTCAATGACACCTGAAGAGCGCAGCAAGCCGTCTTTGATGAATCCGAGCCGCAAGCGCAGGATCGCGGCTGGCGCAGGAGTGGACATTTCCGAAGTCAATCGTCTGGTCAAGCAATTTGAACAGGCAAAGAAAATGATGAAATCAATGCCGGGTCTTACAGGAAAAGGCAAACGCGGCGGTGGTATGTTCGGCGGATTAAAACTTCCGTTTTAACATAGATAAATATGATAATTCTGCACACAGATGCAGGGAAAACAATTGATTATAGGGAGGAAACAAATCATGGCAGTAAAAATCAGATTAAAAAGAATGGGTAAGAAAAAAGCACCGTTTTACAGAATCGTAGTAGCTGATTCCAGAAGCCCGCGTGACGGCAGATTCATCGAGCAGGTTGGTTATTACGATCCGTGCAAAGAGCCTTCAGAGGTTAAGGTTGACGAAGAGGCTGTTAAAAAATGGCTTTCCAACGGTGCACAGCCGACAGCTACTGTAGAAAGAATTCTGAAGAATGCCGGTATTGAGAAATAGATTCGCGAGGTAAAATCATGCAGGAGTTAATCGCAGTAATTGCAAAATCACTTGTCGATAACCCGGAAGAAGTTACGGTATCTGTCAGAGAAAAAGACCATCTGGTCGTTTATGAACTCCATGTTGCATCAGCCGATATGGGTAAAGTGATCGGAAAGCAGGGAAGGATCGCAAAAGCGATCCGTGCCGTTGTCAAGGCAGCCGCTTCCAGGGAGAATGACAAGAAAGTTATTGTAGAAATCGTATAACGAGTCTTGAATGATATGTGCTCTCGATTGCGAGAGCACATTTTTTAAAGAAAGATATATGTTCAATGGATGATTTGTTAAAAGTTGGCGTCATTGCAAACACACACGGAATCGCCGGGGAAGTCAAAGTGTTTCCGACGACAGATGATATCAAGCGCTTTAAAAAACTCAAAACCGTGATCCTTGAGCCGGAAAAGGAGAACATGGTCCTGCATATCACGCAGGTGAAGTTTGTTAAAAACATGGCTGTCCTCCGGTTTGCCGAATACAATAATATCAACGAGATCCAGGGCTTTCGTGGCAAAGGGCTTTATATCACCAGAGATCAGGCCGTTCCGCTTGCAAAAAATGAATACTTTATCGCTGATCTGATCGGTCTGCGTGTTTATTCTACCGAAGGCGAGGATCTAGGAGAACTGACCGATGTGATCACGACAGGTGCAAACGATGTCTATGTCGTAAAGAATACGGACGGATCTGAGCTTTTACTGCCTGCGATCCGTCAGTGTGTCAAAGAAGTCGACCTGACAGCAGGAAAACTTACCGTTTACCTGATGCCGGGACTTAAGGAGCTCTGATGAAGTATCATATTCTGACATTGTTTCCGGAACTGATCTCTGCCTATATGGATGCAAGCATCCTCGGACGCGCGTGTGAGAATGGCATCCTTTCCTACAGGGCAGTCAATATCCGGGACTATTCTCTGGATAAACACAAAACAGTGGACGAGTACCCGTATGGCGGCGGCCCCGGCATGGTGATGCAGGCACAGCCGATCTACGATGCCTGGTCAGATGTGGTATCCGGTATTGCAAAAAAACCGCGTTGCATCTATCTGACGCCTCAGGGACGCACCTTTGACCAGGATATGGCAAAAGAACTTGCAAAAGAAGAGGATCTTGTCTTTTTGTGCGGGCATTATGAGGGCGTCGATGAGCGTGTTTTAAACAGGATCGTGACAGATCCGGTTTCTGCCGGTGATTTTGTGCTGACCGGCGGCGAGCTGCCGGCACTGATGATGATCGATGCCATTTCACGTATGATCCCGGGCGTTTTGGGAAATGAGATATCAGGAGAGGGCGAGTCCTTCGAAAACGGGCTGTTGGAATATCCGCAGTACTCCAGGCCGGAATGCTGGATGGGAGAGCACGTTCCCGATGTACTGTTATCCGGAGATCATGAGCGGATCTGTTCCTGGCGGAGGGAAGAATCCGTAAAACGTACCAGATCGATGCGTCCGGATCTTTTAAAAGAAGCAGAGCTTACCCGGGAAGAGATCGCACAGATCCTGCAGCATGAAAACCCGCTGTAAGATCAGGCTTTGAAAATATCAGAAAAGACTTGCTTTTCTTTTTCTGATGTGATAAATTAACTTGGTGTGAATAAAAGAGGAGATGGTCCGCTGACACGAAACTTGTGTTATGAACATCCGGATAAACAGGAGGTCACAAATGAATACACAGGAAATCTTAAGAAGTATCGAAGCGGCTGATATCCGCGAGGACCTGCCGGACTTTCGTGTCGGTGATACTGTAAGGGTCCATGCAAAGATCAAAGAGGGAAACCGTGAAAGAATTCAGGTTTTCGAAGGCACTGTTTTAAAGAGACAGGGCGGCAGCAACCGTGAGACATTTACCGTACGTAAATTCTCCAACGGTGTAGGAGTTGAAAAAACCTGGCCGGTAAATTCACCGAATGTTGCAACCATCGAAGTTGTTCGCAGAGGTAAAGTCAGAAGAGCAAGACTGCATTACCTGCGCGGTCGTGTCGGAAAAGCAACCAAGGTTAAAGAGAAAGTTATTCCGAGATAAACTGGAAATGATCAGGTTTTGGGCATGCACCATCGTGCATGCCTTTTCCTATACAAGGAGTTTGATATGCCGTCAGACCGTTTTTTTACAGGCAGTCACAGAGATCCCTATTATGATCTCAGAGATCGCAGACGCCCGTTTAAAAAATTCATATTTCCGTTAGAGATCGCCGGTGTTATCGTCCTTGCATTTCTTCTTGTCTTTTTCTTCGGCATTCAGATCCGCATTTCTGACACATCCATGGAAGAGACCTTGCGTCCCGGCCAGCGTGTACTTTTAAACCGCTTTGCCTATCATCTGTCCGATCCGAAGGCCGATGATATCGTGCTTTACAATACAGAGGGCAGCGGCTGGCAGCATAACACGGTCAAACGTGTCGTAGCTGTTCCGGGGGATTATGTTCAGATCACAGACGGATATCTTTATGTCAATGACACACGATATGAACCGTATGCAAAGACCAGGATCGATATGCCGGGTACTGCCAAAGACGGGATCCGTCTGTCTGATGATGAATACTTCCTTATGGGTGATGATCCATCTACAAGCGAAGACAGCCGGTATGAGTCTGTCGGGCTGATCCGTACGGATGCGATCGTCGGGAAAGTCTGGTTCCGTATCGCACCGTTTGATGAATTTGGCCGCATAGAGTAACAGAAAGGAACGGATTATGGATTTTCAATGGTATCCGGGACACATGGCAAAAGCCAAAAGACAGATGCAGGAAGACTTAAAGCTGATCGATCTGATCATTGAGCTTGCAGACGCCAGGATCCCGAACGCAAGCAGAAATCCCGATATAGACTCTCTTGCAAATAACAAAGCAAGACTCATTTTATTAAATAAGGCTGATCTGGCGGATCCGGAAAAAAACCGATTGTGGACAGAGCATTATAAGAATCTCGGATACGAGACGGTTTGCCTGGATTCCCGCAAAAAAAACGCGATGAAGCAGGTACTTGCTTCAGTGATGGAAAGCTGCAGCGCAAAGCTTGAGCGGGACAGAAAGCGCGGCATCAAAAACCGGCCGATCCGTGCCATGGTCGTCGGCATTCCGAATGTCGGGAAATCTACCTTTATCAATACATTTGCTGGACGTGCAGTCGCCAAGACCGGCAACCGTCCCGGTGTCACAAAGGGAAAGCAGTGGATCCGGCTGAATAAGAATGTCGAATTACTCGATACACCCGGCATATTATGGCCGAAGTTTGAAGATCAGACTGTGGGGCTTCACCTTGCGCTGATCGGCTCAATGAATGACCAGATCCTGTCCGTTACGGATCTGGCCCTGGAAATGATCGAACTGCTTCAGACCTTATATCCGGATGCGATCACCGGCTATTATCCGGTCTCTGCGGACGGGACACCCGTTTCCACATTGGAAGAGATCGCAAAATGCCGCAACTGCATCAAAAAAGGAGCTGAGATCGATTATGAGAAGGCAGCGTCTTTGCTGCTTGATGATTTTCGTTCCGGAAAACTCGGGCAGATCAGTTTAGAAACGCCGGAACAGGTATAAAGAATCCGTCAGAGCGTTTTTCAGGGAAATATATGGGAACACGAAAAAGCATTAATGAAATCAAAGCAGAACTAAACAGCTATCCGCCCGAGGAACTGAAGTCATTTTGCGCAATATATTCCGTTGATGAGAGAAGCGGTGTCCAGGCACTGGTCAAACGGGCAGAGAAGCTGTTTGACGATTATAAAAACGAGCTTGACCGCATTGAGAAAATGCGGGTTTATGAAGACCGCTTTTTACAGAAATACGAGATCATCTGCGGGATCGATGAGGCCGGAAGAGGTCCGCTTGCCGGGCCGGTCGTTGCAGGTGCTGTGATCCTCCCAAAGGACTGTCACATGCTTTATCTTAACGACTCAAAAAAACTGAGCGCAAAAAAGCGGGATGAGCTGTATGAGCAGATCAAAAACGAAGCCGTCAGCTGGGCAGTCGGGATCATCGGGCCTGAGCGGATCGATGAGATCAATATTCTGCAGGCCACATATGAAGCGATGCGGGAAGCTGTCAGCCAGTTAAGTCCGGCGCCCCAAATGCTGCTTAACGATGCAGTAGAGATCCCCGGCCTCCCACAGCCGCAATGCGCGATCATTAAGGGAGATGCCAAAAGCATCTCGATCGCAGCAGCAAGCATCATGGCCAAGGTCACACGAGACCGCATCATGATGGAATATGACAAGAAGTATCCAATGTATGGATTTGCTTCCCATAAAGGATATGGTTCCGCAGCACATATTGCCGCGATCCGGGAACACGGCCCAAGTCCGATCCACCGGAGAACCTTTATCAAAAATTTTATCTGACCGGATGATATGACACCAATCAAACAGCAGGAGGACAGATGAAAAACAAACGACAGGTCGGAACCGAGCATGAAATGCAGGTCGCCGATCATCTCAAGCAGAACGGCTGGCAGATCCTGGCACAGAATTTTCGCTGCCGGTTCGGCGAGATCGATCTGATCGCAAAAGAGGGCAATACCATCTGTTTTCTGGAGGTCAAATACCGTCACGCAGGGCAATACGGAGATCCTGCCGAAGCGGTTGACCATAAAAAGCAGCGGCGCATTTCCAATGCTGCAAGCTATTATCTTTACAGCAACCGGATTCCTTTTGACACGCCTTGTCGTTTTGACATTGCGGCTGTCACACCTTCGGGGATCCGTTTGATCCGGAATGCATTTGATTATACCGGAAACTTTTACCTATAGAGTTATGATTTACAGGAGGAACCACATTTATGATCAGCGCAAACAATGTTACGCTTCGATTCGGAAAAAAAGCCCTTTTTGAAGAAGTAAACATCAAGTTTACGGAAGGGAACTGCTACGGCATCATTGGTGCAAACGGTGCAGGCAAATCTACATTTTTAAAGATCTTAAACGGTCAGATCGAGCCGACCAATGGAGAAGTCGTGATCTCTCCGGGCGAGCGTCTTTCTTTCCTGCAACAGGATCAGTTTAAATATGATGCATATCCGGTTCTTGATACGGTCATCATGGGCAATCAGCATCTGTATGACATCATGAAGGAAAAAGAAGCCATCTATATGAAAGAAGATTTTTCTGATGAAGACGGCATCCGTGCCAGTGAGCTCGAAGCGGAGTTTGCTGAAATGGATGGCTGGAATGCAGAGTCAGATGCCGCAACGATCCTGACCGGTCTTGGCATCGAGACGGATCTCCACTATAACATGATGGGCGATCTTGGCGGCGCACAGAAGGTAAAGGTCCTCCTGGCACAGGCTTTGTTTGGCAATCCTGATATCCTTCTTCTGGATGAGCCGACCAACAACCTGGATCTGGATGCAATCGCATGGCTGGAAGAGTTTTTGATCAATTTTGACAACACTGTCATTGTTGTTTCTCATGACCGTTACTTCTTAAATAAAGTATGTACCCATATTGCCGATATTGATTACGGCAAGATCCAGCTGTATACCGGTAACTATGATTTCTGGTATGAGTCAAGTCAGCTGATGATCCGCCAGATGAAGGAAGCAAACAAAAAGAAAGAAGAGAAGATCAAGGAATTAAAAGAGTTTATTTCCAGATTCTCTGCGAATGCATCCAAATCAAAGCAGGCGACCTCGAGAAAAAAAGCACTTGAAAAGATCGAGCTTGATGAGATCAAGCCGTCCAGCAGAAAATATCCGTATATCGATTTCAGACCGCAGCGGGAGATTGGTAATGAAGTATTAATGGTCGAAGGCTTAAGTAAGACCATCGACGGTGTTAAAGTGCTTGATAACATCACGTTCCATGTTGAGCATGATGATAAGATCGCTTTTGTCGGCGGCAATGAGCATGCCAAGACCGTACTGTTTAAGATCCTGATGGGAGAGATGGAGCCCGACGAAGGTACATTTAAATGGGGCGTGACGACCAGCCAGTCCTATTTCCCGAAAGACAATACGGAGATCTTTGATACCGATATGGTGATCGCCGACTGGCTGACACAGTTTTCTGAGATCAAGGACGCAACCTATGTCCGCGGATTCTTAGGCAGAATGCTGTTCAAAGGAGAAGACGGCATCAAAAAGATGCGGGTTCTTTCCGGTGGTGAGAAAGTACGAGTCATGTTCTCAAGAATGATGATCGAAGAATCCAATGTCCTGATCTTTGATGAACCGACCAACCACCTGGATATGGAATCGATCACCGCATTGAACAACGGTCTGATCAAATTCCCGGGCGTCATCCTTCTTGCCTGCCGCGACCATCAGATCGTACAGACGACAGCCAACCGGATCATCGAGATCATGCCGGACGGAACGATCATCGATAAGGTAACGACGTACGATGAATATCTTGACAGTGATGAAATGGCAAGAAAAAGAACCGTATATACTTTCACCGAAACAGAAGAGCAATAATTTATTATATTTTGGATTATGTATACAAGTCAACATCATGTTGACTTGTATTTTTTTTTGTGCAATCTGCTCACATTTTCCAAAAAAGTCCTTTGTATTTTTTCGTATCCCAGATCGTTTATGCCTTGAGATAGCATAGATTTAATGGTATCATTTATATATCGTTAAGTATCTAACAAAGATACTGTTAAGCACATATTTCATAGGAGGGGATTTCGATGAAAAGACCAATGAAAACTATGGATGGTAACCACGCAGCAGCACATGCAGGGTATGCATATACTGATGTAGCTGCCATCTATCCGATCACACCTTCATCTGTCATGGCAGAAGCGACTGATGAATGGGCAACTCAGGGAAGAAAGAACATCTTCGGTCAGACTGTTCAGGTTGTTGAGATGCAGTCAGAAGCCGGCGCTGCAGGTGCAGTTCACGGTTCTCTTGCAGCAGGTGCGATGACATCAACCTACACCGCATCTCAGGGTCTTCTTTAGATGATCCCGAACCTTTACAAGATCGCCGGCGAAGGACTTCCGGGCGTAATCAATGTTTCCGCTCGTACGATCTCCACACATGCACTGTGTATCTTCGGTGACCATTCTGACGTTTATGCATGCCGTCAGACAGGATGCGCGATGCTTTGCGAATCCAGCGTACAGGAAGTTATGGACCTGACACCGGTTGCTTACTGCGCAGCTGTTAAGGGCAAACTGCCGTTCATCAACTTCTTTGACGGTTTCCGTACATCTCATGAGATTCAGAAGATTGAGACATGGGACTATGCAGATCTTGAAGATCTGATCGATCTGGATGCGATCCAGGCATTCCGTCAGGGTGCTCTGAATCCGAATCATCCGGAAGAGCAGGGCTCCGCACAGAACCCGGATATCTTCTTCCAGGCTCGCGAGGCTTGCAACCCGTACTACAACAATATGCCGATCTTCTCGTTAACCTTGTCCATGTACTCCTGTACGATGGCCGGCATCTTGGTGTAGTACGGGTTGCAAGCCTCGCGAGCCTGGAAGAAGATATC
>JAFUBZ010000037.1 GCA_017459945.1 Eubacterium sp.
GATCCCGATCTTTAAGACCGGCAGCGCACAGCCGATGTAATCAAGACAGTGAAGCACCGCATCTCCAAGTCCGCCCTGACGGATATTATCCTCCATCGTCACAAACAGCTTCGTGTCCTCTGTCAGGCTTTGGATCATCTCCTGATCAAGCGGTTTGATAAAACGGGCATTTACAAGCGCCGGATCGAATCCGTCTTCTGTTAAAAGTGCGCATGCTTTTTCAGCTTCCTTAAGCATCGTACCCTCTGCGATCAGGACGATCTCTTTTCCTTCCTTGAGCAATTCGCTTTTTCCGTATTCGATCGGTGCTCTGTGCTCTCTGAACCCTTCATATGCAGTCCCCCTCGGGTAACGGATCGCGATCGGTCCGTCTTCATATTGCACCGCAAACCGAAGCATATCGGCAAGCTCCCATGCATTTTTCGGCGAAAGAACTGTCATTCCCGGCATGGCTGAAAGATAACTCAGATCAAAAATGCCCTGATGTGTCTCGCCGTCTGCACCGACCAGGCCTGCCCGGTCGATCGCAAACACTACCGGGAGCTTCTGCAGACAGACATCCGTGATCAGCTCATCGATCCCTCTCTGCAAAAATGACGAATACACTGCAAACACCGGTTTCATACCGGCACTTGCAAGACCTGCGGCAAAGGTCACCGCATGTCCCTCGGCGATCCCGACGTCGAAAAACCGGTCCGGAAACTGCTTTGAAAACGGAAGCAGACCGGTCCCGTCAGCCATCGCCGCTGTGATCGCCACGATGCGCGGATCCTTTTTGGCAATATTACAGAGAACTGTAGAAAATACATTGGTATAATCCACTTTTGTCTTAGGCTTCACCGGCATCCCGTTTTCCAAACGGAACGGTCCTGTACCGTGGAAACGGGCAGGGTCATTTTCTGCCGGACGGTATCCTTTTCCTTTTTTCGTATTGACATGAACGACAACCGGTCCCTTTACCTTTTTTGCCGCATTCAGCACACGCATCAGTGCGGACAGATTGTGTCCGTCAACCGGTCCCAGATAGGTGACACCCATATTTTCAAAGATCATACCCGGGATCAGCAGCTGCTTTAAGCTGTTTTTCGTTTTACGGATCCTGCGGGTCATATACTCTCCATTCGGCATTTTTTCAAGCGAATGGTGTACGCCGGATTTTAATCCCTGGTAACGGTCCGCCATGCGGATCGATGCCAGATGAGAGGAAAAACCGCCGACATTTTTTGAGATCGACATCTCATTATCGTTCAGTACGATGATAAAGTTCGATTTCAGCTGCGTTGCATTGTTGAGTGCCTCATAAGCCAGCCCGCCCGTAAATGATCCGTCTCCGATCACGGAAACGACGGTATAATCCTCCCCGCGGAGGTCTCTTGCCTGCGCGATCCCGAGTCCTGCGGAGATCGATGTGGAGCTGTGTCCGGTGTCAAAGCAGTCACAGTCGCTTTCCTCCCGCTTCGGGAATCCCGAAAGACCGTCAATCTGACGAAGGGTATCGAACCGGTCCTTCCTGCCGGTTAAGATCTTATGGATGTAGGACTGATGTCCGACATCCCAGATCAGCTTATCCTGCGGGAAATCCAGCATACGGTGCAGTGCGATCGTCAGCTCGACTGCTCCCAGATTCGATGCCAAATGACCGCCGGTCTTTGAAACATGAAGCAGCAAAAACTGCCTGATCTCGGCCGGGAGCTTCTCAAGCTCTTCCGCAGTCAGTTTTTTGATGTCATTCGGCGCATTGATTTTATCCAGTATCTTCATATCCGTTTTCGCACAGTCTGTTCGACTGCACTTCTCCTAGTATTCTCTTTCGATCAGTGATCTTAACAGTTCCATCAGGAACGGATTCTCATGCGGAATATCTGCGATGATCTGCATTGCCTGTTCCGACAGATCTTTCACGCGTTGATTTGCTTTTTCCAGACCGACCATAGAAACATAGGTCATATGCTCGTTCTTTTCATCACTTCCGATCGGTTTGCCCAGTTTTTCTTCTTCTCCGATCACATCCAGGATGTCATCCCGGATCTGGAACGCAAGCCCGATATCACCGGCTGCGGTTTCGATGCGTCTGGCCGTCGCTTCATCTGAACCGCCGATGATCGCACCACAGACCATGGAGGCCTCGATCAGCGCACTTGTCTTATTGCGGTGAATAAACTCCAGTGTCTCCAGATTAAGCTGCTTTCCCTCATTTTCCACATCAACGGTCTGGCCGCCGATCATGCCGTAAACGCCTGCTTTTTTCGCCATGACGCGGAGTGCATAAAGTCCTCTGTCCATTTCGCGCGCGGCGATCCCGCCTTCGATCGCGATCTCAAATGCCATATTCAGCAATCCGTCTCCGGCAAGAACCGCAATATCCTCTCCGTATTTGACCCAGGTCGTCTTTTTCCCTCGCCGGTATTCATCGTTATCCATTGCCGGCAGATCATCATGGATCAAAGAATACGTATGGATCATCTCGATCGCTGCCATAAAGTTTCTGATCGCAGGATCATCTCCGCCAAACAAACGATAGGTCTCTAACATCAGCATCGGGCGCAGGCGCTTCCCGCCGACCAGAAAACTGTAATTCATGGCAGAAAGCAATGTCTTTAAACGCCCTTCTTCCTTCGGGAGAAAAGACTTTATGATCTCCTCCACCTCTGCCGTATGGCTGCGTAACCTCGTCTGAAAATCTTCCATCATTCTTCTCCGTCAAATGCTGTTAATTCGCCTTCTTTTGAAAGCATCAGCATCTTTTTCTCAATCTGATCCAGCAGCGCATTGCACTGTCTGATATCCTTCATACCGGACTCATAGAGCGCAAAGGAATCCTCCAGTGTTACCTCCGGATCCTGCATCTTCACAAGGATCTCATCCAGCTCCGCAAAGATCTCTTCCAGCGGGCGGCTTGGTGTATTGTTTTCTTCCGTATTCATCGGCTCATTCTTTTCCATCATTTACATCCTTTCGGGTGATCGCTTTTACCTCTGTCAAAATATCTCCGTCCGCCAGTCTGGCCTTCATCCGGTCTCCTTTGGAAACCTGTTCCACAGACCGGATCCCGGATCCGTCTTCCGCTTCCAGATAACCATATCCGCCGCTCAATTTTTTTAACGGAGATACGGCATCCAGCTGCGATGCATATAATTCCATCCGGTGCTGCTTTTCCAGGATCGTTCTGTGCATCAGCTCCGGCAGACGATGCTCCATCTGTTTTAGATCATTCCGGCAGCGGATGGTCTTTTTTTCCAAAGCTCCATACAGCTTATCCTGCAGTTCTGCCAGATACTGCCTGCGGTTTAACAGCTGATAGGACGGGCTTTGTACCTTTAGCTGTGCCTCGCGCCGTTTCACCTGCTCCCGAAGCTGTCTGGTCAGATGTTCCATCTGTCTGGTCATGCTCATTTTGGCCTGTGCCAGGCGGTTTAAGATCTCCCTGATATCAGGAACGACCAGTTCTGCTGCGGCCGAAGGTGTCGGTGCTCTTAAATCCGCCACGAAATCGGCGATCGTTGTATCTGTCTCATGGCCAACTGCCGAAACGATCGGTACCGAACAGTCAAAGATCTGTCTAGCCAGGATCTCTTCATTAAATGCCCAAAGATCCTCGAGGGAACCACCGCCGCGTCCGATGATGATCACATCCACGCCCAACGCCTCCAAAGCCCGGATGCCCCGCGCGACGGATTCTGCCGCGCCCTCTCCCTGTACCTGCGCGGGATACAGGATCATCTGTACATATGGATTCCGCCTTGAGGCGATGTTCTGAATGTCGCGGATCGCTGCACCGGTCGGCGCCGTAACGACACCTACGGTCTTTGGAAACTTGGGGATCGGCAGCTTATATTCCTGCGCAAACATCCCCATCTCTTCAAGATCTTTTTTCAGCGCTTCAAACCGCTGGTATAGCAGTCCCGCACCCGCCAATGTGATCTCCCTTGCGTAAAGCTGGTACTGGCCGGTCTTTTCATAAACACGTACCGACCCTGTGACCATGACTTCATCGCCATCCTTTACTTCCTGCGGCAGACCTTTTTTTACCTCTCCCGCAAACAAGACAGCAGAAATTACACCCGTTTTATCTTTCAACGAAAAAAAGATATGTCCGGATGTATGTCTCTTCCAGTTGGAGATCTCTCCCTGTACACATATGTTTTTTAAAAGGAAATCCTGTGCGAACATGTTGCGAATATACTGATTCACCTGTCCGACAGAGTATACGTTCTTTTTCATGCAAATTTTGCCAGAATCCCGTTCACAAATCCCGGTGATTCCTTCCCGCCGTAACGTTTTGCCAATTCAACCGCTTCATTGATCGCGATTGCCGGAGAGATCGTCTCGTCATATTTGATCTCATATACGGCCAGCCGGATCAATGCAAGCTCTGCTTTTCCCATACGGGTGGTCTTCCATTTATCCGCCGCTTCGTTAACGGCAGCATCAATCTCTTCACAATGGTCCGCAATCTGTGTCACGCGGCCACGAATAAAGCTCTCGTCTTCCTCCTTCAGATCAGGGATCTCCTCCAGTGCCAGGCGGATCTGATTCTCCACCTCTTCTCTCGGATGAAACTCGAGTCCGAACAGGATCTTAAACACTTCTTCTCTGCATTGTCTGCGATTCATGATTGATTCTCCACA
>JAFUBZ010000038.1 GCA_017459945.1 Eubacterium sp.
CCGGATATTTCTCAGTCGTTAATTCGCGTAATTTATGAATATCACGGATGACCCAGCCGTTTCCGTTCGGATCACCGAAAAAGCCGTGATCTTCATCATTTACAACAGATTCTCCGTGCCCGAGATGATCATTTCCCGTGACATAAAAGCCATTGTCCGCCAAAAATCCTGCAAACCCGTCATAGCGCGCGATATATTCCACCATTCCGTGGCTGATCTGAAGTACCGCTTTCACATCACCTTCCGGGATCCATTCGATCACATGGATATTGGTTTTCTGATCTGCGGAAAGATAGGTAAATTCATTCTTTTTCATAACATTCTCCTTCTACTGTTCTGCCCAGTTCTTTGCACGCTCCAGGGCACGATTCCAGTCATAAAGCAGTTTGTTTTTTGTTTCCTGATCCATTTTCGGTTCATACCGCATTCTGTTGCCCTGCAGGCTTTTGAGTTCGTTTTGATCTTCCCAGAATCCGGCTGTCAGTCCCGCCAGATAAGCTGCCCCTTGTGCTGTTGCCTCCGCATTGTCCGGGCGGATAACCGGAACCCCCATAATATCCGCCTGAAACTGCATCAGGAATCTGTTCTTTGTGACGCCTCCATCAACCAGAAGACCCTCCAGGGATGCGCCTGATTCCGTCAGCATCACATCCAGAATATCTTTTGTCTGGTAGGCGATCGATTCAAGCGTTGCCCGCACAAAATGCTCTCTGGTGCAGCCTCTGGTGATGCCCACGACCGTTCCCCTTGCATATGGATCCCAGTGCGGTGCGCCAAGACCTGTAAATGCCGGCACAACATAAACACCGTCTGTATCTTCCACTGAAAGTGCCATTGCTTCCGTCTCTTTTGCGTCCTCGAACAGCCGGAGTCCTTTTTGCAGCCACTGGATCGCTGCACCGGCTGCAAACACACTGCCTTCCAGCGCGTACAGGATCGTATCATCCGTCGTTGCCGCGATGGTTGTCAAAAGACCTTTTTCAGACAATGTCTTTTTCTCCCCGGTATGCATTAACAAAAAGCATCCGGTTCCGTACGTGTTTTTTACATCTCCTGCAGCAAAGCAGCAATGGCCAAACAATGCCGACTGCTGATCCCCGACAGCACTGCAGATTGGAATCTCTTCTCCAAAGAGGCCTGCATCTGTCACGCCATAGTGTGCACCGGAAGGCTTCACATCCGGCAGCATGCCCTCAGGGATTCGGAACACTTCTAGCAGTTTCGGATCCCATCTGCCCTTTTCGATATCATACAGCATCGTACGTGATGCATTGCTTCTGTCCGTCGCATGTACCCGGCCCTTTGTCAGGTTCCAGATCAGCCAGGTGTCGATCGTTCCAAACAGAAGCTTCCCGGCCTCTGCTTTTTCCCTGGCCCCGTCCGTATGATTCAGGATCCACTCGATCTTAGAGGCGGAAAAGTATGCATCCGGGATCAGACCGGTCGTTTGATGGATGTAATCAAAGAGACGAATGTCTGTTGTCTGTGCTTCACCTGTCTTCGTAACCACATCCCGCAGCTCGTCAATCCGCTCCGCCGTTCTCCGGCACTGCCAGACGATCGCATTCGACACCGGAAGCCCGGTCTCTCTGTCCCAGACAACCGTCGTTTCCCGCTGGTTTGTAATACCGATCGCTGCGATCTCTGAAGCAACTGCTCCGGCTTTTCGCATTGATTCTAGCGCCACAAACAGCTGCGTGTTCCAGATCTCCATCGGATCATGCTCAACCCAGCCGGGCTGCGGATAGATCTGCGGAAACTCCTTCTGCGCCACACATACGATCTGACCATCATGGTCAAACAATATGCTCCGACAGCTTGTCGTTCCCTGATCCAAAGCCATAATGTACTTTTTCATACTTGTCTCTCCATTTATCTCACATCCGCCGCATCAGTTCCCAGATCCAGATGGCGGCTTCCCGCGGCAAAAGCTTCGTAAAGAATCTGTGGATCACACAAAAGGCGCCCGGTGTCACGACCGCCCAGCCGGCACGGCTTGCGCGAAGTCCCCGTTTGGCTACTTTTTCCGCCGTCGTGGCAAATGGAAAATGCCTGATCGGCAATTCTTCTGTACCATCCTTCGCGATCCCGATAAATTCGGTATCTTTGACCCAGAACGGGCAAACTGCCGTTACGGCGATTTTTCTTGGAAAAAGCTCCATGCGCAAAGCTCTGGTGTAGTGATATAAAAAAGCTTTTGACGCGCCATAAATATTGATGTGCTGCAGCGGCTGGAATGCAGCTGTCGAACACATCTGTATGATGCGGTCTCCTTGCTTCATATATGGCAGACAGACAAGTGTCACTGCCACTGCTGCCTTGTCATTCAGATCGATCATCCGCATGGAGTCCTGAAAGCTGACCTTTGCATAGTTTCCGATCTTGGCAAATCCGGCCGCATTGATCAGTATCTTGATATGCACAGGGCCGCTATCACCGGCTGTTCCGGCCAGTGCTCTTGTCAGAGGATTATCATATGCTTCCGCATCCAACCCTTCTGTCAGATCCGCAGCAATGATAAGCGTATCATGCTGCAATTCACCCGCAAGCGCCACCAGCTTATCCTGTCTTCTTGCGACCAGCCAGATCTCATCGATCTCTTTTTCTGTCTGATCGATCCGCAGCGCAAAAGCACGGCCGATCCCGCTTGATGCGCCTGTGATCAGCGCGATCCGGCGTGTATGCTTATCTTCATTGGGCATCAATCCGGCAGTGCCATTCGAAGAATCCTCGTTCGTCTTCTCTGATGCCTTCCCGCGTCGGATCCGATAGCGGACCATCGTGATAAGCACCAAAAGAACGCCCGCAATTCCTGTCCAGAATACGACCGTTCCGAAAAATGCTTTGATCCATTGGATGATCACATCAAGCCACATTTTAAGCACTATCCTTTTTCAACTATCAAGTATCTGTCATCCCACTAGAAACTGACCCGACATCTGCTGCAAGACTTCTAAAGCGCTGCCCGGATTTCTTTCAACTCATCCAATGAAAACAGATATGCCTCATTACAGAAATGACATTTGACTTCGATCGGCTCTCCATCTTCGATCATCGAGTCCAGTTCTTCTTTTCCAATGCTGTACAGCACCCGGCTGACACGTTCCTGCGAGCAATTACAGGAAAACATCGCATCCGAACAGTCCGTGATCTCCAGATCAAACCCGTTCAGAACAAGCTCCAGCATGGATTCCGGTGTGTGACCTTCATCCAGAAGCGTCGTCACCGGCCTGATCTCTGCAAGCGTCTGCTCAAGCGTCGCGATCGTTTCCTCTTTTGCATGCGGCATCAGCTGGATGATGAATCCGCCGGCCTGACGTACGGTATTGTTTTTATTCATCAATACGCCAAGTCCCACTGCCGATGGTGTCTGCTCAGACAATGCAAAGTAATAGGTCAGATCCTCCGCGATCTCGCCGTTTACCAGCTGCGTCGTGCCGACGTAGGGATCCTTCAGACCCAGGTCCTTGATCACCTGAAGCTGTCCCGGTGCGACTGCTCCCCCAACGTCAAATTTGCCTTTCGCATTGGCCGGAAGATTTACTACAGGCACCAGGGGATACCCTTTCACCGTGCCCTTCGAATCCGCAGTGACTGTCAGACCGCGTACAGGCCCCTCCGATGTGATCTTCAATGTCAGAAGGTCTTTTTCGCCCTTCATCATGATTCCCATCATCGCGCCTGCACTGAGCAAACGTCCCAATGCAGCCGTGATCGTCGGGCTCGTCCCGTGACGTTGTCTCGCTTCCTCAACAAGATTTCTGGAAGTGATCGCGAATGCCCGGATCTCTCCGTCTGCAGCGATACCGCGCACCATATAGTCTTTGTAGTCAGTCATCTCCATTATGCTGTCTTCTCCTGCTCAACCACGCACTCGTTTTTGATGGTTCCAACCAGGGCCTGCAGCGCATCAACCACATGCGGACGAATGTCTCCGCCGATCAGGACAAACATGATGTCATCTCCGACAACCAGTTCGCCTTCATTCAGCCATACTTTGATATAATAAATGCCTTCCATCTCATATGCTTTTTCGATGGCTGCATTCACCTTTTCCTCATCATAGGAAAAATGCATTCCGGTCACTGCCGCTGCACTTTCATCTCCTTCACGGACTCTTGCGCGTGCTGTTTCGCGGACAACACCGTTATGCGTTAAAAACATCCCACACTGTGCTGCGCGCGGATCCTGTTTTGCTTCCTTTAACCATGTATCAATTGATGGACTTGTCTTCTTCATTTGATGCCTCCCAAAAAAATATTTACCCGCATATTATACGTTTAAACAACGCAGAAAACAAGAATTATGCCCGATCAAAATCCTTTCCATCGATCCCGGCATAGAAAAATGCGCAGACATCTTAGTCTGCGCAATCATAAAAGTCTGTTATTCAGATATCCGCATCCGCTTCGAGATGCTTGTACTCGGGAACCTCCTGCATCAGTTCATTCGACATGATATTCAGGATTTCCTGAAGCTTATCCTGATCGGCTTTTGGAAGGCGGTCGGTCAGGCGTCTGAGCACCTGGTGCAGGTAACTGCTGCTGATATCATAGTAATCCAGATACTTCTGGGTCGGCCGCAGATAATACTCCCGCTTATCCTTTGTCGAACGGATCTTTTCTACATATCCTTTTTTGATCAGATTATTCACTTTGTAGGCTGCATTCGGGGGCGAGATCTGAATAAACGACGCAAACTCGTTGATCGTCGGACACTGCATGGCATAGATCACTTCCATGCAAAACGTCTCAACCGTCGTCAGCGTTGCTTCTCTGCTGGAAAACGTCCCGAATATCTCTCTGTAAAAATGCAGTTTAAACTTCATATATACTTCTTCAAATGCTTCTGTAACCGTCTGGCCTTCCGGATGTTTCATCGTTCGTCTCCCACTACATCTGAACTACTGGATCGCAAATGAAATCTCCGCCTCGACTGCTTTTTTCCCATCTACTGTCGCAACTGCCGTCCCGACCCCCACCGGGCCTTTTCGTTTGATGATCTCACAGTGCAGCTCTACGACATCGCCGGGAATGACCTGTTTTCTGAAACGCGCATTCTTCACACCACCGAAAAACACCGTCTTCCCGCGGTTTTCCTCCTCGAGAAGCAATGCGACTGCGCCTGTCTGTGCCAATGCCTCCAGCAAAAGCACGCCCGGCATCACATGCTGTCCGGGAAAATGACCCATAAAATGCATCTCATTGGCGGTCACACATTTGATGCCGTCGGCAAACTGTCCGGGTTCACAATCCGTGATCCTGTCGACCAGCAAAAACGGATACCGGTGTGGCAGAATGGTTTCGATTTCATTTGAATTCAACTGCATAAAAACTACTCCTATAGAATATCACTTTTGACAAAAACTGTACAGATTCCGTCGTTTATTTTTGGTGTACTTGTGTCTGTTTTGCCAGATTATTTTTGGAAAACCAGCGTAACATTATGTCCGCCAAATCCCAGAGAATTCGAGATCGCGCAATTGATCGGATAGCTGTATCCCCTGTTCGGAACGATGTCCAGATCGCATTCCTCATCCGGCACTTTAAATCCGATCGTCGGCGGCAGGAAATCCTGTTCCATCGCTTTTACGGTGATCACGGCCTCCAATGCGGCGCTTGCGCCAAGCAGATGTCCGGTCATGGATTTCGTTGAACTGATCTTTAGCGCATTTGCATGTGCGCCGAATGCGGTTTTGACTGCCTTTGTTTCTCCGCTGTCATTTAACGGTGTCGAGGTTCCGTGTGCGTTGATATAATCAACGGCATCCGGCGTGATCCCCGCATCGGAAAGTGCCAGCTTCATACATGCCGCCGCGCCTGTTCCGGTCGGATCAGGCGCCGTCATATGGTAGGCATCACAGTTTGTGCCGTAGCCGATGATCCGTCCGTAGATCTTAGCGCCGCGTTTTTTTGCATGCGTAAGCTCTTCTAAGACCAATGCGCCGGCCCCTTCGCCCATGACAAATCCGCTCCGCTCCTTGTCAAACGGGATCGAAGCGCGGGTCGGGTCGTCTGACTGTGTCAGTGCCTTTAACGTTGTAAATCCACCGATGGAAAGCGGTGTGATCGCTGCCTCAGCGCCTCCTGCCAGCATCAGATCCGCATATCCGTCACGGATCTGGCGGAATGCATCTCCGATCGCGTTGCCGCCGCTTGCACAGGCTGTTACGACACAGGTACAGCTGCCGTGAAGGCCATACCGGATCGCGATGTGTCCTGCTGCCATATTAGAGATCGATTTCGGGATAAAAAACGGCGACACACGGTCAAATCCTTTTTCCATTCCCTTTTCCTGTTCCTCCTCGATCGTACGGATTCCGCCAATCCCGCTTGCCATCAGCACGCCCCAGCGGGAACGCTCTTCCCAGGACTTCTGACTGACATCCGTATTTTGATCTGTCTCTGCCTGCAGCTCATCCAGATCTTTGATTCCGGCATCGCGAAAAGCTTCTACCGCCGCACACATTGCATATTGCGAATACCGGTCCATTTTTTTGACATCTCTTTTGCCAATGGTCTTTTCCGGATCAAAATCCTTTAATTCACCGGCAAGTGTCACCTTTCTTCCGGTCACATCGTATCGTGTGATCTTTGCGATTCCGTTTTTTCCTTCCAACACTGAATTCCAGATTGTTTCCACATCATTTCCGATCGGTGAAACTGCACCCAGACCGGTGATGACCACTTCTCTTTTCATACGATCTCCTTATCGTCCTTGCAAACGCTTTCTTTCTTAATCTGACTTACACTGCCATGCCGCCGTCTACACAAAGCACCTGTCCTGTAATGTAGGCATTTTCAGGATTTGCAAAAAAGGCAATCGCTTCCGCGACTTCCTCCGGCTGTCCGAGCCGTTTTGCGGGAATCGGCTTTGTCATTTCTTCTTTTGCCTTATCGGTCATATCATTTAAAATATCTGTTTCGATAAATCCCGGTGCTATGGCATTGACGGTAATGTTTTTTGCAGCCATCTCCTTTGCCATCGTCTTCGTCATACCAATGACGCCGGCTTTGCTGGCCGCGTAGTTCATCTGTCCGGGATTGCCACGCAGACCTACGACACTGCTCATGTTGATGATGCGTCCGAATTTCTGCTTCAGCATGATCTTTCCCGCAAGCTGCATGCAGTGAAAGCTGCCCATCAGATTGACTTCGATCACACGCGCAAAATCCTCCTCTTTCATTCGCAAAAGGATCTGGTCTTTTGTGATCCCTGCGTTGTTGACAAGGATGTCGATCCTGCCATTCCATTCCTTTGCTTCCTGAAACATTGCTTCACAAGCGGCTCTGTCCGAAACATCCGCCCTGATCAGCTTTGTCTTTACGCCATAGGCTTCGCATAACGCAGCCGTTTCCCTTGCCGCATCATCACGGCCGGCATAATTGATGATGACGTCCGCCCCTTCTTTTGCGAGCCGGATGCAGACCGCACGGCCAATCCCTCTTCCGCCGCCGGTCACCAGCGCGGTACGGCCGTTAAAAACTCCTGTTGATTCCATTCTTACCTTTTCCTCCACTCTTCAAGCACCGTCTGCAGGCTTTCCACATCGCCGATTGCAAATGTTTCAATCTGCGGTACTGTCTTTTTTACGAAGCCGGACAGTGCTTTTCCAGGACCGATCTCTACGATCGTGTCAACACCCTGTTCTGCAAGATATTCTATGGTTTGCTTCATCCTGACACCGGATTTGACCTGTCTGACAAGAATCAACTTGATCTGCTCTGCCTGCGGTTCAGGAAGTGGCTGCGCCAGCGTATTGAAGATCACCGGAATCTGCATCGGGTGGAATACGACTTTTCTGAAATACATCTCCAGTGCTTCCGATGCCGGATCCATAAATGATGTATGGAACGCACTGCTGACCTTTAACCGCATACAGCGCTTTGCACCGGCTTCCTTTGCAAGTGCTTCTGCTGCCTCGACCGCATTCCGGTCCCCGCCGATCACAGTCTGGACAGCCGTATTATAATTTGCCACCTCCACTGTTCCGGCTGATGAAGCCTTTTTACAGATCTCTTCGACCTTCTCCGCCGGAAGTCCGAGGATCGCAGACATGACGCCATCTGTCCGTTCCGCTGCCTCCTGCATCTTTCTGCCGCGAAATGCCGTCAGACGGATCAGTGTGTCTGCATCGAAAACACCCGCTGCATGTAATGCACTGTACTCACCCAGGCTCAACCCTGCGGCGAACGAAGGTCTGATCCCTTTTTCATAAAGGATTGCCGTGACACCTGCTGCAAACGCTGCCAGTGCCGGCTGTGTATAGCGTGTCTCGGAAAGTGTTTCCAGATCCGCATCGAACATGATCTGTTTTAAATCAAATCCCGGATCTGCCCGGTCGATCACACTTCGGAACAACGGTTCCGCCTCATATAAATCTTTTCCCATGCCGGCACACTGGCTTCCCGGGCCGGCATACAAAAAAGCTGTGCTCATACTTCAAACCTCCTTACGGCTGTCGCCGCTGCCAATTGGCTGCTTTGTCCGTCTATACATTTGCTGAAAGTCCCTGTATCACAGCATCTCTCTGGCTGCACATATCTGCAAAGATCTCCGCAAGCGGGCGGATCTTTGTAAGCTGTCCGCAAACCTGCCCGGACATCAGCGAT
This sequence comes from Eubacterium sp., assembly GCA_017459945.1. Classification (GTDB taxonomy): domain Bacteria; phylum Bacillota; class Clostridia; order Lachnospirales; family Lachnospiraceae; genus SY8519. Next base: position 8,613 of record JAFUBZ010000038.1, read on the forward strand.
CCATCCTTTGTATCGCCGTCAAATACCGCGCGGCGCAGGGAACCCAGTGTGTATTTTTCAAGTTCCATCCTGTCAGCGCCTTCCCGCTCTTTTTTCAGGTACATTCTGGTCATATTGTTTTTCAGAACGCGGACCGGTGCATTCACACTTCTTCCCGTCACAACGGTGGCATTGTCACCGGCTTCCAAAAGTGCCTGCTTATAGTTTTCATGGATCGGACATTCCTCGCTTGCCAGCAGACAGGTGCCGACCTGAATGCCAGACGCGCCAAGCGCAAAGGCTGCTGCCATCTGCCTGCCGTCTGCAATACCGCCTGCAGCAATAACCGGCACATCCAACGCATCCACCATCTGTGGAACGAGCGTCATGGTTGTCATCTCTCCGACATGTCCGCCGCTCTCTGTCCCTTCTGCGATCACGGCATCCGCTCCCGCGCGTACCATTCTCTTACCGAGTGCTACGCTCGCAGAAACCGGAATCACCATGCTGCCTGCCGCTTTCCATTTTTCCATATATTTTCCGGGGTTTCCTGCTCCGGTTGTGATCACCGGGATCTTCTCATCGGCAAGAAGCTGTGCGATCCGGTCTGCATCCGGGTTCATCAGCATCAGGTTCACGCCAAACGGTTTGTCTGTATGCTCTTTTGCGATCCGGATCTCTTCTGCAAGCTGCTCTGCGTTCATGCCGCCTGAGCCGATCAGACCAAGCGCTCCCGCATTTGAAACAGCTGCTGCAAACGCACCGGTTGCGATATTTGCCATTCCCCCCTGAATGATCGGGTATTGAATCTTTAATGTTTCTGTAAGCCAACTCATCTTTGATAAACCTCTCATTTTCAAAACTATTAACCGACTGCTTCTGTTTGCTGATCAGTGATTAGAATTCCAGGTAAGCCGCGCCCCAGGTCAATCCGCCACCAAATCCGAGGCAAAATGCCTTTGTGCCAGGCTTCAGCTGTCCTTTTTCCATCAGCTCCGCCATTGCGATTGGAATGCTCGCACCTGAAGTATTTCCATACTGATCCAGGTTCATGAAAAACCGTTCTGCGGGAAGCTTCAGTTTTTTCTGTACATGTCTGATGATGCGCTCATTTGCCTGATGGCAGATAAACTGATCCACTTCATCCAGCGAGACACCGGTCTCTTTTGCCAGAAGCCTGATCCCGTTTTCCATCGCATGTACCGCAAACTGGAACACCTTTCTGCCATCCATATGGATATATGGCTCCGGATAGCCGGCGCCCGGCGCGTTCAACGCCTCAGCATTGCCCTGCGAACCCAGTCTGCAGAAAAACCGGTGCGCATCGGAGGGCCGGATCACTGCAGCCGCAGCGCCGTCTCCAAACAGAACGCATGTCGACCGGTCCTGAAAGTTCATGATCCGCGAAAGCTTCTCCGCCCCGATCAACAGCGCGTATGGCCGTTTCAGAGCATCTGACCCAAGCATGCAGCTGACCACTTCAAGTCCGTATACAAAACCTGAGCAAGCCGCATTGATATCAAACGCCGGTATGTCTTCCGGAAGCCCGAGCAGTTTTTGTACCATACATGCCGATGACGGCGTATGATAATCCGGTGTGATCGTTGCGACAACACACAGCCCGATTTCTTCCGGGCAGACACCTGCATTTGCAAGTGCCTTCCGCGCCGCCTCTGCACATAGATCCATCTGCCTTTCCTCTTTGCAAAAATACCGGCTCTGTATCCCTGTTCTGCTTTTGATCCATTCATCACTGGTCTCTACCATCTGTGTGAATGCCTCATTTTCTACCCGCCGGGCGGGAAGCGCTTTTCCCATCCCGATGATCTGGATTCCCTGCATATTGTTCTCCTCACGCCTTTTCAACACACATCGTCTTATCAGTCCGAATGCAAAGCATGCCGTTCTTTCTACTGCGCTTTTCTTCGAATGGCGTGATACTCTCCTTCAATGTGTCTGTATTTCTGATATCGGTTTTCCAAAAGCGTCTTCGTATCGGTCTTCATCAGCACCGGCAAAGAAGCTCTCAATGCCTTTCGTATCTTCATGCATCCGTCTGAAAAATCTTCCTGGATGCCGCCCTCGGTCTCTGGGATCACCTGATCGCATAAACCTCCTGCATAGAGCTCTTCTGCTGTCATTTTCATGACTTCACATGCTTCTTTGCTCCTTTTGGCATCCTTCCATAAAATGCTGGCAAATCCTTCCGGCGACAAGACCGAGTAGACTGCGTTTTCCAGCATCCAGATCTCATCCGCCACACTGATCGCAAGCGCGCCGCCGCTGTTGCCTTCTCCTGTCACGATCGTGATGATCGGGACTTTTAAGGCACTCATTTCCGCCAGGTTTTCCGCGATCGCGATGCTCTGACCGTTCTCCTCTGCCTCTTTGCCCGGATAGGCGCCCGGTGTATCGACGAATGTGATCACCGGTCTTTTGAATTTTTCCGCCTGCTTCATCAGCCGCAGTGCCTTTCGATAGCCTTCCGGTCCCGGCATACCAAAGTTATATTTGATATTTTCTTCCAGATTGGCGCCTTTCCTGTGTCCGATCACGGTCACCGGCATTCCTTCAAAAAATGCGATGCCTCCGAGAATGGAAGCATCTTCTTTCCCCAGTCTGTCACCGGATAATTCGATAAAATCATCAAACAGAGCGTCGATATAATCTGTCACCTTCGGTCTTTTGATGTCTCTTGCAATCTCCAGACGTTCATATGGTGTTAATTGCTTTTGCCTCATGAAACTCTCCTGTGAAGCTTCAAAATCTTCGTTAGTTCCTTTCTCATCTGTCCGTCGGGGACGATCCGGTCAACAAAGCCGTGTTCCATCTGAAACTCGGCACGCTGGAAGCCTGCCGGCAGCTTTTCGCCGATCGTCTGCTCGATCACACGCGGTCCCGCAAAGCCGATCAAGGCATTTTCCTCCGCAAGAATGATGTCGCCTAACATCGCAAAGCTTGCGCTGACGCCGCCTGTCGTCGGATGGGTCAAAACAGAGATATAGAGTCCTCCCCGGTCCTGAAACCGCTTGATCGCAGCGCTTGTTTTTGCCATCTGCATCAGGGAAAACATCCCTTCCTGCATCCTCGCACCGCCGCTTGCGGAAAAAATGATCAATGGGACACGGTACTTTCCTGCCGCTTCCACGACACGTGTCAGCCGTTCTCCGACCGCGGTCCCCATGCTGCCCATCATAAAGTTTTTATCCAGCTTCGCCGCAAACACCTTAACACCGCCGATCGTTCCGTATCCGGCACAAAGTGCATCCGGGATCCCTGTCGTCTGTCTGGCGTCCTTTAACTTTTTCTGATACCCGGGAAACCCGAGCGGATCCGCACTCTCAAATACAGATTCCATCTCATGCCAGCTGCCGTCATCAAACAGGTCTGAAAGGTATTCATTTGCATTTTTCGGTTCGTGTGCCGACTGCTCCCGATGTCTTTTAAAGGACATCATCGTGTGTCGTTTCTGTGCAAAACTCATACGGTATCTACTCCATTTCCATTTGCCGATCGTCAGCGTTCCCTGTCAGCCATCTCCTATGCATTTTTGCTCGCCTTATTCCAGTCAAGCAGACTCTGCGTATGGTTTTCGATAAAGGAAGTATTGATATTTCCTAGCATGTAATCCGGATTGAACATGATCAGAAGCAAAAAGTCGATGTTGGTATCTACTCCTTCGATCACGGTTTCCTCGAGCGCCATCCGCATCCTGCGAATTGCCTCCAGACGTCCCGGCGCATGCACGATGATCTTTGCAGCCATCGAATCATACCAGGGACTGATCTGACAGCCCTGATAAAGCGCGGATTCCACACGTACGCCGCATCCGCCCGGCAGATGTAAAAAATCAACCGTTCCCGGTGATGGCGCAAACCCTTTTTCCGGATTCTCTGCATTGATCCTGCATTCGATCGCATGACCGCGTACCTTAATGTCATCCTGCTTCATCGAAAGCTTTTGCCCAGCCGCCA
>JAFUBZ010000039.1 GCA_017459945.1 Eubacterium sp.
AGCTGGAGAACACAGGAAGAATCAAAGAAGTCAAGAGAAATATTGCCAGGATCCAGACTGTTATGACCGAGAAGGCGGAATAGTCACAGGAAAGATCCTTGAAAGGAGACCATTGTGGAAGAAAGAAATCTGAGAAAGACGCGTGTCGGAAAAGTGGTCAGCGACAAGATGGATAAGACGGTCGTGGTTGCTATTGAAGACAGTGTAAGACATCCACTTTACAATAAGATCGTAAAAAGAACGTACCGCCTGAAGGCACACGATGAGAACAACGAGTGCGGCATCGGCGACAGGGTACGTGTGATGGAGACCAGACCGTTATCCAAAGACAAGAGATGGAGACTGGTCGAGATTATCGAGAAAGCAAGATAAGGAGGCTGTCAGTATGATTCAGCAGGAAAGCAGACTGAAAGTAGCCGACAATACAGGAGCAAAAGAAATCCTTTGCATCCGTGTTATGGGCGGCTCGACCAGAAGATATGCACACATCGGTGACATTATTACTGCTACGGTTAAAGATGCAACACCAGGCGGCGTTGTTAAAAAAGGTGATATCGTAAAAGCAGTTGTCGTTCGTACAAAGAGAAGCACACGTCGTAAAGACGGTTCTTACATCAGCTTCGATGAGAACGCAGCAGTCATCATCAAGGATGACAAGACACCGAGAGGAACCCGTATTTTCGGACCGGTAGCAAGAGAGCTTCGTGAAAAACAGTTCATGAAGATCGTTTCTCTGGCTCCGGAAGTATTGTAGGAGGTACGATCATGCAGAAAATCAAAAAAGGTGATACCGTTCGCGTGATCGCCGGAAAAGATCTCGGAAAAGAGGGAAAGGTTCTCTCTGTTGATCCGAAAAAAGACACCGTAATCGTTGAAGGTGTAAATCAGCGCACAAAGCATGTTAAGCCCGGCGCAGGCAACCCTGCAGGCGGCATTATCACAGAAGAAGGTCCGATCCATGTATCGAACGTAATGTATCTGCACAAAGGCGAAGCAACCAGAATCGGCTTCAAATTTGACGGAGACAAGAAAGTTCGTTACGCAAAGAAGACCGGCGATGTGATTGATTAGGAAAGGAGGGCTTAACATTGAGCAGACTGAGAGAACAGTACGAAAATGAAATCGTTGATGCGATGATCAAAAAATTCGGCTACAAAAATGTTATGCAGGTTCCGAAGATTGACAAGATCGTAATCAACATGGGTGTTGGTGAAGCAAAAGAAAATGCCAAGATCCTGGAGTCCGCTATGAAAGACCTGGAGATCATCTCCGGTCAGAAACCGGTCATCACAAAGGCAAAGAAGTCTGTTGCGAACTTTAAGATTCGTGAAGGCATGCCGATCGGATGTATGGTTACACTCAGAAGTGAGCGTATGTATGAATTCCTGGATCGCCTGGTTAACCTGGCACTTCCGCGTGTCCGCGACTTCCGCGGCGTAAATCCGAACTCCTTTGATGGACGTGGAAATTATTCCATGGGTATCAAAGAGCAGCTGATCTTCCCGGAAATCGAGTACGATAAGGTTGATAAGATCAGAGGTATGGATATTATCGTTGTTACCACAGCTCAGACAGACGAAGAAGGACGTGAGCTGCTGGCACAGTTCGGAATGCCATTTGCACGTTAACAGGAGGATAGGATAGTGGCAAAGAAATCTATGAAAATCAAACAGCAGCGTAAGCAGAAATTCTCTACCAGAGAATACAATCGCTGCAAGATCTGCGGACGTCCGCATGCATACCTTAGAAAATACGGTATCTGCAGAGTATGTTTCCGTGAGTTGGCTTACAAGGGTGAGATCCCGGGCGTAAAGAAGAGTAGTTGGTAAGGAGGAAATAATCATGACAATGAGTGATCCGATTGCAGATATGCTTACAAGAATCCGTAATGCCAATACTGCAAAACATGACACAGTAGATATTCCTTCTTCAAAAATGAAAGTAGCCATTGCTGACATTCTGGAAAAAGAAGGCTATATCACAAAATACGAAATCGTTAATGAAAGCGGCTTTGATGTGATCCATATCACACTGAAATATGGCGCAACAAAGAATGACAAGATCATCAGCGGCATTAAGAGAATTTCTAAGCCGGGTCTTCGTGTTTACGCAGGCAAAGATGAGATTCCGCGTGTGCTTGGCGGTCTGGGCGTAGCGATCCTTTCTACAAACCAGGGCGTGATCACAGACAAAGAAGCTAGAAAATTACAGGTTGGCGGCGAGGTACTGGCATTTGTTTGGTAAGCCGGCAGCGACTAAGAAAAAATTGGAGGTACGGGCATGTCACGTGTAGGAAGAATGCCAATCGCGATCCCGGACGGTGTAACCGTTACGATCGCAGAAAATAATCTGGTGACAGTTAAAGGACCGAAGGGAACACTCGAGAGAGTGCTGCCGGAGGAAATGACCATTAAACAGGAAGGTGCGGAGATCATCGTTGAGCGTCCGAATGATCTGAAGAGAAACCGGGCACTCCATGGTCTGACCAGATCACTGATCAATAACATGGTAGTAGGTGTACACACCGGCTATCAGAAAAATCTTGAGTTAAACGGTGTTGGTTACCGTGCGATCAAGCAGGGTAAAAAGCTGACACTTCACCTTGGATTCTCTCATCCGGTTGAGATGGAAGATCCGGAAGGTGTAGAAGTAGAAGTTGACGGTAACAAAATCATCGTCAAAGGTATCGATAAGGAAAAAGTCGGCCAGTATGCGGCAGAGATCCGTGACAAGAAACGTCCGGAGCCGTATAAGGGCAAGGGCATTAAGTATGCAGATGAGCATATCAGACGCAAGGTTGGTAAGACCGGTAAGTAATTAAAGGAGAGGCATAGAAATGGTTAATAAAAAATCCAGAACTGCAAATCGTGTAAAAAAACACGCAAGAGTTCGTAAAAACTTAGCAGGTACTGCCGCAAGACCGCGTCTGGCTGTATTCAGAAGCAACAATCATATGTATGCTCAGATTATCGATGACGAGGCCGGCCGTACACTGGCAGCAGCTTCCACTCTTGAAAAAGAAATCAAAGAAGCCTGTGAAAAGACAAACAACGTAGATGCAGCCGCACAGGTTGGTACCGCAATCGCAAAGAAAGCGCTTGATGCCGGTATCACAACAGTCGTATTTGACCGTGGCGGATTCATCTATCAGGGTAAAGTACAGGCGCTGGCAGACGCAGCACGCGAAGCCGGATTAGACTTTTAACAGGAGGGGAGTAACACATGAAACGTACAATCATTGATGTAAGCCAGCTTGAGCTGGAAGAAAAAGTTGTAACGATCAAGCGTGTCACCAAAGTAGTAAAGGGTGGACGTAACATGCGTTTTACAGCCCTTGTAGTTGTAGGTGACGGCAATGGTCATGTTGGCGCAGGCCTGGGCAAAGCAGCTGAAATTCCGGAAGCGATCCGCAAAGGAAAAGAAGATGCAACAAAGCGCCTGATCGAGGTTAAGCTGGATAAGAACAACAGTATCACACATGATATTGTCGGAAAGCATACCGGCGCACACGTACTGCTTAAGAGAAGCCCGGAAGGTACCGGTGTTATCGCAGGTGGTCCGGCACGTAGCGTTTGCGAGCTTGCAGGTATCCGTAATATCCGTACAAAATCACTGGGCTCAAACAACAAGCAGAACGTTGTACTTGCAACGATCGATGCGCTTAGCCAGTTGAAATCTCCGGAAGAAGTTGCCAAAGCACGCGGTAAGAGTATCGACGAGATCTTAGGTTAAAACAGGAGGTTTACAATGGCTGATACATTAAAGATCACATTGGTTAAGTCACCGATCGGTGCAAAACCAAAGCATAAAAAAACCATAGAAGCGCTTGGACTGCGTAAAATGCATGCAACTGTTGAGAAACCGGACAATCCGGCAATCCGCGGCATGGTATTCCAGGTGAAACATCTTGTAGAAGTAGAAGAAGTATAAGATAGGAGGAGGTACCATAATGGATTTATCAAATTTAAGTCCGGCGGAAGGCTCCAAGCACAGCAATAATTTCAGAAGGGGCAGAGGCCATGGTTCCGGAAACGGCAAGACAGCCGGCAAAGGACACAAGGGTCAGAAAGCCCGCTCAGGCGGAGCACCGAGACCGGGATTTGAAGGTGGACAGATGCCTTTATATCGCCGGATTCCGAAAAGAGGCTTTACAAATATTAATGCAAAAGAGATCATCCCGGTAAATGTAGCTGCTCTGGAGCGGTTCGAAGACGGCACGGTTGTTACAGTGGACATGCTTGTTGAGACCAGAATCGTACGCAATCCGAGAGATGGAGTTAAAATTCTGGGTAATGGCGAGCTGACCAAAAAGCTCACTGTACAGGCAAATGCATTTTCAGCATCCGCTAAGGAAAAAATCGAAGCTGCTGGGGGAAGTGCAGAGGTAATCTAATGCTGACCAAAATCAAAAATGCTTTTAAAACACCGGAAATCCGCCAGCGTCTGATCTTCACGTTTCTGATGCTGGTGGTGATCCGAATCGGAAGTCAGATTCCGATGCCTGGGGTTAATGGCGAGTTTTTCAAACAGTGGATGGAAGCAAATCTTGGCGGCAGCGGCAATCTGGGATTCTTTGATGCGATCACCGGCGGATCTTTTGAGAACATGTCAATCTTTGCATTGAACATTACGCCATACATCACATCATCGATCATTATGCAGCTTCTGACCATTGCGATTCCGAAATTTGAGGAATGGCATAAAGAAGGCGAAGAAGGACGGAAAAAGATGACGGCGATCACCCGTTATCTGACCGTTGCGCTTTCTCTTGGCGAGTCCATCGCAATGGCGGTTGGATTCGGCAGACAGGGATACCTGGTTCAGTACGATGCACTGCACATCATTATGGCAGTCGCAGCTTTGACAGCCGGCTCCACAACACTGATGTGGATCGGCGAGCGGATTACGGAAAAGGGCGTCGGAAACGGTATTTCCATCGTTTTGACGATCAACATCATTTCCCGTATCCCGTATGATCTGCGTGCGTTATGGCAGCAGTTCGTGATCGGCAAAAACATTCAGAATATGATCCTTGCAGGCGCGATCATCATTGCGATCATCCTGGCAGTTATCATTCTGGTTGTTATGCTGCAGGGTGCGGAGCGCCGGATTCCGGTTCAGTACTCCAGAAAAGTATTCGGAGGAAGAACACAGGTTGGAGGAAATTCCTCACATATTCCGCTTCGTGTCAATACAGCAGGTGTTATCCCGATCATCTTCGCACAGTCGATCATGATGTTCCCGGTAGTGATCACTCAGCTGCTCGGAAAGAATCCGGGCGGTGTCGGCGGATTCATCCTGAACATGCTGAGTCAGTCGAACTGGTGTGACCGTGCAAGACCGGTATATACGATTGGTCTGGCTGTATATGTCTTGCTGATCATCGCGTTTGCATACTTCTATACGACGATCACATTCAATCCGTTGGAAGTGGCAAACAACATGAAAAAATCCGGTGGATTTATTCCGGGTATCCGCCCGGGTAAGCCAACCAGTGATTATCTGCAGACGATGCTCGGATACATCATCTTTATCGGAGCCTGCGGTCTGTCGATCGTTGCAATCATACCGATCTTCTTTGAAGGATTCTTTAACGCGACGATCTCGTTCGGCGGCACCTCACTGATCATTATCGTCGGTGTTGTTATCGAGACCTTAAAGCAGATCGATTCACAGATGCTGGTTCGGAACTATTCAGGTTTCCTGAATTCATAACCAAAAATAATAGGGAAGTACGCATCCCGTGCTTCCCTAAAGGTGTTTCATGCAGTACATTATTTTGCATTGACGGGAGGTAACCATATGAAAATCATCATGCTTGGCGCACCCGGCGCAGGAAAAGGCACACAGGCAAAGCAGATCGCAGATAAGTTCAGTATTCCGCATATCTCCACAGGAGACATTTTCCGTGCGAATATCAAAGAAGGAACTGAGCTTGGCAAGAAGGCAAAAGGCTATATGGATGCCGGAGAGCTGGTACCGGATGAGCTTGTTTGTGACCTCGTAGTAGATCGTATCCAGAAAGAAGACTGTGCAAATGGTTTTATCCTGGATGGTTTCCCGAGAACGATTCCGCAGGCAGAGGCTTTGACAGAAGCGCTGAATGCGATCGGTCAGAAGATGGATTACGCGATCGATATCGAAGTAGACGATGCACAGATCGTCGAGAGAATGGGCGGAAGACGCGCATGCTTAGGATGCGGAGCAACCTATCATATCATCAACATCCCGCCGAAAAAAGAAGGTATCTGTGACCGCTGCGGTTCTGAGATCATCCTTCGCGATGACGACAAACCGGAGACCGTTCAGAACCGTCTGAATGTATATCATGAGCAGACACAGCCGTTGATCGATTACTACAAGAATGAGGGAATCCTTTCATCTGTAGACGGCACACAGCCGATGGATAAGGTGTTTGCCGATATTATCGGAATCGTAGGCTAATGAAAACATATGATACGGACCTTGGAGGGAAGCTTTGTGTTTCCCTCTGCGGTCACGACAAAGGAAAGCTATATGTCATCATTGCAAGTGATGATGATCAGGTAGTTCTCGCGGATGGAGAAAAAAGGACGATCGATCGTCCGAAGAAAAAAAACAGACGGCATGTGCAGCCGGTCATCCATCTGCCGGAGAATGTAGAAGAAGCACTCAGCGAGTGCACGGATCTAACGATCAAAAGGGCATTGAGATTATATAAACAAGCGGAGGTTTAGTTGAATGTCAAAAGCGGATGTCATTGAAGTAGAGGGAATTGTAAAAGAAAAACTCCCGAATGCAATGTTTCAGGTAGAACTGGAAAACGGTCACGAGGTACTGGCACATATCAGCGGCAAGCTGCGTATGAACTTTATCCGGATCCTGCCGGGAGACAAAGTAACACTGGAGCTTTCCCCCTATGATCTTTCAAAAGGACGCATTATCTGGCGTGCAAAATAATACTTGTATTCTGTTTGGCGTCATGCTATAATCTTTACCGACGCTTTAAAAGAACAAGGGAGTACTATGCGTATTTCCGGATGTTTGAGAAAGGAGGAAGATACTGTGAAAGTACGTTCATCAGTGAAGCCGATGTGCGAAAAGTGCAAAGTCATTAAGCGCAAAGGTCGTATCCGAATCATCTGCGAAAACCCGAAGCATAAACAGCGTCAGGGATGATTCTATCAAATCTTTTTTCTTATTTATTATGAAGGCGGCTGCAGCAGTCCAGACTGCTGTTATTCATAAAACAGTGGATTCCACTGGCTTTTTTGCGTTTTGATACCGAGGACGCGAAAAGCGAAAATACAGTGCTGGTGCATGCACACATTTCAGGCCGGAGAGATCCGGAGCTGTATGAGGGCCGGCTGTATGGAGCAAAAAACCGAAACAAAGAATCAATGGAGGTATGAACACACATGGCTCGTATTGCAGGTGTCGATTTACCAAGAGACAAACGTGTAGAGATCGGTCTTACTTATATCTATGGAATCGGTGTTTCCAGCGCGAAGCGCATCATCGCTGAAGCAGGCGTTGATCCGGATACCCGTTGCAAAGATCTGACGGCCGAAGAAGTAAAGCGTCTCAGTGATGTGATCGATCAGACTCAGGTCGTAGAAGGTGATCTGCGTCGTGAAGTTGCTATGAACATCAAGAGACTGCAGGAAATCGGATGCTATCGCGGAATCCGTCACAGAAAAGGTCTGCCGGTTCGCGGCCAGAAGACCAAGACGAATGCGCGGACAAGAAAAGGTCCGAGAAGAACCGTTGCAAACAAGAAAAAATAAAAGTTAAGAAAGTAGGTTAGTTTTATTATGGCGAAAAAAGTTGCGAGAAGATCAACTACAAGACGCGTAAAGAAAAACGTTGAACATGGACAGGCACATATCCAGGCTTCCTTCAACAATACAATCGTTACATTAACGGATGCACAGGGCAATGCTCTGTCATGGGCAAGTGCCGGTGGTCTTGGATTCAGAGGTTCAAGGAAATCTACTCCATATGCTGCACAGATGGCAGCAGAGACTGCGACAAAAGCGGCTCTGATCCATGGTCTGAAGACTGTGGACGTATTTGTAAAGGGTCCGGGTTCAGGAAGAGAAGCAGCAATCCGTGCACTGGGTGCAAACGGCCTGCAGGTATTAAGCATCACAGATGTTACCCCTGTACCGCATAACGGATGCCGCCCGCCAAAACGTCGTCGCGTATAGTTTTCGATTTATTAGGAGGTAGCCAAAATGGCAGTAAATAGAGTACCTGTTCTGAAAAGATGCAGATCACTCGGCCTGGAGCCGGCTTATCTTGGCATCGATAAGAAATCCAATCGTACGCTGAAGCGTTCCAGCCGTAAGATTTCAGATTACGGTCTTCAGCTGCGTGAGAAGCAGAAAGCCAAATTCATTTATGGCGTTCTGGAAAAACCTTTCCATAACTACTATGAGAAGGCAGACCGCATGAAAGGCATGACAGGTGAGAACCTGATGGCAATGCTTGAGTGCAGACTGGATAATGTTGTATTCCGTCTGGGATTTGCAAGAACCCGTAAAGAGGCAAGACAGATTGTTGACCACAGACATGTACTGGTAAACGGCAAGCGTGTACAGATTCCGTCTTATCAGGTAAAAGCAGGTGATGTGATCGAGATCAAAGAAAAATGCAAGACAATGCAGCGCTACAAAGACATCCTTGAAGTAACAGGCAGCCGTATCGTTCCGGAGTGGCTTGAGTCTGATCAGGAGAACTTAAGCGGCACTGTAAAGGAGATCCCGAAGCGCAGCATGATCGATGTTCCTGTTGATGAGATGCTGATCGTCGAGTTGTATTCCAAATAGAAGTGCATAAACTCCTGCGGCGCGACAGAAAAAGCATGCTGGCATGTGATTTTTCTGGCATGGCGCAGGGTAACAGATCGCTGCAAGAAGCCTGTGAGGGCGTATTGCAGCTATCTGTAGGATTGCGGGAGCTGTTTGCAGCGGAGCAATCCAAAGTTTATGAACAACATAGAATCATAAGGAGGGCTTGCGTTGTTCGATTTTGAAAAACCGAAAATTGAGATTGCTGAGATCTCAGAAGATAATAAATATGGAAAGTTTGTCGTTGAGCCCCTTGAAAGAGGTTATGGAACAACACTGGGCAACTCATTACGCAGAATCATGCTTTCCTCTCTGCCGGGTGCAGCTGTCAGTCAGGTAAAAATTGACGGTGTACAGCATGAGTTTTCAACCATTCCGGGTGTAAAAGAGGATGTAACAGAGATCATTCTGAATATCAAGGAAATCGCGCTGAAGAATACCAGCTCTACCGATGAAGCAAAAGTTGCTTACATTGAGTTTGAAGGAGAGGGCACTGTAACAGGTGCTGACATTCAGGCGGATTCTGATATCGAAGTGGTCAACAAAGACCTTGAGATCGCTCACTTAAACGGCGGTTCAGACTGCAGATTGTTCATGGAACTGACGATCACAAAAGGCAGAGGTTATGTCAGTGCAGACCGTAACAAAACGGAAGACACACCGATTGGCGTTATCGCGATCGATTCGATCTACACACCGGTTGAGCGTGTAAATCTGAATGTAGAGAATACACGTGTCGGAAACGTAACCGACTATGACAAACTGACATTAGAGGTATATACAGACGGAACACTGCGTCCGGACGATGCAGTCAGCCTTGCTGCTAAGGTTCTGAGTGAGCATCTGAGCCTGTTTGTAGACCTGTCTGAGAAAGGACAGGAAGCAGAGGTCATGATCGAGAACAATGAAACATCAAAAGAGAAAGTTCTTGAGATGAACATTGATGAGCTGGAGCTTTCCGTTCGTTCTTACAACTGCCTCAAGCGTGCCGGAATCAACACGGTAGAGGAGCTGACCAACAAGACACAGGACGACATGATGAAGGTTCGTAACCTGGGCCGGAAATCATTAGAGGAAGTTCTTGCGAAGCTGAATGAGCTTGGCCTTTCCCTGAACCAGGGAGAAGAAGCTTAAGAACAGATCGCCGAAAGGAAGATCTGTTTTGATACGGCAAAAGGAGTAAGACCACAGGCATCCGATTTGTCGGCCAACCACAGGATCCGGTAACGGATCTGATAACAATCATGAGCATCAGTCATGTAAGAAAACCAAAGTGCGATGACTGATGTACCTAAGGAGGAGGAAATCATGGCAAAGTATCGTAAATTAGGTAAAACATCTGACCAGAGAAAAGCGCTTCTGCGCAACCAGACAACAGCACTGCTTTACAATGGTCGTATCATCACGACAGAAGCAAGAGCAAAAGAAGTTCGTAAGGTTGCTGAGCGTCTGATCGCAAAGGCTGTCAAAGAAAAAGACAACTTTGAAGAAGTTACCGTAAAAGCAAAAGTCGCTAAGAAAGATGCTGACGGAAAGCGGATCAAAGAGGTTGTTGACGGCAAGAAGCGTACCGTATATGAAGAAGTGGACAAGACCATCAAAAAGGATCTTCCGTCCCGTCTGCATGCTAGACGTGAGATCATGAAGGTTCTGTATCCGGTAGTTGAGCCGGCTGAGAAGAAGAGAGACCGCAAAGAGGTTGATCTGGTGGATAAACTGTTCACAGAGATCGCTCCGAAGTATGAGAACCGCAACGGTGGTTATACCCGTATCATCAAGATCGGACCGCGTAAGGGTGACGGTGCGATGGAAGTTGTACTTGAGCTGGTATAAGATCAGATTACAAAAGGTTTACGAAAAGACAGCAGTTCCTGAAAATGGAACTGCTGTTTTTTGGTGGGGGGAGACAGGAGACGCAGAACCGTCCCCTGTCTCCCCCTTGTGCCTTGAATTCCGACATGATAAAATTGTAGCGATGAATAAGAAAGTTTACCATATATTAGAATATGACAAAATCATAGAAATGCTTGCCGAAAGGGCAACCTCTGAGGATGGCATTGCGCTGTGCCGGAAACTGGAACCGATGCGTGATCTGGGAGGGATTATGCGCGCACAGCAGGAGACATCTGATGCGCTCGCACGCATCCTTCGCAAGGGAAATGTTTCTTTTGCAGGGATGAAGAATCCGAATGTGATGACAAAGCGCCTCGAGATGGGCGGCGTATTGAATGCGGCAGAGCTGTTGCAGATCGGAAGGCTTTTGGAAGTGGCCAGACGGGCAAAGGCATACGGACGGGAAGACAGGGATGATTTGCCATCGGATTCGCTGCAGGGGTTGTTTGACGGGTTGGAGCCGTGTACGCCTCTGGCAGAGGAGATCAGAAGATGTATCATCGCAGAGGATGAGATCAGCGACGAAGCGTCTGTGACACTCAGACAGATCAGAAGATCCATTCGCGGGATCCATGACAGGATCCGTACATCGCTGCAGCAGATCGTAAACAGCAATGCAGGGAGGACCTATCTGCAGGATCCGATCATTACGATGCGTCACGGCAGATACTGTCTGCCGGTTAAGGCGGAGCATAAAGGCGATGTGCCCGGTATGGTGCATGACCAGTCATCGAGCGGATCGACACTCTTTGTAGAACCAATGGCGGTCGTTAAGCTGAACAATGACCTGCGCGAGGCGTTTGGAAAAGAAGCAGAAGAGATCGACCGGATCCTGGCAGAGCTTTCCGAGCAGACAAATGAATATGCGACTTCACTGGAAGCAGATTTCCGCATTTTGAAAGATCTGGATTTTATCTTTGCAAAGGGTAAGCTGGCATTGGATCAGAATGCCATGCGTCCGGAATTCAATGATCAGGGAATCTTAAAGATCCGAAAGGGAAGACATCCCTTGCTGGATCAAAAAAAGGCCGTTCCGATCGATGTTTATATGGGAGAGGATTTCCATGTGCTTGTCGTGACAGGACCGAATACCGGCGGAAAGACGGTTTCTTTGAAAACGGTGGGCCTGTTCTCTTTGATGGGACAGGCAGGTTTGCATATTCCTGCAGGCGACCGGTCCATGCTTCCTGTTTTTCAGAAGATCTATGCGGATATCGGAGACGAGCAGAGCATCGAACAGAGCCTCAGTACGTTCTCTTCCCATATGACCAATATCGTCAACATCCTGAAAGGCGCAAATGCACAGTCGCTGGTATTGTTTGATGAGCTTTGTGCAGGAACTGACCCGGAAGAGGGTGCTGCATTGGCGGTGGCGATCTTAGAGTCGCTGCGGGAACGCGGCAGCATGACGATGGCAACGACGCATTACAGTGAACTTAAGCTTTATGCACTGGGCACGGAAGGCGTCGAAAACGCATGCTGTGAATTTGATGTCGAAACACTGTCGCCAACCTATCATCTTTTGATCGGTATCCCCGGGAAGAGTAATGCATTTGCGATTTCTGAAAAGATCGGGCTGCCAAAGCATCTGATCGAAGACGCAAAGGGAAGGATCTCTCAGGAAACCGAGAGCTTTGAGGATGTGATCGCAGATCTTGAAGACAGCAGAAGAAGACTGGAAAAGGATCAGGAGCAGATCAGCGCTTACCGCGAGGAGATGGAGCGGTTAAAGAAGCAGCTTTCCGAGCAGAAAGACCGCCTCGAGGAGCGCAAGGCGAAGATCATCCGGGAAGCAAATGAAGAGGCGGCAGGCATCTTGCGTGAAGCCAAGGAAGTCGCTGATCAGACCATCCGGAATTTCCATAAATACGGCGCCGGAAATGCCAATATGGCTGCGATGGAACGGGAGCGGGAAGCAGTCCGTAAAAAGATGCAGGCAGCCAGCGGGAAAGCATCCTTACAAAAGAAACAGCCGGCAGAAAACCACAACAGTCCGAATCCGAACAAGCTTCGGATCGGCGATGATGTGAAGGTTCTTAGCATGAACCAGAAAGGTGTTGTTCACACACTGCCGGATAAAAAAGGCGATCTGATGGTACAGATGGGCATCCTGCGCTATAAAGTCAACATCAGGGATCTGGTGCTGATCGAAGATGACAATCCATATGCGGTGAAGAAGAAAAAGAATACCGCCCGGAAAAGCGGCAGCGCCATGGGTGAACTGAAAATGAGCAAATCTGCCAATGTCAGCGCGGAGCTGAACCTGATCGGCAAAACGGTCGACGAAGCCATTCCGCTGCTGGATAAGTACCTCGACGATGCATATCTGGCGCATTTAAACAGTGTCCGTATCGTGCACGGAAAAGGAACCGGTGCATTGCGAAACGCGGTACATGTACATCTGAAGCGTCAGAAATATGTGGCGGATTATCATCTGGGGGCTTATGGAGAAGGCGATGTCGGTGTTACGATCGTAACATTTGCATGAAAGGACAGGTTATATGTGGAAATTCGGTAAAAAGAAAAAAGAACAGGAAGAAATGTCCAAACAGGCAATGACACCTCAGGTTTCTTATGAAGATGTTGCCGGAACGGAACTTGGAAAAACATATCTGAAACTGCAAAACGGCAGCGATATCCGCGGCATAGCCTGTGAAGGGCCGAACGGGGAAGCCGTGAACCTGACAGAAGCGGCAGTCCGCTACATCGGCATGGCATTTGCCGGATGGCTTTCTGATCAGACCGGGAAAAAGCCTGTCGAGATGAAGGTTGGCGTGGGTCGTGATTCCCGTATCACAGGACCGGATGTCATGGAAGTGTTCATGCAGGGAATCCGCTTAAGTGATGCCTGTGCGGTTGACTGCGGGATGGCATCTACACCTGCGATGTTTATGTCCACGGTTTATCCTGAGACCAACTATGACGGTGGCTGCATGATCACGGCAAGCCATCTGCCGTTTCACAGAAACGGCATCAAGTTCTTCACAAAAGAGGGAGGTCTTGAAAAGGCGCAGATCAGAGAAATCCTGCTGCGTGCCGCAAAGCTCGAAGCAGAGGAAGTGCTGGCGACAGGGACAGGCTTGTCACCCAGACCGAGAAGCTTTGATCTGATTACACTGTATGCGGCAAACCTGGCGAACGCGATCCGTAAGGAAACAGGATTTGAGCCGGCACCGCTTCCGGTTGTTGTGGAAGTGGAAGATGAAACAGCGCCGATCGCACGCTTGCCACAGGACGGATCAGACCTTTCAGATGACATGGC
The DNA here is from genome assembly GCA_017459945.1 of Eubacterium sp. Classification (GTDB taxonomy): domain Bacteria; phylum Bacillota; class Clostridia; order Lachnospirales; family Lachnospiraceae; genus SY8519. The sequence continues at coordinate 13,987 of JAFUBZ010000039.1, forward strand.
GCTTACTGAAGAAGTTGGCGAATCAGAAGAATCTGTTGCCAAAGAAGAGAACAGTAAGGCAGAAACAACAACCAAGCCGCTTGCAGGGCTGCACATCGTCGTAGACGCCGGAAACGGCGCAGGCGGATTCTTCGTGACGAAGATTCTGGATGAACTCGGTGCAGATACCACAGGCAGCCAGTTCTTAGAGCCGGATGGCATGTTCCCGAACCATGAACCGAATCCGGAAAACAAAGAAGCGATGGCAGCGATCGTTGCGGCAACATTAGAACACCAGGCAGACCTTGGTCTGATCTTTGATACGGATGTAGACCGGATGTCGGCGGTTTTATCTGACGGTACACCGTTGAACCGCGATGCGATCATTGCGATGATGGCAGCGATCCTCGCACCGGAGAATCCCGGAAGTACGATCATCACGGATTCCGTGACATCTGACCGGCTAACCGATTTCCTGGAGAATGATCTTGGGTTAAAGCATCTTTGCTTTAAGCGCGGATATAAGAACGTGATCGACAAATGCAAGGAGCTGAATGCAGCAGGTACAAACAGCCCGCTTGCGATGGAGACGTCAGGACACGGTTGTCTGAAAGAAAACTATTATCTGGATGACGGCGCTTATCTTGCAGTCAAGCTGATCGCTGCAGTTGCAAAAGCAAGGGAAAAAGGCGAAACGATCGATCATCTGATCGCAAGTCTTGTCATGGAATGCGCAGACAGAGAAGTACGTTTTAAAATCCTCGAAGAAGATTTTGGCGCATACGGGACAGAAGTGCTTGCACGCTTCAGAGAAAACGCAAAAGAAAAGGGATATACATTGCCGATGGCTTATGAAGGGGTGCGGATCCGATTTGATGATGATCCGACCGGATGGCTGTTGCTGCGTGCATCGCTTCATGACCCGGTGATGGTTTTGAACATGGAAGGAAAAGATGAAGCAGATCTTGCAAAGATCACGGAGACTGTAAAAGAGCTGCTTGCAGGAGAAGAAGGACTGGATCTGTCTTCCTTATAAGACGACAAGTGAATAAAGCACATGTAAAAACTGCCTGTTAAGGCTTAGAAAGGAATCCGGAACCGTTCCGGAAAGAAACGAATGAAATACATAGAAACACTGCGTGAGGGAGACCGAGTTGGCGAGGTATACCTCTGCAAGAAAAAACAGAATGCACTGACCAAAGCAGGAAAGCCATATGACAATGTGACATTGCAGGATAAGACAGGAACACTTTCCGCCAAAATCTGGGATGTCAATTCGGCGGGCATCGAGGACTTTGACTCGCTTGATTATGTTTATGTTGTTGGAGATGTGACGATGTTCCAGGGTGCGCCGCAGCTGAATATCAAGCGGATCCGCAAGGTTGGAGAAGGCGAATATGATCCGTCGGATTATCTGCCGGTGAGCAGCAAAGACATTGAACAGATGTACCAGGAGCTGCTGAAATTTGTGAAAAATCTGCAGAATCCGCATTTAAAGGCGTTGGCGGAACTGTTTTTTGAGAATGAGAGTTTTGCTGTAAGATTTAAAAATCATTCGGCAGCTAAGTCTGTGCATCATGGATTTGTCGGCGGATTGTTAGAGCATACATTATCCGTAACGCAGAACTGTGATTTCATCAGCATGCAGTATCCGTTTTTAAACAGAGATCTTTTGCTGACGGCGGCGATGCTGCATGACATCGGAAAGCTCGACGAGCTTTCCACATTCCCGGAAAATGATTATACCGATGCGGGACAGCTTTTAGGACACATCACGATCGGCGCAATGCAGATCAGAAACCAGATTTCCAGAATACCGGATTTTCCGGTACGTCTGGCAAATGAATTGATTCACTGCATTCTCGCACATCACGGAGAGTTTGAATTCGGATCGCCAAAAAAACCGGCGCTGGTGGAAGCGTTGGCGCTTTCCATGATGGATAATCTGGATGCGAAGATGGAAACGTTCAAGGAAGCATTTTCTGCGATTCCTGAGAATAATCTGGAGTGGCAGGGCTTTAATCGTCTGCTGGATTCCAATATTCGCAGAACCGGACGGGACTAAAACGGAGAGAGTCATGCTGTCGTTAAAAAAGAATGATGAGATCGAAGTAACAATTGAAGATATCGGAACAAGCGGGGAGGGCATCGGCCGTGCGGACGGTGCCGTTCTTTTTGTGCGTGACGCTGTGCCGGGCGATCATATCCTGGCGGGCATTACCAAAGTAAAAAAGACCTATGCATATGCGCGTCTGATCAGGATCATAACACCGTCGCCTGACCGTGTGGATCCCAGATGTGATTATGCCGGGCCGTGCGGCGGATGTCAGCTGCAGACACTTTCCTATGAGAAGCAGCTGGAATATAAAATACGCAAGGTGAAAGATGTACTGGAACGGATCGGAGGATTCTCGCAGATTCCAATGGAGCCGATCATCGGATCAGAAGAACCGTATCATTACCGCAATAAGGCGCAGTTCCCGATCGGTACGTCGAAGGACGGCAGGATCATCACAGGATTCTATGCAGGCCGCAGCCATCGGATCATCGAAAACAGAGACTGTGCACTAGGCGCACCTGTCAACCGGCAGATTTTGGATGTCGTCATCGCCCATATGGAGCGAAACGGTATACCGGCATACGATGAAGCAAGCGGAAAGGGACTGGTCCGCCATGTGCTGATCCGCAAAGGCTTTGCGACCGGACAGATCCTGGTCTGCCTGATCCTCAATGGAAAAACGGTTCCGCATGAGGAACAGCTGGCAGACGATCTGTTTGCAATCCCGGGCATGCATTCGTTTTCTGTTAATGTCAACACAGAACAAACCAATGTCATCCTGGGGGATGAAGTACGTCTGATCCGGGGAGAGGCATTTATTACAGAAAAGCTTCAGAATATTACATATCGAATCTCGCCGAAATCCTTTTTTCAGGTCAATACCAAACAGACGGAAAAGCTGTATGCGACGGCACTTGAATATGCCGGTCTGACCGGGGATGAGACAGTATGGGATCTCTACTGCGGTGCAGGAACGATCTCGCTTTTTCTGGCGCGGCAGGCAAAGCACGTATACGGTGTTGAGATCGTACCGGAGGCGATCGAAGACGCAAAAGAGAATGCGAAGCTTAACGGCATTGAAAATGTAACATTCTATACAGGAAAGGCAGAAGAAATCGTCCCTGCCTTTTATGAAGCACAAAAGGAATCGGATGAACAAGCAGTTCATCCGGATGTGATCGTCGTCGATCCGCCGAGAAAAGGCTGTGACGCATCGATTTTGCAGACGATGCTTGAGATGGCACCTGACAGGATCGTCTATGTCAGCTGCGATCCGGCAACGCTCGCGAGAGACCTTCGGATTCTTAGTGATGGCGGATATCAGGTGCAGCGTGTGCGACCTGTGGATCAGTTTTCGCAGACGGTGCATGTTGAAACTGTTGTCTTACTGCAGAAAAAATAGGAAAGAAAAGATATTTTTTATGAGTGAAATGATTTCAAAACTGATAGGAACCGTAGCTGTCATTTTGCTGATCTCGGCCTTTTTTGGCAGCAGTGATTTCATACAAAAATTATTCAAATCAAAGAAGCACTGGATGTATTCCATTTTCGCAGGTGTTGTCGGCGGCGTTTTCGGTATTTACGGCAATATTTCCGGATTCGAACTGAACGGTGCGATCATCTCCGTTCGCGATATCGGGCCGATGCTTGCCGGCTTTATCGGTGGACCGATCGGCGGTGTGATCGCAGGATTGATCGCGGGGCTCCACAGACTGATGCTTGGAGGCGTCACGGCACAGGCGTGTGTTGTCGCGACCTGCTGTATCGGTTTGATCTGCGGTATTATTTCAAAAAAATGGCATGGCTTCATGGAAAAACCGTACGATGCCCTGTTGCTTGCGGCATGTATGGAAGCATTCCATTTATGCATCGTCCTGATCATGGTAAAACCGTTTGAAACTGCGCTGGATATCGTCAGACAGATCGCACTGCCGTTTATTGCGATCAATGCCTTAGGATTTATGATCATGATCGGGATCATCAACTATACGGAAAAGCATCGGATCCTTGCCCTGGAAAGAAGCCGTCTCCAGTCAGAACTGGAAGTGGCAAATGTCATCCAGCATTCGCTCCTGCCTTCGATCACCACGGATTATCCGGGTGTAAAGGAGCTTGATATCAGCGCGTCCATGGAAGCCGCAAAAGAGGTCGGCGGAGATTTTTATGATCTATATTATGTGGATCCCACGCACCTGGTATTTTCGATCGGTGATGTTTCGGGAAAGGGCGTTCCGGCTGCGTTGTTTATGGCATCGGCCAAAACCATCCTGCAAAACTGTATCAGGGACATTCACGATCTTCCCAAAGCCTTGGAAATGGCGAACAACTCGCTCTGTGCCAGAAACGAAGCCGAAATGTTTCTTACATTATGGGTAGGAGTCCTTGATCTGACCGATGGGACACTAAATTACATCAGTGCAGGGCACAATCCGCCTGTTTGGATTCACAACGGGAAGCCAGAGTTTCTGAAGATCAAAAACGATTTTGTCCTTGCCGGTATGGAAGGGATCCAATATCACGAACACAGCATTCAGCTTTCTAAGGGGGACGTCATATGTTTGTATACAGACGGTGTGGTCGAGGCAGAAGATGATGCCCACAATCTGTTCGGCGAGGAGCGGTTAATTGACTGCTTTGAAGGAATCTGCGCAGGCAATTCGGCAGACATTATTGCGGGGATAAAAGATTCCGTAGAAGCATTTATTGACGGAAACAGTCAGTTTGATGACATGACGATGCTTTGTGTGAAAAAGAATTAGAACGTTGCATGGGAGAAGACGAAGGAATGGGACCGTTTTCCAGAACACAATTATTATATGGCGAAGAAGCGATGAAGCGCTTTGCGTCTGCACGGGTTGCAGTCTTTGGAATCGGCGGAGTGGGCGGATATGTCGTTGAGGCGCTGGCACGGTCCGGCATCGGTGCACTTGATCTGATTGATCATGATACGGTGTCTTTGACCAATCTGAACCGTCAGATCATTGCCACGATGGACACCATCGGGGAAATGAAAGTGGACGTTGCGGCAAGGCGTGTGGCATCCATCTCTCCGGATTGTAAAGTCAGAATGTATCCAGTCTTTTATCTGCCGGAGACACAGGATCAGTTTGATTTTACGCAGTATGATTATGTAGTCGATGCCATCGATACTGTGACCGGAAAGCTTGCGATCATTGAGAATGCGAAGAAAGCAGGTGTGCCTGTCATCTCCTCGATGGGAGCGGGGAACAAAGTGCATCCTGCGATGTTCGAAGTGGCAGATATTTATCAGACATCTGTGTGTCCGCTGGCAAAAGTCATGCGCAGAGAGTGTAAAAAACGTGGGATCGATTCCTTGAAAGTCGTATATTCCAAAGAACAGGCACTGACGCCAAGTGGAGAGACAAAAGAGGAAGTTTCCGGGAAAAAAGTGATTCCCGGATCGACGGCATTTGTGCCGTCGGTCGCAGGACTGATCATTGCAGGTGAGATCATAAACGATCTCTCATGTCAGACCGGGAATGCGGAAAGCAGTCACGCTTAAAGTTCCGGTCGGATCAGTAGGAAGTGGTTTTTGTGAAATCTGAGAATGCCTTCTTTTTGCATTTTTCCCAACTCTTTTGACATATTTGTCCGCTCCAGATTCAGATAATCTGCCATTTGCTGGCGGTTGAACGGAATATCAAATTCGTTGGACTGTTTCTGGAGTGAAACGGTATTCAAATAAGAAAGGATCCGGCTTCTGGCGCTTTTCGGAGAAGTATGAAAGCTTCTTTTGGAAAGTGTCAGATTTTTTTGTGCCGAGATCATCAAAAGATTGCGGATCATTTTATCCTTCCAGGTAGAAGCAGGCATATTGCCAAGGACTGTACCGATATGAAGGAAAAGGATGTGACAGTCTTCGTTGGCACGTACGTCGACAAGCATGACTTCTTTCGGCAGCATGGCATAGGTTTCTGCAAAAAACTGCCCAGCACCGACATGGCTTAAGATCGTAACATTTCCCCAGACATCGTTGTTTTCAATCGTCACGCTGCCGGAGAGGACAAGGCCCATGCGGTCTGTCTGACTCCCGGCATGCAGAATCAGGGAATCTTTTTCATACTTTTTTTCCTGTGCCCGCAGACCGGACAGGCATTGGCTGATCTCATCTGCAGTCATGCCGCGAAACAGAATGATATGCTCAAGCGTTTTTGGGTTCATTCTCTGCTCCTTAAAAAAGTTTTAAAATGTGGCTAAAACAACATATTTTGCTATTTCAGTATATTATACTCATTTCAGAAAAACAAGGAGGGGTACAACATGATCAGAAAGATTATTCATATTGATGAAGATAAATGCAATGGCTGCGGGATTTGCGCAGAGGCATGCCATGAAGGTGCGATCGATATCGTTGACGGAAAGGCGAAGCTTGTCAGAGAGCATTTTTGTGACGGGTTCGGAGACTGTCTGCCGAACTGCCCGACGGGGGCGATCACATTTGAAGAGCGGGAAGCACCGGCATATGATGAGGCAGCGGTGATTGAGAGTCAGAGAAAGAAAGCGGAGGAAAAAGAGATGAAAGAACAGGAGCAGAAGATGATGGCAGAGATGGCACAGCATGCAGCCGGACATGGATGTCCGGGAAGCAGGTTTATGCAGTTTGACAGAAAAGAAGAAACAGCATCAGAAGAGACACAGCAGACGATGGCAAGCGGCAGGCCGGTGTCCAGACTGAATCAGTGGCCCTGTCAGATCAAGCTCTTGCCGACGCAGGCACCGTTCTATGATGGTGCGAAGCTTCTGATCGCAGCAGACTGTACGGCATACGCATATGCCAATATGCACGAAGACTTTATGAAGGGAAAGATCACACTGATCGGCTGTCCGAAGCTTGATGCTGTAGATTATACGGAAAAGCTTACCGAGATCATTGCAAACAATGATATCAAAAGTGTGACGGTCGTCAGAATGGAAGTGCCATGCTGCGGCGGACTGCAGAGAGCAGCAGAAAATGCGCTTCGTAACAGCGGAAAGTTCATTCCGTGGCAGATCGTTACGATCTCACGGGACGGACGGATCCTGGATTAAAAACAGATAAGCGAGCTATAGAAAAACCTTACAGGATGTACATTATAAAGTGAAGGGGCCGCCACAATGAAGCATTGTGACAGCCCCTTAAACATTATAAAAATACGTGTCTATTCAAGACATTTCTCAATGATCGCATCGCCTGCCTCGCGTGTGCCGTTTTTGATCAGCACCATGATGGACGCATATTCGTTCATCAAAACAACAAGGGAGTCGATCGCACGGTTACCGATCGCACGATTCTCTGCTGCGTCAAATTCTGCCAACTCATCGGCAAATCTTCTGTGCGTGCCGGTTCTGGCATCTTCGATGATCTTAGAAGCCTCATCCCGGTCTTCTGCATCCCGAATGTTGCGAAGCGTGCCGACAAAGTCCGCGGTCATCATCTGCTCATGCATGATGATATTTTTCCTGGTCTCGTCGTCCGGCGCATCCATGATACGATAAAAAACATCTTGAAATTTATGAAATACATTAGCCATAGAAAATGCCCTCCTTCTGCTTCTTAGTATAGCATCATTTATAGGAATCAGCCACTCATCATCGATAGAATGAATTGCAAAAATAGCATAAATCGATTAGGATATGTAAATGAAACAAAATAAAGTTGTAGTAGAGGGAACGCTGCTTGGGTAATTCTAGGAAAAGAAAAACTTCAGCATACAAAGGATCTAATCGCCGGAAGCAACCGACACAAAGAAGAACACAACGGAAACAACCGGTGCAGAGAAGAACGCAAGGATCCCATTATCGCAAAAAAACAACATACAGGAAACCTGTCAGCCGTAGCAAACGGATCCGGCAGCACAGCAGAACGATCGCACTGCTGTTTGTGATCATTGTGATCATTCTGACGATCGTCATCAGTGCGTCCGTCAGTCATAAACGGAAGATGTCAGCATTAAATGATGATGCGATTGAAGTGTCACAGATTGTCATGGAGTATGAGGATCTGGTTGATCACTATGCCCAAAAGTATGAGATTGAGGAGTACAAGGAATACCTTCTTGCCATCATAGAAGTGGAGTCCGGCGGATATGGGTCGAGTGATGTCATGCACTCGAGTGAATCAGCAGGCCTGCCGATAGATACGCTTGGAGAAGAAGCATCAATCGACCAGGGCTGCGCACATTTCGCAGAATGCCTGAAAGAGGCAAGCGAACAGGGCTGTGATCTTAAGACGGCAATCCAGGCATATAATTACGGGAAAGGGTTCATCCCCTATGTAGCAGAAAACGGCGGGGCCTATACCTTTGATCTGGCGCAAGCCTTTGCCAAAGAGAAATCCGGAGGAGCGACAAAAGAATACAAAAACAGGATTGCCATAGAGAGAAACGGTGGCTGGCGGTATTCTTACGGGAATATGTTCTATGTGCCGCTCGTGGAACAGTACGTGACGATCATTCGGGAACTGGAATAACTGCAGGAGAAGGAACATATGCAGAAAGGAAATGACTTTTCATTTGTAATTGAAAAAATAATAGGTGACAGAGAGAGCCTGTGTATGGATCCGGAAGTGTGGTTCGTATTAGAAGGGGATCTTCATGTTCGGATGAATGATGCAAGCTTTATCCTGCATCCGGAGGATGTGATGCTTCTTAGCGAGGGAAGTGGTTATACCTTTCGGGCGGATGAAGACGTGATCGTCTGCAAAGCGATCTATTCCGGCCGGTATATCTATCACAAGCTTTCGGGTGAGATCCCTGTTTTTATCTGTAACAGCGCGCTGGATCACAGCCGGTCATATCAGACGCTGCGCGATGTGTTTTTTGAACTGACGGAAAACCGGATGCATGACAGACGGCAGTCCGCCTGTATGGAAGAAAGCCTTTTGCTGAAGCTTTTGCACTATCTGCTTTTGGATTATCAGGCAGCAAGCGGAGCGAGACTGCAGACCCAAAGTGATGCCGAAGACAGCATGCGGTTTCAGAAGATCATTCAGTATATCCATGCAAACTATCAGAATGACATCAGTCTTTCGGAGCTGGCAGAGAGCATGTATGTATCGACATCCACATTGTCGCGGCTGTTTAAAAAATACGCAGGCGTTTACTATGCGGATTTCTTAAGCAGGATCCGTCTGCAGCATGCGGTGGAGGAACTGGTCTTTTCAAAGAAAAATCTGACGCGGATTGCGGTGGACAATGGTTTCTCAGGGTCCTCAACCTTTAATCGGATCTTCAAAAAACAATATGGTATGTCTCCTTCGGAATACCGGGTGCAGGAACAGAAAGCAATGGAAGACGAATCCGGCATTTTACAGACAGAGGAAGAAGACATCCTTTCAGAGATCCGGGAAAAGAATCTGCTCAAAAAAGATTTGTTAAGAGAGCAGTCTGTAGCCATCTCTGACCAGACGAAAGGGAAAGCTCTGAAAAAGACCTGGGGACAGTGCATCAATTTCGGAACCATGTATGACATGACACTGGCCAATATTCAGTACCACATCTTATATCTGCAGGAGCATCTGAAGATTCAGTATGTAAGGATCTGGAACGTGTTTTCCGAGCGGCTGATGATCACAGACGGAAAGACAAAGGGCAGCTATAATTTCGATATGCTCGATCAGGTTTTTGATTTTCTTGTAAAAAACAGACTGAAACCATATCTGGATCTGGGCAGAAAGCCGAATGTGATCATTCGTTCCGATCATAATGTCGTACACTATGAGGAAGAGCAGATTCCGTTTGCCTCACGGGAAATCTGGGAAGACTTCCTGAAACGGTTCATCAGACATCTGACGGACCGTTACGGCAGAGAGGAAGTCTCTGAATGGATTTTTGAGCTGTCAAGAGACGGCAGCCATCCGGACAAAGGATATTACCAGGCAGAGCAGTTTGACTATTTCAGTGCGTACCGGTATGCATATCGGCTGATCAAAAAGATGATCCCGGGCGCAAGGGTAGGTGGACTGTCCGGTATTATACTAAGTGACTGGGCATATCTTGCAGACTTCTATGGGAAATGTGTGGAAGAGAATTGCATTCCGGATTTTGCATCGTTTCTTCTGTATCCGTATATTCCATATGAAGACGAGCGCGGGGAACGGCGCAAACGTGTTTCGCCGGACATCACCACGGAGAGCAGTCAGATACACCAGATGAAAAAGCTGTTAAAGCAGACCGGACTGGAAGGGTGCCGGTTGTACATTTCAGAGTTTAACAATTCGGTCTCAAACCGGAATCTGTTAAATGACGGGTGCTTCAGGGGGGCTTATCTTTGCCGGAAGTTATCCGAGATCAGTCAGGAGGCAGATCTGATCTGTCTGATGGCAGGGTCTGACTGGATCAACAGCTATTTTGATTTTAACGGTGTGGCGAATGGCGGCGTCGGTCTTTTGACCAAAGATACGATCTGCAAGCCGGCCTATTATGCGATGTTTTTTATGAACATGCTTGGGAACCATGTAATCGGTCGGGGCGATGATTATATTGCGACAAAGGATGATGCAGGAGACTATTACATCCTTTGCTACAATTTCAAATGGTTCCATAAAAAGTATTATCTCGGAGATGAGGATGTGGATCTTAGAAAGGATCCGGATACCTATTTTTCCGACAGCAATCCGCTGCAGCTGGATTTTGAGATCAGGGACTTGCCGGACGATGAGGTCTATTGCATCAAAACAAGAAAAATGGACCGGCGGGAAGGCAGCCTGATCGCGGAATGGTCCAATCTGCAGTTTGGTACAGATCTGACGAGGCAGGATATCCGGTATTTGCGTAATGCAAGCTTTCCGAAACTGCGTCTGGAAAAGGAGCAGATTGCTGACGGACGTCTGACGTTTTCAGCGGTGCTCGAGGAACATGAAGTCAGACTGATCCACATTTATATGGCATAAAACAAAATTGTCTGAAGATAACGGGAGACATGCAACAGATGTTTGTCATTTGTTGCACGGACTCCCGTTTCGTTTTTTCCGGCTGCAACATTTGCATCATAAACGGAAATCAGAATAAAGTCAGAAATTAGCTCTTTTTATAAGATATGTGTAAGGAGATGACCCGTCATCTTTGATACGTACCGGACGTATTGCAGCACGAAAACACGAAAAACAGGAGAATGAAAATGGATAACCTTAAAAGAGCTACAAAACCGGCAGTTATCTGCTACGGATTAGGTGATCTGGCTTCACAGTTTGTATGGACCTTTGTCGGCTCCTATTTGACAATCTTCTATACAGATATCGTAGGCCTGGCACCGATTGCTGTATCCGCGATCATGGTCATCGCAAGAATCTGGGATGCATTCAACGACCCGATGATGGGCGCGATCGCTGAACGTACCCGCACCAAATTCGGACGCTTCCGTCCCTTTATCGCATTCGGATGTCCGTTCCTTGCTATCTTTGGCGTACTGACATTCACAAGTCCTTTTGCCCAGGGATCACATGCAGCAGTTATTTGGGCAGCTGTTACCTACATCATCGCAGGTATGCTTTATACACTGGTTAACATCCCGTACGGCGCAATGGCAGCTGTTATGTCAGAAGATGCAAACCAGAGAAACACGATCAACTCTTCCAGAAACATCGGTATGAACCTTGGTATGGTCATCGTTAACGCGGCTTCCGCAGGTCTTGCACTGAAGTTCTCAGGCGCAGGCGCACAGGTAGCAAACGGACACGGATATATGATGACAGCTGTTGTATACGGTATCATTTCCATCCCGCTGTTCCTGATCGTATTCTTCACATCAAAAGAGGTCGTACAGCCGGTTGAAAATCCAGCGAAGTTCTCTTTTAAAGATACAATTCTGAACCTTGCAAAAAATAAATACCTGATGATCATCACTCTGATCATGATCATCCAGATGACAGCATTCATGGGACGTATCGCAGTAACAGCCTTCTATGTTATCTACTGCCTCGGTTCCTTTACCATGATCGCACTGATCATGACGATTCCGTCGATCGGCGGTATCATCGGCTCCTTCTTCGTTCCGGCGATCGCGAAAAAGATCGGCAAACGAAATGTACTGATGTTCTCTATGATCATTCAGGCAATCGGTCTGATCATCATGTTCCTTGCACCGTTTGATAATATTAAGATGGTACTGGTCGGATGCTGGATCTTCGGTCTCTTCAACGTAGGATTCCCGATGTCCCTGTCCATGGTTGCTGACTCAGTTGATTACATGGAGTTAAAGAGCGGCGTTCGTACAGACGGTACGGCATATGCGACATATGGCCTGGCAACCAAGATCGGTAATGCGATCGGTGCAGCAGCAGGTGTCCTGATCCTTGGCGCATTCGGATACGTTGCAAATGCACAGCAGACGCCGGCGGCAATGCGTGGTATCAACATCACAGTAAACCTGATTCCGGCGATTCTGTTCCTCGTAGCAGCAGCATGCTGCCTGCTCTGGAGAATGAGTGATAAGGATGCGGATGATATCCGTGCAAAACTGGCAGCCCGCCGCGGTGAGACAAGCGGTGCGAATCCAGCAGAAGCAGTTGTGGCAGGTGCAGGCCCGGCATCAGAAGTGATCGCAGAAAAGGAAGTTGAACTGGCTGGTGAAACAGCAGATGAGAATAATATCATTCAGTAATGGTTCGTAAATACGAAAAACAATAGGAGGAAAACACCATGAAAAACGGAAAGCTTCAGGTAGCAGTAATCGGATGTGGCGGAATCGCAAACCAGAAACATCTGCCGGCATTAAAATCCCAGAGTGATAAATGTGAGATCGTAGCATTCTGCGACATCATTTTAGAGAGAGCTGAGAAAGCAGCGAAAGAATACGGCACAGCGGATGCAAAAGTATATGAAGATTACAATGAACTGTTAAAAGATGCTGATATCGATGTGGTACATGTCTGCACACCGAACGTAGCACATTGCCCGATCACCGTTGCTTCCTTTGAAGCCGGCAAGCATGTTCTCTGTGAGAAGCCGATGGCAGCAACCACAGAAGATGCACAGAAGATGATGGATGCATGGAAGAAGTCCGGCAAGAAATTTACGATCGGTTACCAGAACCGTTTCCGTACGGATGCACAGATGTTAAAGCGTGCCTGCGACGAAGGAAAGCTTGGCGACATCTATTTCGCAAAAGCACATGCGATCCGCAGAAGAGCGGTTCCGACATGGGGTGTTTTCCCGGATAAATCCAAACAGGGTGGCGGTCCGCTGATCGACATCGGAACACATGCACTTGACATCACACTCTGGTGCATGGACAACTACAAACCGGTTTCCGTTATGGGATCTGTTTTCGAAAAACTCGGTCATCTGCCGGAAGCAGCAGAAGGCAATATGTTCGGACCGTGGGATCCGGAAACCTATGAAGTAGAAGATTCCGCATTCGGTTTTATAAAAATGGAAGATGGTTCCACGATTTTCCTGGAGTCCTCATGGGCACTGAACGTAAAAGATTCCAGAGAAGCAGCAACCACTCTTTGCGGTACAAAAGCAGGCGCAGAGATGATCGGCGGCATGAGCCAGGAAGGTTATGATCTGATCTTCAACCAGACCACAGGCGGTGTTCTGACAGAAGAGCATATCTCTGACGCAGGTGCGATCGCATTCTTTGAAGGCAGCACAGGCGGCACACCGGAAGTGAAGGAATGCGAGCAGTGGCTGAATGCGATCCTGAATGATACTGAGCCGCTCGTAAAACCGGAGCAGGCATTTACCGTAACACAGATCCTGGATGCAATCTATCAGTCTGCAAGAGAAGGAAAAGAGATCAAACTGAATCAGTAATCTGAGCATAGAAGAATAAGACAGGAGGAAGCCATGTCAGATATCAAAACTTGTGTCAGCCTGTACAGCTTACAGGATGAGTATTTGAACAAACGCATGAGTCTGTCAGACATCATGCACTACGTAAAAGAGCAGGGCGCGCAGGGTGTGGAAATCCTGCCGGATCAGATGATCAAGGGCGCACCGTATGCAAGCGATGAGGAAATCGCAAACTGGAATAAACTCGTAGAAGAGACAGGGCTTACTCCGGTCATCGCAGATGTTTTCCTGAACACAAACCTTTACAAAAACCGTACCCTTACGAAGAAGGAATGCATCGAGCTGCTGACAGCAGAGATCATTCAGGCACATAAGATGGGTATCCATCTGATCCGCCTGGTATCCATGGTACCGTATTGGGTACTGGAGCCGTTGATGCCGGTATGCGAAAAATATGATGTGGCACTGGCAATCGAAGTCCATGCAGCAATGGCATTCGATGTACAGGCGACCAAAGAGTTCCTGGATGAAGTTAAGCGTCTGGATTCCAAATACGCAGGCATCGTCATCGATACAGGAATCTTCTGCCGCCGCTTCCCGCGTGTGGTAAGAGCATATGAGACCAACAACGGTACCAGCCCGCAGGTATTTGATTACATCGATACCCTGTTTGAAAAGGGAACCGATCTGCATGCAGTACTGCTTGAGAATCATTTCCAGTATCCGCCGGAACTGGAAGCAGCATGCCAGTCTGAACATGACAGAATGTTCGTGCCGCTTTGCGACGGTTATGAGAATCTTCCGTTCGAAGTACTGGATGAGTATATGCCGTATATCTATCATTTCCATTTCAAACTGTTTGAAATGACAGAGGAAGGACCGGAATACTCCATGGATTACAAAGCACTGCTTGAGTACCTGCATGAGCATGATTATCATGGCTATGTATCTACAGAGTATGAAGGAAACCGCTTCACGCTGCCGGGCACACCGATGCAGGAGAAGAAGCAGGTGGCAATGCAGCAGGCATACATTCAGAAATGTCTGAAAGAGATCTACGGATAGGAGGGACGTCATGTTTGATAATAATGTATTTTTGGCAGACAGCTGCAAAAATGTTGAAGAGAACGGTACTGTCATCGGATATGAGATGAAGACAAACATTACCTATTACAGAGGCATCCCGCTTTCCATGGTGGAGTATGTGAAGGTTGCTGCAGACGGTGAGGAAGTACCGGCAGAAGATATCCGCATCTCTCTGGATCAGGAAGACTGGTTTACACTCAAAGAAGCAGAAACCGTTACCACATACAAATGGGAATATGGTGAGCCTTTGTATGTCCGGGTATTAAAAGAAGGCGGACTTTCCAAAGGCACACATAAGGTAAAGCTTACGGTTGCGACCAGAACCGCATACATCCCGGTGCCGCTTGAGGGAATCAAAGAGCGGGAAGTAGAGATCGCTTAAGAAATCACCGAAGTACCGAAATCACGAAAAATATCGGTTTCATAAATATGAGGATATAGTATAATGGAAAAGAAAAAAGTACTGGGTCTGTCATTCGGCAGAAAAAACAGCAATAGCGATGTCATGGTGAAAACCGTACTGATGGATTGTGAAAAGCAGGGACATGAGGTACAGTTCTTACATGTGGACAGCATGGACATCAAACCGTGCACCGGCTGCATTTCCTGTGTCATCGGCATGACGACAGGCCGTGGCAAAGGCGGCTGCCCGATCAAGGATGATTTCCATATCCTGGATGAAGCACTGATGGAATGCGATGCACTGGTTGTCGGCTGCCCGGCGTATGAAACAAGTCCTACAGGCCGGTTTAAGACAGTTTGCGACCGGATCGGACCGTCGCATGATATCACATTCCGTAAGGCAACTTATGAGGAAGGCCTGGCAGCAGGAAAAGATCCTTCACAGCTGCCGGATGTCAGAAGCTTTAAAAAGCGTGTCGGCGCCCTGATCTCTGTTGGCGGGGCGATGACAAAGAACTGGATGGCATTTATGCTTCCTGTCATGTATGAGATCACGATGTCTATGGGAATCGATGTCATCGATATGCATGAGTACTACGGCGCGATGGCACATGAGCATGTACTTGGCAATGAGCCGGAAATGGAACGTATGCATCTGATGGGAGAAAATGTGGCTGCGGCGCTGGCTGCTGAGACAGAGGAAGAGCGGACAAAATGGCGCGGAACAGAGCAGGGTATCTGCCCGGTTTGCCATTGCAACTTCCTTTCCTTCTCAGAGGATCGGTCCGTTGTAGAATGCCCGGTTTGCGGAATCGAAGCAAGCATCAAGATCGTTGACGGAAAGATCCAGGCAGACTTCTCTGAAGCACAGCAGAATCGTTCCCGTCTTCGCTGGGCAGGGAAGCTGGAACATTCCACAGAGATCAAGACCCAGGCAGTCGGACCGGGACAGATCCCGAACTTAAAGGAGCTGCTTGAACCGTATAAGAACTATCCGGCAAAATAATCAACCGGAATGAAAATAGTGTCACTGCAAAAATGAGAGGTGAAAGACGATGAAATTAGGACTGATCACAGCGATCTGTGAAGGAATGACATTTGAAGAGACCGTGGACTTCGCGGCAGAGACCGGTATCGAATGCCTGGAAGTAGCCTGCTGGCCAAACTTCGGGGCGAAGAGAAGATATGCCGGCGTCAGCCATATCGATGCAGCGGCACTGACAGAAGAAAAAGCAAAAGAGATCCTGGCATACTGTAAAGACAAAGGCGTTGAGATCTCATCCCTTGCTTACTACCCGAACACGCTCGATCCGGATCTTGAGAAACGCCAGCTATACATCGATCATATCCATAAGCTGATCGACGCATCCGCGATGCTTGGCGTCAACATGGTAACGACCTTCCTTGGCCGCGTACCGGACAAGACCGTAGAGGAAAACCTTGAGATCGTAAAAGAGGTATGGCCGCCGATCTTAGACCACGCAAAAGAAAAAGGCGTTAAGATCGCGATCGAGAACTGCCCGATGCTGTTCACCAAAGACGAATGGCCGGGCGGACAGAACCTCATGACCACACCGTCAAACTGGCGGAAGATCTTTGAGATATTGCCTTATGACAACTTCGGCATCAATTATGATCCTTCCCATTTCGTATGGCAGCAGATCGATTACATCAAGCCGCTGTACGAGTTCAAAGACAAGATCTTCCACGTGCATTACAAAGACATCAAAGTCTATGCAGACAGGCTGGCGGATGTGGGCGTGATGGCATACCCGCTCGAGTACATGAGCCCGAAGCTTCCGGGCCTCGGCGATGTGGACTGGGGAAAATACGTATCGGCGCTGACCGACATCGGTTACACAGGCTATACCTGTATCGAGGTAGAGGACAAGGCATTTGAAGGCAGCATAGAGGATGCGAAGAATGCAGTCAGACTCAGCGTGAAATACTTGAGAAACTTTGTCATTTAATAGTACAGTGCCGAAAGGAGAGGCAACATGAAAGAGATCGGAATCGGAATCATCGGCCATGGATTTATGGGCCATGAACATGAAAAAATGCTGTCACAGTTAGAAGGCTTCCGCGTGGTCGGTATCTCAGATATCGATCCGGCACAGTTAGAGGATGTATTCGAGGGCGAGAAGCGCTATGCATCCAATGAAGAGCTGATGAACGATCCGGAAGTGGATGTGGTATTGATCGTGGCAAACAACAACCAGCACCATGATCTTGTATGCCAGGCAGCAAGAGCTGGAAAAGACATCATCTGCGAGAAACCGGTCGCGATGAGCTTAGAAGAGCTTGACGATATGGTAAAGGTAACGGATGAGTGCGGTGTAAAATTCACAGTACATCATCAGAGAAGATATGATCTGGACTTCCGTACGATGAAGGAAGTCTTTGACCAGGGAACACTCGGCAATGTTTATTCCATCAAGAACCAGCTCTACGGTTATAACGGAAACATGCATGACTGGCATGTGCTGGTAAGCGAAGGCGGCGGCATGCTGTATGACTGGGGCGTACATCTTCTGGATCAGGTTCTGTGGATGATGCCGGGCGCAAAGATCAAGAGCGTATTCGCGGACATCAGAAACGTCATCAATGAAGAAGTAGATGATTACTTCAACATCATGCTGCGGTTTGATAACAACATCACGGCAGTGGTAGAGCTGGGAACCTATTATCTGGCAGACAAACCGCAGGATAAGTGGTTTGAGCGTCACTGGCATATCGCAGGCGATAAGGGAAGCGCATATGTAGACGGCTTCTTCCCGGAAGGCAAGATCGTAAGAACATCCTCTCTGCTCAAGAACGTCGGCGGAAAGCGCACGATGACGGCTGCAGGCCCGACAAGATCGTTTGGACCGCCGCAGGAAGGCAAGATCCTGACAGAAGAGCTGCCGAAGGTCGATACAAAGCATGAGGATTACTTCAAGAACTATTACAACGCATACTTCGGAAACGAAGAGTTCTTAGTCAAGATCCCGGAGACCAGACGTGTGCTGGCACTGATGAATGCAGTCAGAGAATCCGGCCGGACCGGAAAGTCGGTTGACTTTGAATAAATGATGGTTACGATAATATGGGGGCGAATCGTGTTTGCCCCCATATTGTGATATCCCGGAATGATAGCCGGAGATGGAGGATAAGATGAAAAAATATGCATTCGGAATCGATATTGGCGGGACAACCGTTAAGATCGGCTTCTTTGAGACAGAAGGGACCCTCCTGAAGAAATGGGAGATCCCGACGAGAACAGAAAACGGCGGGAGCCAGATTCTGTCAGACATTGCGGAGGCCGTGAAGGCAGAACTTGCAGAACGTGGCCTTGCGGCAGATACCATAGAAGGGATCGGCATGGGAATCCCGGGACCGGTTCTTGGTGAAAAGGTCGTTAACAAATGTGTCAATCTCGGCTGGGGTGTGTTCAATGTCGCGGAAGAGATGGCTGGGCTGACGGGCATTGAGAATGTTAAGGCCGGAAACGATGCAAATGTCGCAGCGCTTGGTGAGATGTGGCAGGGCGGCGGCAAAGGCCATAAGAATGTCGTCATGGTCACACTCGGCACGGGTGTCGGCGGCGGGATCATCGTAGACGGAAAGATCGTTGCGGGATCGTTCGGCGCAGGCGGCGAGATCGGCCACATCAAGGTCTCAAAGACGGAGACGGCAGTCTGTGGCTGCGGCAAGACAGGGTGTCTGGAACAGTATGCTTCGGCGACCGGAATCGTGCGCATGGCACAGAAGATGCTCTCTGAAGACGAGCGTCCTTCCGCGCTGCGTAATGTACAGTATCTCTCTTCGAAAGAGATCTTTGATGCGGCAAGACAGGGTGATGCACTTGCGTGTGAAGTCGTAGAGATGGCAGGAGATCTTTTGGGGATGGCACTTTCCTATATCTCCTGTGTCGTGGATCCGGAAGTTTATGTCATCGGCGGCGGTGTATCAAAGGCAGGCCAGATCCTGTTGGATACGATCTCAAAACACTTTGTTGAAAATGCGTTCCACGCATCAAGGCAGGCAGGCTTTACGCTTGCACAGCTTGGAAACGATGCCGGCATGTACGGTGCCGTGAAGCTGGTGCTGTAAAAGAAAAATATTTTTGATATAATAGATGGAACCGATCATGGAGAATATGGTCGGTTCCATTTGTGCGATAAGGCCGAACGCGCATGCTGTGCTTGTACAGGCATGCATGTGAAGCCAACGTACAGTGAGAGGCTTGGCCTCGAATTTGTGCGATAAGGGGTAACATATGACTGGAACAGATAGCATTCAAAAGTTAAAGATCGGCATCATCGGGGCCGGCGCGATCATTCCGCAAAGCATTCAGGCGATGCGGGAGGACGGAAGTCTGATCCCTGTCGGGATCTGCAGCAGACCGGATAGCTTTGCGCGTGTAAAGGAGCTGGCGGATCGGCTTGCAATCCCGCAGGCGTATCCGGATGCGGAAACACTTCTTTCGGAAGCGGACATGGATGCGGTGTATATTGCAGTGTCTAATGTTGCGCATTATGAAGTGGCAAAAAAGGCTCTGGAAGCAGGAAAGCATGTCCTGATGGAGAAGCCGTTTTGCGCAAACAGAGAGCAGTCAGCGGAACTGTTTGCATTGGCCAAAAAGAAGAAGCTGTTCTGCATGGAAGCAGCACCGGTTCGGTTTGCACCTGTGATAAGACAGGTAAAAGAATGGCTTCCGCAGATCGGCAGGATCCGGATGGTGCAGACCAATTATTCCCAGTATTCCAGCAGATATGACAGATTTTTGGCGGGCGAATGCCCTGCGGTGTTTGATCCCGCAAAGGCGGGCGGAAGCCTGATGGATCTTGGGATCTATCAGGTACATTTTTTGCTGACTTTGTTCGGCATGCCGGATTCATGGCACTATACTGCAAACATCGTTCGCGGAATCGATACATCGGGCGTCCTTGAAATGCGGTATCCGGATTTTATCTGCAGTTCGGTCACGACAAAGGATTGCGACGGTGTCTCCGGCTTTCAGATTCAGGGAGAAGCAGGGTACATCTCATCAGATTGTCGCGCAAATGATATTACCAGAGCAACGCTGCACCTGCGAAACGGACAGGTCGAACGATTTGATGAAGCCAGAAACGGACACCGTTTTATCCATGAAATGGGCGTGTTTTCGAAACTTGTGGCGGAAAATGATCTTGCTGCATGTCAGGCGTTGGCAGAGGGGACGCTGGATTCGTTAACAATCCTTGATGAAGCACGCAGACAGGCGGATATTGTAATTGTCTGAGTTTATGTTATGATATATCTGTTCGAAAAATGACAACTATCATTTATTATTAATTGGTTGGAGGAAAAGGTATGGTACTGGCCTTTGGAGAAAATGTAAGCGTGATCTCACTGATCCGGTTTCTGATCATCATATATGGAGCCTATTCACTGGTCACGGTGGGGAGGATGAAAAGGAACGGAGAGATCTCACAATGGCTGTTATCCGCAAGTGAATTGCCACGCGTGCGGGATAAGGAAGGCTTTTGCGAAATGATGAGCCGGCCGACATTTGTGTTTGGCTTATCCTGTATCGGATTCGGTCTGATCAGTCTGGTGAATTCACATTATATTGGAAATGAAGTGCTCCATTTTGTTCTGCTGGCTGCCTTTTTTGTCTGCATTGTGTGGTATGTTTCCGCCCTGCGCCGGGCAAAGAAGAGGTTCATTTATTAAAGAGAAAGGCATATGATGTATAAAGTTGTACTCGTAGATGATGAAAAAATCGTTCTGGAAGGAATACAAAAAGTATATCATTTGGAAGAGTACGGATTTCAGGTTGTCGGCGCTTTTGCGGATGCCGCAGAGGCTTTGGAACATCTCGCGGATCTTGCACCGGAGCTGATCATCACGGACATGAAGATGCCGAAGATGACAGGTCTGGAGTTTATTGATCATGCAAAAGAAATCCTGCCGAATGCGGAATTTGTCGTTTTATCAGGACACGATGATTTTGTGTTTGCACAGGAATCCTTAAAGCTCGGCGTGGCGGATTATCTGTTAAAGCCTGTGAAAAAGGATGCATTTACCCAGATGCTCACAAAGCTTCATGAAAAGATTCATGCAAAGCTTGCAGACCAGGATTATTACAGCAGGGTGGAGAGCTGGCTGAATGACAATGTCGGTGACCTGACTTCAAAGTTTTTTGAAGATCTCTCTGAAAATGACAGATTTGATCAGACCCTGTATCAGCTGCTGGAAAAACAGCATAATGAAGACATTCTGAATAAACGTTTTCTTTTGGTGCGGGTCGATATCGGTAACCTTTCCGGTGAGGAAGACTATATTTCTTCTGTTGAGAAGCTGGGTGAAACCGTTTTTTCGATCCTTTCTGAATACGGAAAGGCACATCGGTTTCAGACAGATGACGCGATCTCATATTATGTTTGTGGTGATCAGAATGAGAACCGTCAGATATCTGAGGAAGTCAGAACGCAGATCATAGAGGAGATGAGAGCGTTCATTCAAGAGGAAAATGAGCAGGGCAATACGCTAAGCGCAGGGGTCAGCAGGATCCATGACGGATTAAAAGAGCTTTTCCAGGCACGAAATGAATGTGTGCGCTATATCTTTATGACCAATGCGGAGTTGAATATCCAGAAGGATGAACATGAGCTCGGCCGGGTAGAAGTCGATGCGAAGCTTCCGTATCTTGAGATCGAGCATCTGTTTCAGGAGATCTCAGCCGGTAATACAGAGGCCATCCCGGATGAGATCAGGACAGTATATGAACCGGCAAAGGCCTATATTGCAGCTGATGTAAAGGATTATGCAAGTCTGATCACGTTTTTGATCATTTTGCGAATCTATCAGATGCAGGCAAAAGTCGATCCGGAGTTAGAAGTCATCCGTCACAATCAGCTGGATATCAGAAGAATCGAACGCGAGTATCCGACGTTGGAAAGTCAGATGAGACTCTCAACGGCATCAGCAGAAAAGCTTGCCGAAGCAGTGGCAAAGCAGGGTGTCGGATCCGGGAAGAAGATCATTCAGGAGGCACTCGATTATATCGAGCAGCATTTTTGTGAGAATATTTCCCTCGCGGATGTCGCAGATGCGATCAGCATCAGTAAGAATTATCTGGCCAATCTGTTTAAGAAGGAGCTGGATATCACCCTGATCAACTATGTGACAAACCTGCGTATTGAAGAAGCGAAGCGCTTATTGCGCCAGGGAAATCTAAAGATGTATGAAGTCGCGGGAGCGGTCGGATATAATGATTATGCATACTTCTCCCAGCTCTTTAAAAAACATACCGGTGTGACATTATCGGCATACAAAAGCAGCGCGATCTGAAAAGATCGGCGCTGCTTTTTCTTATGCTCTGTTTTACTGTTTGGCTTCATCTGACGAGCCCGATGAGCTGTCATCCGTTTCTTTGATCGGCAGTGTGATCCGGCAAACGGTACGCGCGCGTTCTACGGAATAAGAAAGCCCGTATTCTTCACCGCAGATCACTTTGATCCGGCGGAATATATTCTGTACGCCATATCCTTCCGGTTTAAAGGATAAAAGCTCGGATTCGGATGGATGATACACAAGGATATCACCCATTTTTTCCAAATCGATGTCGGAACCGTCGTTTTTTACCAGAATGATCAGGTTCTCTTCAACAGAGATCTCAATATCAATCTTTCCTCCGTTGGGCAGCTTGCTGATGCCGTGCTTTAAGGCATTTTCTACAAGCGGCTGCAGGATAAAGCGCGGAATATAGAGCTTCTCTGCTTCGGGCGGAACGGTCACGGTATAGTTCAGCTTGTCTCCGTAACGGAATTTCTGCAGCATCAGATAGCTGCTGACATATTCGGCTTCCGCAGACATCTCTACAAAATAGCTGTTGCTCTTCATCAGACTCAACCGGAATGTGTCAGAAAGCGCAGTGATCATATTACTGATCTCTTCTTCGTCATGCATCAGTGCAAGCCAGTTGATCGAGTCGAGCGTATTATAGAGGAAATGCGGATTGATCTGGCTTTGCAAGAGTGCAAGCTCCGCATCCTTTTTCTCAAGGTTCTTGACATAGATCTCCTGGATCAGATTCTGGATACGTTCCTGCAGCTGTGCATAAGAACGGTAGATGTCGCCGATCTCATCTGTTCGGTCCTCATATGGTTTTACCAGCTCCGGATCCGGAACCGTATCAGAGCCGTGATAGGAATCCATGATGTGAGACAGGACTGCGATCGGACGTGCCATATGATAGGAGCTTCTGTTTGACATCAGGAAAATGATGAATACTAAAGCTGCAATCAGGATCAGCAGGATAATCACAATATTTGACATCGGACGGTTCAACTCGTTGTACGGCGTGATCATGACGGTCCGCCATCCGTTGATACCAAGATCCGCACATGAATACAGGTAGGGTGATCCCTCATATCGGACAAATCCATTTTGGTCAGAGATGCCATATTCACTGATCAGATTACTGTAGTCCCGCATCGGCCGGTTGGAATCGATTACATTACCATCCCGGTCGATCAGATACAGATTGGTCGTAGATCCCCAGTCGAGACTTCGCCAGAGATTCTGCATGTAGTCATTATCGGTATAGATCATCAGATAGCCAAGGCGCATCCCCGGAGTGTCAACGCTGTAGATCGGGCGCGCAAGCATCTGCGTATTGATCTGATCCGGGATTTCGCCGTTTTGCTGTGCCTTCATCCTTTGCGTAGAAAGGGTTGCATAGGAATACCAGACCGCTGACCGATCCTGCAGCAGCAGATCACGATACCACCATTTCTCCCGAATCCCGTTGAAAGATGCCTTATCCGTATAGGCAGCGGTGGTGGAAAACAGGGTATAGGTGTTTCCTGTGATTACGATGCTGTCAATGAAATCCCTGTCGGTCATTAGCGCAGAGATGGTATAGGAAACTGCACTGTCGTCAGGATAAGAGCGGTTCGTTCCGGCATCCCTCATGTAATCCTGAATGTCAGAAGATAAGATGATGTCGCGTGAAATGGATTCAATATTGGAGTATACAGAAAGAAGTCGGGCATTTAAGTGACCGACCTGCGTCTCCTGTGCCTGGATCAGTGTCTGCTTCGTACTATTGCTTGTAAGGGCATAGGAAAAGATTGCCATCGCCGCCAAAACCGGGATCGCAATCACTAGAAACGATATGAAAAGCCTTTGCCGGAAGCTGGTATTCCGGGGCAGACCGCTGAAAATATGAAAGAAAAGATCAGGCTTTTTCATTTGTCACCTCTTATGCTGATGGTACAACGATAACCGTTTTGTTGCAAGCGTGACTTGCGTTATGTTAAGATGGTTTTGTTTCATGAGAAAAGAAAATGGTTACAGTATAATGAAAAAGATTTTTCGAATCATACTTATGATGCTCCTCGTCGGGGTAGTCGGGATCGGCGTTGTGGCTTGCAGTACGCCTGAATCTCCCGAAACAGAAAAAGTGCCGGAATCACAGGAAGCGGATCTGGAAATCTGGACATTCTATGACAGAAATGTACCGGGCTATTACTATATGTTCCTTTGGGATGACATTGCAAAAGCCAAAGGGGTTACTTTGGATGTCAAAAACTATGCTTCGGATGAGATGGAAGATAAGCTGGAGCTTGCACTTGTTACAGGAGAGCTTCCGGATATCTTTCTGACACCGGGCGGATCGTTTCTTGATGAATTCATTGAGACCGGCGTATGTGCACCGGTAGATGAATATGTCGAGGAGCTGAATCTGACAGAAGAGTACAGTACCCCATATCAGGATGGCCGGTATTATGAGATCCCCTGCATGCAGACGGATTATGGTGTCGTCTACTATGATGCCACGCTTTTGTCAGAGATGGGACTTGAGATCCCGAAAACCTGGGATGATCTGGAGCAGATGATCGCGGATGTGAATGTGTATAATGAAAAGAACGGAACCTCTTATTCTGCGATCTCATTTGGGGACAAAGACGGATATGAAGGGAATCTTCTGTTGGATATGATCTCAGTCAGTGAGCAGGCCAATCAGAATCCGCAAAAAGCAGAGGACCCTTTGATGATTGATTCTGAGATTCTGCAGTCTTCGGTGGAAAAGCTCGTCAGATTAAATGAACTGGGCGCGTTTTCTGAGGATTATATGGAAACGGGAGATGAAGAGGCTGTCACAAACTTCATCCATCATAAATCGGTCATGCTGGTGAATCATTCCGCGATCCTTTCCCATCTGATCTGGAACATGAAGGAAGATTTTTATACCGGTCTGTTTCCGGGAATGTACGGGACAGACGGAACGTACAGAATGGTCAGACTCGATGGGGATATCAGACCGGGGCTTTGCATCAATGCTTCCTGTGACAACAAAAAACTAGCCGGGACACTTTGTACAGAATATGTCCGCCGCCTTAATGAGGAAAACTTAAAGACCGGATGCAGAACGATGATCGAAGACGCAGATACCAAGGCAGAGCGCCTTTTGGAACGCCATATTGAGATGAACAGTCTTTTGGACAATGCAGCAGGAACCGTAACGGCGCCAAGCGCTACACAGGATTCGGAGATCAGGAATATGATCCGATCGCTGACAAAGGACCTGTACAGCGGTCAGTCTGATGCAGAAGCATTTATGAAGGCGATGGAAGAGGCTTTCCGGCCGTCAGAAGACTAAACTGTTGCAATTGTATGAAACTATTAGTAAAGTAGCACAAAAACGAAAATCGTTTTTGTGCTACTTTTATTCATTCAATTCAAAAAAGTAAAATTCTAAATAAAATCTTAACTTTACCCAATATTTATTTTTTTCGAAATCGAATACCATAAGAGTACCAAAGACGAACTTGTAAAGTCTTTTTTCATGAAGGAGGAAAATGAATATGAAAAAGAGATTCGCAAGAATTGCAGCAATTGCAGTAGCAGCTGTTATGGTTGGCTCACTTGCAGCTTGCGGCAGCAACGGCGGCGGCTCCGGCAGCGCAGCTCCGGAAAGCGGCAAAAAGGCATCTGGTGACACGATCACAGTCGGTGTTGTTTATCCGCAGACTGGTGCTCTGGCAGCATTCGGTGCCGGCACAGAGGAAATGTACGGATACGCAGTTGACGAGATCAACCAGGCGGGCGGTATCGAGGTTGACGGTTCTGCTAAGCAGATCGAGCTGGTTTACGCTGACTCCGAGTCAGATCCGACAAAGGCTTCTGAAGCGGCGAACAACCTGATCTCCAGCAAGAACGTTGACATCATGCTGACAGCTAAGACAGCTGATACTACCGTTCCGGTAGCAGCAGCTTGCGAGCGTGCAGGCGTTGTATGTCTGTCCGTTGATACACCGGATGAAGCTTGGGCTACATCTGATTATCAGTACAGCTTCCATGCAGGATTCAACACAGAGAACGAGCTGAACTCTTTCAAGGATGCTTGGGACAAAGCTGGTATCTCCGGCGGTAAAGTTGGTGTTATGCACGCAACCGATACAGAAGGTCAGACAATGATCGGCGCGATCAGCGCATTCTGTGAAGCAAACGGTTACGAAGCATATGATCCGGGCGCTTACACATCCGGTTCTACAGATTACACATCCATCATCAACAACCTGAAGAAGGAAGGCTGCGACGCAGTAGTAGGCGTTATGCTGACATCTGACTTCGGTACATTCTTCTCACAGCTGAAATCTTCCGGTTACATGCCGAAAGTTACCACTGTTGCAAAAGCTACTCTGTTCAAAGAGGACGTAGATGCAGCAGGTGCTAACGGTCTGGCAGACGGCCTTTGCTCTGAAGTATGGTGGACACCGTCTCATCCGTATGTATCTTCCATCACAGGCGAGACCTGCGAAGATATCGGAAACAAATGGATGGAGCTGACAGGTGCTGAGTATGCACCGGCTACAGCTGGTTATGACTATGCAAACGTAGAGATCCTGTACAACGTTCTGAAGAACGCTGGCACACTGGATACAGACGCTTTAGTAAAAGCAGCTGACGAACTTGCAGTTGATACAGTAATCGGACCGGTTGACTTCAACGAGCAGCATTACTCCGTACAGCCGCTTGTAACAGGACAGTGGATCTACAATGAGGATGGTTCCTGGACTCAGGAAATCATCGCTAACACTCAGGTTCCGGATTGCCCGACAACAGCTGACCTGAAAGTAAACTAATCTTTACGATTATGTAACTCCTCATTTAATTAAAAAACTGGCGAGAGGCCGCCGCTTATAGTGGCGGCCTCTTATCAGGTAAATGGCAAAAAGTAAAGGAGGTAGGGGATTGAGTGCTATATTAAAGGTACATGATCTTGGTATATCATTCGGAAGCAACCATGTCTTAAAGAGCATCAACTTTGAGCTCGGTGAAGGCGAGGTTTTGGGTGTAATCGGCCCGAACGGTGCCGGCAAGACCGTTATGCTGAACATCCTGACTGGTATTCTGAAGCCTACCAAGGGTACCATCGAATTCGATGGAAAAGAAATCGGACACGAAGGCGTGACCGAGCGTTGCCGCAGTGGTATCGGAAGAACATTCCAGGTTCCGCGTCCGTTCGAGCAGATGACCGTATTTGAGAACATCATGGTCGGCGGCGTATTTGGTGCAGGCATGAGCGAAGCACAGGCAAAAGAAAAAGCGCTGGAAGTTGCAAGCCTGATCAAACTGGAAGATAAGCTTGATCTTTTCGCAGGTAAGCTTGGACTTCTTGACAGAAAACGTCTTGAGATCGGCCGTGCACTTGCTACAGAGCCGAAGATCGTCCTTCTGGATGAGGTTGGCGGTGGTCTGACAGAGTCTGAAGTAGGTCTGATCATCAACCTCGTAAAAGATATCCAGAAACAGGGCGTAAGCGTTATCTGGATCGAGCATATCATCAGAACCATGCTCGAAGGAACCAACCGCGTAATGCTTCTGGCTGACGGTGTCGACGTTATTACCGGCCCGCCACTTGAAGTTATGAATTCAGCTGAGGTTAAGAAGGTTTATATGGGAGGAGGCGACGACGAGTAATGAGTTTATTGGAAGTAAAAAACATTGACGTTCATTACGGCGATTTCCTCGCCATTCAGGATGTGTCGCTTAACGTAGAACCGGGTACGATCGTTTCTCTGATCGGTGCAAACGGTGCCGGCAAATCCACCATTATGAATACAATTTGCGGCCTGAACAAACCGACCAAAGGTGAGATCATCTTTAACGGCGGTAATATTGCAGGCAAAAAAGCAAACCAGATTGCAAGACTTGGTCTGACCATGTCTCCGGAAGGCAGCCACTGCTTTGAAAAGATGACGGTTCAGGACAACCTTCTGATGGGTGCATATCTGGAAAAAGGACCGGAGCGTATGAAACGTCTGGAAGACGTTTATCGTCTGTTCCCGATTCTGAATGAAAAGAAAAACCAGCAGGCCACTTACCTTTCCGGTGGTCAGAGACAGATGCTTGCCATCGGCCGTGGTATCATGTCACAGCCGAAGATCCTGCTGCTGGACGAGATCTCACTCGGTCTGGCACCGGTTGTCATCAATGATATCTATGACAAACTGCAGGAGATCGCAGAAACAGGCCTTACGATGCTGATCGTAGAGCAGAACGTAACAAGATCTCTGTCAGTTTCTGATTATTCATACGTTATCCTTGAAGGCAAGGTAGTCATGGAAGGCAAGTCAAAAGAACTCAATGAATCTGAAGTAAACGATGCTTACTTTGGTATCGGCGATTTCGCGCACTAGGGAAAGGAGGACGTGTAAATGTTACAATGTATTATTACCGGTATCCTTCTGGGTGGTCTGTACTCCATGATCGGCATTGGTATGTCACTTGTTTTCGGTATCATGAAGCTGACAAACCTGGCGCATGGTGATCTGATGATCCTGGGTACCTATATTACAATGGTTGTATCCAATGCACTTGGATTTAACCTGGTCATCTCAACGATTATCTCTGTAATCGTAATGTGTGTGATCGGCTTTATCGTTCAGCAGTTCCTGGTTAACCGCGTTATGGATAAGGGTGAGGCACCGGCTCTTCTGGTTACCTTCGGTCTTTCCATTTTCCTGGCAAACCTGATGCTGAAGATCTTCAGCGCTGACAACCAGCTGCTGACAAACAAGATGGCTTCTGTAAACGTGATCACCACTCCGGTCTTATCCGTTTCAGCAAGCTACCTGATCAGCTTTATCGTAGCAGTTATCATCATCGTTGGCCTTGCACTGGTAATGCAGAAGACAAACTTCGGCCGTTCCATCCGTGCAACCTCTGATGACCCGATGGCAGCAGAGCTGATGGGTGTTAATACAAAGATGGCATTCGCAGCTGCAATGGTTATCTGCATGGGTATCACAGCAGTAGCGGGCACACTGGTAGGTTCTACCTTTACATTCTATCCGTCATCCGGTACACAGTACCTGATCATCGCATTCGGTGTTGTTGTAATCGGTGGTATGGGAAGTCTGTTCGGTACCCTGATCGGTGGTATCGTTTTAGGTGTAGCACAGCTTCTTGGTGGATTCGCATTCGGATCCGGTGTTCAGATGCTGATCGCTTACATCGTGTTACTCGTAATTCTGGCTCTCCGGCCAAACGGATTGTTCGCAACATCTGCGGTGCGGAAATAAGGAGGGACGGATATTATGAAAATGAAAAAACAGAATTTAATCATCTTAATCATCGCAATCGTAGTGTTATTTGGAATTCTGCCGGCAGCAGGTTCAAACAACCTCCTTCAGATGGTAACGCTTATGTGCTTATACCTTGCAATGAGCCAGATGTGGAATCTTCTTGGCGGATATGCAGGTATGCTCTCCCTCGGTATGCAGGCGTTCATCGGAATCGGCGGCTATACGCTGACCATCCTTTCGGTACAGTTTGGTGTTAACATCTATCTCTCCATCATCATCGGAGCAGTGATCTGTGCCCTGTTTGGACTTGCTGTTTCACCGGCAATCTTTAAGATGAGCGGTGTATACTTCGCAATCGGTACCTGGATCGTTGCAGAAGCTCTGAACGTATTCTTCTCAAACTGGAAGTTTGTCGGATACGCAAAAGACTGGAGTATCAACTCTGTATTCGGTATGAGCACAAGACAGCTGTATTATACAGCACTTGTAGTAGCTGTAATCGCTACACTCATCGTATTCCTTCTGCTTCGTACGAAGACTGGACTTGCTCTGATGGCAATCCGTGACAGTGCTTCCGCAGCTGAGACCATGGGTGTTGAGATCTACAAGACCAAGCTGAAATGCTATGTTATCGCATGCTTCATGATGGGTCTCATCGGTGGCGCACAGTACATGCAGACAGCTTATATCAACCCGTCAACAGGATTCTCCATCAACTGGACCATCGCTATGACATTCGCAGTTATCATCGGTGGACTCGGAACGATGGAAGGCCCGATCGTAGGTGCTGTACTCTACGTTATCATTACGCAGATCATGTACAACTTCCCGGGTATGTCAAACATCGTACTTGGTATCATCGCGATCGTTGTTATCCTGCTTGCTCCGGACGGAATCATGGGAACTCTTTACAAGAAGACCGGATTCCAGATTCTCTCGCCACGAAGGAGTATTCCGAAAGTGGGAGAATCAAAAGCAGCAGAATAATCTGTTTTGCGAAGGTTCTACTACTCAATAGACCATTCAATACGAAAGAAGAAGCTGTTTTTGCAGCTTCTTCTTTTTTTGGAAAGAGACATTCCTTTTTTCGTAAAATTCATGTACAATAGGGGCAGATACTATATGGTAACTACATGGCGTTTCATGAATTTAGGAATAGGAGGGGTTCATTATGAAATTATACAAATGCGAAAAATGCGGCAATATTGCAGCGATGGTTCACGATGCGGGTCCCACACCGGTTTGCTGTGGCGATCAGATGACAGAGATGGTTCCGAATACAACTGATGCGGCGCAGGAAAAGCATGTTCCGGTGATCGCGGTTGACGGGCAGAAGGTTACCGTAACGGTTGGTTCCGTAGAGCATCCGATGATGGAAGAGCACTACATCACATTCATCATGCTCGAGACCAAGCAGGGCAGACAGCGCAAGGTTCTGAACCCGGGAGATGCACCGAAGGCAGAGTTTATGATCTGCGCGGATGATGAAGTTGTAGCAGCATACGAATACTGCAACCTGCACGGATTCTGGAAGGGAACCGTGTAAGCATCCTATTAAAGTATCCTATGCAGACTTTGAAACAGGAAAAACGTAACCGGGACTGATTTCGGTTACTTGCCTGTGACTGTATACGATGAAGAACGAAAAGGGGGATTTTTCATCACTGGTGTATGAAGAAATCCTCCTTTTTTTGGTTTATACTGTTGAAACAGATTGGGAAACCGTCTATAATTAATTAGTTATATATGATACATAATATTGAGCTAGTCATTTAGGGGGGAATTGTTTATGAAAAAATTGAATCGCTGGGTGTACGCGATCATCGGCGTCATCGTAATGCTGCTTGCCGGCCTCGTTTATGCGTGGTCCGTTATGGCAAAGAGCATCGGTGCAACTTATCCTGATTGGAGTCAGGGACAGCTGTCGATGACATTTACACTTGTCATGGCATTTTTCTGCATCGGCGCACTGATCGGCGGAATCATGTCCAAAAAAATCAGTCCGAAAATTTTTATCATCTGTGCGGGCGTCCTGTTCCTGATCGGATTTTTGATTGCAGGTGCTACAGGCGCGACACCGGTTCTTCTGTATCTTGGATTCGGTGTGATCGCCGGCCTTGGCGCAGGATTTGCATATACGACTGTGATGGGTACGATCTCCGCTTGGTTCCCGGATAAACAGGGTCTGATTTCCGGTATCCTGCTGATGGGATTCGGTTTGAGTGCATTTATCATCGGTAAAGTGTTTGCCGCTGTCGCACCTCCAGGAGATGATGCGTGGAGAGGAACCTTCCGCATTCTTGGTATCGTCATCTGTGTTGTGTTCATCATCTGCAGCTTCTTCTTTACCAAACCGGGCGAGGACTTTACTCCGCCGGCACCGAAAAAGCAGAAAGTTGTCAGAGAGCCGGCAACCGAGATCAATCTCGGACAGATGGTCAGACGTCCTACATTCTGGATGTACTATATCTGGGCGATCCTGGTTTCTGCAGCAGGTCTGGTACTGGTATCACAGGCAAGTGGTATTGCAACACAGGTCGGCACATCGATCTCACCGGGAACAGTTGCAACGGTCGTTGGTCTGATCTCCATCTTAAACGGTGTTGGTCGTGTTATCTTCGGCGGACTGTTTGACAAAGCAGGCTTCCGTCTGACCATTACATTAGACATGATCGTATTTGTCATCGCAGGCGCGATCCTGATCATGGCACTTAAGAGCGGTGCATTCCCGCTGATCATCTTAGGCTTCGTTGTTGGCGGTTTTGCATATGGTGGTGTTACACCGACCAACTCTGCGATCATTAGTGATTTCTTCGGCAGAAAGAATTATGCGATGAACTTCTCGCTGATCAACACAAACCTTTTGATCGCTTCCTTCGCATCTACCATTGCAGGAAAGCTGTATGACAACAGTGGTTCCTACATGAGCTGCATCATCATGATGATCGGTGCGGTTATCCTTGGCGCGATCGTATCGGTTGCGATCAGACGGCCGAAGGCATAGAATAAAGAGACATTGACGCTCGAGGAGACAGGGGACGGTTCTCTGTCTCCTTTTCTATTTCCGTTTCCTTCATGAAGATGGCAGGAACACAAAAAAAGGAGACAAAGAACTGTCCCCTGTCTCCCTTATCGCCGCATCAGCTTCTTGATCAGCGGCTCTACAGCACGCAGATAGAATGGCCGAAGCTCATGATCGGCTTCTTTTAAAAGCGTCCGGATCGGCAGCTTTTGCGGGCAGATCTTTTCACACTTTCCGCAGCCGACACATTTGCTTGGCGGAACAGTGTTGGTCGCCATCGCACTTGTCCTCAAATACTCCGCCCGTGCGGTCTTTTTCCCTTCGCTTGCCAATGTATTCCAGCTAAAGAATGTCGCCGGGATATCGATGCCTGCAGGACATGGCATGCAATACCGGCAGCCGGTGCATCCGACGCGGGTGTTTTTCTGGATAATGGCTTTGACCTGTTCCACCAGTGCCCGCTCGTCATCTGACATGCATCCGGGCAGAGATTCTGCAGCAGTCTTCACATTTTCCTGCACCATTTCAAGCGAGTTCATACCGGATAAGACAACCGTTACGCCCGGCTGGTCATAGAGCCAGCGCAGTCCCATTTTTGCAGCGGTATAAGTGCCGGAAGACATGGCTTCCTCTTGATTGGACGTATCTGCTGCAGGGACATGGCTGAGTTTGTTCGCATAGTCCCCGATCATCCGCTTTGCTTCTTCCGGTACATCTGCAAGCTTACCGCCTCGCAAGGGTTCCATGATGATCACGGGGATCCCCTTTTTTTGTGCTGCCTCAAGACCGATCCTTCCTGCCTGAGAGATTTCATCGATGTAATTATATTGGATCTGGCAGAAGTCCCAGTCATAGGCGTCCAGGATCTTCAGGAACGCATCGGTGTTCCCGTGGAACGAAAAGCCGATATTGCGGATCACGCCTTCTGCTTTTTTCTCCTCAAGGAAATCTTTCACGCCATTTTCTTCAAGATGCTTCCAGGTATCCACATCTGTCAGCATGTGCATCAGATAGTTGTCAATGTAATCCGTACGAAGGCGCTTTAATTGTGTCTGCAGCATTTCTTCTGCTTTTTTCCGGTCTTTTAGCAGATAATGCGGCAGTTTGGTCGCAATACAGATCTGATCGCGGATTCCGTTTTTTTCCAGAATCTTACCGAGTGCTTCCTCGCTTCCCTGGTAGATATATGCCGTATCATAATAATTGACACCCAGCCGATAGGCTTCCATGAGTTCCTGCTCGGCTTTATCGAGATCTATGGATGTCCCGCTCTTTGTAAAGCGCATGCAGCCGTATCCAAGTACCGACCAGTTGTCCCCGTTTTTATTTTTTCGATATTGCATGTTTATCACTCCTCATAATGCACATGATAAAACGTTTCATTCATTCCTTATGCTGCGTTTCCTCTTGCCTGCATTTTGGCAAATACGCGTTTTCGAAGTATGAAATACACGATCAGCATTGCGATGCTGGTCACGACCCAGGAGATTGGATAGATATAGACAAGCATGGCATAAGTATGGTGCACCCGGAAAATCGTAAACATCCATACCAGCCGGAATACGCAGGAACCGAGCAGAGTGATCACGGTCGGCAGGATGGAATATCCCATTCCGCGCAATGTTGACCCGGTTATCTCAAATATACCACTGATATAGTGAACGGAAAAGGCTCGCATCATTCTGTAGATCGCATAGGAGATAACGAGTGCGTCCGTCGTATAAAGTCCGACAAAAAAGTTGCGCCCCAGCATGATCACAGCCACCAGAATTGCTGATCCAAGGAGACCAAGTCCCAGGCAGATTCGATAGACCTTCTTGCAGCGTTCCACATCACCTGCACCAAAGTTCTGACTCGTAAACGTGACCGAGGTCTGACTGAATGCGTTGATCATAAAGAAGCTGAAAATATCAAAGCTGACTGCAGCGGAAAAGCCGGCCATGACAGCAGAGCCGAAGCTGTTGATACCACTCTGGATCACGATATTGGAAATCGAAAAGACGACCCCCTGAAGTCCTGTCGGGATCCCGACTTTGAGGATCTGGCGCATACATTCCCTGTTGATATGCAGATTGCGCAGGGAAAGGTGAATCTCGCTTTCCTCGTGTGTCAGGAAAAACAGTACCATGCCGGCACTGATCCCATTTGAGATCAGGGTCGCCAGAGCAACGCCTGCTACGCTCATCTGGAACACGATGACAAACAAAAGATTCAGTGCTACGTTTATGACGCCGGAGAGCAGCAGGCAGTAGAGTGGTCTTCTGGTATCGCCAACGCTCCTTAGGATGGAGGCGCCGAAGTTATAGATCATAAAGAACGGCATACCAAGGAAATAGATCCGCAGGTACAATGCCGCCAGATCGATCACATCATCCGGTGCACCCATCAGGATCAGGATCGGTTTTGCAAACACATTTCCGATCACGAGCAGCAGAAAACCGCAGACGATCGCCAGTGTCATAGCGGTATGGACCGCATCCGGAATGCCCTTTCTCCTGCCTTCTCCGATCATGCGGGCGATCAGGACATTCGATCCGATCGAAACACCGACAAACAGGTTGATCAGCAAGGTGATCAGAGAACTGTTGCTCCCAACCGCTGCCAGTGCCGCACTGCCGGCAAATCTGCCTACGATCGCCTGATCGGCCGTGTTAAACAACTGCTGTAACAAACTCGTCGCTGCAAGCGGCAGTGCAAACAATAGTATTTTCTTAAAAAGAGGCCCGTGCAGCATATCGATCTGTCGGGACTTTTGGGCCTTCGCCAAGAGAATCGCTTCCTTTCATTGAAAAAGTATCTTTACACTATACACGAAACCGGTGTGGAAAAGCAATCATTTACGTACAGCTTCTTCCTTTTCCTACAGAAAAAGTGTAAAATATAAGTGACTTTAACAACGAATGATCTAGCGGAGGAGAAAGCCATGAAATATGATTGGATTATTACTGTGGGACGTGAATTTTGTACCGGCGGCGCAGATGCCGCAAAAGAACTTGCAAAACGGCTGAACTACCGCTACCTGGATAAGGTGCTGGTTGATGAAACTGCAGAAGTGATGGAAGTCAGCCGGGAAATGGTTGAAAAGAGTGACGAGAAGCCGGAGGGATACTGGGATATTCCGCCACACTGGTATATGGATGAGGATGATCCGACCGTGCTTTTGACAGACGCTGCAAGAGTGGTCAATGCACAGACAGAAGTCATCATGAAATATGCAAAAGAAAGAAACTGTGTCATCGTTGGGCGTTGTGCGGATTATATCCTGCGGGATGAGCCGCATCTTTTGAGAATCTTCTTCTATGCAGATTTCAACGAGCGGGTTAAGATCGCAATGGAGCGCTACGGCTTGACAGATGCGAAGGCAAGACGTCTGATCAGAAAGACAGACAAACAGCGTGCCACCTACTATAACCGTAATACCAGAAAACGGCAGTGGGGACATCCGGCAAGCTATGATCTGTATCTGAATCTGGTGGATCTGGGCGTTGATGGCGCGATCGATGCAATCATGGAGCGGATCGACCTTGAGGAACGGATCCACGGGCATCAGAATGAGAATGCATAATAGCAGACGATAGCAGATGGTATCAAGCGGCAAGAAATACAAGACAAAAGGAGCAGCAGTGAAAACAGGATTGATCATGGAAGGCGGCGCGATGCGCGGCATGTTTACAGCAGGTGTGATCGATGTCATGATGGAACATGACATCCGGTACGATGGCGCGATCGGTGTATCCGCCGGCGCAAGCTTTGGCTGTAATTACCAGTCATGGCAGATCGGACGCGTGATTCGGTATAATGAACGGTTTGCAAAGGATCCGCGGTTTGGAAGTATGCGTTCGCTTCTGCTGACCGGTGATTATTACGGCGCGGAGTTTTGTTATCACAGGCTTCCGACAGAGCTTGACTATTTTGATGTGGAGACTTTTGAGAGCAATCCGATGGAGTTTTATTGTGTCTGCACGGATGTGGATACCGGCAAAGCGGTTTA
Source organism: Eubacterium sp. (assembly GCA_017459945.1). GTDB lineage: Bacteria > Bacillota > Clostridia > Lachnospirales > Lachnospiraceae > SY8519. The sequence goes on from JAFUBZ010000039.1 coordinate 50,825, forward strand.
CCATAAATGCAAAGATGGAAAATACGAAGATCTGGAATGGATCCGGGCATCTGCTTCGATGCCGATCTTTTCTGAGCCGGTAGAGATCGGCGGACGCCGCTTATTGGATGGCGGTATCTCGGATTCAATTCCGCTCAAATACTTCCAGTATAAGGGTTTTGACCGAAATGTTGTGATCCTGACGCAGCCGAAAGGATATGTTAAGAAAAAAAGTAAGGCAGCGCCGTTGATCCCGATCGCGCTGCGGAAATATCCGATGGTTGCAAAGCGGCTGGCGAACAGGGCAGAGGCATACAACAGACAGGTGGCCTATGTAGAAGAGCAGGCGGCGCTGGGGAATACGCTGGTGATCTACCCGCCTTGTGAGCTGGAAGTCGGAAAGACAGAGCACGATCCAAACAAGCTGCGTCTGGTCTATGAGATCGGCAGGGAAGAAGGCGAGCGGGTGCTGGACGAGGTTGTCGAGTTTTTGAAGGGTACCCCTGCGCCTGCAGAAACGTAAAGAATAACAATTACATGAATCATAGAATACAATCCGTCGACGAAATATGTTTCGCCGGCGGATTTTCATGCAGGCAGAGCTTGCACATATATCGTGCATGATATATGATATGTATAGTTATTTTAGTTATCTATGGGAGCAGAGATCATGTATTCTGTCATATGGCAGAGAAAGGACGAGAGATGGGATTCAATAAACCGACTGAGGAGATGCTTGAAAAGTTAAAAGCTGCTGTTCCGGGAAGAGTGTATCTCGGGGAAGACATCAGTGAAGATTTTACACACGATGAGTATGATGTGCACGGTCATTTCATGCCGGATGCGGTTGTTTCCTGTAAGACGACAGAAGAAGTATCCGCAGTCTGCAAGCTGTGCTATGAATATGAAGTGCCGATCGTACCGCGCGGTGCCGGCACCGGCCTTTCCGGTGGCTGCGTACCGACTTCCGGCGGCGTTGTGATCGATCTGCAGAAGATGAATCAGATTCATGAGATCGATCTGGATAACCTGGTGATCCGCGCGCAGGCAGGCGCACTGATCGATGATGTGCAGAAGGCCTGCCAGGACAAGGGCATGCTGTATCCGCCGGATCCGGGCGAAAAGTTTGCGACACTTGGCGGAAACGTGGCAACAAACGCAGGCGGCATGCGTGCCTGCAAATACGGCTGCACCAGAGACTGGGTGCTGGCAATGACCGTTGTTATGCCAAATGGCGACATCATGCGGTTTGGTGCTGAGGTCAGCAAGAACTGCTCCGGCTACAGCCTGATGAACCTGATGTGCGGATCGGAAGGAACGCTTGGCATCATCACTGAGCTTTCCATGCGCATTGCGCCGAACCCGACCGGAACCATCAGCTTCCTGGCACCGTTCACTGACGTTGAGACCTGTATCGCGTGTGTCAGCAAGGTAAAACTGGCAAACTTGAATCCGCAGGCGCTGGAGTTCATGGATCGTGAGAATGTAGCATCTGTCGAAAAATTCCTGGATAAAAAAGTTTATCCGGACAAGATCGACGGAGAAGAAGTCGGCGCATATCTTCTGGTGAACTTTGAAGTCTTCAGCGACGATGAGATCGATGATCTGCTGGAAAAAGCAGCAGAGCTGTTTGTGGAAAACGGTGCGCTGGATGTCATGGTTTATGACACACCGGCAGCACTTGCGAATGCATGGCTCGTAAGAGGCTCTGCACTTGAAGCGATCTTAGAGCAGTTTGAACTCACAGACGAATGTGATGTGGTCGTTCCAATCAGCCATCTGGCAGAACTGATCAATTACTGTTCCGCACTGCAGGAGGAGACCGGTGTTGCGATCCGCCTGACCGGACATGCGGGAGACGGAAACGTGCATGTCAGCCTCTGCGTCAACGATATGAGTCAGGAAGAATTCGAAGCGATCTGTAAAGAATGCTTTGATAAGATCTATGCAAAAGGAAAGGAACTCGAAGGTGCTGTCAGCGGTGAGCACGGCATCGGCAACTGCAGGATTGACCGTCTGGAGGAATATCTTGGCAAAGAGCAGATGGATCTGATGGTAGCAATCAAAAAAGCATGCGATCCGAAGATGCTCTTAAATCCGGGCAAGGTCTGCTATTCACTTTGATAAACGGAGGTCCCTGTCTCCCCGAAACCGGTTGACGAAACCAAATAAGAATTATATAATGAGGAAGCCGTAAATAACTTTGATTAGAAGAGACTATCGAAGTTGCGATACGGCTTCTTTTTTAAATATGGGTTAGTTGATGCTGACTATTATTTGTGGCATATAACAAACCGGTCAGAGGATTCGAAATCAACAAGATCGTATACGGAACAGAGGAGAAGCAACAAAAACCGGAGGGAGAAAAACATGAGATCAGGTTTTCTGAATTCAAAATATGCAGATTTGAACAGGCTGCCGGAGCCATATTGCCATATGGAACCGCGGACAATCAATAAGGAATATATGTCCGTTTATAATGAGGGACAGAGGCTGGCAGAGGCAAACGGAATCGTCATCCGTGCAGCACTGGAGTATCTGGGAGGAAGCCAGGCACGGACTGCACTTGTGAAGGTGAGTGAGACCAGCTATGCCACAGAAGCGATGACGGATCAGGGCATTCTGATCACAAGCGTGCATACTAACGGACGTGTCCGCAGTGCGCTTCGGAAAGACGATGGCAGCTATGTAGCAGTTCCGGCATTTGATGCAGAGGAACCGATCGATACGATGCCGGTTTTGCTCGGATTTTTCCCGATGTTAAGAGAGCAGTTTGAGGAAGTGTCCCGGATCCTGGATCATATGCAGGAGGACAGCCAGAACCTGCGGGATTATGCGGCAGGGGATCTGTATAAACTGTCAGACTCTATTTACCGGATCTTTACGGAGAAAAGGATCGAGACGGACTTAAAGAGCAACGGGATTGCTTATCTGGATCCGGAAGCGGTCACAATCGGCGGGCTTCGTTCCAACAGAGTCCTTTGCGGAGCACCGTCTGTTCTGGCAGAGGAACCGGGCGAAAAGAAGAAAACAGAAGGGATGACAGTGGCAGAGGCGAAAGAAGAGTTTGCCGCCTTTGCCGCTGAAAATGAATGGACCAAAGAAGAAGAGCAGTTTATTCCGGTATTTGAGGAAGACTTCCTTGTGCCGGAAGAAACATTGAAAATGGCTCGCCGTTATGTAGCATCCAGAGGAGAGCGCAGACCGATGGTCAATTTCATGTGGCGCGGTATTACTGCGTACGGCAAATCGACCGGTGTCGAGATCATGGCCTGCATCCTTCATATGCCGCTTCTGCGCGTGACCTGCAACAGCAATATGGAAACGCAGGATTTCTTAAGTGATTTTGTCCCGAATACCAATACAGAGGGCAAGTCGGATGCGCCGCGTTTCATGCATGTGGAATCCAACTATGTAAAAGCACTTGAACGAGGATATATCGTGGAAGTACAGGAGATTTCCAGAATCAAGGACAGCGGTGTGCTGGTCGGCTTAAATGAGTACGACAGAGCAGGTGCGATGATCCCGCTGGTTGACGGAACCTATACAAGACGGCATAAGAGAGCACTGGTCGTTTATACGGATAACGTCGGATACAATTCCTGTCGCCCGATCGATGCATCTGTCATCCGTCGTATGTCATTCATCATTGATAGCTACGATCTGCCCAAAGAAAAAACCATGGCGCGGCTTGAACTCAATACCGGCGTGCATAATCAGGGTGTTTTGGAAAAATGCTATCAGGTATGGCGGAAAATCCGCGACTTCTGTTACACAAGAGGCATGACGGATGGCAGCATTTCCCTGTCAGAACTGGAAATGTGGGTGCTTGCAGTGAAACTTGACGGATACAGCAATTTCCGTGAAAACTGCATCGAATGTGTCGTATCAAAAGCAACCAATGACATCGAAGAACAGGAGGAGATCATTTCTTCTGTTCTGGACCTGTATCTGTAGATTTCGTGCGCGAGGAGAAGCTGTTTTATGAGCAGTATTTTTTCGGAAAAAGTAAAAGAACGGCAACAGGATCTGTCGGCAGAGGAAATCCCGTTTTCGGCGATCGCGCAGTCTTCTTATTTCAGACAGTATCTGCAGGGCTTTTTAACTTCTCTTACGAGTGATCTGGATCTTCCGATGATCGTAAAGATCGTATATCAGCCGATCGCACGCCGGACAAGCAGCATGCAGGGAGCCGGTGTGGCACGCATTGAGGAAAAGAAGCAGAACGACTGGGCAAGTCTGGCACAACCAGCATCCGCAGCCGGTAACGGAAGCGGATGTGCATCCTGTGGTGGGTGCGGCAATGAAGAAGAGAGCCGGTTACCTGCTGCGTTGCGGAAGCAGGAGACGATTCATGCGGATTCCACAGAGGAAATGCTTGATGATGGGGAAGAACGGATCCGTCTGTCCCGCCTGAACGGAAAGGAGATCGTGATCAATGCGGCCCATCCGCTGATTACATCGTATGAGACCCTGGAAAACAAGATGTTTTGTATTCTGGGCCTTCTCTTCCATGAGACAGGCCATCTGATGTTTATGGATCTGAAAGGCGAGAATGCCTGCATTCAGGAAGTCCTTGAGGGACGTCTGCCGTTTGAAGAGGAATTTTTGGCGGAGCATCTGGTATCAAAGTTTTTCCTGCGGGCTGTGCGGTTTGATCTGTTCCGTCCGTTATTTGCGAAGATCTACCATGATCTGGCAAGCGTGATCAGTGATCACCACGATGAGGAGCGGATCTGTCAGACCGGAGGCGTGCTGCTTCGAAAAGGGATTCAGACATTACGGGAAGCGCAGTATGCGACCGTCCGTTCATTGGATGAAATGGAGGCGGATGAGTCCTGCGGGCCGTTTGCAACGGTACTGGCTATGGTGTATCAGTATCTTCGCTATGGCAGCATTTTTGTGATCGATGAAGAGACCAAGGCCAGCCGTTCGAGGCTTGGATTTATGAAGCGGATCAAACCGGATCTGGACGCTGCGCTGGCAGCAGACTCGGTCAAAGAAAAGTACCTGTGCATTAACAATATCGTCCTGAAAATGTGGCCGCTGATGCATTTAGAACCACCGGAGCACGGCTCCGAATTCGGCATGGTGTCTCAGGAGTCCGATACAGAGTTTTCCTATGAATATGATGAGGAAAATGCCGTGTTTGAGGGCGACGGCGACGGAGATCGTCAGGAGCTTGAGAAAAAGGAAGATGAGAATGCCGAGGAGCAGGAAGGCTCCGGGTCAAAGGTGCATGATACAGAGGAGTATGACGAGGACGGCTCCCGGTCCGGCTCCGGCAGCGATGAGACGATGGAAGAGGCCGTCGAGGAAGATGCCATGGCGCAGATCGCACAGGGGATGGATGAAGCGGGCGGCATGAGCTTTTCCGAGCAGCCTTCGTTCATTCCGGAAGGATCACCTTCCGGTCATAGCGGAGCGGGCAGTATGACAACCGCAGCAGAGGCGGATATTTCCGGCGGTTCGGATCCGGTTGAAATGATCGAACCGGGGATTCGCAAGATCAAGGAATCCATGATCGAAGACATGGCCGAAGAGCAGGTGGCACAGGAAGCGGTGAACGGCTCTCTGATCATGATCAATAACGGTAATGCATTTACATCTCACAAAGGTATTCTGCCAAATCTTGTTAAGGCAAAGCCGACAGAAGCGGATCGGATCGAATACGAAACGGTCGCAAAGGAATATATGTCCTTTATCAGAAAAACTGAGCGCGAGATCCGTAAGATCATGCAGGAAGAGACGATCGCAAAACAGCGGCGCCGGATCATGGGACGTGAGATCGATACGAGAAATCTGTATAAGCTCGATCAGCGCTATTTCATGAAAAAGAAGAATCCGGAAAAGCAGCTCGATATGGCAATTGCGATCCTGGTAGACAACAGTGGTTCGATGCGCGGAGAACGGCTGGAGTCCGCAAAAGAAGCAGCGATCCTGTTGAATGAAGTTCTGGAGCGGCTGGAGATCCCGTTTATGATCGCGGGACATAACTGTCAGGATGTGCCGCAGATCTGTTTTTATAAAATGTTTGAAGACCATCGCTCGGCAAAGTATTCGGTCAACCGGATGCAGCCGGCCGGAGACAACAGAGACGGCCTGGCGATTGATGTGGTGAGCCGCTTTTTGCTGGAGCGGGATGAGAAGGACAAACTGTTTCTGATCATATCTGACGGCCAGCCGAATGCGAGTGGATATACCGGGGAACCTGCCAGACAGGATATTCGCCAGATCGTACGACGGCTTAGAGCGGAGGAAGTTAAGACGATCGCGTTTGCGATCGGGGATGACAAACCGCAGATCCGCAGTATCTACGGAGAGTCATTTGTGGACATCACAGACCACGACCAGTTCCCGAAGCGGTTATCGAAGATGATCGAGAAAGAGATCGTGGCGCGGCTGTAGATTAGAGGAATCATTATGACACAACAAGAACAGGAATTCTGGCTCGAAAAGGTCAGCAATAACGGCATGGAGCTGGCGAATGTGCCGGAGCAGACGGAAGAACTTTGTAAGGCGGCAGTGGCAAGAAGTCCATGGGCACTGCGCTTTGTGAAAGAACAGACAGAGGAGATCTGTCTGGCCGCTGTGAACAGTCTTGGATTGGTGCTTTCCCTTGTGAAGGAAAAGACACCTTCGGTTATCCATGCGGCGATCGAGCAAAACGGCATGTCAATCCAGCATGTGCCGGAAGAACTGCGGACAGAAGAGATCTGTGCACAGGCAATTGGTCAAAAACCGGAAGCAATCCGTTTTTTGAACAACCCTTTTGAAGATCTTTGCCGGCTGGCAGTAGAGCAAGATGGAATGGCATTGAAATACATCGGAGACCCGACAGAAGAGATCTGTGAGCTTGCGGTCATGCAGAATCCAAAAGCGATCGCATATGTGAAGAATAAAAGTGAGCGGCTGCAGCAGATTGAAAAGATCGCGAACGATCCGTTTTCAATCCTGGATATGAAAAGTCCATCAGAGGAAGCGTGCCTGCTGGCGGTTCGTTCAGACTGGAGTGTGTTTGAATACCTGCCGCTGCAGACAGAGGAAATCTGTCTGGAAGCGGTGCAGCAGAAAGGGGAGCTGCTGGCGTATGTGGATGAGCAGACACTTCCGGTCTGCCGGGCGGCTGTAGCCCAAAGCCCAAAGGCGATTCGATTTGTAGAAGAATGGTATAAAGAAGATTTGTAAATGATCAGGACTGCGGTTTTCATCAGAAATCGCAGTCCTGTTTTTTTGAAATCATGAGCATTTTGATGTTCTGGAAAGGGATCAGTCTTTCAATTCAGGGAAATAATCGATCAGGTCATGATAGATCTCTCCAAAGTCCACCTGGAACTTTCCTTCGCTGATGTGTACCGGAATCGTATCTTCCATTCCGTAGATCCGATGGATGATATCTTCTTCGAATACGCTGACCATGATCCGTTTTTCTTTCAGATCGACGATCCAGTATTCTTTGACGCCAGCATTGGCATATTTTGCGCCTTTGATCACAATATCCTTTTTCCTGGTGGACGGAGAGAGTACTTCGATGATCAGATCCGGCGCACCATAATACCGGCCGTCTCTAAACCGGGAGGAATCGCAGGTCCCAAATACATCCGGCTGGACGATCGTCTTATCATCACAATCAAGCTGCACATCGAGCGGAGAGATAAACGGTCTGCAATCTGTCTGCTGGCTCTTTGCCTGAGAAAGCAGGGTGTGATAAATCTCTCCTGCCAAGAACTGATGGTATCCGGTCGGAGCAGCCATATCATAAAAGACACCGTCGATCAGCTCAACACGGCGCTCCTCTGGCAGCGCCAGATAATCTTCCAATGTATATTCTCCCGGCTTCTTTTCACCGGGGGATTTCTTTTGTGCGCCGTACGATGTGGCAGCTTCGGAAACGAGCGCATCGCGCGAGCCATATTCTGCCTCCGGCAGCGGAGACAACCGGAACAGTGCTTCTTCGAGTGCACGTATGGTCTCATATCGAGGGGAAGCTGTCGCTCCGCTTAAAACCTTTTGAATGGTAGACAGCGGTACACCTGAAATTTCTGAGAGCTTCTTATATGATAATCCTAAGTCCTTTGCCTGCTGTTTGATCTTTTCGATTCTCATGGGCGTCCCTCCTTCTACCTGTGCTTTTCCAAGCAATCGTCTTAAGACTAATGCCATTATAAATCCGATTTAATTCCATGTCAACACCATAAATGGAAACGCATGATAACAGTTTCCATAAATGGAAACATTTGCGCTTGATTTCATAACAAAACTAAGTTATGATGTGAGCAATAAGAACCATACATTTCACAGGAGCAGTCATGAAGGAAAAGAAAGCAGTTATTACAATTGCATTGATCGTAATTAACATCGCAGTCTTTGCGGTGGAGACCATCGCAGGCGGCAGTGAGAATACGCAGGTTGCGCTGAAGTTTGGCGTGGCATATGCGCCGTTGGTTTTTTCAGGAGAATACTATCGTCTGTTCACGGCGATGTTTTTACATTTCGGTGCTTTTCATCTGCTGGCAAATATGGTTTCACTGGGGGTGTTGGGACCGGCAGTAGAGAAGCTGTTTGGCAAGATCCGTTTCCTGATCATCTATCTGATCGGCGGAATCGCAGGAAATGTGCTGAGCATGTATATGGATGTTTGGCTTGACCGGAATGCACTTTCAGCCGGAGCCAGCGGTGCGATCTTTGCATTGTTTGGTGCATATCTTGTTATGGCACTTTCTAAGAAATTTTCAGGATTGTCTGTTCCGCGCGTGCTGATCGCGATCGTGATATCATTGGTACCTGGATTTGAGATGCAGTCGATCAATATGACGGCGCATCTGGGCGGCTTGATCGGAGGGTTTATTGTTTCATTGATCTTGCTTCCCACGGTTGTAAAACCACGCAGGTGGAAGTAGCCTAAGTTTAAAACAAAACATTTGAGACATGAGGAGGGGGCGTATGTCCATACAGGCAGCATTTATGGTCCCGCATCCGCCGATGATCATTCCGGCGGTCGGCAGGGGGAGCGAAGCACAGATCAAAGCAACCATTCATGCCTATGAGCAGGTCGCGGATGAGATTGCGGCATTACAGCCGGAGACGATCATCATCACGAGCCCGCATACGACGATGTATATGGACTATTTTCATATCTCACCGGGAGATGCGGCCGATGGTTCATTTGCATCTTTTCGGGCGTCGTCTGTCCGTTTTCATGAACGATACGATGAGGACCTGACTGCGCAGATCGAATGTCTTGCAGACGCAAACGATCTTCCGGCGGGGACGTTGGGAGAACGTGAGCCTGCGCTCGATCACGGGACGATGGTGCCCCTTTGGTTTATCCGCCAGAAATATACGGATTTTAAGATCGTCAGAATCGGACTTTCCGGGCTGCTGTTGACAGAGCATTACAGACTCGGTCAGTTGATCCGTCAGGCAGTCGAAGAGCTTGGCAGAAAAGCTGTCTTTATTGCAAGTGGTGACCTGTCACACAAACTGCAGGATTACGGTCCTTACGGATTTGCCGAGGAAGGACCGCAGTATGATGAGCGGATCATGGATGTCTGCAGGCGGGCTGCATTTGATGAGCTGTTTGATTTCTCTGACGGATTCTGTGAAAAGGCAGCAGAATGTGGCCACAGGTCCTTTACCATTATGGCAGGCGCTTTGGATGGTTATGCAGTAAAAGCGACACCACTTTCGCATGAAGATGTGACAGGCGTCGGATACGGAATCTGTACATTTTATCCGTTGGAAAAGGATGAAAAGCGGCATTTTTTAAAACAGTATCTGGAGGCACAGGAAGCAGAGCTGAACGAACAGAGAGCGCAGTCGGATGCATACGTCAGGCTGGCACGCGCATCTTTAGAGAGCTATATCCGGACAGGGAGAACGATCGATGTACCGGAGGATCTTCCGGAAGAGATGCAGCATACAAAAGCCGGCGCATTTGTCTCGATCCATAAGCAGGGAAAGCTTCGCGGATGTATTGGAACGATTTTACCGACCACGGGATCAGTGGCGGAAGAGATCATTCAGAATGCGATCAGTGCATCGACAAAGGATCCGCGGTTTGACGCGATCACAGAAGATGAGCTGAAGTGGCTTGAGATCAATGTCGATGTGCTCGGGGAGCCGGAGGACATAGATTCGCCTGACCAGCTTGACGTTAAGAGATATGGTGTGATCGTCAGCAAAGGATTCAAGAGAGGGCTGCTTTTGCCGGATCTTGAAGGCGTTGATACAGTAGAGGATCAGATCGCGATCGCAATGCAGAAAGCAGGCATCGCACCGGGGACGAAGGTCAACTTGCAGCGGTTTGAAGTGATCCGGCATACATAGTTTATCAAAATTATTATAAACAGCTGATCTGACAGGAGTGGAAAGATATGGCGGTTTGTACTGTTTGCTTCAGGCATTGTGACTTAAAGAAAGACCAGACGGGCTTCTGCAAAGGACGCATCTGCAGGGATGGAATCGTGCAGGCGAAAAACTATGGGCTGGTCACATCGCTGGCACTTGACCCGATCGAGAAAAAGCCGCTTGCCAGATTCTATCCCGGAACCAGGATCCTTTCTGTGGGGAGCTTTGGATGCAATCTGCGCTGTCCGTTTTGTCAGAATCACGAGATATCCTGGTCCGATGAAGCAGAGCGTTTTTATGAAACAGCGGAATACATTTCTCCGGAAGAACTTACGGCGACGGCGCAGTATTACGAACGAAAAAAGAACATCGGTGTTGCATTTACCTATAATGAACCGATGATCGGCTATGAATATGTCAGAGACACGGCAAAGCTGGTTCACGAAGCCGGTATGAAGAACGTGATCGTAACAAACGGAACAGCTGAGCTTTCGGTACTGGAAGAGCTGCTGCCTTATATCGATGCGATGAACATTGATCTAAAGGGATTTACCGACCGTTATTATAAAGATGTATTGGACGGTGACCGGCAGATGGTACTCTCATTTATCGCACGTGCGGTACAGGTATGCCATGTGGAGCTGACGACACTGGTCATTCCCGGGGAAAATGATTCGGTTGATGAGATGCGGCAGATGTGCCAGTGGATCGCATCCTTAAAAGATGCAAACGGAGAGACGATCGGCCGGAATGTCCCGTTGCACATTTCCAGATTTTTCCCGCGATTCCACATGATGGACCGTCAGGCAACGGATGTAATGCATATTTATCATCTGGCAGATGTCGCTAGGAAATCTCTGAAGTACGTATATACCGGTAACTGCTGATCCAAAGCGGACTTTCCAGATAGGATCGGAAATTGAATTGTTAAAAGCATGATGCGCTTCGTCAGAATTGCGAAATGCGTCATCAGAAATAAGGAAATCATTATGTCAGAAAACAAAGAAGTCAACAATCAGGCAACTCCTTTGAGCAAGGAAGAGATCCAGGTGTTTCGCACCAAGCTTGGCAAAAGCCATAAGAACCAGAAGGACTGGGATCTTCTGGAGCATGTTCTGGAAGGGAAAATGCTGTATACGGCAAAGCCGACCCAGATCCGCATGCAGCGAAAATATTCTACCGAGGGGATCTTGACACACGGCAATGCGCTTTTGGTATTCACGAGTCAGGAATGCTGTGCAAGATATTTGGCAAAAGTGGGAATCGCGAATGATAAATATATGTCGCTTCGCGAGATCTCATATGCTTCCGTGCGGGAAATCGCAGGAAAGCATCAGAAGATGGCATACATTGACTTAAACGAACCGGTGTCACAAAAGATTGCCGGGATCGATGGAAATGCAGACGCCTTTCGCGTGTTTGCGGTTTCAAAATAGAAACTTCTTGACTTTTTTTAAAAATTTCATGTAGAATAAACGACGATCGAGCAGCGAATGCGTAAGTCCAGATTATGGACTTGCGCATTTTCTTTTTTTGGAGGAAAACATGAAACAGAAATCAGAAAGCAAACTGGGAACCGTCCCGGTAAACAAATTATTATTGGGCATGGGCATCCCGATGATCTTATCGATGATGCTGCAGGCAGTCTACAATATCGTTGACAGTGCATTTGTATCGAATATGCCGCAAAACGGAGAAGCAGCATTGAATGCCCTGACGCTGGCATTCCCGATCCAGATGCTGATGGTGGCAGTGGCGATCGGAACAGGCGTAGGTGCAAATGCACTGCTCTCGAAAAGCCTGGGACAGGGAGATCCCCAAAAAGCCAGCAGAGTAGCAGGAAATGCACTTTTCCTTGGTATAGTGATCTATGCTGCCTGTCTGGCCTTCGGTCTGTTTGGCGCCAGAGCCTACATTGCGACGCAGACGTCGAATCCGTTGATTCTTGAGATGGGAACCAGCTATCTTTCCATATGCTGCTGTGTGTCCATTGGAATCATCTTTTTTGCGATGTTTGAAAAACTCCTGCAGGCAACCGGCAGATCCGTGTATTCAACCATTGCGCAAATTGTGGGTGCAGCAGTGAATATCGTGCTGGATCCGATCATGATCTATGGATTGCTTGGTATGCCGGCGCTTGGCGTACAGGGAGCGGCATATGCGACGATCATCGGTCAGATCGCTTCTGCAGTGACAGGACTCATTTTCCACCTGCGTTTCAACGTAGAGCTGAAGAAATCCGTTCGATATATGAAGCCGGATACTGCATTGATCAAAGGAATCTATGCGATCGGACTTCCGGCGATCATCGCACAGGCGCTGATGTCTGTGATGACTTACGGAATGAATATTATTCTGGGTCGGATCGATGAATCGGTCGTGACTGCATACGGGCTGTATTACAAAATTCAGCAGTTCCTGCTGTTTGCAGCATTCGGGCTGCGCGACGCGATCACACCCGTGGTATCTTTCAATCATGGGAAACAGGACAAGGAGCGGATCAATGCAGGCATCAAATATGGCATGCGGTATACGCTGATCATTATGGCAATCGGTATGATCGTAATAGAGCTCTTTGCAAAACCGTTCTCTTCCATCTTCGGACTTTCGGGACAGACACAGCTGCTTACTGTAAGCGCAATGCATTTCATTACGTTAAGCTTTCTGTTTGCCGGTGCCAATGTGGCATTCCAGGGCATCTTCCAGGCACTGGATGCCGGAGTGGAGTCACTGATCATCTCAGTCTGCAGACAGTTCCTTTTTGTTCTGCCGGTCGCATTTGTGTTTTCCGTGATAGTCGGAAATGATCTGCAGAGAGTTTGGATCGTGTGGCTGACATTTTTGATCGCAGAGGGACTCTCTGTAGTGATCGCAATGCGGTTTATGAGAAAAATCCGTGCAGAGAAGATTGAAGGAATGAAAGACTATCAAGCAGAGCTTTCGCATGGTAATATGGTGACAAGAACAAGCTGATCAGATGAAATGGATATGAGCAGGAGGTATTACGATGAAACTGCAGCATATGACAATTTTTTCAAAAGATATTGATGCATCTGTCAAATTCTATCAGGAAGTAGCAGGACTTACCATTGCCCGCGAGGTGCGCGGCGGTTTGCATGATGTCGTTTTCTTAAATGACGGGACACAGCCGTTCTGTCTGGAAATCGCGCAGAGTGATGTCAGCATGAGCTATAACGGAGGTGGTGTCTCGCTCGGTGTTTCCTGTAATGATCTGGATGCTGAGATCAAACGCTTAAAGGAAATGGGAATCGAAGCAGGAGAAGTGATTTCTCCACATCCGGGTGTGAGGTTCTTTTTCATTAAGGATCCGAACGGATTTATGGTACAGTTTGTGGAAGAAGCGTAATAATTGGGAATGGACAATTACATGGCAGGGTGATAAAATAATACCTGCTTGGGGTATTAGCTCAGCTGGGAGAGCGCCAGGTTCGCAATCTGGAGGTCAGGGGTTCGATCCCCCTATGCTCCATCATCATTTGGACGTCGGAACCGCAGTGTTTATGCGTGTTCCGACGTTTTTTCTTTGGATAAAAATCCTATTCGCTTTATTCACTTTTAAGAAGGTGAATGGGCAAATAGTTGTCGTTGAACTTGATCAACAACCGGAGCCGTAGCAGCAGAAGCCGCAGAAAGCTCATAATGTTTTAATATCGTTTTCGGGATATTACCATAAATCCGTCCTACCTGATCCCGGCTGATACCATTGTCGATGGCACTGGTTTCGTGGACGCGGCGAAAGGCATGTGTGCCACGTACGAATTCTTTTGACAGTTCAATATTATTATTTTTACATGCACGCCGGTGAACCTGATAAACTTCGCCGAGTGAGATAATGCCATATGGGGTATCTTCGCGAGGAAAAAGGTATGGACTGTCCGGATGATAGACTGCGTTGTTTTCACGTAACCGATCTAAAAAATCTGCCAACATAGGTGTAATAGGAAAGAATCGTTCCTTTCGGTTCTTTGGCGTATCTTTAATCTCAAGCAACCGTTCTCCGGTCTGATTATCTCGATGTTCGACTAATTGATGTGAAAAACTAATCTGATTGCGAATAAGGTCGACATCATTCCAAGAGAGTGGGGGAATCTCACCTCGTCTGCATGCAACAAGCAGATTGAATTCGTATGCCCAGTATTTAGCATTGCCAGGATCTTCTTTTTGATAGTTATGAACCGTATCGTATAAAGTCAGCATTTCTTCAATGGAATATCCACGGTCATTGACTGATGCAGAGTCGCTGACATTCTTGAAGTAATCTTCTAGATCAATGTAATCCAAGGGATAAATTTCTTTGATTGAATGAACTGTGAGGAAATCCGGAAGTCCCTTTCTAACATCATTCTAAAAAGGATTAGGCGAAATCCTGTCGCATCGACGCAAAAAATCGGATACCGAAAGGTATCCGTTTTTTTGTGTCTATATGTCAGAGTTTCAGCCTGCATCCTTTAGCGGAGCAAACTAGAATGAATATTGTTTTTCTGTAAAAAAGAGAGTAAAATAATGCATCATGCAGCAATCAGAAAGGAGACGGGGATAATGAAATACATATCAAAAGTCCTTGCCTTTTGTCTGATTTTTGCAGTGATTTTTTGCGAGATTCATCTTATGATCTCGGAAAATGATAATCTGCTTATAAAATCGGGTATTGTATCAGATTTCGGGCAAACACAATCGTATTCCTCAATATCAGACACAGAAACAGTCGAGTACTGCACTCCTGAACTGATTGGTATACATGATCTCAATACCCTTTCCATCAACCGTCTTTTGACTAATAATGTCAGAACCAGAGTTTCATTTGGTAGTGCTTTATTAGCTCTCGCAGCAGTGGTTTGCCTTTTTGAAATCGCTTTTAGACGGTTCAGATGTAGCTCCATTCCACGGCGTGAAACGGGGTTTTCTTCTGTTATTCTTTATTATATCCATGAAAAGGATGGAAAAAAGTAACTTTGAAAGTATATTCTGACCTGGGATGACCAGGTTTATTTTGCGTGCAAAAAAATATACTTTTGGAGGTAAATTTCAATGAATGGAATTGGAGGAAATATTTTTATCGGCGTTGTTATTGCTATTTGTATAGCTGGTGCAATCCTGGCATGGAGAATTGATAACGGTTCAAGCCCGGAAGATAAGGAAGACAATCAGGTAGATTCGTCTGCGAAAGAAGATTCAGACGCAGGGGAGGTTGATGATTAATGATTTTTCTGGAAGCACTTTTCCTTGTGGTTGGATTTGTGATGCTTATCAAAGGTGCCGACTGGTTTGTAGACGGCTGTTCGAACTTTGCATCGACTCTGGGAGTATCCCAAATGATTATCGGACTCACGATCGTGGCGATGGGGACGAGTATGCCAGAGGCGGCAGTCAGTATAACCGCCGCCATCAAAAACGCAGCTGACATTGCTGTAGGCAACATCATCGGAAGCAACATACTGAACATTCTTATCATACTTGGCCTGACCTCACTCCTCATCCCGATCAAGGTGGAGGCTGCTTTCCGGATAAAGAATATTCCATGTATGGGGGTGACAACAGTCATTTTACTAATTATGGGGATAACGGGAAATGTAATCAGCAGAGTGGAAGGCATCATACTCTGTGTAATCTTTGCCGGATATATGGTCTCTCTTTTTAAAACAGCAAAGTCTGACCGGAACCGTGATGTAGAAAAACATATAACATGTAAATCTGTTCTAAAGGATATCCTGCTCATTATACTCGGAGGCGGACTGGTTGTTTTGGGCAGTAATGTAGCTGTTGATGCGGCAACAGAAATAGCGAAAATGATTGGTATGTCGGAGAAGTTTATCGGTCTTACTATTGTTGCCCTCGGTACCTCTTTGCCTGAACTGGTGACATCTCTTACGGCCGCGCGTAAGGGAAATGCGGATATGGCTATAGGAAATATTGTTGGCAGTAACATCTTCAATATCCTGTTTGTGCTCGGAATATCATCAATCGTTGTTCCAATACTTTATCCTAAAAGCTTTTTTATCGATGGAATAGTTGCAATATTTGCTGTGCTGGTCTTCTGGTTATATTCACTCAGATTCAAACGGCTGGATTTGAAAAGTGGCATTATCATGTTAGCCTCTTATGCAGGGTATTTTGCATATCTTGCAGTGCACATCTGAGAGAGAAGTTATGGGGAGGCAGAATAATTCAGTAAGTTAGTGCTAAAAAGTATGTACCCTGTATGTACATACATGTCAGAGGTTCTGGAAGTCCCTTTCTATCAGTATTTACGAGTTTTAAAATCTTTCAAATCCTGTCGCATCGGGGCAAGGAACTCAGATATAAAAGGTTTCTATTCGCTTTTCATTCACTTTTGAAATTGAACAGCCGGAGCCCTTGATTTTACTGGGGTTGTAAGGGGCGAGCTGAGGTTCGATCCCCCTACGCTCCACCACCAGACCCGTTGAAAATCAGCGGGTCTATTCTTTTGGCAGTGGTTGGCTGTGATTAAAAGAAGTTCTCTTCTGAATAACTTGATTATTTGATCACTGCAAATGATTGTGCTCCTATGCTTATGATTCCTTCCCTTAAAGAGATATCGCCGATTTCAAACAGAACATCGCCCTGGAGATGCATGGCCGCATTTTGGGGAAGGGTGACATCGAGTTCTTTGCCTTCAGGGTTTACGACGCACAAGAGCGCTCCTCTGCGGTAAACGAAAGGCTTACCTGCGTCACTGCAAACTATATACAGAGGAGCATCCGCCTGAAGCTCTTCTTCCTGATGGCGAAGCGCTATGATCGAACGTACGGTATTGAGCAGCGAATCCGGGTCGCTTTCCTGTGAAGCTACTGTAGGAGCATCTGCAGAATCATCGATCGGAAGATATATATCAGATGCGTCAGCGGTTGAAAAGCCCAGATTTGCACTTTCATCCCACTGCATTGGCGTTCTTGATCCGGTACGGAAGTAACCGCCTTCTTTGGTTGGCACTTCGAGATATTTCATTCCGATCTCATCACCATAGTACAGGAATGGTACACCGGGCATTGTAAAAATGAATGCATAGGACAGCTTGAGCTCTTCTTCGCCAAGACTGTATCTCGGACGGATCGTATCGTGATTACATGTCAGCATAGAGATATATCCGAGATCCTTAGTATTTTCGTACCGACTGAGGTATTGACCGAGAAAACGGTTGATGTTTCCGCCGGCATCTTTTTTGAAATAGCTGTGATCCTCACAGTTTCGATCACCATGGATGCTTCCTCCGTTATTGTAGTAATCGCGCATAAGGGTAGAGTAGCCGCCACCCGGCTCATTAAGATAAAAGTCCATATCAAAACCGGCGCGCAGCGCGAGAGATGGATCATTCCATTCTGATACCATTGCCGCATCCGGGAATTCCTGATCAAGCATGCGGCGTATATCGTGCCATACTTCGCTGGTCCCGCTCTTCTTTTCATCATCATTTTTGACCAGAGAGGCGGCCATATCCACACGGAACCCATCACATCCGTGAGAAAGCCAGAAGCGCATTACATCCTTGATAGCTTCACGAGTAGCCAATGCGGATGCATCACGAAAACTCTTCTGCCATGGCGCGGTAGTTTTGTAGAAGCCGTAGTTGAGAGCAGGCTGACACTTGAAGAAGTTCAGGATATAGCAGGCACTGCGTTCACTTTCTCCGCCAATGTATGGGAGCCCGTCAGTTCCCTGGAAGCAGAAATCAGTCCAGATAAAACGGTCGGTGTACTCGTTCTTCTCAGCCTTCTGGCTTTCGAGGAACCAAGGGTGCTCTTCGGATGTGTGACCCGGTACGAGGTCGAGCAGCACCCGGATGCCACTCTTATGAGCCTCATCAAAGAGATTGTAAAGATCCTCATTTGTACCGTAGCGTGGCGCTACTTTTTTGTAGTCACGCACATCATATCCGGCATCCTTGAAAGGTGAGTCATAGCACGGATTGATCCAAAGCGCATTGCATCCAAGACTTTTGATATAGTCCAGTTTTTGGATAATCCCATTTATATCGCCAATACCGTCACCATTTGAATCTTTGAAAGACTGCGGATATATCTCATAAAAAACTGCATCTTTTAACCACTCTGCTGTCATTTGCTTTGTCCTCCCTGTAATCGCTCACTTAATTCTTTTTCTACGATAGTGGTTCTGTTGAACTATTATTAATATAATGATATAATACACCAACAAAAACGCCGTAAACTACTAGAATTGAGCTAAAAACTAACAGAATCCTATGAATATTAAAGAAGTGAAGAAGAAAGATAATCTGACTGTGAACCGTGAAAATGCTGAACATGGGGATGTTTTTCTTCCTGTCAATAGCTATCATTGTCTGATTCCATTTACATATAGAGAACTTGCGCTGCACTGGCATGAGGAAATGGAAATCACATTTATACAGGAAGGAACTTCAGACTATAAGGTCGGAAAGGAAGAGTTTAAAGCAAATGCCGGAGACATCATACTGATACCGCCTTACTGCACTCATTCGGCATGTGAGATCCCGGGAAAGACCATGATATCTGATAGCATGGTGTTCCACCTTGATTATTTAGGTGCAAGTAATCAGGACCTTTCGGCGTCTAAGTATCTCAGGCCAATGGCGGAAGGACAGTTAGTGATGCAGGAAGTAATAAGAGAGTGTGATGCCGGCTATGAAGAAATCAAGGAGGCTTTTTTAGGAGCACTCGACTGCTTTAAAAACAAGCCATCGTTTTATGAGATGCTATTGAAAGAACAACTGCTACATATCCTGATCCTTCTCTTCTCATATGGATATATAAGAGAGTCAGATGACAGCCATATAACTTCTGAGAATCGATGGCACATAAAGTCTGCGCTTGAGTTCATTGCAAACCATTACAGCGAAAAAATAAGCATTACGCAGTTGGCACATCTTGCAGGCTTCAGCAAGAATTATTTTATGAACCTTTTCCGCCAGTATGTTGGGATGAGTTGTGTTCAATATATAAATCACTACCGCATCCAGGAAGCAGCTCATGCACTTGAGGAAACTACCAGATCGGTTTCCGAGATTGCCATGCTCAATGGCTTTGATAACATCTCCTATTTCAACCTGCAATTCAAAAGAAGCTTTGGAATGACACCACGCGAATTCCGAAGAAACCAACTTGAATTGTAACGCAAAATGCGTTACAGCTGCCGCGAGGAGGAAATATCAATGGACAAGAATACGACATTAAACCTTCGCGTAAATCCAGACGTAAAACATAATGCGGAAATGGTACTATCACAGCTTGGAATA
>JAFUBZ010000040.1 GCA_017459945.1 Eubacterium sp.
CCCTGAATTAAAAGTTTTGACTGTGTTCAGGTTAATTATATGTCTCTCCGACAGAACTGTCTTTAAAAACTTTTAAAAATAATCCAACTTTTAATACTCAGTGGAATTTACTCGTGCACAGGAATTTACTTTTTCAATTAAGCTAATCATTCAAAATACTTACGGTTCCAGTTTTGTGGAATAATATTTGTCTGCCTGATAGATCGCGCCAACGGTATTGTGCGCCATGACACGATCTTTGCTGACGAGTGTTGTGACAGGTGCATCGGCAAATTTATAAAACATGCTGTCGTGTCCGACGCAAAGGCCGATGAGGATATTGAGATCAGTCTCTTCGGCATTCAGATACTTTGCCTGTAATATGGGATTGCACATGTTTTCGCCGGTGGCATTACAGAATTCCGGCACACCGATCGAAGTCTTTTTCTGTGTGCCGCATTTGCAGGCAACACCAAAGACTTCAAACCCATGCTCTCTGAAGATGCGGGCAACGGTACGGGATTCCTGGATCAGACCCGCACAGGTTGCGATGCCGATCTTTTTTGCGTTCAGCTTTTTGGCAAATTCGATGGTTTCCTCTAATCGTGTCATTTTACAGTAGTTTTCAGTCTCTACTTCTGCTGCCGCGATGGCAATCGACCGGATCGTCGGATCATTGTACTCTTCCATCGCACTGTCAAGAAGCGTGGGGTCAATATTTGTTGTCAGACAAAACGGCGGATAGCTGGACTGCATTTTATTGCAGTTGACAGTTCCGCAGTCGATACAGCTGTGCTTTTGTTCCATGATCGGGTTTCCTTCCTTTGGATCTTTATATTTTTTTGCTCATTTTCGATAAAGTATCACCGTCGATGAGCAGAATGCCATTGGCATCAGCCAGACGCTTTGCATTTGATGTGAAAGTAGAGTTGGTGATCACTGCTGCTTTTTTTGCCTGATAGTACTGCATGGCAGCAGAAATCTCCTGGATGGGCGCGCTTCCGACTACCGTGCTGTAGCGTTTGCACTGCACGACCCATTTGCGTCCATGTTTCCGGGCAATGATGTCAGCACCATAGTCACTGCTGCCCTGTGTGACATGGACGTTCTTATAGCCGTTTCGTTTGAGCACCTTGGCGCAATATGCTTCAAACTCATGTCCTTCCATCTGATCCAGTTTCCGGGCGGAAACATTCGCGATCGGATTGAACAGGATCATATAAAAACTAAGTAAAATGACCAGGCAGATGATCGCTGCTACGGCTGCACGCATCGGACTTTCGATCGCCTTAAGATCCGGGAACACCCCAAGCGGGATGTCTGAAACATTGAGGGCGATCATAATGACAGAAACCGCCCCGGCGAACAGGACAACCGGTAACAGGATGACCCGGAGCAAACGTTTCCAGACAGGAAGCAGCCGGTACTTTTGCTCTCTGCATGTCACAACATATATGATCAGAAAAAGAAGCGTAAGGATAAGCTGTGTCTGATCATAGCTTTGCGTAAAAACAAACCGGGTGAAGATGCGGGCAAGAAAAACAGCCAGTAAGATGCCCGTTATGAGATTACATGTTTTACGAAAAATATGCATACGGTATGAACATCCAATCCTTCAAAAATCATTTTTCACCCACATGCACATCATAGCAGAAATCGAAGAAACCTACAAATAACGAAAGACCGGATCAGAAAAGCTCTGATCCGGTCCGGAAATTCATATGATGATTGATTATACCAGGCAGGTCTTGATGATCTTATCGCCATCTTCACGGGTCGGTGCATGTTTGATCGAAACCAGTGTAGCAGCATACTCGTTCATCAGAACAAGGAGAGAATCGATTTCTCTGTTGCCGATTTTTCTTGTTGGCGCATTCTTGATGTTGGTCAATTCATCAGCAAATCTTTTATGTGTGCCGGCAATGGCATCCTCCAGGATCTTATCTCCTGCCGCTCTTGTGTCAGCATTCTTGATGTTGTTCAGTGTTCCGATAAAGTCAGCGGTCATCATCTGTTCGAATTTGATCTTCTCATCGCCTGTCTCTCTGTCCGGTGCTTCCAGCAGATAGTTAAAGATGTCCTGAAATTTGTGGAAAATTGACATAGTGTTCTCTCCCTTCGTTGGTTTTGTGTTCTGCAGTGCTCTGCAGTGTTTCTTTCAACACCATTATTGTAATACAGTTTTCTTAAAAACAGTAATTCATAATAATTCAAAAGGTTTGCAGAAAATGGATAAGCATGCACATGTTTTACAAAACAGCACCCCAGATTAACAGCAAAATAACCAAAGCGATCAACGGAATGATAACAGATACCACAAAAATATCTTTGTAAGATTCCTTATGTGTGCAGTGTGAAACGGCCAGCAATGTGATCACGGCGCCGTTGTGCGGAAGCTTGTCAAGACTGCCTGCTGCGATTGAAGCAACACGATGCAGGATGTCAGGACTGATGCCAAGTGTTTGTGCGACGGCCAGATACTGGTCGGCAAATGCCGCGAGTGCGATCGACAGGCCGCCGGACGCAGAGCCCGTTGCACCGGAAAGGACACTCGTTGAGAGTGCTTCAGAAAACAGCAATGACATCGGCGTTGCGTTCTGGCTGATCAGGAGTGCGGTAAGAAGCGCAAATCCCGGAACGATCCGGATGACAGAACCAAACCCGACCGCGCATGCCGTATTCATGATCGCAGTCACAGATCCCTTTGCACCTTCCGTGATGGTCTGTGGCATCCGTTTGAGTTTATCCGGATGGAACAGGCAGCAGACGATAATACCTGTGATCAGTGCAACGACGATATTCCATTTTAAGAGATTTAATGTGATAAATACGACGATCAGCGGGATCAGACCGGAAAGCCAGTAACGTACGGTCGCTTCTCCAAATGCGTTCTCACTTTCTTTTAGGATCTTGGGATCATCTGTGAACCCAAGGTTTTCTAGTCTTGCCTTTTTGACTCTGCGATTTAAATACAGATATCCGGGGATCAATACGATAATGCTTGCAACGATTCCCATGACGGGTGCAGCAGTCGCTGCCGTGTCAAAGTAATCCATCGGGATCAGGTTCTGGATCTGCGGGCTTCCCGGGATGGAGGTCATCGTAAAACCAAACGAACCGAATGCGATGGCTGCAGGCAGCATGGTTCTCGGAATATCAGCCGCCTTATATATGGCATATCCCATCGGATACATGATAAATACGACGACAAACAAAGAAACACCGCCGTATGTCAGAAGCATACAGGGGATCAATACGGCAAGCACTACAAAACGCGGTCCGATCAGCTTGACGATCAGATCTGCAAGTGCCCTTGCCGCACCGGTCATTTCCATGACTTTTCCGTAGATCGCACCAAGTAAAAAGGTCGGGAACCAGGAAATAAAGTACTCTCCTACGCCACGCATATAGTCTACCGTGTAGGAGGAAAGCAATGTACGATCCTCTCCAAGTCCCGCGCCAACCGCGAAAAGAACAACGATAAATGCGGACAGGGGCGCGACCCAGATGATAGAATGGCCTTTGAAAGTCAGATAGATCATGAGTGCCAGACCGGCGAAGATGCCGATCAAAGACAGGATTTCCATTTTAGAATGTTCCTTTCCTTTCGTTATATCTGTAATGCGTGCAGTTCGGATTCTGTCAGCCTTTGGTATTCACCGGGCGATAATGCAGGATCAAGGACGAGACTTCCCATTTGGATTCGTTTCAAAAACAAAACTTCCATATCGACAGCATGAAACATCCGCTTGATCTGATGATACTTTCCTTCCCGGATCGTAATCTCAACCTCGGAAGTCCGGTTTTCGGGAACTGTACGAAGGACCTTAAGATCCGCGGGCATGGCTGTGAAGGTATCATCTACTGTCAGACCGGAGGAAAAAGCTTTGATTTCCTGATCAGATACGATCCCGTCGATCCTGGCATAATATACTTTATCAACATGATGCCTGGGAGATAACAGTCTGTGTGCGAGCGGTCCGTCATTTGTGATCAGAAGAAGCCCTTCGGTATCCTTATCGAGACGCCCGACAGGAAACAGATCCCTGCGATTCCTTTCTGTGATCAGGTCAATGACAGTAGTCTGTGTTTCGTCATCTGATGCTGATATGACACCGGAAGGCTTGTTGAGCATGTAATAAACATATGCTTCATAGGAAACTTCCTGTCCGCAGAATGTAACGACAGATTCGTCAGACACCTGAAAACCGGCATCTTTTATGATGCTTCCGTCTACCGTAACATTACCTTTGCGTATTTTTGTTTTGATCTCACTCCGGGTGCCAATGCCCATATCCGCAAGATATTTGTCTAACCGCATGAAAACTGCTCCTGTTTACGCTGCATATTATTCTACGATCAAAGAATCCAGACTGACTTTTTTGTTTAAAACATTCATATCGATGTTGCCCTCATCTCCATCGTATCCATCCAGTGAGATCGTGTCAGCATATTGCCAGAGCACCCAGTTTCTGCCGGCTTCAAAAACAGCCGGATAATAGATGCTTCTGATCCATCTGGGATACTCTGAAAAGTCGTCTTTGATGTATTTTTTGTAGATGTCCTTTTGTGCGTAGATCATCGGCTTGACGCCGTATTCTGCTTCCAGGACCGATAAATACTCACCAAGCTCTCTGACTACATCTTCCTTTTCGGGCGGGTTTTGTTCTTTATCGGCATAGTATTCCACATCGACTACCGGGATCAGACAACCTTCAAGATCGCCGACGGTCTCGATATAATGATATGCCTGTTTCGTTCCATCGCTGTCAAACGAAAAGAAATGATAGGCGCCGACCGCCAGAGGGCTTTCGATGGCATTTTCCCAGTTCGCGTCAAAACAGGTGTCTGTGGTCTCGCACCCTTCCGTAGCCTTGACATAAACAAAGGAAAGCCCCTGTTCGGCAAGGCGGTCCATATCCACATTTCCCTGATACTTCGACAGATCCGCGCCAATTGTTTCGTTGTCGGAAACAAACCAGGTATTCATCAAAACTCGTTTGGCTTTTACCATAAAAGTAAACTGACTAAACAGACAAACGATGATGACAGCCAATATGATAAGAACGATCCATAATGCTTTCTTTTTTTTCATAAATCTATATATAAACCTTTCTGGGTTTCATGCATGACTGAAACAGCTGCAAATGATGATCTGCAGCTGTTTGAACGGTATTGTATTTGATTAAAGATTACTGCTGTGCCGGAAGCTTGTATGAGCTCTTAAGCGATACGATCCGGTTGAATACAAGAGCATCCTCTGTGCTGTCCTTGCTGTCGACACAGAAGAAACCGTTTCGTACAAACTGGAAGCTGTCATAAGCTTTTGCCGTTTTCAAAGACGGCTCAAGTTTGCAGTCTGCGCATACGGTCAGAGAATTCGGATTCAGATTCAAAGAACCGTCCTCCACATTGTAGACGCCCTTCTCTTCATCGATGATGTTTTCATAGAGACGTACCGTTGCAGGGATCGCGCTGTTTGCTTCCACCCAGTGGATCGTGCCACGCACCTTTCTGCCGTCCGGGCTGTTGCCGCCGCGGCTTTCCGGATCATAGGTACAATGAACGGCGATGATATTGCCACTGGCATCTTTTTCGACTTCCGTACAGGTGACAAAATATGCATTCATCAGGCGTACTTCGTTGCCCGGATACAGACGACGGTATTTTTTCGGCGGGACTTCCATAAAGTCTTCACGCTCAATATAAAGCTCTCTCCCAAACGGAACCATACGCTTACCGAGTGCCGGGTTTTCCACGTTGTTATCGATCTCAAGCTCTTCGATCTGTCCTTCCGGATAGTTGTCGATGACCAGTCTGATCGGATCAAGGATCGCCATGACACGCGATGCATCCATTTTCAGATCCTCGCGGATGCAGTATTCAAGCATGGCATAATCAACGGCAGAGTTTGATTTGGAAACACCGCACAGGTCAACAAATTTCTGGATGGAGGAAGGGGTAAATCCTCTTCTGCGAAGGCCTGCGATAGAAACGAGTCTCGGATCATCCCAGCCGTCTACGATGCCCTCTTCTACGAGTTTTTTGATATAGCGCTTTCCAGTTACGATATTAGTCAGATAAAGCTTTGCAAACTCAATCTGACGCGGCTTCGGATCATAACCGCCGACTTCGTTTACGACCCAGTCATACAACGGTCTGTGGTCTTCGAATTCCAGAGTACAGATGGAGTGGGTAACACCCTCGATCGCATCCTCGATCGGATGGGCAAAGTCATACATCGGATAGATGCACCACTGATCGCCGGTTCTGTGATGCGCGATGTGCGCCACACGATAGATGACCGGATCTCTCATGTTCATGTTCGGAGAAGCCATATCGATCTTTGCGCGGAGCACTTTCTCGCCGTCAGCATATTTGCCATCCTTCATTTCTTCGAAGAGCTTCAGGTTTTCTTCCACACTTCTTTCACGATACGGACTGTTTTTGCCGGGCTCCGTTAATGTACCGCGGTATTCGCGGATCTCGTCTGCTGTCAGATCGCAGACATAAGCTTTTCCTTTTTTGATCAGTGTAATGGCTGCTTCATACATCTGCGGGAAATAATCCGATGCAAAATAGAGGCGGTCTTCCCAGTCTGCGCCAAGCCATTTGATGTCTTCCAGGATGGAATTGACAAACTCTTCCTTTTCCTTTGTCGGATTCGTGTCATCAAACCGCATGTTGAATTTGCCGCCATACTGCTGTGCGAGCCCATAGTTTAAAAGGATGGACTTTGCATGGCCGATATGAAGGTATCCGTTCGGCTCAGGCGGAAAACGGGTACAGATTTCTTTCGCTTTTCCTTCTTTCAGATCTTCATCAATGATCTGTTCGATGAAATTGCGGGATACGACCTCTTCTTTTGTTTCTTCGTTTAAAATGTCTTTTCTTGTGTCTTCCATGTTATCTCCCATAAATGTGTTGCTTATTTGATGTGCTCATGCGTAAACAGATGATCCTGACAGTATTCATAGTTTCCGTTACATCTGGAGCAAAAACGGAATTCCAGATTCGGATCGTCAAGCTCTGTTCTGCCGCATACGGCACATTTGTGCTTTGTGATCGTCCCGTTGCGGGATGTGTAACCGGATGATTGGTTGATCTTTCTTTTGAATTCCTGCTTTCTGTGGATTTCCTTTGGAGAGATCCGTTTCATGTTTCTGGTCAGCGCCCAGAAGATGAAGAAGTTGCCAAGCGAGCAGATGATCGCGACACGTGCCGGCCAGCCGGATACGACGGCTCCGTAAAGCGCAAGTGCCGCGTAAATGATCGCAAGCCATTTCATCTTGACCGGGATCAGGAAATAGACAAGTACCTGATGCTCGGGGTAGGTGACCGCAAAAGCAAGGAATATACTTAAGTTGATGTAGTAGGTGCTAAAGGTTGACAGGCCTGCCGTCATCACGGCCCCGCCAACGATAAAGTACATGATGAAAGCACCGACGATCGTCAGGATGATACCGCCAAAAATATAGACATTGAATTTAAAAGCACCCCAGGTACGCTCCAGTGCCGTTCCGATCTGATAATAAAAGATGATCATGATGACAGCCCAGATGATACTCGTGCTTGGCGGGATCAGAAGCCATGATACAATGCGCCAGACCTGGCCGTGCAGAATAAAATACGGTTCCAGGGAAAGCAGGCTTAAAGACCGGGGACAGGCATACATCAGAACATATCCGATGATGTAGCACCCGACCATATATTTCATCAGGCCGCTGATCGCGTATTTCCCGAACCGCCGCTCCATTTTGTCTAAAAATCCCATAAAGGGCCAGCCTCCTTAAAGTCAAAACAATTATGCCCACTGCAGGCTTGGGCATACTATCCGCTTTATTATAGAGATTCGGGTTATTTTTGTCAATTTTAAATGAATCGTAAAGAATGTCTAAAGAAGCATGCGCCGGGGTTGTTTCTTTCTTTGAAAATATGTATAATACGAGGATAGGTTTAAAATCAGAAACACTATATATATGTAAAGGTGACGTATGGAGAACAAGATATATAAACTTGGAATTGATATTGGATCTACTACAGTTAAGATCGCGATCCTAGATGAGAACGATCAGTTAATATTTGCCGATTACCAGAGACATTTTGCAAATATCCGGGAATCTCTGTCCGGACTTCTGCAGAAAGCTTATGAACAGACCGGGAACATCACGCTCTGCCCGATGATCACAGGATCCGGTGGACTGACACTGGCAAATCATCTGGAGGTTCCGTTCGTACAGGACGTGGTTTCCGTATCCACTGCACTTGAACATATCGCGCCGCAGACGGATGTGGCGATCGAGCTTGGCGGTGAGGATGCAAAGATCATCTATTTTGAAAATGGTAATATCGAGCAGCGAATGTATGGTCTCTGTGCCGGCGGTACGGGGTCTTTTATTGACCAGATGGCATCTCTGATCCAGACGGATGCCAGCGGTCTGAATGAATACGCGAAGGATTATAAGGCGATCTATCCGATCGCTGCGCGCTGCGGCGTGTTTGCAAAGTCGGATATCCAGCCGTTGATCAATGAAGGCGCAACCAGAGAAGATCTCGCTGCTTCTATCTTCCAGGCAGTGGTCAATCAGACGATCAGCGGACTTGCCTGCGGAAAGCCGATCCGCGGACATGTTGCATTCTTAGGCGGCCCGCTTCATTTCCTTTCAGAATTAAAGGAAGCATTCATCCGGACACTCGAGCTTGATGATGAGCATATCATTGCACCGGAGAATTCACATCTTTTTGCGGCAATGGGTTCCGCGCTCAATTATAAGGAAGAGACACAAATCTCTCTGGAAGGTCTGCTGAACAAGCTGACCGGTGAGATCCATATGGAGTTCGAAGTTGATCGTATGGATCCGCTTTTTGCGTCCAAAGAGGATTATGAGGAGTTTACCAGACGTCATGCGGGTGCTTCCGTTACAAAGGGCTCCCTTGCTGACTATCATGGGAAGTGTTTCCTTGGTATTGATGCAGGTTCTACGACGACAAAGCTTGCTCTTGTCAGCGAAGACGGTACACTGCTCTACTCTTTTTACAGCAATAACAACGGCAGTCCGATCGCGACATCCATCCGTGCGATCCGTGAGATCTCTTCGATCATTCCGGAGGATACCAAGATCGTTTATTCCTGCTCGACAGGCTATGGTGAAGCACTGGTAAAGGCTGCATTCCAGCTGGATGAAGGTGAAGTTGAGACAGTCGCACACTATACTGCTGCTGCGTTCTTTGATCCTTCTGTTGACTGCATCTTAGACATCGGCGGGCAGGATATGAAGTGCATCAAGATCAAGAACAATACGGTTGACAGTGTTCTTTTGAATGAAGCATGTTCCGCAGGCTGCGGTTCCTTTATTGAGACCTTCGCAAAATCACTGGATTTCAGTGTGCAGGATTTTGCAAAAGAGGCGCTGTTTGCACCGCATCCGATCGACCTTGGTACACGTTGTACCGTTTTCATGAATTCAAAGGTTAAGCAGGCACAAAAAGAAGGTGCTTCTGTTGCGGATATTTCTGCAGGACTGGCGTACTCTGTTATTAAAAACGCATTGTTTAAGGTAATCAAGCTGGCAGATCCGAAGGAGCTTGGTGAGAATGTCGTTGTACAGGGTGGTACATTCTATAACGATGCAGTTCTTCGCAGCTTTGAGACCATTTCCGGATGTCATGCGACAAGACCGGATATCGCCGGGATCATGGGCGCGTTTGGTGCTGCACTTCTGGCCAGAGACCGTTATCAGGAAGGCGTTGAGACTTCCATGCTTTCGATCGAAGAAATTGAAGCACTGGAATATAATACGCATCTGGAGCGCTGTGGAAAATGTACCAACAACTGCCTGCTGACGATCAATGAGTTTTCCGGCAACCGCCGTTATATCACAGGTAACCGCTGTGAACGCGCACTTGGTGAAGAAAAGAAAAAAGATGATATTCCAAATCTTTTTGAGTATAAATACAAACGGATCTTCCAGTATAAACCGCTTTCAAAATCGGAGGCGATGCGTGGTGTGATCGGTATGCCGCGTGTACTGAACATGTATGAGAACTATCCGTTCTGGGCAGCGTTCTTTGCGAAGCTGAAATTCCAGCTGGTACTCTCTCCCCGTTCAAACAGAAAGGTCTATGAGCTGGGCATCGAATCCATCCCGAGTGAGTCCGAATGCTACCCGGCAAAGATCGCGCACGGACATGTAACCTGGCTGATCCGTCATGGGATCGATCGGATCTTCTATCCGTGTATCCCGTATGAGCGTCTTGAGTTCCCGGATGCAGGCAATAACTACAACTGCCCGATCGTTACATCCTATGCGGAGAACATTAAAAACAACGTTGAAGAGATCACAAATGGTGAGGTAGAGTTCTACAATCCGTTTATGGCATTTACCAATAAAGATGTCCTGAAGGAGCGTCTGATCGAGGTCATGAAGGAGATCTTCAATATTTCACGTGATGAAGTGTCTGATGCTGTGGATGCCGGATGGGCTGAAATGGAATCTGCCAGAGAGGACATGCGTAAAAAAGGCGAGGAAACCATCGCGTGGCTGCAGGAAACCGGCCGCCGCGGCATCGTGCTTGCAGGCCGCCCGTATCATATCGATCCGGAGATCAACCACGGTATCCCTGAGCTGATCAACTCCTTTGGCTTTGCGGTACTGACAGAGGATTCTGTTTCCCATCTGCAGCAGGTAGAGCGTCCGCTTGTTGTTCTGGATCAGTGGATGTACCACTCCCGCCTGTATGCTGCCGCACAGTATGTTAAAACAACCGAATTCCTGGATCTGATCCAGTTAAACTCCTTCGGATGCGGTCTGGATGCGGTAACAACCGATATGGTCAATGACATCCTCTCCGATTCCGGTAAGATCTATACCTGCTTAAAGATCGACGAGGTCAATAACCTTGGTTCCGCAAGGATCCGGATCCGTTCCCTGATCGCAGCGATCCGCACAAGGGAAAAACAGCATATCGAACGTACCCTCGAACCGACTGCGCACAATCGTGTCATCTTTACAGAAGAAATGCGAAAGAATTACACGATCATCGCGCCGCAGCTGACACCGATCCACTTTGATATCCTCGGACCGGCATTCAATTCCTGCGGATATAATGTCGTCGTCCTTGATAATGACAATACGGCAGCAGTCAATGCAGGACTCAAATACGTCAACAATGACGCCTGCTACCCTTCCATTATCACGGTCGGACAGATGCTCGATGCGGTAACATCCGGAAAATACGACACAGACCGTCTCGCGATCATGATGTCACAGACAGGCGGCGGCTGTCGTGCATCCAACTATGTCGGCTTTATCCGTCGTGCGTTAAAGAAAGCGGGATATCCGCAGATTCCGGTTATCTCTTTGAACCTGTCGGACCTTGAGAAGAATCCGGGCTTTAAGATTACACCGAAAATGGCTCAGAAAGCGGTTTACGGTATCGTGTTCGGTGATATCCTGATGCGTGTCATCTATGCGACCCGTCCGTATGAAGCAGAGGAAGGTGCAACCAATGCCCTGCATCAGGAGTGGAACAAAAAGATCATCGATTTCCTCTGCCAGGATAAGATCTTAAGTCACAGAAAGTATAAAAAAATGTGCCGCGAGATCGTTCATGACTTTGATGTGCTTCCGAGAAAAGACATCCAGAAGCCGAAGGTCGGAATCGTTGGCGAGATCCTGGTGAAGTTCATGCCGCGTGCAAACAACTCTATGGTCGATCTGCTTGAGGCAGAAGGCGCGGAAGCGGTTGTTCCGGATTTCCTTGATTTCTTCCTGTATAGTTTTTATAACAGCAACTTCAAGGCAGATAATCTTGGGATGAAACGCTCTTCGAAGACGAAGGCAAACCTTGGAATCTGGGCGATTGAAAAGCTGCGCGGCGCCGCACACAAGGCCCTCCAGGAAAGCAAGCACTTTACACCGCCGGCAAGCATTTTTGATACGGCAAAAGGCGCAGAGCCGATCATCTCACTTGGCAACCAGACCGGTGAAGGCTGGTTCTTAACCGGTGAAATGGTTGAGCTGATCCACATGGGTGTTCCGAACATCATCTGTTGCCAGCCGTTTGGCTGTCTGCCGAACCACATCGTGGGCAAAGGCGTCATCAAAAAGATGCGTCACGATTTCCCGGAATCCAACATTGTTGCGATCGATTTTGACCCGGGCGCGAGTGAGGTAAACCAGTTAAACCGCATCAAGCTGATGCTGACAACCGCTGAGCGGAACTTAAAGAAAAAAGAAGAAGCTGCTGCCGATAACACAGAAACAGCAGAGAAAGCATCATAAGAATGAAAAACAGCTCCTGTCACGGGAGCTGTTTTTTTCAATATGTATATTTTTAAGCATACATTTTAAGATGAGCAAGGCTCAACCGAAATCTCCAAGAAAGCTCGTTTCCCGACGGTGAAATAACTCCTGACTACGACTAAGACACTCCAGAATGCTGTCGTGTCTAAGTCTTCGTAAGGAGTGGATTTCACCTCTGGTCAAAACACTCACAAAAAATCTTTGAAGATTCCGGTTAATCCTTGCTCATCTATTTTCAAATGTACTGCAAAAACATAAAACTTCGCAGAATGTCGTCTCTTGATGAAAATATGTGATTAAAAAATACGACATTGTATTCGCAGTTATCGATTTCTGCAATATCACAACAGCTTCTGAAAATCGCTTTTCCGTTGAGTGAGCAATAGTGTTTCCGCAAAGTTACAAGGTTTGTGAGGGGGCAAAATTTATTATCCGCTATAAATTTTGGACGAACAGGAGTGGCGTTTTTATCAAAAAACGGCAACGACTGTGAGGCGTACCCCTCAAAAACCGCAGTAAGCTTGTTTGGAAACTCTTTGCAAACGGCAAGGAAAACGATTATCAGAAGCTGTGTGATATGCACAGAAATAATACTGCGAAAAGGTATACCTTATTTTGTCAGCATCATCATGATATCGTTGCTGCGTTTCACGAAAGCTGTCATCTCTTCTGTCGACAGCGGCTGGTTTGCGATCTTTGCAAGATCATACAGCTGCTGACAGAAAACAGGTACATTCTCGGAATCCTTATGTGCAAGGATATAGGATACCAGAGGATGCTTTACATTCAGCGTGATCGTCTCTTCTGCAGCAAACATGCTGGTGTCAATATCACCGCCGTACTGGTACATCCGCATCATCTCCTGGATCCGATGACCTTCTTCAGAGATCGTCAGCACAGAAGCCACAGATTCGTCTTTTAAGGCCTCTGCCTTGACAGTCAGCTTCTCATTCGACAGCGCACCTTTAAATGCCTCCTGAAGCGTTTTAACGGCTTCTTCGAGGTCTTCTGTAGAGGACTCGTCTTTTAACGCGTCTGTCACATCGGCATCGATGCGCATGAACTGATAATGCTCGTTGCGCTGCTCAAGCTGTGTGATAAAGGAAGCGTCGATATCGGAATCTAAGATCACGGCATCCATACCCTGCTCTTTGAACATCCGGATGTACTGTCCCTGCTGGTTCTTGTCAGAAACATAATATACCGTCTCTCTCTCTGGCTCTTTCCCGTTATTCTCTTCGGTGCTTTCTGCTTCGGTGTTCTCTTCTGCTTCTTTTGCTTCCCCGTCTTCTTTTGCGGCAAGCAGTTCCGGAAGTGTCAGGAACTTTCCGTCAAGATTCTCAAACAGGATGTAATCATTCATGCGGTCGCAGAACTTGGTGTCACGCAGACATCCGAACTTGATGAACGGAGCGATATCAGACCAGTATTTCTCATAGTTTTCCTTGTCTGTCTTGCAGAGTCCGCTCAGCTTGTCAGCAACCTTTTTGGTGATATAGTCGCTGATCTTTGTGACAAAGCCGTCATTCTGCAGTGCGCTTCTGGAAACATTCAGCGGCAGATCCGGACAGTCGATCACGCCCTTTAAGAGCATCAGGAAATCCGGGATGACTTCTTTGATATTGTCAGCAATGAATACCTGATTGTTGTAAAGCTTAATGGTTCCCTCTGCTGCCTCATAGCGCAGGTTGATCTTCGGGAAATAAAGAATACCCTTTAAGTTGAACGGATAATCCATGTTTAAATGGATCCAGAAAAGCGGCTCCTTAAAGTCGCGGAATACCTTGCGGTAAAACTCTTTATAATCCTCATCGCTGCATTCGGAAGGCTGTTTTGTCCAGAGCGGCTGCGTATCATTGAGCGGAACCGGACGCTTTAAGATCTTTAATTTTTCCTGTGCAGGAGAGATCTCAACGATTTCCTTTTCACCGTTTTCGTTTTCGCGCTCTTCTGTTTTTGCTTCTTCAACGATCGTC
>JAFUBZ010000041.1 GCA_017459945.1 Eubacterium sp.
AAACTTTTCTTCCCTTTCTTTTACGGAAGTCGTCACATCGGAAAGTTTGCCGACACCCGACGGTTCGATCAGGATGCGATCCGGATTGAAGGTTTCAATCACTTCTTTTAAGCTTCTGGAAAAATCACCGACCAGTGAGCAGCAGATACAGCCTGAGTTGAGCTCTTTGATCTCGATGCCCGCATCTTTTAAAAAGCCGCCGTCAATGCCGACCTCTCCATACTCGTTTTCCACCAGAACAACTTTTTCGTCTTCAAAGACTTCTTCCAGCAGTTTTTTGATCAGTGTTGTCTTGCCGGCTCCGAGGAAACCGGAGATGATATCTATCTTTGTCATTTCAAACCCTCCTGTGCTTTTTCAAATCATTAAGAAATACCTTAGTCTTCTATAACCGAATTGTCAAGCCTGTCACTCGCACGCATGACCGCATCGTTCAGTGACAGCATTTTATCGTCAAGCTGCGCTACAATATCCGCACAGGTCCGAAGATCCTTGCTGATATAGTCCGGCGCATTTCCTTCGAATTTATAATAGATCTTATGCTCCAGTGTCGCCCAGAAGTCCATCGCGATGGTACGGATCTGGATCTCAACCTTTGTCTTGACTACTTCTGTCGTCGTGTAGACCGGAACCTTTACGATCAGATGATAGCTGCGGTATCCGCTGTCCTTCGGCTTTGCGATATAATCCTTTTCACGGATCACTTCAAACTCTTTTAAGTTCCGTATCATCCTGACCAGACGATAGATATCAGCCGTAAAGTCACAGACGATCCTCACACCGGCTACATCATTGATCTTTTCCACCATGTTTTCCATCGTGATCTCATAGTCATTCCGGCGCATTTTTTTCACGATGTTTTCCGGTGTCTTGATACGCGATTTTACGTACTCGATCGGATTATAGCGGTAATTGTTCTGGAACTCCTCACTTAGAATATCCAGCTTAGTCCGTACTTCCTTGATCGCTGATTCATATAAAAACATCAGATTTTGCCAGGTTGCCACGTTTTCCAGCATCGGAAAAGTGCCTGTCCGCTGTTCACTTCCCATGATCAATCCTCTTCGATAATCCAGATTTCCAGGTAATCAAATGCAATCTGTTCTATAAAACTGTCAGAATAGAATCTTGTCTTGGACTGCCGTCTGAACTCTTCCACATTGGAGTCCAGCCAGATCGGATTGCCCAGATCAAACGCGTCACAGATCACCTGCAACGCTTCAAACACCTTGTGTGTCCGGGTATCTTCTCCCGGCACAGGAACCACCATATCCCGAAGCATTTTGTTGTTCTGAAATTCACGCGCCCAGATCCGAAACATGTCTGCCTCCTGCTCTTTTTTGGCGATCTGCTTCATAAAGCAATATTCCTGCTGCCATTGCCGCATTTAAAGACTCCAGCTTTCCCTGCATCGGGATCATGATCTGCCGGTCCGCCGACTGCAGCATCTCATCGCTCAATCCGTTTCCTTCATTGCCGATCAAAATAGCTGCGCCATTTTGATACTCTGCCTCATCATACAAAAGCGCGTCACGGATCCCGGCCGCATATACCGTCACATTCTTTTCTTTCAGAAAGCTTACCATTTCTCTCAGATCGCAGTCTTTTACAAACGGGACACGAAAAATGCTTCCCATCGTCGAACGCACCACTTTCGGAGAAAAAATGTCGACACAGCCCGATGACAGAAACACACCGGCAGCGCCCGCGCCTTCCGCTGTCCGGATGATCGTTCCCAGATTACCCGGATCCTGAATATCCTCAAGCAAAAGCCATATACCGTTTTCCTGAAACAGTTCTTCTATATTGGAAGAAACGCGCCGAACGACGCAGAGGATCCCCTGTGGTGTTTTTGTATCTGCGATCCTCGAAAACACTTCTTCTGAAAGCACTTTGTATGAAAGGTCCTTCACTTCTTCTTTGTGCGCCAAAAGAAACCGCTCCGTCACATAAACCTCCCGGATCAGCTCCCGTGGGATCTCGCGGAAGATCCGCAGTCCCTCTGTCACAAAGACACCTTCCTCTTTCCTGAGCTTTGGTTTTTTCATCAGCGAAACCAGATATTTCACCTGACGGTTCGCTGTGCTCGTGATCACTTCTTCTCTCATTCGTCTGTTTCAATCGGATCGCCATATCCTTTTGACATGTTCCGGCAGACCCTGTAATCATATTCTGAAATTGTCTTCTGCATTGCCAATGCTTCGTCGATATCATAATCGACATATGCACCATTCTTAAATGCTACGACACGGTTGCTTTTTCCTTCACAGAGCAGATCGACCGCCTTCGCGCCCATAATCGTCGCATAGACACGATCTTTTGCCGTCGGGCTGCCGCCGCGCTGCATATAGCCAAGGATCGTTGTCCTTGCTTCCATGCCGGTCTCCTCTTCGATCCGCTTTGCCAGCTGATCGGTATTCCCGATGCCCTCGGTATTGATGATGATATAATGCTTTTTGCCCATGCTGCGGCGATAGATGATATCCTGAATGATCCTGTCTTCATCATAATCATATTTTTCCGGGATCATGATCTGTTCCGCACCGTTTGCCAGGCCGCAGGAAAGCGCGATGTACCCGGCATGACGCCCCATGACCTCTATGATACTGCAGCGCTGATGTGATGAGGATGTATCCCGGATTCTGTCGATTGCCTGCATCGCGGTATTGACCGCCGTATCAAATCCGATCGTATAATCCGTACATGCGATATCCAGATCGATCGTTCCCGGAACACCGATTGTTTTGATCCCGCAGTTTGCCAGTGCCTGCGCACCGCGATAGGAACCGTCTCCGCCGATTACGACCACTCCGTCAACACCGTTCTCCCGGCACCGCATTGCCGCCATTTCCTGACCCTCTTTTGTGTGGAACTCTTTACAGCGTGCTGTCTGCAGGATCGTTCCGCCACATTGGATGATGTCTGATACGGAATGTGCATCCATTGCGACAAAATCACCTTCGATCATGCCTTTATATCCTCTGCGGATTCCCATAACACGTTTTCCGTGCGCGATTGACTGACGGACCACTGCACGGATCGCTGCATTCATCCCCGGTGCATCACCGCCACTTGTCAAAACGCCTATTGTCCTGATCTCATCTGACATCTTAACTACCTCCTGTCAAAACGAAATATTATATGTTCAATTTCTTTCCTTTGATCTGTATGTTTTCTGTCCCGAACTGAAGCTTCAGCTCTTCGAGCAGCCCATCTGCCCGGATTCCATTCGCAGGCCCCAGACGCTTAACAGCACGCTCTGCGGCAAGATACAGGATCACCTCATCTTTCCCCTCGGAAAGACTCAAGATCTGTGTAAGCTGATCCTTTTTCTGCTCATATTCTGCCATGTCTCCAAACCGAATCCAGACTTCTTTGGTACCTTCCGAAAACGGTACAACTTTTTCACAGATCAGCTTCGCGTTCTTGCCTTCTTCCACCGACACTCTGCCGGCAACAAAGACCTTACTGTCTTCTTCCAGAAGATTGGCATACTTTTCAAAATCACGCGGAAAAACGATCACTTCTACAACGCCCACGAGATCTTCGATCGTTACAAATGCCATTGCCTGATTCTGTCTCGTATATTTGATTGTTTTCCCTTCTACAAGGCCGCCGATCACAGCACGTTCCCCGTCCTGTACGAGAATCCCTGCCAGATTGACCGTATCAGAATCTTCTAATATAAAATCCGAAGTCTGCCTGGTCACAACCTGCTTCATCAGCGCCTCATCACTGCGCAGCGGATGTCCGCTGACATAAATGCCAAGCACTTCCTTTTCCATTGCCAGACGTTCGCTTTCTGAAAAATCAGAAACCTCCGGAAGCTGAATCCTGAACTGTTCTTTTTCCTCTTCTCCAACCAGATCAAACAGGGACATCTGACCGGTCATTGCATTCTTACGCTCCTTACCGGCCGCATCCACGATCAGCGGATAGGCCTGCAAAAGCTGCCGCCTGTTATCGGAAAGGCTGTCAAACGCGCCCGCTTTGATAAAGCTTTCAAAGACACGCTTA
>JAFUBZ010000042.1 GCA_017459945.1 Eubacterium sp.
CAAAGTCAAAACTGTTGTCCGGAGTAAACTTTTAACAATTCATAAACCCACGCCTCGGCTGAATGGAATTCACTTTTTCACACACGGATTCCATTTGGTCTGTTTGCTATACCCTGAATTAAAAGTTTTGACTGTGTTCAGTTTAATTATATGTCTCTCCGACAGAACTGTCTTTAAAAACTTTTAAAAATAATCCAACTTTTAATACTCAGTGGAATTTACTCGTGCACTGGAATTTACTTTTTCAATTAAGCATTTTCTTCTATGAAACTTATACAAAAATTGTATGCTGATAACCTCTTTTTATGACAACCATTCTAACAGCTTCTCTTTGTCCGCTTCGAAATCAGAAAGACCGAGTTCATAAAGCTCTTCTTCGACAGCCAGATCCATGGAGAAGGTTCCCATCTTCAGCTTCTTGCTCGGCGCGAAAATGAATGCCTTTCCCTGCTCCTCTAAAAGGTAGGAGAGCGTCTGGCAGCGCGTGTACATCAGATGACGATTGTCACAGGCTTTGACGGTGGCCGGGAAATCGCGGCAGAGCGTGTGATAAAGCGGTTTCATTTTTTCGGGTTCTTTTACAAAGTCCCTTGTTTTGGACATGATGATCACGACCTTGTCGCACCCCTGATCAAATGCGCGTTTGACAGGGATCGCGTCGGATATGCCGCCGTCGTAATATGGCTTCCCCTTATAACGGATCGGCTTGCAGGCCGCCGGAAGCGCTGAGGATGCCTTGATGATCGTATAGTCGTCCTGCTTGATGTCATCCTTATTAAAGTAGGTCGGTTCTCCTGTCAGGGCATTGGTCGCGACGACTTCAAGTTCTGTCGGACTGTTGACCAGCGCCTGATAATCGAGCGGGTCACCTCCGTTTGCATTTGACAGCGTGCTGTAAATGTAGTCGAGGCCGAAAAGATTTCCGGTCTTTAAAAAGCTTTTGACACCGAAGTATCCCGGCTCTTTCGGGTGCTCTGTATAGAATCGTTTGTTCCGTTCGCGCTGACCGGCCACAAAAGAGCAGCCATTTGCGGAACCTGCAGAAACACCGATAACATAGTCAAAATGAATATCATGATCAAGGAAAGCGTCCAGCACGCCGGCACTGTATGCGCACTTCATGCCGCCGCCTTCGATGACAAGTCCTGTTTTTCCCATTTTTTCCTCCATATATTAGGTGGTGTTTTTGTTAAAACACATTTTGTTAAGTAACTTTAACTAAATTTCACGTTTCATATTGTAACCCCATTGCGTGCCGCTTGCAAGTAAATATCTGCAATAACAGATACGGATTCTTTTGTTATACCTTGCAAGCATAGGGAAAAGTGCGTAAAATGTCCTTTAGCGACGAATGATGCATGTTGTTCGTAAATACAGGTTTTTATAAGCAGGAGCAGATGATATGAGGATCATTGACGGACAATTCAAAACGCCGATGGATTTCGGATGGACGCAGAGTCTGATCGGCGCATTGATTCCGTATTACGGGCTAAACGGTTCGGCAAAGATCACGAGTGTGATCCTGCCGGGGATACTAAAAGATTTCAGAAAATGTCTGAAAGAGACGCCGGTTGGTACTGAGATCAAAGAGGAGTATACGGTAGATGACGGAAAGGTGACGATCGGTCTGGTCGGCAGCCGCAGGATGAAAAACGGTGCAGCGGCAAACGTGCTGCATGAGATATATGTAAATGAGGAAGCTGTTGCGATCAATGGGTTGATGCGGCAGGAAGAGGGGATCAGCATCTGATGCAGGATACAAATGAAAAGAAACGTTCCGGCAGGAATCAGCTGCTGGATCTATATCTGACATTTTTTAAGATCGGCGCGACGACGATCGGCGGCGGATATGCGATGCTGCCTGTTTTGCAGGATGAGATCGTTGCCAAAAGAGGATGGGCGACGGAGTCTGAGATCATGGATTATTATGCCATCGGACAGTGCACACCCGGTATCATTGCGGTCAACACATCGACATTCATCGGGTATCGCAAGGCCGGGATTTTCGGCGGTATCCTTGCGACCCTCGGATTTGTGACGCCTTCGATCATTATCATTACGATCATTGCGTTCTTTTTACAGAACTTTGCGGAATATCCTGTGGTGCAGCATGCGTTTAACGGGATCCGTGCGTGTGTCTGCGTTCTGATCCTGGATGCCGTGATCAAGCTTGGGAAAAAGGCTCTGAAGGATTACCGCTGCGTGCTCATATTCCTGGCGGTTTTAGTGGCGGCAATGTTTACACCGGTTTCGCCGGTGATCTTTGTCATCCTGGCAGGCGTGGCAGGCGTGATCCTGATGCCAAGGAAAAAAGAGAAAACAACAGTTGCTGATAAAGCTTCAGATACAGACGGAAAGGAGGGCAGATCATGATCCTTCTTCGTCTTTTCTGGGAATTTTTTAAGACCGGTCTGTTTGCAGTCGGCGGTGGACTCGCGACGCTTCCGTTTTTGTATGACATATCCGAACGGACAGGATGGTTTACGACAAGTGAGATTGCCGATCTTCTGGCAGTATCGGAATCGACGCCCGGTGCGATCGGCATCAATATGTCAACGTATGCCGGTGTGCATACCTCCGGTGTGGTCGGCGGCATTGTCGCGACGATGGGACTGATCTGTCCGTCGATCATTGTGATCATTATCATTTCAAATGTATTAAAGAAGTTTCAGGATTCGGAACTGGTACAGAAGATCTTTTACGGCCTGCGTCCGGCTTCTCTTGGCCTGATCGGGGCAGCCGGTCTTGGCGTGGCAAAGATCGCGCTTTTGAATACGGATGTCTTTCAGGAGAGCAGGCTGTTAACCCAGTTGTTTGACTGGAAATGTATCGTATTGGCAGTCTGTATCTTCCTGGTTTATCGGAAGCTGAGGCATTCGCCGATCTTTTATATCCTGGCAGCCGCGGCAGTCGGGATCATATTTAAACTGTAAATGAACTTGTTTTTGAGGGCAGTATGACAGAAACAGTAAGAGAAAACCCGTTAGGGTATGTAGAACCAAAAAAACTATTGCGTCAGTTTGCGGTACCGAGCATCGTGGCGATGCTTGTGACCAACCTCTATAACCTGGTCGACCAGGTCTTTATCGGATGGCGTGTCGGAATGCTCGGAAATGCGGCGACCAATGTGGCATTTCCGCTAACGACGATCTGCTTTTCCATTTCCCTGCTGATCGGCATCGGAAGTGCATCAAGATTCGGTCTGGAGCTGGGCAGAAGGAATCCGGAGATCGCAAAAAAGACGGTCGGGAATGCGATCATCATCAGTATCTTTGCGGGTTTGATCCTGGCGGTCGTGGCAGAGGCTTTCATGGTTCCGATGCTGCACGGATTCGGAACAACAGAAGATGTACTGCCATATGCGATGACATATGTAAAATATACGGCATTCGGATTTCCGTTTTTGATCGTCGGTACAGTCCTAAGCAATCTGATCCGCGCGGACGGCAGTCCGAAGTATTCGATGATCTGCATGCTTGTCGGATCGATCATCAATACGATCCTCGATCCTGTGCTCATGTTCGGACTTGGCATGGGGATGGAAGGTGCGGCACTCGCAACAGTGATCGCGCAGGTCATCAGTTTTATCGTGACGATCGCATATTTTAGAAACATGAAGCAGGTGAAGCTGACAAAGGATGCGTTCCGGCCAGATTTTCCGCTGATGGCACGAAACCTTTCCTATGGATTGAGCAATTGTCTGACACAGCTCGGTATCCTTGTTGTCCAGATCTCCTTTAATCACAGTCTGATCTTTTACGGGGCGCAGTCCGTCTATGGATCCAATATTCCGTTGACGGCGTTTGGCGTTATGATGAAGATCAACGGCATCGTGTTCGGATTTTTCATCGGGATCTCACAGGGCAGTCAGCCGATCTACAGTTTTAATTACGGTGCAGCGAAATATGACCGTGTAAAAGCGGTCTATAAGCAGGCGGCAAAGCTATGTCTGATCCTGGGTCTTATCGCGACCATTGCCTATGAGGTCTTCCCGCGGCAGCTGATGGGGATGTTCGGGACAGGAACGGAACTGTATTTTCAGTTTGCGGTGTGGATGATGCGTACATTCCTTTGCATGACGATCTTTGCCGGGATCCAGCTGATCTCTTCAAACTTCTTTGCAGCGATCGCAATGCCCTGGAAGGGTGTGGTCCTGTCGATGTGCCGTCAGGTGATCTTTATGCTGCCGATCCTCTACATTCTGCCAAAGTTTTTGGGGTTAAAGGGCCTTGGTTATTGCGGACCGATCGTAGACCTTCTTTCCTTTTTGATCTGTATTCTTCTGATCCGGAGGGAGTTTAAGCGGATGGATCAGCAGGCAAAAGAGCAGGCGGCGGTGGCATAAAAGAATAAAAAAAGCATGCAGTGTGATTCGCATTTTGACGAATCCTGCTTTTTTGTTATAATGTCATTAGCACTCAGAAGAAATGAGTGCTAACAAATGATGGAAATAAGACAATGAGTATAGATTACTTAAGAGAGGATTTACAGATGATAGTAGTACCATTTTATGATGTGATCATTGTTCCCGGTGTGACCATTTATTTCAACCGGGATTACATAACCAGTCTGACGGACCGCATGATCGAAAAAGGCGATGAGATGGTCTTTGTCATGATGAAGGAGGATAAAAAGCCGACTGAGGACGAGATGACGCCTGACGATTTTTATCCGATCGGAATCCGGGCCGTTGTAGATGGATTCCATGAAAGCAACATCGGGATCAAGACCCTTTCCCGGGTTAATATCGAAAAGATCGACTTAAGCGGTAAGGAGATCAGCGTCCGGACCACGGAGCGCCCGATCGTTGAGGACATTAATGAAGAAGAGCAGCAGGCACGGTTCGAAGAGGTTAAGAACGCATATGCCCGCTATGTATCCGGCCAGCAGTGGGGGCTGATCGTCAGAAGCTATGTGATGCAGTGGAAGTCGATCGGAGAGATCGCAGCTGCGATGTCCACGCGTCTGGCACTTTCCAATGAAGAAAAATATATGATCATCGAGGCTGACAGTACCAGAGAACGGTTTGATCTGATGGAGCAGGCATTGTATGAGTTTCTTGAGATCAGCCGTGTCAGTGATGAGGCAGAGTCTGCGCAGGAAGAGACGAATGCGAAAATCTACAGGGAAGATGCGATCAAAAAACAGATCTCATTCCTGCAGAGCAAGCTCGATGAGATGCATCCGGAAAACGTGTCTGATGTACGCCGCTTTGAATGCAAGATCGAAGAGTGCGGCATGAATGAGACCGCAAAAAAAGAAGCGGAAAAGGTGTTAAACCGCATGAAACAGGAGGGCCAGCACAGCAGTGAATACGGTCTTTTGTATGATTACCTTGACTTTGTGACAAGCCTGACCTGGCAGCCGGATGAGCAGGAGGATATCGACTTAAAGGAAGCTGAAGCGATCCTTGATGAAGATCATTTCGGACTGAAGCGTGTGAAAAACAGGATCCTGCAGCAGATCGCAGTTATGACATTGAATAAAAAGCAGTCCGGTTCGATCCTGTTATTTGTCGGCGCACCCGGTACCGGAAAGACAAGTATCGGGCAGAGCATCGCAAAAGCGCTGCACAGAGAATATGTCCGTGTCAGCCTCGGCGGTGTCAGGGACGAAGCAGAGATCCGCGGTCACAGAAGGACATACATCGGCGCAATGCCGGGACGGATCATGGACGGCATCAAAAAGAGCGGAAGCTCCAATCCTGTTATGGTGCTTGATGAAGTCGACAAGCTTTCCCATGATTTCCATGGGGATCCGGCAAGCGCGCTTCTGGAAGTCCTGGATCCGGAGCAGAACAGCACCTTCACCGATCATTACATGAATGTGCCTTATGACCTGTCCAATGTCCTGTTCGTCTGCACGGCGAATACGACCGATACGATCCCGGAACCGCTGTTAAACCGTATGGAAGTCATCCAGTTCCCGGGGTATACGGCGTCTGATAAATTTGAGATCGCAAGAAGACATCTGCTTCCGCGCTCGATGGAAGCAATGGGGATCAAAAAGAGCAATCTGAAAGTGACGGATGAAGCGATCAGACATATCATTTCCGATTACACGGCAGAGTCCGGTGTGCGTGGATTAAAGAAACGGACCGATACGCTTTGCCGTGTGGCAGCAGTCAAACTGGTCAGAGGAGATCAGAAATCGATCACAGTCAGTCCGAAGCGGTTAAAAGAGTTCCTGGATGCGAACCCGATCCGGCATGATCGTGTCACGGAGATGAAAAAGCCGGGCGTCGTAACAGGACTTGCATGGACGATGGCAGGCGGAGAGATCCTGTTCATCGAGGCAGTTGCGGTAAAAGGCAGCGGCAAAACCGTCGTGACGGGTCATCTGGGAGATGTCATGAAGGAATCCGTCCAGATCGCGATGAGCCTGGTGCGGGAAGCAAATCCGGACAAGGAAGACTTCTTTAAGGAGCATGATATTCATATCCATGTTCCGCAGGGCGCGGTTCCGAAAGACGGACCGTCTGCAGGCATCACGATGACGACAGCACTGCAGTCTCTGGTGACGGAAAAACCGGTTGATGCGACATTTGCGATGACCGGAGAGGTTTCCTTAAGAGGAAATGTAATGCCGATCGGCGGGCTCCCGGAGAAGCTTATGGCAGCGGTGCGGGCCGGTGTGAAAACGGTATTCATTCCGGAGGAAA
Organism: Eubacterium sp.; assembly: GCA_017459945.1. Lineage (GTDB taxonomy): Bacteria > Bacillota > Clostridia > Lachnospirales > Lachnospiraceae > SY8519. The sequence continues at coordinate 6,662 of JAFUBZ010000042.1, forward strand.
ACGTGGACGATCTCGAAGAGGTCGCAGAGGAAGTCAAAGAGAAGTTAAAGATCGTTCCGGTCCATGAGATCAGGGATGTTATGAAAGCAGTAGGACTGCCGTTTTAAAGTGTGAAATGAGATCAAAGGAGATGGGGTGTGGTATTGTCGTTTTTTTGTTGACAGCACAAAACCGTCTCCTTTGTTTATTGGAAAACACTTTTAAAAAAAGGTAAGATATACTATCATAGATTACAGAAATATTTTTGAAAGAAATGGGATTTGAGAAATGATCATCTTACAGATTTTGTTACTTGCCGCGTTATTGCCGCCGCTGATCCTGCTCTTTTTTGTCTGGAAGCAGGACACGATCGAGAAAGAGCCGATCGGCCTTTTGGTGAAGCTCTTTGTCTTCGGCTGCCTGACCACGTTTGCAGCGATGATCCTGGAAATGATCGGAGAGCGGATCCTGGCCGGGATCTTTGGCGGATCCTATAGCAGTCTGATCGGGCAGCTGCTCATGTATTTTATCGTTGTGGCCTGGTCGGAAGAAGGTGTGAAACGGTTTGTGCTGCGCCGTACGACATGGAAGCATCCGGCGTTTGATTACCGGTTTGACGGGATCGTCTATGCGGTAGCTGTTTCTTTAGGGTTCGCAGCACTTGAAAATATTGAATATGTGTTCAGTTTCGGCGGACTGGCTGTCGCAGGTGTGCGCGCGATCACGGCGATCCCGCTGCACTGTATTGCCGGCATTTTCATGGGACATTATTACGGAGAAGCCAAGATGGCTTCAATGCGGGGAGATACGGCATTATCGAAGCGGTTTATGTTCTTAAGCCTGCTGGTTCCGATCCTGATTCATGGGTTTTATGATTTCTGTGCGACACAGGAAAGCGGCATACTGACGCTGGTTTACTGGATTTTTGTGGTTGTTTTGGACATCATCGCATTCAGATGTGTAAAGAAATATTCCAGAGCCGATATGCATATTTAAGTAGGAAATCGGCCGTCAGGTTATTTTGATAAGGAGAACAAAGCATGGATATGCGGGATCTGTTTTACATAGGCAGCAATATATTGGATGAAGTCACGGATGCCGTGATCACGGGCGATTATTCCGGCTTAAGTGAATCGCTGCGCGAGATGAATGAAGAGATGCAGAAAAGCGCTGCACGTGTCAGAGCGGAGCAGGAGGAATATCGCAGACAGTATCAGGAGCAGATGCGCAAGCGGCAGGAGGAATATGCCAAATACCGGATGACGGGAGCCGGAGCGCAGGCAGCAGGCCAGCAGCAGTATCATTATACGGCACCAAAGCCTGCAAGTGCGAGAGGCCCGGTTAGGACACCGTTTATGCAGCAGCCCATCAGCAGGTATTCCGGCGCAGGAAGAATGGTAGGCGGTACGCTGCTGATGATTCCCTCGATCATTCTGTTTTTCAGCTTTCTGATCGCGGGTATCGCAAATCCCGGCGGTTTTCTGGTCGCGGCCGGCGTGTTCGCGGCGGTTTCCGCGTATCTGGCATGGCAGATCAGAAACGGGAAAAAGCGGAAAAACCGCGTAGACCTGTATTATAAATACGGCGGTCTTCTCGGAAATAAGGAGTTTTTCAAATTCCGGGATCTGGCCGAAAAGAGCGGCAGATCGACAGAACAGGTCAAAAGGGACATTAAAGATATGATGGCAGATGACATGCTGCCACAGGCAAAGATCGATGCGGCAGACAGTACGGTTATGCTGACACCGCAGGTTTACCGGAATTATCTGGATGCGGAAAAAGGTCGTCTGGAGCGGGAAGAGAGAGAACGCAGGGAAAAGGAAGCACTCAGAAAGTCCGGTTATTCCGAAGAAGTGGAAGCGATCCTGAAGGAAGGCGAGAATTATCTGGCGATGGTCCGTCAGGCCAATGCCCAGATCCCGGGCGATGAGATGACTGATAAGCTCTTAAAGCTTGAAAACATCATGGACCGGATCTTTACGCAGGTCAAAAAAGAGCCAAAGAGCGCACAGAATCTGCGACGTTTTATGAACTATTATCTGCCGACGACACAAAAGCTTCTGGATGCATATGTCGAGCTTGACAAGCAGCAGGAGGATGTGGCCAATGTGACCAATACCAAGCGCGAGATCGAGTCTGCGATGGATACGATCAATGAAGCGTTTGAGAATCTTTTGGACAGCCTGTTTGAAGAAGTGGCATGGGATGTGTCCTCTGATATTTCTGCGATGCGCACGATGATGGCACAGGATGGCCTGACACCGGATGAGATCGCGCAGGCTTCCGCAAAGGAAGCAGCGGCTGCGGCAAAAGGAGCTGCATCAGCCGTAAAAGAAGCTGCTCCGCTGGCAAAAGAAGCGGTGCAAGAGACAGCAGAGGAGAAAACGCAGGCTGTCGTTGAGGGACAGGGCATGACATTGACCTTTGGCGGCGGTGCGCAGGCACAGATGGCGCCGGAGGAAAAGGAGTCATTCTGACTGGATTTTCAGGATGTTCTGATATAAAATATTACTGATCGTAACAGATAAGCAGTAACCAGGGAATCTGTTTTAAGAAAGGAAGTCTATCATGGCAGAAGAAAAAGATATGGCAATGGGAACCCCGACACTCGAGTTTGGAGCAGCTCCGTCATTCGGAGAAGCCGCGCAGGCAGAAGAAGCAGTGATCGGCGAACAGAAGGAACTGATCCAGAATGAACCTGTACTGACTGCGGAAGAGCAGAAGATGGTAGACGATTTTGCAAAACAGATCGACATCGCTAACTCCCAGGGTGTTTTGACCTATGGTGTCAACACACAGAAAAAGCTGGCAGATTTTTCAGAAAAAGCACTTGATTCTGTCCGGACAAAGGACATGGGTGAGGTCGGCAACATGATCACATCCCTGATCACAGAGCTGAAGAACTTCGATGTTGACGAAGATGAAAAGGGCGTTAAGGGCTTTTTCAAGAAACGCGGCCATAAGCTTGAGGAGATGAAGCTGCGTTACACGAAAGTTGAGAAAAATGTCGAGACCATCCAGAACGAGCTGGAAAAGCATCAGGTTACCCTGATGAAGGATTCCGCGATGCTCGATAAAATGTATGAGATGAACCTGACATACTATAAAGAGCTGACCATGTATATCCTTGCCGGCAAGAAAAAGCTCAACGAAGTCCGCACAGGTGAGCTTGCAGAGCTTCAGGCAAAGGCAGAGGCAAGCGGGCTTCCGGAAGATGCACAGGCCGCAAAGGATCTGGCAGCACTTTGTGACCGGTTCGAGAAAAAGCTGTATGATCTGCAGCTGACAAGAACCGTTTCCATGCAGACCGGTCCGCAGATCCGTATGGTACAGAATTCCGATAATCTGATGGCGGAAAAGATCCAGTCAACGATCGTCAACACGATCCCGCTGTGGAAGAACCAGATGGTGATCGCGATCGGTATCGAGCATGCGACACAGGCAGCGAAAGCGCAGCGTGAAGTTTCTGAGGCAACCAATGAGCTGCTGAAGAAAAACGCGGATGCGTTAAAGATCGCGACGGTTGAGGCTGCAAAAGAATCCGAGCGCGGAATTGTGGACATTGAGACGCTTCGCCATACCAATGAGACATTGATCACGACACTCGATGAAGTCATGACGATCCAGACAGAAGGAAAAGAAAAGCGCGTTGCGGCTGAACAGGAACTGACAGAGATTGAAGCACAGCTGAAAGAGAAACTCTTAGAGGCTGCCAAAAAATGAGATAGAAAGTTGAGGGAAGTAAGGATATGAATATTGTTTGCCTGGATATGGAAGGAGTACTGGTTCCGGAGATCTGGATCGCTTTTGCTGAGGCGACGGGGATACCGGCGTTAAAGCGCACGACACGTGATGAGCCTGATTATGATAAGCTGATGCAGTACCGGCTGGATATCTTAAAGGAGCATGGACTCGGACTCAAAGAGATCCAGGAGACCATCGCGACCATCGATCCGCTTCCCGGTGCGAAAGCTTTTCTGGATGAGCTTCGCACATTGACGCAGGTCATTATCTTAAGTGATACATTCACACAGTTTGCAAAGCCACTGATGAAAAAGCTTGACTGGCCGACGCTTTTCTGTAATGAACTGGAAGTGGCAGAGGACGGTACGATCACGGGATACAAGATGCGCTGTGAGAAGTCTAAGCTGACGACAGTGAAGGCGCTGCAGTCCTGCGGATTTGAGACGATCGCGGCAGGCGACAGCCACAATGATCTTGGTATGATCCAGGCAGGTAAGGCAGGATTCTTATTCAAGAGCACAGATCAGATCAAAGCAGAGTTCCCGGAAATTCCGGCATTCGAAGAGTTTGATGATCTGCTTGCAGCCATCAAGGCAGTACTGTAACGGAGATCCGTCATGATCGAAGGTGCAATATTTGATGTAGACGGTACCCTTCTTGATTCTATGCCAATCTGGGAAGTGGCACCGATCATCTATTTGAAAAAACTGGGCATTACGCCGCAGGAGAATCTGGCAGAGGATGTATTCACCCTTTCCCAGGCAGAATGGTCACATTTTATCGCAGAGCATTATGATGTGCATCAGACAGATGAGGAGATTCAGGCAGGGATCTGCGAGATCACCAATGCGTTTTATCTGAACGAAGCACCGCTTAAGCCCGGTGTGAAGGAGTTCCTGGAAGAGTTGTCTAAGCGCGGCATTCCGATGATCGCAGCGACGAATACGCCCAGGGATCTGATCGATCAGGTATTAAAGCGTCATGAGATCAGACATCATTTTATTGATATCCTGAACTGCTCTGACCTTGGGACGAATAAAAGAGAACCCAGGATCTACGAACTGGCCTGTGAGAAGCTCGGGACAAATAAAGAAACCACATGGATCTTTGAGGATGTGCTGCATGCTGCAGAGACCGCAAAAAAGGCCGGATTTCCACTGGTGGCGGTCGCGGATAAGGCGAGCATCAGACAGCGGGATGAGATCAGAGAACTGGCAGATTTCTTTGTGGAAGATCTGACAGGGGTTTCTGTGGATGATTTGTAAGAGGAACAAAAGCCGATGTGCTAAGGTGGTGCATCGGCTTTTAACATGACGGGGATTATACTTTTCTAGTGTGAGATAATCGATTGTAATTGGAGAAGAGCGAAGTGAAAATAAGAATTGCCAAAATCAATCCGGAAAGACCATATGAAGAGTATCGATATTTGGAGGATCAGATTCCGGAGGAGCGCAGAGCAAAGATCCAGAGATTCCGGTTTGAGCCAGATAAGATCCGGTCTCTGGTCGCGGGTGTTTTGCTGCAGGAGGAGCTGGATGCTTACCTGGCGGATCAAGATGCCGCCTGCTATGAACTCAAAGAGGGAGAACACGGCAAACCATATCTTTCCGGCGCAGAGGATTTTCATTTTTCGATCTCTCATGCGGGAGAGTATGTGGCACTGGTCACAGATGACCAGCCGATCGGGATCGATATCGAGAAGGTACAGATCCGGGAGAGCGTGGCAAGACGGTTTTATTCCAAGCTGGAGCAGGAAGAGATCCGCGTGATGCAGGAAGCGGATGAAAAACAGGGAAGCGGTAAGAGAGCTGAGATTGCCTTTACGAAGATCTGGACCGGCAAGGAAGCGTATTTAAAATACACCGGAAACGGAATCACGAATGCGCTGGCTGAGATAGAAGTGCTTGATCCTTCATTCTGGAGATCTGAACATGTTTACTTTTCCGGAGCGCCGATTGCGGATGGAACATACTATGTGACGATCTGCTCTGAAAAGCAGGTATCGATATCTGACAAGATCATCATGGAAGATATGACTTCCGTCAGTCAATCAGTTAAATAACATAAACGATAATTCTCGTTGTTGAAAACAAGGCTAGAGTGTACTATAATTAGTTAGTAGCAACTAATTATAGTACACTTTTTTTGGTTGAACACATATGTTTTTAGAAATAGAGAACATCAAAAAATCATTTGGAGAAAACGAAAGTAAGGTAACGGTCCTGAAAGGAATCGACCTGTCTGTGGACAAGGGTGATTTCTGTGTGCTGCTCGGGCCTTCCGGATCGGGAAAGTCTACGCTTCTCAATATCATCGGCGGGATCGATCTTGCAGATAGCGGGGAGATCAGGATCCGGGGAGAACGGATGCAGGATATGAACGAGCGCCAGCTGACACAGTACCGGCGTTCTCATCTTGGATATATTTTCCAGATGTATAATCTGATCCCGAATCTGACGGTTCGGGAGAATATTGAAGTGGGCGCATATCTGGGGAAGCATTCGCTAGATGTAGATGAACTGCTGCAGACACTGGGATTGACGGAACATCAGCACAAACTGCCAAACCAGCTCTCCGGCGGACAGCAGCAGCGGACGGCGATCGGCAGAGCAATCGTGAAAAACCCGGATATTCTGCTTTGTGATGAGCCGACCGGAGCACTTGACTACAATACATCAAAAGACATCCTGAAACTGATCGAGACAGTGAACCAAAAGTATGGAAATACGGTCATCATGGTGACGCACAATGATGCGATCCGCCATATGGCTGACCTGGTGATCCGTTTGAAGGACGGGCAGATCGTGGATCGGATCAAGAATGTCAAGCGGGTGCCGGCAGAAGAGCTTGAATGGTAAATGGCATGAATCCTGAATAATTAATGATATGAATCCTAAATGGTAAATGATATGAAGAATCCACTTCGTAAGCGGCTGCTGCGGGATCTGCGATCAGATTTTGGAAAATATCTGGTGATCTTCGGACTGCTGGTCTGTATGATTGGATTGGTTTCCGGATATCTGGTTGCAGACGAGAGCATGATCGCTGCCTATAATGAAAGTTTTCAAAAATATCATATCGAAGATGGCAATTTCGAATCCGAAAAAAGACTGAACCGTTCTCAGAAAGAAAAGATCAATCAATTCGGAATTGATCTTTATGACCTTTTTTATGTAGAGGAACCTGTCACAGGTTATGAGGGTTTAGCCGCTACAGAAAAAAAGAAAGCGTCACTTTTTGGAGAGGCGGTTTCTGAGCCTGAAGGAGATACTTTGCGTGTCTATGCAAATCGCAACAGTATCGATCAGGTCTGTGTGATGGAAGGAAAACTCGCGGAAAAGAAAAATGAGATTGCCATCGACAGAATGTATGCTACAAACAATGGACTTAAAGTAGGAGATACGATCACATTCTGTGGAGACGAGCTGACGATTACAGGACTCGTGGCATTATCAGATTACAGCGCGCTTTTCTCAAATAACAACGATGCCATGTTTGATGCACTGGAGTTTGGCGTCGGTGTTGTTTCGGCGGATGAATTCCAGACATTTTCGACGGATCTGATGCATTATGTCTATGCCTGGTTTTATCAGGAAAAACCGTCTAATGAGACACAGGAAAAGGAATGGTCTGAAGATCTGCTGACGGATCTGAATAATACCATATCGATCGAATCCTTTACACCGCAGTTTTCCAATCAGGCCATCCATTTTGCAGGGGATGATCTGGGGTCAGACCGGGCGATGATGCTTCTTTTGCTTTATATTGTCATTGCGATCATCGCGTTTGTTTTTGCAGTGATCATCAGCAATACGATCCAGAAGGAATCCAACGTGATCGGTACGCTGCGCGCATCCGGATATACCATACCGGAGCTGATCAGACACTATATGGCAATGCCGTTTTTTGTAACACTTGTGGCAGCAGGTGTGGGGAACCTCCTCGGTTATACGTACTTCCGCATAGTTATGGCGGAATTGTATTACAACAGCTACAGTCTGCCGACCTATGTGACAAGGTGGAACGCAGATGCCTTTGTTGAAACGACGGTTCTGCCGATCATCATGATGGTCGTGATCAATCTGGCCGTTTTGTGGTTTATGTTGACTCTTTCTCCGTTAAAATTCCTGCGCAGGGATCTGAAACGAAGAAAGCAAAAACGGGCATTCCGGTTGAATCCAAAGATCCCGTTCTTTACACGGTTCCGCCTGCGGGTGATCTTCCAGAATATGGGAAACTATGCCATCCTGTTCCTGGGAGTGCTGTTTGCGAATCTACTCCTGTTATTCGGACTCGGCCTGCCTTCTCTGATCACACATTTTCAGAATGAGATCGAGAACAATATGTTGAGTCAATATCAGTATATCCTGCAGGTGCCGGTCGATGCTGTGAATGAAGACAGGATGCTTTATTCCATGTTCAATATGATGCAGTTTAAGGAAAATGTGGAAACAGAGAATCCGGATGCGGAAAAGTTTACCGCATACATGCTGCAGACGACAGATGATACAGCGAGACAGGAAGAGATTTTAATTTACGGAGTGACTCCTGACAGCCGTTATATAGATACATCGGGACTGAATGATCAGGGAAACACAACGCCATCCGATGCCAATGCGGGCGTGCTCGTATCAAGATCATTTGCGGAAAAGTACCAGGTGGAAAGTGGTGACGAGATCACACTGGACGAAAAATACGAGGAAGACCGGTACACCTTTACGGTAACCGGAATCTATGATTACGCAGGATCCCTGGTGCTGTTTATGGATCAGGAGGAAATGAATGATCTCTTTGATCTCGGCGATTCGTATTTCAGCGGGTATTTTTCTGACAGTGAGATCACAGACATTGATGAAAAATACATTGGATCAGTGCAGGATCTGACGGCGCTCACGAAGGTTTCAAGACAGCTGGATCATTCGATGGGCGGCATGGCGGATATGGTGAATGTGATCGCTGTGATCATGTTTATCATTCTGATCTACCTGATGACGAAGATCATCATAGAAAAGAATGCGCAGGCCATTTCCATGGCAAAGATCCTTGGTTATACGACCAGAGAGATCGGAAAGCTCTACATTATGGCGACTACGCTCGTCGTGGTGTTCTTTTTACTGATCACGCTGCCGATTGAAACGGTGCTGCTGCAGCAGATGCTGTACGCTATGATGCGTTCAAAGATGACGGGCTGGATCACATTCGGTGTGGGGAACGATGTATATGTAAAAGCGTTTTTATACGGACTGTTATCCTATGCAGTCGTGGCGCTGATCGAGTACAGAAAGATCAGAAAAGTGCCGATGGATGAGGCGTTAAAACATGTGGAATAAATTGACCGGATACGGAGAGAAGGCTATGAGAAAAAGAAAAATACGATATTTGAGCCTGACCGCAGCTATTATGCTGGCTGCAGTATGCGTATTGGGAAGCTGTGGACAGGAGGGCAAAGACACAGCAATGCAAAGCGGTGTGGAAGAAGCGGTTCCGGACGATCAGGAACAAACCATTTCCATTGAAAACCAGACATCTGCGGCTTCTCCGAAAAAAGAGGAGACAGTGAATGTCAGCGCGGACGCGACGGGCAATCCGACAGAGATTTCCGTTGAAGCGACGCTTGAAAAAACGTCGGACAGTGATCTGATCCTGGATGCAAGCAATCTGTCTGATGTTGATAACAAGCGGGGAGACGAGATGTGTGCGTTCGTAAAGAACGCAGATGCCGGTTCAGAGACTGTCCCGTTATACTGGCAGAATGCGGGAGAGGAGATCACCTATGAAGGGACGTCGGACAAAACGCTTCCCGTTCAGGTGAAAATATCATACTATCTGGATGGAAATGCCATTACGCCGGATGCACTGGCCGGGAAAAGCGGACAGGTTCGGATCTGCTTTGATTATAAGAACCAGGAAACAAAAGAAGTTGTCGTTGATGATCAGAAGATCTCTGCAACGGTTCCGTTTTCCGTGATCTCCATGATGTCTGTTTCAAAAGATCATTTTAAAAATGTTGAAGTGGAAAACGGCAAGATCATGACGATCGGTGATCAGGACATGGTAATCGGCTATGCATTTCCGGGATTGAAGAGCAGCTTAAAGCTGAAGGATCTGGAAGCGACAGAGGATATTGAGATCCCGGATCATGTGGAGATCACTGCGGATGTCACGGATTTTTCACTTGATTATACCGCGCATATTGTGTCCAACGGATTACTGGCGGATGCAGATCTTGACGAACTTGATGATGCAAAGGACATGGCAGACGGCATGGAGAAGCTGATGGATGCTTCCGGTGAACTGGTGGATGGCATGCAGGCATTATCGGATGGCAACCATACTTATGCCGGATATCTGGAGCAATACACAGACGGTGTGGCTTCGCTGGATTCAGGACTGAAAGAGCTCTCTAAAGGAACGCAGGAGATGGATTCGTCACTGGATGCAGCAGCCAAACAGCTAAAGACAAAGCTGGATGAGTTGGATGTGGCAGTGGAAGAGATGCAGGCTGCATTTGCCGGATCAGACATGACTGGTTTAGAAAGTCAGATGATGCAGAATGCCGGAAGCTTACAGCAATCTCTCCAGGCAGCCAGTCAGGCGCTTTCAGAGATTGACTGGGAAACATATGATACGTCGTCTGTGGAAGAGCAGGCAAAAGATGCGGCTGTCAGCGCGGCGGAAAGCGCGATTGATGCTATGCAGTCTGACGATCTGGGACTGACAGAAGAGCAAACGACTGCAGTAAAAGAGAAAGTAGAAAATGCTGTAGTGGAGAGAATCAGAAATGCGGAATTGGAGGTCTCTTCACCTGATAATAGTGCAGCGATAGCGCAAACAGAACAGGCCCTGCAGAACCTGTCGGATGCAGCAGACAGTTTTTCCAAATTGCAGACCACATTGTCCGCCTTACAGGGAATGATGCCGGATAATGGAGAAGAGAATGCAGGTGCGAACATGCTGACAGAGATTGACACAGAGGAACTGCGCACCATGATCGATCAGTTTTGTGCAGGCATGCACGAGCTGTCAACAGGAGCAGGTCAGATTGAAGAAGGCGCCAATGCGCTGGCGAAATCCGGCGCGGAATTAAAAGATGGATACGGGCAGATCATAGACGGAGGAGATGCCTTGTTATCTGGAATGAAAGCGTTTGACAAAGACGGCATCGGAAAGCTTTCTGACCTGGCAGGAGATGACCTGACGAACGTGATCAGACGCCTGCAGGCAGTACAGAAAGCAGACCAGGCGTATACGAATTTCTCCGGTCTTGCTGAAGGGACTGAAGGCAGTGTACGGTTTATCATCGAAACAGAAAAAATAAAGGCAGAGTGATGATTCGCTCTGCCTTTTAAATGTTTTACTGAATAATATGATAGTTATTTCTTGGCCATTTTCTCCAGGAATTCCGGTCCGTATCCGTAGCGCTCTACGACGTAATCCAGATCCTTGTCACCGCGTCCGGACAGATTGACCAGAACGGAGCCGGTCATGCCGGTTCTTGCAATCTTGATCGCATATGCGACTGCATGAGAACTCTCGATCGCCGGGATAATGCCTTCGTGTCTGGAAAGCAGGAACAGCGCTTCAATGGCCTCATCATCACTGATGGTCGTGTATTTCACGCGGTCCATATCGTGGAGCAGTGCATGCTCCGGACCTGCTGCAGGATAATCAAGACCGCTTGCATTTGAATAAACAGGGGCGGGTTCGCCGTTTTCATCTGCCAGCATGATGCTGTTAAATCCATGCATAACACCTTCTTCACCGTAGCTGATCGAAGCAGCATGATCACCAAGCTTCGGTCCGCGGCCAAGCGGCTCTACGCCGACGAGTTCAACCGGATCTGCAAGGAATGGAGTAAACATACCGATTGCATTCGAACCGCCGCCAACACATGCGATGACCTGATCCGGCAGATGACCGGTCTGGTCGATGAACTGTTCTCTGGCTTCTTCGCCGATGCAGTACTGGAAGTCTCTTACCATCAGCGGGAACGGATGCGGGCCGGCTGCCGTACCGATGCAGTATACCGCATCGTGATACTCTTTGGAGTAAGCCATAAACGCTGCGTCAACTGCTTCTTTTAATGTTTTCAGGCCAAAGCTTACAGGAACAACGTTTGCCCCCAGCAGCTTCATACGTGTACCATTCGGAGCCTGCTTTGCGATATCCACGTCGCCCATATAAAGATCACCGTCCAGA
>JAFUBZ010000043.1 GCA_017459945.1 Eubacterium sp.
ATATATTTACTCATGACAGAATCCTTTCCCTGTTGTCGGGAGTCATGAGCATCATAAGATCTGTGCAGAAGTAAATGCAAGTCGTGCAGAGGTAATTTCTACTGAGTTGCGAAAGAGTAGAATTTAAATATTCATTTTAGGCATAGAAGAAAATGTAGTAAAAAACCTTTATTTATGATGGTAAAACGTGTATAATTTATCTGCTTATTTTAGTGCACGGACATCGCACGATTGTGAGTGTCCGTGCAAATTATTTTAGTTTCAGGGAGAAACCTTATGGGAGAATTGATCCTCGAAATGAAACAGATCACCAAAGTGTTCGGCTCAGTTGTCGCAAACCGTGATGTTGATCTTCAGATATACGCAGGCGAGATTCATGCCCTGCTTGGTGAAAACGGAGCAGGTAAAAGTACTCTGATGAACGTACTGACAGGAATCTATCGTCCTGACGGCGGTGAGATTTTTTACCGCGGCAAACGCACAGAGATCCGTTCTCCAAAGGATGCCTCTAAGCTTGGCATCGGGATGGTCCATCAGCATTTTCGTCTGATTCCTACCCTCTCTGCAGCAGAAAACATTTTTCTGTATTCCGACAAAAAAAGTTTTTTCTTAAAACAGGATGAGATGCAAAAAGAAATCGCTGCATGCTCAAAGGATTTTAATCTGGAAGTCGATGCTGCCGCTAAAGTATGGCAGCTTTCCGTCGGCGAACAGCAGCGCGTAGAAATCGTAAAGCTTCTCTATCAGGGAATGGAGATTCTCATTCTTGATGAGCCCTCCGCGGTCCTCACTCCGCAGGAGGCGCAGTCCATGTTCGATACCCTTCGCAAGATGGCAGACAGTGGTAAAGCTGTCGTCGTCATCTCTCATAAAATGAATGAAGTCATGGCAAATGCCGACCGGATCACGGTCCTTCGCGGCGGTGTCGTGGAAGATACGATGCTGACAGAGGATGCATCCATCGAACGTCTGACCAGAGCAGTGGTCGGTGACAGAGAATACACGCCGCATGTACGGGAATCGTATGTTTCAGGGGATGACTTCGTTTTTTCCATGGAGCATGTCACGGCATTAAATGACAAAAATCTCCCTGCCTTAAAGGATCTCTCTCTTTCCATCCGGAAAGGTGAGATTTTCGGCATTGCCGGTGTCGCAGGAAACGGACAGCGTGAGCTTTCCGAAGTGATCGCCGGTCTTCGTCCAGTGAAAGAAGGAAAGATCACCATTTACGGAGAAGACATCACAAAGCAGTCTGTGAAACAACACATCAAGAAAGGCATCTCCTTTATTCCGGAGGACCGTCTGCATACCGGTCTGGTTCCGGAGCTGAATCTGATGGAAAACATCATTCTGACAAGCTATGATACCGACCGCTACAGTAAGCACGGCATCATTCAGCATGACCAGATGCAGACTGATACAGCCGAATATGTTGAAAAATACGAGATTAAAAACGGCGGTCTTGATCTTCCGGTCGGGCTGATGTCCGGCGGGAACCAGCAAAAGCTGTTATTTGCCCGTGAGGTTTCCGGAAATCCGTCTCTGATCGTCGCCTGCTATCCGGTTCGCGGACTCGATATCGGCGCAGCGGATGCGATCCGGCAGATTCTCTTAGAGCAAAGCCAGAAAGGCGTTTCTGTCGTCTTTATTTCCGAGGAGCTTGAAGAGATCTTTAACATGTGTGACCGGGTCGGCGTTTTATGTGACGGCGAACTCATCGGCATACGTGACATTCATGAAACTGACTTTATGGAGATTGGCCGTATGATGGCCGGCGAGAAAGAGGAGGCAAAAACCTATGCGTAAACGATTCCGCATTGTCAAACGCACTGACGTCTCCATCGGACGCCGGATCTTCAATCCGATCCTTTTTGTACTGCTGGCACTGCTGTTTTGCGGTATTTTCCTGGCAGCACTCGGCTTTAATCCATTTACCGTTTACGGCAAAATGCTGAAGACCATCTGTACGCCTAACGGCATCACCCGAAGCATCCAGGCCGGTCTTCCGCTGATGTTTACCGGTCTTGCAGTAGCGTTCGGCTATCGAATGAACTTAAACAACATCGGCGGTGACGGACAGTATGCACTCGGTGCGATCCTTTGTGTCGGCTTTGCCCTGTACGGTCCGGAAATGCCTGCCGTACCAAAGATCATCGTGATGTTTTTATGTGCGATGGCAGGCGGCGCGATCGCTGCATTGATCGCTGCGATCCCGAAGGCACTCTGGAACGTCAGCGAAACGATCCTGACCATGATGTTAAACTATGTTTTCCTGTATGTGCTCAATTATCTGATGTACGGCCCCTGGAAGGAGCTGAACCAGATGGTCGCACAGACCAGAGTCATTCCGGAAAAATACTGGCTTCCGGATATCGGCAACACAGGTGTGAATTCCATTCTGATCATTGTGATCCTGATGGCAGTTGCACTCTACTTTTTCCATAAAAAGACCACCAAGGGATTTCAGATGGAAGTCATCAGAAGAAGTCCGCGCGCCGCACAGTACTCCGGTATGTCTCTTGCAAAGAACATCCTGCTCGTACTTGGTGTCAGCGGTGCCATTGCCGGTCTTGCAGGTTTTGCTCAGGTTACGAGTATTATCCACAGGGTTCAGGCAGATCTGCCGAACAATGCCGGATACACCGGTATCGTTATCGCGTTTCTGGCTGCTTTGAATCCGCTGGTTGTCCTGATCGTCGGATTTCTGTTCGGCGCACTGCAGATCAGTGCGGTCGCTGTTCAGATTACAGGCGTTCCGTCACAGGTCGCGACGATGATCCAGGGAAGCATTATGCTTTTCGTTATTGCAGGAGAATTTTTCATCCGTTACCGGATCGTCAAAGTAAAAGACACACAGTTAGAAGGGCCACCCGATTCCGGCCCGCCTGATCAGGTCATTGCCAAAGAACCTGTCCAGGCACTTGAAAAAGGAGGTGAACAGGCATGACCACTGCTCTACTCATCTCCATCATTTCAACGGCTGTCATTTATGCGGTCTCAGTACTTTATGCGGCCATCGGTGAGATCTTCTCCCAGCGTGCCGGCGTAATGAATCTGGGACTGGAAGGCATCATGCTGATGGGGGCTGTTTCGGGGTATCTGGTAGCGGTTTACCGCCAGAACCTCGTGCTCGCCATGATCGTCGTGATCATCGTCGGCGCTGTTTTGGGACTGGTATTTGCCTTTGTTACCGTCACCCTGCAGGCTGACCAGACCGTTTCCGGTATGGCAATGCTGGTATTCGGTACAGGCTTAAGCGGTTTCATCGGAAAGCGTGTCAGCGGCGTGAACGCGGATCTGGCATTCCAGGCATTTGACCTGCCGGGGCTTTGCCACATTCCGGTCATCGGACCTGCACTCTTCCATCAGAACATCTTGGTCTACATCATGTACATCATCATTCCGGTTTCACTGATTTATATTTACAAGACCAGACCGGGCATGATCTTACGGTCACTTGGCGAAAATCCTGCCGCACTTGACAGTGCCGGATATAATGTCTATGCACTTCGCTACGGATATGTTATATTTGGTAGTGCGATGACGGCTGTCAGCGGTGCATTCATCTCTCTTGCACAGACAAACTTCTGGAGCGACGGCATGACCAGCGGTAAGGGATGGATCGCAGTCGCACTGGTTGTCTTTGCGGCATGGAATCCTTTGATCGCAGTGTTTGGTGGTTTAATGTTTGGCGCGATCAGCATCATCGGCATCGATATTCAGATGTTCTTTCCAAATATCCCGCCGCAGTTTTTCGCAGCCCTGCCCTATGTCGCTACGATCGTTGCGCTGATCTTTACGACAGGAAGCTTCCGGAAAAAGCGTTCCGCGGAGCCGGCAGCACTTACGATCCCCTATGACAGGGAAAAACGCTAAACATTCAATACGGTTGATACACGGCAAATTCTGCGTGTTCAATATATAATGGTTTCATTTTAGGAGGAGAAAAACATGAAAAAGAGAATTGTTGGTATTTGTCTTGCCGCAGTGCTTGCAGTTGCAGGTCTGGTAGGATGCGGTGAGGCACAGCAGGCAGCAGGCGATGCCAGCGCACCGGCAGAAAGCGGTGCGCCTGCAGAAGCAACCGGTACAGTAAACCTGATCGGCGAAGACAAGATGGCGCAGGAACCGGCTGAAGGTACTGATTTTTCCAATCTGAAGATCGGTGAGATTGAGTCTTATGTCATCAATGACGGCGGCTGGTGCCAGGCAACACATGAGAGTGTTGTAGCAGCAATGAATGAACTCGGTATTCCGGAGGAGAACCTGATCGTTCTGGAAAATATTTATGATACAGACCAGGCTGCTACAGAAGCTGCTGCTGAGGAGCTGATCAATGAAGGTTGCAACTTAATCCTTGGCACATCCACAGGCTATGCTTCTTTCATTGCTCCAATCGCTGCAGAGCATCCGGATGTAACATTTGCACAGTGGGGAAATAAAGTAGACAACCTTGTCGGCTATGACATCCGAAGCTATGAGGGTATGTTCCTTGCAGGTTACGCAAGTGAGCTGATGTCTCAGGATGAGAACACAGAGCTTGGCTTTGCTGCTTCCATGAACGAGTTCTCCGTACGTACCGCGATAAACGCTTATGCACTGGGCGCAAAATACGCAAACCCGGAAGCAACCGTAAAAGTAGCATCCATCGAAAGCTGGTATGACCCGGACAAAGAATCCCAGGCTGCACAGTCTCTGGTTGACGCAGGCATCAAATACATGGGTATGGAAGCTTCCTCTCCGGCTGTTCCGGAAACCTGTGAAGCAAACGACGCTTTCGTTGTCGGCTATCACAATGATATGTCCGCACTTGCTCCGGAAGCTGTCCTCGTTTCCCATACATGGAACTTCGCACCTATCTTTAAGAATATCATGATCCAGGTTGCAGAAGGCACATCCACACCGGATGATTTCTACTACTGGGGTGGCGAGTGTTCCAAGCTGACCGACTTTGCTGACTTTGTACCGGAAGATGTTGTTGCTGCAGTAACAGATCTGAAGGCACAGATGGATGCAGGCGATGTTGACATCTTTGCAGGCCCGCTCAATGACAATACCGGAAACACACTGGTAGCAGAAGGCGCAACCATGGCAGACGAAGACATCATCCAGCAGAACTTCTTTGTAGAGAATGTTCAGACCACATGGAAAGCCGGCGAATAATCTGATCGCTATCGCTTAATAATCTTACATAAACGGCCGGAGAACCGATTGAAATCTCAAAAGATTTGATCGCCTCCGGCCTTTTTCAAACCTCCTTTAATATGATATCAACACCGAAAGAAAGGAAAACAATCAATGGACGCAAAAACATTTCTGGATCTGTTTGAACGTGGAAACACCGGTGAAAAAGTCTCCAAAGAAGACTGGGATATGGAATACATCATTGAAAATGTGATGGATCTGGTCGATGAATATGACTTTGACTGGGATGAAGGACTGATCATTCCGGAAGACAGTAAACTGTTTTCCGATATGTTTGAAGCAGCTAAAAAGCTTCTGCTGCGCACCGGCATTTACAATATGTCAACCGAACGGATCATGACACTCTCTGAAGAAGAGATCGATAACGGACTGAAAAACATGAAGACAGAACTGGTTATGGGCGAAGGAAAAGATGCCTATACACTGGTTGCACGAAAAGCGGAAGACAGACGCCCGCCGGCTGTCTGGGCAGGAAATCCCGGATGCCCGACACCGGAGCGCCTCTACTATCCCATCGTTGAAAGTGTAGCAAAGGAGCCTGTGATCGATCTGTTAACCTGCGGTTCTCTGGTCGATGTGGACGGATATCCGGTAAAAAGCGCGGATCCGACCGAAATCTTTGCAGTCCGCCGGGAAATGCAGTATCTGCACCAGGCACTGGAAAAAGTCGGACGCCCGGGCATGGGACTGCTCGCAGCGGAAAGCGCTGTTACCGAGCTTGGCGATCTTTCTGCTGTTTCCAACCAGTGGCTTCGCCCCTGCGATTCCCATCTGGTTGCACTCTTCAATGAGCTGATCATGGACAACGGCAATCTGCTTCGTGCCGCAAATTCGATCGATTACGGCATGAAAAATGCTTCCCTTGCTTGCACTATGGTCGGTGGACTTGGCGGTGATGCACCGGGAAGCTGTATGATCATGATCGCTTCGATCATGGCTGCAAACCTTTTTGCGATCGCAGATTATCATCTGTGTCATCCGATCCACATCACGGATGTTGCGACCACAGCACGCGGATGCCTCTGGCTGCAGTCCGTACTCTGCCAGACCTTCGCGGAAAATGCACCGGCGATCATCGTCTGCGACCTCTGGCCGTCAAGCGGCAGCCTGACCAAAGAACTCCTCTATGAAGTCGCAGCCAACGCCATCGTTGTTACGGTCAGCGGCGGTCACTTAGAGGGCCTCGGTGCTGCAAACGGACGTGTACCGCACGGAACAGGCCTTGAAGTTCGCCTGATGGGCGAGGTCGGAAAAGCCGTTGCCGCACAGGGCATGACCCGCTCTGAAGCCAATGAGATCGTCTTAAAGCTCCTTGAAAAGTATGAGCACATCTTTGAAATGGAAGACGGCAACGCCGGGCAGCCTTTTGATGTTTCCTACAACATGGATACCATTGAACCTGTACCGGAGTGGCAGGCAATGTACGATGAAGTCAAGGCAGAGCTTGTCGAGATGGGCATCCGCTTCTAAGTAATCATATGTTTCAAATATAATTAATTAAGCGTCATTCTCAGTCGTATTTGTTTTTCAAGTCGCCTGCGCAGAGTGTTTTTGTTTTTTTCATTTGATAAAAAAATGATGCCACAACAGATTGCTGTATCATCGCTTTAGCAGTGTATTTGAAAATAGATGAGCCAGGATTAACCGGAATCTGCAAAGATTTTTTGTGAGTGTTTTGACCAGAGGTGAAATCCACTCCTTACGAAGACTTAGACACGACAGCATTCTGGAGTGTCTTAGTCGCAGTTAGGAGTTAGTTCACCGTCGGGAAACGAGCTTTCTTTGAGATTTCGGTTGAGCCTGGCTCATCTTTTATAATATATGCAAAAAAGCATACAATTTCAGAACAGCAGTGTGTCGGTCTGATCGAGCAGCCCGGTCAGCTCATTTATCCAGTGCTCGATCTCAGCCCGTCCTGCTTCTGATTCAAGTCCGCTTCTTCGGATCGACCGCCTGATCAGGCGCGTGTATCCGATGATGCGGGCTTTATCTTCTACTTCCCGGATTCTGTCCTCATCATCCGTTTCCAGATATGCTTTGAGCACCTTATGCCAGAAGGTGTGGGCTGTATCTATGTCGAATCCCTGGAACGACAGGATTCCTTCCGGATTGCTCTCAAAGAACCCTGAAAATGCATTGAACATGGATGCCAGTTCAAATACCGGATGGCCTACTGCAAGTGTATCCATATCGATCAGCAGGACTTCGTTTTCCGTCAGTTCCACGTTTTTCGTGTGATAATCTCCGTGGATCATGTGATCGTCTTTTGGAACATCCTGCACCATTTGAAGCAGTTTCTTTCCATATTCCTCCGGGAGATGATCCTGCATAAACGTTGCCCAGGAGAGCACGGTTTCTTTCATGTCCGGCAGTTTTCCTTCCGGTACGATCGTTTCATGGATCTTTTTCAACAGCTCTACATACTCTGTTACACACCAGTCCATCCGCTCCGGCTCTGTTGCAAGGATCTTTGAAAATGATGTTGCATTTAACAGTTCAAAGACGGATCCGTAGCTTTCTCCCACACGCACAACATCATAGGAGATCGCAGTCGGGATTCCGAGGATCAGTGCCAGGCGGGCCACTTCTCTTTCGTTCTGGATCTCATCCAATGCGTCCGGATTGTTGTATACTTTTACGACATTATCCCGGTCGATCCGATAGATCGTACCGTTTGCACCCTGTCCGATGATCTCGGCGCCCTCGATCGATACCACACGATATGCTTTATCAACCTGCATCATCTGTGTAAATCCTGTCATATCCAGGATCTCATAGACCTCAGAACATGCGTTTTTTATGCACAGCTCCGGGTTGTTTTTCCGCAAACGTAAAATAACACGAAGCCCCGCGCTTGAAATGTAGGTAAGATCCTCTATATCCAGAACCAGATCCAGATTCTCATTTTCTGCAATGCAATCCATGATCTCTGTCTCAATCTGTGCCGAATTATTAGAATCTACGTGACCGGAAAGACTGATCACCATCTGATCATTCTTTACTTCTCCTCTGACCTGTTCCATTCTGTTCCATTCCTTCCTTCAATCTTTATTCACTCTATTGTCAATCTGCCTTTCGCAAAAGCAGCCGGTTCAGCAAACCGATCTTGTCTGCCTGTTCAATCAGTTCCATTTGCAGCATAACCTGGTTCGCCGCAGATGCAAACAGGCCGAATACAATATCAAAAACCATCGCATCGATCAATGCGCCGGCCGGGATTCCCAGCTGCACAAAGATCACCGTGTACGCCAGAAGATTTGCGCCCGGCACAGGAGGTGTCGCAACAAAAAGCACCACTGCCAGGACCGCTGCCATCACATACCAGACCACAGACACCTGGACATTATAATATTTTGCCGCAAACACTGTAAAAATGATCGTCCCCACCATACTGATCGGCATGTATAAAACAAGCCCCTGCGGAAGACTGACGATCGTATACTCCCGATTGATCCCAAGCTTTCTGATGCAACATTGTTCCGCGATACCGAATGACTCATTTAGAGAGCCGGAGCGTATCGTCAATGCAAACGGTTCCCAGACCTTTCTGATCAGAAGCCCGGGATTGACCCTCTTTCTGGCTCCCACGATCAGAATGACAACCATCATAATGACCACGGATAGTACAATGGACACGATCAGATATTGCCAGATCCCGACCAGGAGCCCTGTCCGCCGTTCCCAGATCTCATATGCGATCAGGAAAAAGACGAAAAACGGAACCAGTCTGCTGACCCACTCTGCAAGCAAAAGACCGATCATATTGATCTGCTTGATGACAGAGGAAAGTCTTGATGCCTGGTCGCCGATCACATTCAGCGCATTGCCAATGACGATTGCCATTACCAGAAGCTGCGGGGTATTCGATTCCATAAAAGGCGAAAAGAATTCGCCTGGGACAAACTTTAGAATCTGGTCAAACAGCCCCTTTGCAAGGGTTTTGTTCATTTCAGCCCCATACATCTCCGGGCGGAACAGACCCGCCCCAATGATGATCGCGATCAGTGAGATGATGATACTGAAAACAAAGTATCGCGCGATCACTCTCCTGCTGTCTCCGCCCCGTTCTGTGATCTTTCCGGTATTTAATACGGTAGTGATCGTCATAAAAAAGATGACCGGTCCGGACAGCACATTCAGGATACGATTCCAGACATCATAGATTGGAACCATAATGATATCCGTAAGTGATGTCTGCAACTGATTAGAAAGTATCAGATTTCCGATCAACCCGAACAGAATCCCTGCAATAATGGCAATGACCAGCTTCAGGACCGGATTCATGCCCTGAACAGGAAGTGTCAGCCTTAACGAGTTCATTCTGCCGGAATAACTGTAACGCGGGCTCAGTCCCACTGAAGTTAACAACGAACTGCTCCAGTCCTCCAGCTTGCTGTCTGTATTGCTGAGCGGATTAAACGGATCTCCCTCATGATCCAGCTGGATATAGGCGCGTCGAAATCTGCTGCCGACCATAGCCTCTACCTCAGCATCCTCCCCATAGCGGTCACGCATGCGGAGCATTGCTTCCTCTAAGGACAGGCGGATCCGCAGACGGTTCTGCCGCTCCATTTCAATCCCGACAAGGATCGTTTCCAGGGTTTCGGAAAATGCGTCAATATTCTCTGCACGCAGGGCAAAGGTTTCTTTGTAACTTTGAATTCGCATTTCCTAAGCTTTATCCTTTCCCTGAAGTTTCTTTTTCAGGATCAACATGTTTTTCCCGTTATCATAACGGTATGACACCTTGTCCATGGTCTGTTTTACCATATAGATGCCCAATCCGCCGATCTGTCTGTCTTCCGCAGACAGCGTAACATCCGGATCCTCCTTTTCAAGCGGATTATACGGTTTTCCGCTGTCAATAAAAGTCAGGCTCACTGCTGTCGGATTCTTGGATAAAACGAGCCGTATATGCACATTTCCTGTTTTCGGTGCATAGGCATAATGACAGATGTTGACAAAGATCTCCTCTGCAGCGACACTTAACTGCATCTGTTCCTTCATCGGGAACTGGATCTCTTCCAGAGATTCTTCAATAAATGTCATTACCTTTGGCAGATTATTCGTTTCTGCTTCTACATTGAGTTCTTTCACATTTACAGACCCCGTAAAATATTTCATGCAAAGCATGGTAATATCATCAAACTGATCCGCGCCATTCACATGCGTGTAGATTCCGGAAAGTACATTCTCAAGGATTTCCTCCGGTTCTGCACCCGGCGCAAGATTTAACGCATCGAGCATTCTCTTTGTTCCAAACAGTTCGTTTTCTGAATTAGTTGCTTCCGTCACACCGTCTGTATACTGGAAAATACAGTCACCTGATTCAAGCTTAAACTCATACTCCTTATAAACCATGCCGCTCATTCCGCCGACAACAAGGCCATGCGGATCTTTAAACAGCTTAAATTCACCATCTTTTGTCCGGATCACAGGATATTCATGCCCTGCATTTGCCGCCCTGACAATACCGGTAGGGATCTCCAGGATACCAAGCCATACCGTTACAAACATCTCCGCACTGTTACTTGAGCAGATTGCCTCATTGACCAGTTCAAGGATCTTTGCCGGAGAACGCTTGTCGATCATGGAATAATTCTGGATCAGGATCTTAGAAGCCATCATGAACAATGCTGCCGGAATCCCCTTTCCGGAAACATCTGCCATGACCATTGCCAGATGATCCTCATCCACCAGGAAGAAATCATAAAAATCGCCGCCGACTTCTTTGGCAGGATGCATCAATGCATAAATGTCAAACTCCGGTCTGTCAGGAAATGCCGGATAAATATGTGGGATCATGCCTTCCTGTATCTGACCGGCAACATCAAGCTCTGTACTGATCCTCTCTTTTTCCGCGGTCACCGTTGTCAGATTCGCCACATAATCATTCAGATCGGCTTCCATATCCCGCATGATCAGACTTAAGTTCTCGATCTCGTCTCCGGTCCGGATATTAAGATCGGCAAAATAACGCTTATCACTCTCTTCATTCTGTCTGCCCCGGCTATACGCCAACGCAGTTTCAGCCAGGTCGTTGATCGGTTTGACGACCGTTTTCTTAAGTCCCTGAGTAATAATCTGTGCAGCGATTAAGGCGGCAACCAGCATCAGCAGGATGTATTGCACCAAAAAGATCCTGCTGACCTTTGTCACATGGGACATATCCATGTCCGCAAACATCATGACCTTATATTTGCCGGTTGTAAACAACGGTGAGGCGGCTGTGCAGAGATGCCCGTATTTTTCTGTTCTCGTGACGACAGCCGGAATCGGTTCGGTATCGCCCAAAAGCCTGTCAATCAGCGTAACACGCGCACCTTCCATATAGATTTTCATTTCGCCCGCTGAATTATCATCCCAAAAACCCGGATCACAAAATGTGTCCAGGTTATAATCTGAATCAATGATATAGATGAGTCTGTTCGTCTCCTGATCGATCGCACCAACATATACAGATCCTGCTTCATTCTCCCGTTCCAGCACATGGAGCGTATATCGGATCTTTTCGAACAGAATATCCTTTTCTTTTGTAAAATTCAGTATATAGTTAATATCGCCTTTGACTCGCTCCTCTTCAGGGACTGCGTCATAGATTTCAAGGATCGCCCTGGACTTTTCAACAACCTCACTTCTGTCCGTCAGAGAAGCTGCTACATTTGCCAGATGGCAAGCTTCTGTGCGATATTCTCTTTTGACTGCATCGACATACAAATAAAACCCGAAGCCGATCGCAGCTACGCTGATCACAAGGACCATGATAACCACCGTTCGGAATGTCTTGGCGCCGAGCGAGTGACGAAACCGCTGTCTGGCAGTCATTTCCGTAATTGATTTTGGGGGCATACAAACTCCTTATACGATGTTTAAGATTTCAGAAAAACCTGTCACCTCAAAAATCTCCATTACGACATCATTCACAGAGGAAACGGTCATCTTTCCCTGTGTATTCATAATCTTCTGTGTCGAAAGAAGCACACGCAAACCTGCAGATGAAATGTATTCCAGATCCTTAAAGTCCAGAACCAGATGCTCAATCCCGTCCATGGATGCTTTCAGCTCAGATTCCAGCTCCGGCGCCGTCGTCGTATCCAATCTGCCTGCTACTGCCACTTTCAATTCAGTTCCATTGGTTTCTTTTGTTATGGTCATAAGTGCCCTCCTGCTTTTTCCCAGTATTATACATCCTTTATGATTCAAATGTAAAATGATATGGCAGATTCAACTTATCACGCAACGCCGTCAGCTCATCCTGTACTGCCTTACCCACAGGAACCCCTTTGTCTTTTCTGTCAAGCCATGCCAGATATTCCTTTTCTCCGGCTGTATAAATGCGTTCCTGTCCCGGCGCTTTTTGCGAAGCACGCAGTGTGCGGCAGATGTCTCCCGCGATCTTTTTGAATGTTTCGCGTCCCATAAATGCATCCGGATCCACGACAAAGAAGAAATGCCCCAGATGATACATCTGCGGATCACCGTTTTCATCTACACCGGTCAATGCCTTCATGAACTGACCGCCTGCAAGTGCGGCCGACAGGATCTCTACCACTGCGGCATATCCATACCCCTTATATCCGCACATCTCATCTCCTGCGCCTCCCAAAGGCGCAAGTGCGGCTTCTCCGCTGACAAGTGCTTTTAAGATCTCTTCGCTGTCTGTCATGACAGATCCGTCACGCGCAATGACCATGCCTGCCGGTGTCGGCTTGCCTTCTCTGGCATAGTACTCAATCTTTCCGCGCTGAACGGTAGATGTGGCACAGTCGATGCAAAACGGAAATTCTTCGTCGGTCGGAAGTGAGAATGTCAGAGGGTTTGTCCCCATCATGTTTTCCACGCCATAAGTCGGCGCGATAGAGGGTCTCGCATTGGTTCCGGTGATGCCGATCATGCCTTCCTTTGCGGCCATTCCGGTCCAGTATCCGGCAATCCCGTAATGTGTTGAATTGCGGATCGCGCCGCCGGCCATCCCATAGGTTTTTGCCTTTTCAATCAGCATCTCCATCATCTGATGGCTGGCTACCATGCCCATACCATCGTGCGCATCCATCACAACAGTCGTCGGTGTCTCCTTTAAGATCTCAACATTGGTCACAGGAAGCAGTGTTCCTCTCTCAATGCGGTCAATATAAATCGGTTTGAACCGGTTGCATCCATGGCTTTCAATTCCTCTTCTGTCAGACTCCACGAGGACATCTGCACAGATCTTCGCATCTTCTTCCGGTACGCCATAAGCTTTAAAAACATCGATCATAAATGATGTGATCACATCCCACGCTACGTATGGTCTGGTCTCCATTCTGTTTTCCTCCTCTTTGAAAATATGCCACCTTTTCATAACTTACTTGACACTATCAAATACGCATATGCTACGTGCTGTTTCATCGCTTTGCTCTTTCCGCAGCACTACGATAATTCGCATAAACTGTGCATTCACTATGCGCCATACCGCCAAGTTCGAGAACTGCGTTCTCTCACTGTCGCGGCGTTCGCCGTATGCATCCAATCCATCTGCCAACCAGCTGAGAGCAAACTCTCCTCGGTTGTCATCCGGATTGTCTGCGCATGGCTCATTGCTAACGCGCAAAAATAAGGCTTCGGCGCCGATGCCGAAGCCTTTTCACAATACATTATTTTGCAGTCTCTATAATACCGTATTCTCCATCTGTTCTTTTATAAACAACGCAGATCTCGCCGGATTCCTCTTCTTCAAAAACAAAGAATCCATGTCCGAGCATATCCATCTGCAGGCATGCCTCCTCAGCACTCATCGGATGGATCACAAAGCGCTTGTTCCTTACAATGTGGATGCTGTCATCTTCTGTCTCGATCACATCATCTGCTGCCTCGACAGGTGCGCCGATGACCTCGGCCGGATCACCTTTTCTCTTCTTTGCTGTCAGCCGTGTCTTATACTTCCGGATCTGACGCTCCATGATCTCCTGCACACGGTCAATCGCCGTATTCAGGTCACGGTCTTCTTCTTCTACGCGAAGTGTATACCGCTTCATCGGAATGGTCATCTCAACCTTTACGTAATTCTTTTTTCCTTTGAGAGTAACATTTGCGTCTGCATCCTCAGGCAGAAACTTCTCAAGCCTTCCAAGCTTGTCATCTACCATGTCACGGACCTTATCTGTGAGGTTTAAGTTTTTGGCTTTGATATTAAGTTCCATATGCTACCTCCTTGAATTGTATTATAAGATTCGGAGATCTAATAAATCTTACATAGTAATTATATTGAATTTTTCATAGAAAAACAACCAGTTTGTGGTAAAATAGCACAGTACGGCATAAGATTCTTTGCCGATTATTCCAGATACAAAGGAGCAAAAAACAATGCATGACAGATTAACCAAAGCAGATATCCAAAAAATGAAAGAAGAGCTGGAGCACCGGATCCTGGTTGTCAGGAAAGAGGCGCTTGAAGATGTCAAAACCGCACGCGCACATGGAGACTTAAGCGAAAACTTTGAATACAAGGCTGCGAAACAGTTTAAAAACCAGAACGAAAGCCGCATCCGTTATCTTGAAGGCATGATCAAAACAGCGATCGTCATTGAGGATGAACGGGCTGCGGACGAAGCCGGGATCAACAAGCGCGTCACCGTCCGCTTTGAAGGCGAGGATGAGACGGAGGATTATATACTGGTCACCTCGATCCGTGGGAACTCCATGCAGGGCTATATTACGATCGAATCACCGGTCGGCCGCGCACTTCTCGGCAAACGGGCCGGCGATATCGCCCACGTGAACCTTCCCGACGGCGGCGGATATGACCTGGAAGTGATATCTGTTAATACTGATGTTGATGATGACACAATAGAGATCAGGCGCTTTTGAAAATATATACTTTTTTACATACATTCTAAAAGATGAGCCGGGCTCAACCGAAATCTCAAAGAAAGCTCGTTTCCCTACGGTGAACTAACTCCTAACTGCGACTAAGACACTCCAGAATGCTGTCGTGCCTAAGTCTCCGTAAGAAGTGGATTTCACCTCTGGTCAAAACACTCGCAAAAAATCTTTGCAGATTCCGGTTAATCCTGGCTCATCTATTTTCAAATGTACTGAAATATAAAACGTCGCAGAGTATTGACACTTGCTGAAAAGTATATGCCACTACAGATTGCTGTATCATCGCTTTTTGCGTAGAGAGAGCATTAGTGCTTCTGCAAGGTTACAAGGTTTCTTAAGGGGCAAAATTCATTATCCGCTATGAATTTTGGACGAATAGGAGTGACGTTTTTATCAAAAAACGGCAACGACTATGAGGCATACCCTTAAGAAACCGCAGGAAGCTTGTTTAGAAACACTTTGCGAACGGCAAGAAAAAACGATGTGCAGCAACTGTGTGGCACATCGTTTTAGCAGTGTTAAAAAGTATGTATTTACGCAAATCCGAGCAACAGGCCGACCAGCCTTAACAGGAAGGCGCAGATCCAGGCAACCACACACTGCATCACAACAATATAAAGCGCCCACTTTGCACCGAGTTCCCGTTTTGCCGCTGCCACTGCCGCCACGCATGGCGTGTACAGCAGGCAGAAGACCAGAAGTGATCCTGCCGCAAGCGGTGTGATCGCCGCGAGCAGTCCCTGTGTGGAACCAAACAGCACACCGATCGTTGATACCACGCTCTCCTTTGCCAGGAATCCACTGATCAGCGCAGTCGATACTCTCCAGTCACCCAGACCGAGCGGTTTCAGCACCGGCGCGATCCAGCCTGCCACGATTGCAAGGATACTGTCCTGCGAATTTGTGACCATGGAAAGATGCGGATCAAATGTCTGCAAAAACCAGATCACGATCGTTGCAACAAAGATGACCGTGAATGCTCTGCGGATAAAATCCCAGGCCTTATTCCACATTAACCGAAGCACACTTTTTCCACTCGGCATACGGTAATTGGGCAGTTCCATGACAAACGGCACCGGTTCTCCCTTAAACATCGTATTTTTAAAGATCAGGGAGATCACGATCGCCACTACAATACCCAGAATGTAAAGACCAACCATGATAAAACCGCCGCGCCGCGGGAAAAATGCTGCTGTCAGGAATGCATAGATCGGAATCTTTGCCGAGCAGCTCATAAACGGCGTCAGCATGATCGTCATGCGTCTGTCACGGTCAGAAGGCAGTGTCCTGCAGGCCATAATACTTGGCACGCTGCAGCCGAATCCCAGAAGCATCGGCACGATACTCCGCCCGGAAAGGCCGATCCTGCGCAGGATCTTATCCATGATGAAAGCGACACGCGCCATGTATCCGGTATCTTCCAGCAACGACATGAAAAAGAACAGCACAACGATTACCGGGATAAAGCTTAAGACGCTTCCGACACCGGAAAAGATACCGTCAATGATCAGCGAATGAATAGCGTCATTTGCATGTACCGCTGTCAAACCTGCATCCACGACATTCGTCAGGGCGCCGATCGCAATCTCAAGCAAACCCTGCAGCCATGCCCCGATATAATTGAATGTAACAACAAAGATCGCTGCCATGATCGCAATAAACAGTGGAATGGAGAGAACCTTTCCTGTCAGAACCCGGTCCATCTTCTGGCTTCTGATATGTTCTTTACTGGTCTTTGGTTTTACGACCGTGTCTGCCACCAGGTTTTTGATAAAGGTAAAGCGCATGTCCGCGATCGCAGCTGCACGGTCTAAACCACGCTCTTCTTCCATCTGGCACGCGATATGCTCGATCAGCTCTTTTTCATTCTGGCTCAACTGAAGCGCTTCCATCACGAGCTTGTCACCTTCTGCCAGCTTCGTCGCCGCAAAACGAAGCGGTATCCCCGCATTCTGTGCATGATCTTCGATCAGATGCATGATCGCATGCAGACAGCGGTGAACCGCACCGCCGTGATCATTTTCATCACAGAAATCCATCCGGCCCGGTTTTTCCTGATATTTTGCCACGTGGGAAGCATGCCGGATCAGTTCGTCTACACCTTCATTTTTAATAGCTGTGATCGGTACGACCGGAATTCCCAGACGCGACTCCATCTCATTGATGTATACCGTTCCTTCCTGTCCGATCAGTTCATCCATCAGATTCAATGCCAGCACCATCGGGATATCCAGTTCCATCAGCTGGATCGTCAGATACAGATTCCGCTCGATATTGGTCGCATCGACGATATTGATGATACCGGTCGGCTTTTCATCCAGGATAAACTGACGTGTTACGATCTCTTCGCTGGTATAAGGTGAAAGGGAATAGATTCCCGGCAGGTCCGTCACTTCTGACTGATCCAGACCGCGGATCGGTCCGCTCTTTCTGTCTACCGTAACGCCCGGAAAGTTTCCGACATGCTGGTTAGCACCGGTCAGCTGATTAAAAAGCGTTGTCTTTCCGCTGTTCTGATTGCCGGCCAGGGCAAAGGTCAGCGGCGTACCGTCAGGCAGCGGGTGCTCTCCTGCCTTTACATGATATTTTCCGGTCTCACCAAGGCCCGGATGTTCGGTCTGTTCATGCAGTTCTCCGCCTGCCGTCTGACTGTTGTCATCCGCAGCGGATTCTGCCGTTTTCGCATCCTGTACCTTCTCAATTTCGATCTTTGCCGCATCATCGAGCCTGAGTGTCAGCTCATACCCATGGATCCGGATCTCGATCGGATCTCCCATCGGTGCGTATTTCACAAGATATATTTCTGTTCCAGGCACTAAGCCCATATCGAGAAAATGCTGCCTGAGCGCACCTTCTCCTCCTACAGATAAGATCGTGGCTGACTCCCCGATCTTTAACTCCTTTAATGTCATATCAGTCCCCTAACGCAAGATAACTTCTATTAGAATGTTCTAACAGAAGTTATCTTAACATATTTGGATTAGTTTGTGTTAACTTTTTTTGAAAAAACTTCTTATTTTTTGATTTCCGTATTCATCCAGTCCAGAAGATCCTGATAAACGATTTCTTTGTCCAGCTCATTTAAGATCTCATGCCGGTCGCCCTGATACAGTTTTTTCGAAAGATTCTGTATCCCTGCTTTCCGGTAGGAAGCATATACCTCTTCCACGCCTTTTCCCTGCGCGCCGACCGGATCATCCTGTCCGGATACGAACAGGACCGGAAGGTCTTTCGGGATCTTTGCGATATTTGCCGGATTCTGTGCACGCTCAATCCCGTTAAACATCTGATAGTACGCGTTGACCGTAAACATAAAGGTACACCAGGGATCCGCCAGGTACTTATCAACGATCTTTTCATCCTTTGTCAGCCAGTCAACCGGTGTTCTGCCAGGTTCAAACGCCTTGTTATAGCTGCCGAATGCGATGTTATTAATCATTGAGCTCCTGTGACGCCATCCCTTGAAAGCAGCGATGGACTTGCAGAGCATTTTTCCGATCCGCAATACACCTGCAGGCTGATACCCTGTTCCCATGATGATGGCACCCGCAAGC
>JAFUBZ010000002.1 GCA_017459945.1 Eubacterium sp.
CATCACCTCAGACTGCTTTCTATTCAATAAAGCTGCTCAAATGTCTCATAATGGTCATCTGTGTAATAGATTCTGCCATCATCGGAATAAACGATGCGCTTTGCCCCGCGGCTGGATTTGCCGAGTGTGCCGATGTCACATTCATGATAATCGCCGTCCGGCAGCACCCCTTCATAGTTTCCAAACCGGTCTCCGCCAATGCATTTCCCTGGCGCATACGCTTCCAGAGAACCGCCTTCCCATCCAAGGCTTTTGGCTTCCTTTTTCGTGATGAAATTCGACGGCAGCTTTTCATAGGTATGCAGATAAAGCGCTACCTCTTCTTTTGAAGTATAGCTTCCATCCTCATCGATCGCAGCTTCTGCTGATGCTTCTTCCTGCGCGTCTGCTCCTTGCGCATCATCGGTCTCACCCGATCCTGCATCATCCGCCTGATCGGATGCCGCACTGTCTGTCACGGCCTCCGTCTGCTGAGTCTGCTGGGGTGTGGGCTGCTCACTTTTGCTTCCGCATCCGGCAAGCACAAACAACAGCATGAAAACCACCATGCACAGTACTGCAAACCGCTTTAAACAGACCGGGCTTTTTATTCTTTTACTACCGCAGCTTCTCATCCCTGTACTCCCGCATCACCGGTATCGAGCAGCATGAAAGTGCCCATTCCGGTTGCACAGATCTCATCATTATCCGCATTGACGATCTTTCCTGTCACACTGGCCATCCGGCGTCCCAGGTGGGTAAATGCGATATAGATGCGGAAATGGGAATCTGTCAGCGCTCGTAAAAAGCTGACCGAAAGATCCGTTGTGATCACAAAATGTCCGGTGCGGGCCGCGATCGCAGTTCCCATACAGGTGTCAAGAAGCGCCGCCACGATGCCGCCGTGGATCCCGCCGTACGGATTCAGATGGGCGGGGTTTACGGTATATCCGAAAATCGCTTCTCCGAAACCCTCTTTTCCGTCTGCACTGCTGTCAAGAAGCTGCAGCTTTAAGCTCGCGTTCATACGCTCGGGCTCCTTTGTCGAGCGCTTCATCACCATCTTTAAAGCATCTTCAAATTCCTGGTCCGTCATCTGGATGTGTGCATGTTTTGCCATAGTTTTCCTCTCTTTTTGCGATCAGCACAATTCCCTGATCTCTTTTATGCCTGTATAGATCTGTACTTCTCCGTCATTTAAAGAAACATATGCCGGTGCCTGCCGGATACCGATGGCTGCCACAAGCTTTGGCTCCTTATAGGCATTGAACTCACGGTATGCTTTGCCGCCCAGAAGTTCTCTTGCATACATACTGTTCGGATCATTATGCGCTGCGAACAGATACCATCCGTTTGGCAGTTCGCCCGGATTCTTTTTGTTCGGCGCATCGGCATTGCTCTTCCATCCGCCGCTTGTAAAATCAAGTGTCATCTGGTTTTCCGGAACCGTATTGCCTTCTGCTACAGTCTCCGGTTCTTCTGCTTTTGGCGAGCCGGATTCAAATTCCATATCCGCAAACCGCAACTGCCCGTCCGCCTCTTCCTCAGTGCGCACCGGCTCCGGTTTTTTCCCTGTCATCTCTGCCTCGGAAAACGGCCCGACCACCACATCTCCTTCGATCTGAAGGCCATATGTGATCTCATCCGGTTCCAATTCATTTCCCGGATCATTCTCCTGCGGTCTGTGCCATTCCTCCATATCCGCGCGGATTCTCTTTGCCCAGTCAAATGCTTCTCTTCCCGCCTCGATCTCTTCCGGTGTCGGCTGTTCCATTGCATCTGCATCTTCCTTGAGCTGCAGTGCAATGTCTTCGCGGACATCTGCGGGTGCCTCTGCTTTTCTCGGATGAAGCAGGAAGTTTCTCCGGTTCTTAAACTCCTGCAGTTTTCCATCATTCCACTCATCCATCGGATGATAGTATCCGGCGATCCTGCAGAACACATTGGTCTTCTGACCACATACCGGACATTCATAAACCGTTCCCTTCAGATAGCCGTGTCCCGGACACATCGAATAGATCGGCGAAACGGTAAAGTACGGCAGTTCATAGTTTTCTGCTACATACCGCACCAGAGAAGCCGTATCCATCCAGCTTTTCATCTGTTCGGAAAGGTAAATGTGAAATGCCGTGCCGCCTGTGTACATCGACTGCAGTCCATCCTGTATGGAAAGGGCTTCCTGTACATTGGTCGTGGCATCGGATGGCAGCTGACTGCTGCTGGTATAATACGGTGTATCTCCCGGCTTACCTGCCGTGACGATCTCGGGATACAATCCTCTGTCCTTGCGCGCCATGGCAAAGGCTGCCGATTCCGCCGGCGTCGCCTCAAGCTCAAACAGATCTCCGTAATGCTGCTGATAATATACCAACCGCTCCTTCATATGCGCCAGGATATCTTTTGCAAACTTCTGTGCTGTCGGATTCCAGAGATCACGTTTGAGCCAGTGCGCATTCAGGCATGCTTCATTGATCCCGACAGGTCCGATGCTCGAATAATGTCTGTCATATGTCCCCATATACCGCTTGGTATAAGGATAAAGTCCCTCTGTCAAAAGGCGGGTCAGAACACCACGCTTGATCTTTAATGACCGCGCCGCCAGATCCATCGCCTCATCCAGCCTCCGGTAAAAGTCATTTTCATCTCCGGACAGCCAGGCGATCCGCGGCAGGTTTACCGTCACTGCACCGATTGAACCACTGTGTTCCCCGTAGCCAAAATAACCGCCGCTTTTTTTCAAAAGGGTCTCTCTTGCTTCTTCTCCCTTTTCATTGCGTCTGGCATCCTCGGGAAGCCTGTCACTGAAAACATGGTTTGCAAAATACGGTGTCCCGTACTTTGCCGTCATTTCAAATAAAAGTCTGTTATTATCCGTATCCGACCAGTCAAAATCCTCTGTGATCGCATAGGTCGGGATCGGATAACGGAAAGCCTGTCCTTCGCTGTCGCCTGCGATCATGATCTCTAAAAATGCCTGGTTGATCATATCCATCTCAGCCTGGCAGTCGCCATAGGTAAAGTCCATCTCTTCCCCGCCGACAACTGCAGGAACATCCGCCAGATCGGCCGGCACACGCCAGTCCATGGTAATATTACAAAACGGCGGCTGTGTCCCCCATCTGCTCGGCACATTGACACCGAATACAAACGATTCGATGCACTGCCGGACCTGACGGTAATTCAGTTCCTCTGCACGGACGTATGGCGCCAGATAGGTATCGAACGATGAAAATGCCTGCGCGCCTGACCATTCATTCTGCATGATCTCCATAAAGCTGACCATCTGGTTGCACAATACTGCCAGATGTCTTGCCGGTCCGAAGCTTAATTTGCCGCCGACGCCGCCCAGTCCTTCTGAAATAAGCTGTCTTAATGACCATCCTGCACTGCGTCCCGTCAGCATGGACAGATCATGAATATGGATCAGACCGTTTTTATGTGCCTGCGCGATTTCCTGATCATAGACCTCAGAAAGCCAGTAGTTTTCTGTCACTGCTCCGGAATTGCTCAAGATCAGACCGCCGATGGAAAAGTCCCCCTTTTCATCGCTTAAAACCTTCCAATCTGCCGGCTTTACATAGGAATTCACCAGATCAATATATCGTTTGATCACTTCATGCATGCAACTATCTCCTCGTCTGCACAAAAGTCAGTTCTTTTTGTGCTGATTCATCGTCCGGCCAGGACTGCAGGTACTCTTCCAGCAGCGTATAAGCCGTTTCATAATCTCCGCTTCCTTCATAGGATGCGATCAGGCCTTTTAAGACCGCCTGTCCGTCTGCGTCTTCCATTTCCCGCAGTGCGGAATAATATCGGATCGCTTCTTCATAGAGACCGCCGCCTTCCGCCGCAGCTGCCAGATCCAGCATTTCGTCAGGATCATCCGCGTGTTCTTCGGCATACCGGTCAAACATGGTAACGGCTTCTTCTCGCTGTCCTGTCTGCGCATAGATCATCCCCTGGTATAAGACCGCCTGATCCGAGCCTTCCTCAATAGCCTGATTCAGATAGGAATTAGCCTGCTGCGTATCATCAAGCAGATAGCAAATGTATCCTTTTCTGCATAGATCTTCTTCCGATTCCTCTTCAAACGCAAGCGCCTGTTCCAGCGCGGCATTTGCCTTTTCCGGCTGTTCAGCATCCTTAAAAGCCTGATAAACAGCAAAGGTCAGTTCATAATCGTTCGGTGCATTCTGAACGGCACGCGCATAATCCGTATCTGCCTGTTCGATCAGTCCTGCTGCCAAAGACGCACAGCCACGCAGATACCAGACATTACTGTCTGAAGGATCCTCTTCCAATATCTCGTCATAAATGCCGATCGCGCTTTCCGGATCCCCATTTTCTACCAAAGCTTTTGCCTTGTAATAAATGATATCCGTCTCCAGTTCAGAAGTGTCTCCCTTTGACTCCTCCAAAGCCAGATCAAACTTCTCGATCGCAGTCTGGTAATCGCCTGCCTTAAACGCCGCGATTCCTTCACTTCTGTATGCTTCTTCCTGTTCTCTGTCTTTTCCGATGCTGCATCCCGAAAGACTGATCGTACTGATGATCAGTGCTCCCGTTAAGATCATAATAAATGGTTTCTTTCTGTTTGACTTTCTCATAGTTTAGCTTTTAAATAAAGTACTTAATATTCCCCTTCCCAGACTTGCGCCGACATTTCCGCCGAGCGTCTGTCCGAATTTACCAAAGTTCTTGCCGACTTGTTTTCCGACCTGTCGTCCAACCGTTCCGGCTACCGTAGCGCCCACCTGTTTGATTGCTTTTTTCTTGGCCTTCGCTTCTTTTTCCGCCTGCTTTTCAGCTTCTTTTTTGGCTTTTTCTTCTGCCTTTAATGCCTCTTTTTCTGCCTTCTCAGCTTCCTTTTGTGCTTCAGCCTCAGCAGCCTGCGCCTCAGCCTCAGCCTGTGCTTCAAGCCCCTTTCTCTGCAGGAACTCATATGCGGAATCCGGATCGATGCTTTGTGCGTATTTGCTGTAAAGAAGAGATGATTTCATGCATGTATCCCGCTCTGCTTCGCTGATCCCATCCATCAGGCTCTGCGGCGGCAGGATATTGACACGCTGCGCGATGCCCGGCACACCGTCTGCACCCAGGAAGGAAACGACCGCTTCACCGATCCCCAGCGCTTCCAATGTCTCATATGTATCAAACTCCGGATTCTCACGGAACGCGTCCGCTGCAGCGCGGACAGCCTTCTGCTCTGTCGGTGTATACGCATGCAGGGCATGCTGGATCTTATTGCCAAGCTGTGCCAGAACGCCATCGGGAATATCCCCCGGATTCTGTGTGCAGAAATAAACACCGACACCCTTTGAACGGATCAGTTTGACCACCTGCTCAATCTTTTCAAGAAGATTCTTTGACGCGCCACTGAAAAGCAGATGTGCCTCATCAAAGAAGAATACGAGCTTCGGCTTATCCAGATCGCCCACTTCCGGCAGCGTCTCAAACAGTTCGGAGAGCAGCCATAACAGGAACGTCGAATACAGTCTGCCGTTATTGATCAGACTGCTCGAATCAAGGATGTGCATCATCCCTTTTCCGCCTGCGCCGACCGCAAGCCAGTCATTGATATTCAGTGCGGGTTCGCCAAAAAATACGTCGCCGCCTTCCAGCTCCAGTGCAACGAGTGCTCTTGTAATCGCGCCAAGAGAAGCACTGCTGATCTTTCCGTAATCAGCGGCCAGTTCGGATGCATTTTCATTTACAAAATTCAACATCGCCTTCAGATCTTTTGTATCGATCAGAAGCAGATTGTTGTCATCCGCGATCTTGTATACGATGTTCAGGATGTCTGTCTGCAGATCATTCAACTGAAGGATCCTTGCCAGTAAAAGCGGCCCCATCTCAGAGATCGTCGTACGCAGCTGGATCCCGTTCTTTCCGTAAATATCCCAGAACGTAACCGGGTAACCCTGATAGGAAAAGCCTGCTTCCCCGAGTCCGAACCGTGCGATGCGCTCCTGCATATCCGCGGAATCCGCACCTGCATTCATCATCCCCGCGATATCGCCTTTGACATCCGCCAGAAATACCGGGACTCCCATATCAGAGAACGCTTCCGCCATAACCTTTAATGTTACCGTCTTTCCGGTACCGGTCGCTCCTGCGATGAATCCATGACGGTTTGCCATTCCAGGCAGGATAGAGATTTTTTCTCCGTTTTGTGTATTACCCATCCAGATTTTTTCATCGTAAAACATAAAAAACTCCTTTCGTAAACCTATCTCTATCTATCTTTTTTAGTATACTCATTTTCACTGTATTTTACAACGAAAGTTTGTTATCATAGAAAAGCAGGAATACTTGAAACGGAGGTGGATTACATGTGGCAAACATTCACACAATGGATGTCTGACTGGAGTTTCTTTTCCATTCTCATAAGACTGTTACTTGCCTGGGTCATTGGCTTTGTGATCGGTATTGACAGAGAACGCCGGAACCGGAGTGCGGGAATTCGTACGCATGTACTGGTCTGCATCGGCGCGGCACTTGTCATGATGACAGGTCAGTTCATATTTCTCCATTTCCCGGATGCGAACGGCGATGTGGCGAGGCTTGGCGCACAGGTCATCAGCGGTATCGGTTTCCTTGGGGCAGGCACGATCCTGGTCACCAAAAAGCTGCATGTCCGCGGACTGACGACAGCAGCCGGGCTTTGGGCATGTGCATGCGCCGGCCTTGCGATCGGCATTGGTTTTATCGAAGGCACCATCATCGCTGTGATTCTGATCATCGTGACATTGCGTCTGGTAACGGTTTTTGAGAAGCGACTGCACCGGAATACACATAATTTCGATCTTTACGTCGAATTCAAAAACAATCAGGATGTTCGTGCCCTGATCAGGTTGCTGCACGAAAAAAGGATCAGTTTCACCGATTTTAATCTGATTCGCGGTACAGCAGAAGCTGAGGGACCTGCGGTCACTGTATCGGTCGAACTTCCGACGTCCGTCGATAAGGAAAGTTTCCTTGCCGACATTCAGGAATTGCCGGGCATCGCCTTTTTTGAAGCCCTGTAAATCATTTCACAAAAAGGAGAACATATATGCATCACATCAAAGACATTGCACTCGCGCCTTCCGGCGAACATAAGATTGACTGGGTCAGAAAGAACTGCCCCTTACTAAGAAGTCTGGAAGAAGATTTTTCGAAAGAAAAGCCATTTGAAGGCATCCGTATCGCCCTTTCCATTCATCTGGAAGCAAAGACCGCTTATCTTTGCCGTGTGCTGGCCGCAGGCGGTGCAGAAATGTACATCACAGGAAGCAATCCGCTCTCCACACAGGATGATGTCGCAGCTGCACTTGCCGCAGGCGGATTGAACGTATTTGCATGGCACGGATGCACTGAGGAAGAATATGACGCCAATATCGCGCAGGTCCTTGCAGGCAACTGTAACATCATCATCGACGACGGCGGGGATCTGGTAAATATGCTGCACACAAAGATGCGCGACAAGCTGCAATACGTGATCGGCGGCTGTGAGGAGACCACGACCGGTATCATCCGACTGATCGCCATGGCAAAGGAAAAGCAGCTTCAATTCCCGATGATGCTTGTCAACGACGCTGACTGCAAGCACCTGTTTGACAACCGCTACGGCACAGGCCAGTCCGTATTCGATGGCATTAACCGCACGACCAACCTGATCGTTGCAGGCAAAAAAGTCGTCGTCGCAGGATATGGCTGGTGCGGAAAAGGTGTTGCGATGCGTGCAAAGGGCATGGGTGCACAGGTCATCGTCACAGAGATCGATCCCGTCAAGGCCATCGAAGCTGTCATGGACGGTTTTGATGTGATGCCGATGGCAGAAGCCGCACCGATCGGCGATTTCTTTATCACTGTTACCGGCTGTGCCGGCGTCATCGACGAAGACCATTTCCGCCTGATGAAAAACGGCGCGATCCTCTGCAATGCAGGGCATTTCGATGTTGAGATCAATATGAAGCGGCTGCGCGAGATCGCGCTTGATACGATCGACCAGCGCCAGAACATCACCGGCTATCAGATCTCTGACGATAACTGGATCTATGTCCTTGCCGAAGGGCGTCTCGTGAATCTGGCTGCAGGAGACGGACACCCGGCTGAGATCATGGACATGAGCTTTGCGATCCAGGCACTGAGCGCAAAATATCTGGTTGAGCACAAAGCAGAACTCGCCGGCAAAGAAGGAACCGACCTTCTGATCCGCGTACCGCGCGAAGTAGACTTAGAAGTCGCAAACAGAAAGCTTTCCTTCCTCGGAAAGCAAATCGATACACTGACACCGGAGCAGGAATCCTATCTGAATTCCTCGTCCATCGAATTTTGACACAACTTTAGGGGGAACATTTCATGAGTAACGAAAACAAGAATCTGGAAATCAACGTTGTCTGCAACATGTGCACGACAAACTGCAATCTGACCGCCAAATATGTCGACGGAAAACCATATGTATCTGGCAGCCGCTGCCCGCGCGGAGACAAGTTCGGGGAGGGAAAGCTGAAAAAAGCAGCAGAAGGATAAAGACAAGTTGATCAATAAACACAACGTAAAAGGAATCCGACCAAAACGGCCGGATTCCTTTTTTCTTAATTCATGAAACAGAGAACTGTTCATCTTGTGCTCGAGGGTGCGGTCGTCCGGTGGACGACTCGGCGAAGCCGAAGCACGGACCGAGCCGGCAGGCGAGACCTTGCGGACGCGGTGTGCGCGCGACGCCCCTGTCTCTTTTTTACAGCCCCATGTCCTCGATGTACTCCGCAATGGCTTCGCCTGCCATACGTCCGGAGTTAACCGCAAATCCCATGGAGTTACCGCAAAGGGTGAAGTTGTAGCTGTCGCCGTAGATGATATTGGAATCATTACCGCATGCATACAGACCCGGGATCGGCTCCTGATCGCCGCCCATTACTTCGCAGTACTTGTTGATGCGGACACCGCCGATGCTGCCGTAAGCCGCTACGAAGAACTTACCGCAGCGATATTTACCCTTACCATAGATCGGATGCAGGAAATCAGGATTCTTATGGAACTTGCCGTCACGGCCTTCCTCACACATCTGGTTGTACTCATCAAAGGTCTCCTGCAGCTTATCAGCATCGATGCCGATCTTTTCTGCAAGTTCTTCAATGGTATCTGCTTCGAAGTAGCCTTCATATCCTTCTGCAACAGCACGCTCAAATTCCGGTCCTACCGCAAAGAATGCTTCTTCCGGATGTACGATATCAAAGATATCCGGTCCGTTCTGCTTATAGTAGTTGATGATTGCGTCATCCAGGATGCAGTAAGCATATTTACCCGGCTGCTGACGGATCGCGTTTCCGGTATAGGTCGTGTTGCCCATATACTGCTCGTTCATGAAACGGTCACCACGCTGGTTGATCATCAGGTTCGGCTGACGAAGCACTGCATCGAGCAGGAACCAGTTCATGTTGTCTGCCAGCTGATAGATAATCTCAAGGTTTGCACCATAACGCTCTGCACCGACATCCCACATGCCCTGCAGGCCTTCGCCCTGGTGTGCCGGGATGCGGAATGGCCAGAAGTCTTTCCAGAGATTCAGGTCAAACTCATCACGCAGCATCTCTTCGTTGTTACCGAATCCGCCGGTTGCAACAACAACTGCCTTACCGCGTGCTTCGATCTCGTTGCCGTCTTTGTCAACAGCGATCATTCCGACCACACGGCCGTCTTCAACGATCAGACTCTTCATGGATGTTTCCAGGCAGATGGTCGTTCCCATCTCCTGTGCCTTTTCTGCCAGGATGCGCGCCATCGGGCCTGCTGCACGCGGGCCGATCACACCATTCTCCGGTTTTACGATATGCCAGGTTGCCGCAGACTCTTTGAAGTAACGGAATGCACCGGCAAATTCTACACCATAGTCTTCCAGCCAGGAAATGGTATCTGCAGACTTGTTAAAGTAGGTCTGAACCAGATCGGAATCTACCTGGAAATGGGTATAACGCATATGCTCATCGAGTGCTTCCTGCACTGTGATGTTATTAAACAGTTTCTTCTGGATATGCGTATCGATTCCAAGCGGTCCCATACCCATGTTTGCTGCACCGCCGGTGGTGTTGGTCTTCTCAAAGATGATTGAGGTCAGGTTGTTTTCGCCTGCTGTTACTGCAGCTGCAAGACCTGCCGGGCCGCCGCCTGCGATGATGACATCTGCTTCCATTTTCTTCATAATCTTTCCTCCGCCAAGTAATTGATCCGTATTATTAAACACTCTCGGTTTGGTAACCTTTTTCTTTTTGCCGCTGATCGCAGATACGCCTGCCTCAGCTGCCGCCTGACTGTTCTGTGCCGCTGCCATAAGCGCTGCACTGGTACGGCGGATCCGTCTGGAAGCTTTCTTTGCTTCGCCCTTTCCGCCCGCTGCGGCTGCCCCGCCTGCTGCCAGCAATGCTGCTTCTCCTGCGCTTCCCGGTGCCGGTTTTGCCGATGCACGTGTCAGTTTTGCCGGAAGCTTCGGTACTCGTCCCGAGGTCTTGATGATCGCACCTTCCGGACATGCATCCATCCATTCACCCGCTTTTACGCCGGCAAATGCATCCAGCATATGAACATAACCCGGTTTTCCTGTGATCGCATCTTTGACCGGGCAGGCTTCTATACAAAGACCGCATCCGGTACACTTCTTCGGATCGATGTAGATCGTCTGGAACGCTTCGCAGACATCATGCGCACATTTTTTGCGGATGTGTTCTTCAAATTCGCCTGCAAAGCTTGCCAATGCGCCAAGAACGAAATCCGAACCGGTCTGTCCCATCGTACACGGTGTCGAGATCGTCATTGCCTCGCCAATCTCCTGGATCATCGGAAGGAATTCCTTCTTTCCTTTTCCTTCTGTGATCTCTCTGACCATCGTATGCAGCTGGATCAGGCCTTCTCTGCAGAACGTACATTTGCCGCAGCTCTGCTTTCTGCCCTCTAACAGGATCTTCTCTGATTCATGTACCAGACAGCACGTGTTGTCATATACGGTAATGACACCGTTTCCAACCGGCGTTTCTTTTTCGATGACCATCTCAGCAGCAGACGCTTCACACAATTTTGTACCGATTGCGATCGCCTGGATGTCATCTGTGATGCCTGCTTCTTTCAGAACATCTGCGAGCTTTGTTCCGTATGAAACCTTCCGGATCTGTCCTGTTACGGCTTCTTTGCCGTTTGATACCGGGCAGACTGCCAGGCAGGTTCCCGGCTCATAGGAATCCGTCAGAATCTCGGAAAGCGCATGTAATGTCTCAATGTGATGGAACGCACCGCCTCTGCTTTCTCTGCGGTTGATGATCCCGTATTTGATCTCTATGCCGCACTCTTTTGCCGCGTCGGAGATCTCTTCCCCAAGCGCTTCACAGCCTTCCGGCAGATACAGCCACTTCTCATCTGCATCAATGGCATGTGCCGCAATGCAGATACCGTCGAGCACTTTTTCAGAATCGTCTTTGAGCAGTGCCAACAGCGCGCCGTTTCTGTCTGCGTTATTCAGGCCGCCTACCACTCGGATCGGATTGGTCTGCTGCGCTCTTTCAGCGATCACACGATCCCACTTGTCAGCAACCGGCTCTTTTTCCACGCCAAACTCGAGAAGACCGGTTTCTCTGATCATCGCGATCAGATCTTCTGATCCGATGCCTTTTGCCTTGATATATCCGTTATATTCACGCATTGACCGTCACCTCCTCTTCCGTTTTTTCTTCAGCTGCTTCTGTATTGGAAAACTCATTCCACAGCCGCGGAGGATGGATCTGCAGTCTCAGATCACACTGCAGGCATCTGCTTGCCTCGCCGCAAATGTCTGCATCGCAGATTCCAAAGTCAAACTGATTGAAGTTATCCTCTCTTTCTTCTGCCGTCTTAAGCACAGGCTGTTTGCGCTCCAGATAACCAAAGCCTTCTTCCTTGCCGATGCACGGATCCTTTACCTGCTCCGGAGCGAGCACTTCTGAAATGTCTCCGTCTCCGCCAAGGTAACGGTCGATCTCCTGTGCTGCCTTGCGGCCTGCCTCGATCGCCATGATCACGGATTTCGTTCCGTAAACCACGTCGCCTGCTGCAAAGATGCCTTCTACGGAAGCTGCATTCGAACCTTCTTTGACCACGATGCTGTTCGCACGTCCGAGTTCCAGTCCCATATCGACGGTTCCCTGCGGACGCTGACCTGTTGCGAAGATAACGGTATCGCCTTCGATATGATGCTCAGAGCCTTCTTCCTTCTCGATCACTGCTCTGCGGTTTTCATCAAAGTAAAATGCCTCTACATTCATAAAATCTACGCCTGTTACATGATCGGTACCGGTAATGCGCTCAAAGGTCTGTGCCGGATGAACGAAGATGCCTTCTTCCTGTGCCTGCTCGATCTCTTCATCGTCTGCCGTCATGACATCTCTTGCTTCCAGGCAGGCAAGATGGATCTCTTCCGCACCCAGACGCTTTGCACTCCGTGCGCAGTCAAATGCAACATTACCGCCGCCAAGGACGATAACGCGCTTGCCCATACCGGTTTCCAATCCCATGGATGCGTTCTGCAGAAAGTCGATGTTCAAAAGAACTTCCGGCAGATCACTGCCTTCCATCGGAAGACGGACGCCTTCATGTGAGCCGATCGTTAAGAGCACTGCGTCAAATTCTTTCAACAGGTCAACCGGCTTTTCTACACGGCAATTTGTCTCGATCTTAACGCCCTGTGCTTCGATAATACCGATTTCCTCATCTACGATATTACGCGGCATTCTGTATGCCGGGATGCCGTACTGTGCCATGCCGCCGCACTTCGGAAGCGCTTCCTTCAGCGTAACATCATGGCCCTGCTTGCGCAGGTAATATGCTGCTGTCAGGCCGGCCGGGCCGCCGCCAACAACGCAAACCTTCTTGCCGGTATCCGGAAGCTGTTTGCCTTTTCCGCGCCAGTATTTGCCTGTGTCATGCTCTGCCGCGTAACGCTTGATATTGCGGATCGACATTGCTTCATTGACTTCTCTTCTCTTGCAGTCCAGCTCGCAGACATGATTGCAGATATAACCAAGCACTTTCGGGAACGGTGCTTTCTCACGGATGACTGCAAGTGCAGCATCATAATCACCCTGTTTTACGAAACGGACATAACGCGGGACATCGGTGTGTGCCGGGCATGCCGCGCGGCACGGAACCGTCAGTTCCTCTTTGGTCTTTCCTGTCTCAGCTGCCTGCAGCTTGTCGCGGATCGAGCCTGTCGGGCAGACCTCTGCACATGCGCCGCAGAACCGGCAGTCCTCATCTTTTAACAGCTTTCCGTGAACGGTTGCAACAAACGTCTCAAGATCTTCGCGTTTCGTATAATCCAAAACACCGACACCACGGAGCTTCTTGCAGGCACGTACACATCTGCCGCAAAGCACGCAGCGGTTCATGTCATGGATCAGAAGCGGATTTCCTTCTTCCATTCTGGCACCCTTGATGCGCACACGCATACGGGATGCATTCGCGCCAACATACTGCATCAGCGTCTGAAGCTCACAGTTGCCATACTTCGGACAGGTCGAGCAATCCTCCGGATGTGCTGCCAGAAGCAGCTCAAGTGCAAGAACTCTGAGCTTGTCAACGCGTTCCGAACGGGTACGGATCACCATACCGTCTTTCGGTCTCAATGTACAGGAAGGAACCGGCTGCTCCTCTCCGTCCACTTCAACGATACACATCCGGCAGCTGCCGTTCTCCGGCAGATCCGGATGATAGCAAAGATGGGGAATGTAGATCCCCGCCTGGAGTGCACTCTCCAGCACATTTTGGTCATCCGGCACCGTAAGCCGGACGCCATCAATCGTGATATTAGCCATATCCATCTCCTTTTTGAACAATTGT
This sequence comes from Eubacterium sp., assembly GCA_017459945.1. GTDB lineage: Bacteria > Bacillota > Clostridia > Lachnospirales > Lachnospiraceae > SY8519. The sequence continues at coordinate 13,822 of JAFUBZ010000002.1, forward strand.
CCTGTCATTCATCGATTGACAATAATCCCGTTATCATGATACCTTATTCCCAGTATATCACGTTTTATTCAACTTATCCTCAAACGTTCGTAGGATTTTATTACAAATATCATCATTTATCATTCAACATTTGTCTGATTAGTTTTGTGTAACCGGAGAGTGAAACCATGGCACAGGATATCACCACAGAAAACATCACACTTTTGACACAGATCAATGCGCTGTATCAGAGCCTGTCCGAAGACGGTGGCATGCCCCGTCTGGCGCAGATGCTTGAAGATTACCTCCATTATCCTGTATCTATCTGCGACATCAGTTATCAAATCATTGCCGTTTCGGATCAGATGAACCAGTTTCCTTTCGGCATCCAGCGTACACCCGGCGGACTTCTTCTAGACAGCAGCGAGATTGAGAGCTTAAGGCGCCTTCAGATTGAAGAAAAGATCTATGAGAACCGCCAGACGTTCCATGTCAATCCGGAGGATCATCCGGATACGACCTGGGCTTTTTGCGCGATCCGCATTCATCAGGTTCCAATGGGATATGTCGCCGTATGCCTGCCAAAGGAAATCCGGTTAAGCGATGACCAGATGAAACTGATCACGGCATTTTCTGATGTCTGTGCACTTGAGATGCAGCGCCAGGGACTTCCGGACAACCGGACTGGTCTGCCCTATGAGTCCTTTTTGATCGACCTTTTTGAAGGGCGGTTTACAGAGTCTGATACGATCACCGAGCGTTTGTCTATCCTTGGTCATACCCCGGGAGGATATTACTGTGTGATCGCGCTCGAATCCGCTACGCCGCTTGACAATCATCTTTTTCACCGTCGTCAGGTCATGGCACTCAGAGAACACTATCCGAAAAGTATGGCCGTTGTCTATAAAGACCGCATCCTGCTGTTGATCAATCAGGATCAGCCTGTATTACTCACGGATTCTTTTCTTCATCCGCTCCAGACCTTCTGCGCCCGCAATGATATGATCGCAGGGATCAGCCAGCCGTTTGCGGATATCATCAAGATCAGTTCGTATTATCGCCAGGCGCTGCGCACACTGGAATTAAGCGACACATCCGACCCATCCGCCAGACTGTACCACAGCACAGATGCCCTGCTGCCCTATCTGTTTGCAAACTGTGATTATTCCGGACTGCAGATCGGCATCCACCATCATATCTATCAGATGATCGAACATGACAGGCAGTATCACACTGATTTTATCAAGACTCTCCGGACCTATCTTGACTATGACCGCAATGCTGCGCTGGCTGCCGCAAAGCTTCACATCCACAGGAGCACCTTCTTTTACCGCATCAAAAAAATAGAAGAGCTGCTGGACGTTTCCATCACAGACAGTCATCTTCTATTCTTATATGAGCTATCCTTTTATATTCTGGATTATCTGAGCCGGTGATATGCAGTCCCTACAAACAGGGATTCTTGCCCTTATCCCTTTGTCTCTTCCTCTTCCTTCGCGCGTTTTTTCGCCATCGCTTCGAGGATCTTTTCCTTGCGCTCTAACGCGCCTTCACGTCTTGCTTTCTCATCTTCGACTACTGCATTGATAAAAAATGCTGCCGGAAGCGCTGCTGCAACGACTGCTGCCGCGCCTGCCAGGATCAATCTTCTGCTGATCATAAAAACATCTCCTCTCTATAAACTTCCGTTTCGTTACACGATATCTTATATGTTTTCTTTAATCATAAGGATAGCACAAAAGAAGCGATTTGCAAATGGGGGAGACAGGGGACGGTTCTGTCTCCCCCCATTTGCAAGTCGAAAAAAATAGTGGTATCATCTTATGAAACTGTATTTATAATAGAAAGGTTTTCAGCATGAGCTCTAGCAACAATTCTAAAATCAGCCGGAAGGGCATTTTCTTCGTACTGGTCCTCGGATCAGTCATAACATCCATTGTCTCAACCGTTATGAGTACCGCACTGCCGGTCATCATGGTTGACTTCAGTATCCCGGCAAGTCAGGCGCAGATGGTCACAAGTATCTATTCCCTGGTCAGCGGGATCATGATCCTGGCCACGGCATTTATCGTCAAGCGGTTCCCGACGAAAAATCTGTTTTTTATCGGCATGGGGCTGTTTACGGTCGGCATTCTTTGCTGTGCCATGGCACCGACCTTTTCCATCATGCTGCTTGGGCGGATCATTCAGGGTGTCGGATACGGTATCATCATATCCATGACACAGATGGTCATCCTGATCATCATCCCGTCCGCCAAACGCGGATTTGCAATGGGCGTGTACGGACTGGCTGTCACATTTGCGCCGGTCGTAGCACCAATGATTGCCGGCGTGATCATCGATCACTGGGGATGGCGTGTGATCTTCTGGATCATCCTTTTGTTCTGTCTGGTGGATTTTATCGCCGGTGCAAAATTTATGAAAAACGTATTGGAGAATTCCAGGCCTTCTTTCGATCTGTTGTCCATGGTCCTTGCTGCGATCGGCTTTACCGGCATCGTACTCATGGCCGGCAATATGGGAAGCTATCCGTTTATGAGCATCCAGGTTGCGCTCCTGCTTGTCATCGGCCTGGTCGCACTGGTCATTTTCGCCATTCGTCAGATGCGCATCGAATCACCGCTTTTGAACCTGCGTGTGTTTAAGACCAGAGACTTTACCGTTGCAGTCATCATCTGCATGATCTTCTATGCATTGATGAATGGTATGTCGACGATCATCCCGATCCTGGTCCAGACCGTCCAGGGACAGAGCGCCACGGTATTCGGCATTGTCATTGCGCCATGCGCGCTGATCACGGGTCTGATGAGTCCCGTTGCCGGAAAGCTGTATGATAAGATCGGCATGAAGCCATTGGCGATGCTTGGCACATCGCTTGTTCTGATCAGTGAGATCAGTACCCTTTTTGTAAAAGAAAATATGTCCTCCTACATTCTGATCATCCCGCTCGTCATCCTTGGCTTTGGTATGTCCTTCGTCATGATGAACCTGGCGGCGTTCGGAATGGAGAAGCTTGAAGGCGTAGAAAAAACCGATGGCACGGCATTGATGACTTGCCTTCGTACCATCGGCGGCGCACTCGGTGCGGCAGGTTTTGTATCCTTGATGTCTGTCGGTGTGACGAATTCCAATTATACGATCGCGAACGTCCGCCACAGCTATGTCGGTATGGTGATCCTGGCTGTCGTTTGTGTCGTTCTCGCGTTTGGTTTTATCAAAAGCAATAAAAAATCGGAATCGTAGATATAGCATATTCCCAAAAAAACGCAGGGAGTCCGGATCCATGGAATCCAAACTCCCTGTTTTTTCGTATATTGATTTTACTGATTCATATGCACATCAATCTGCGGATACGGAATCGAGATACCGGCTTCCGTCAGGCACTCCAGGATGATCCTGTTAGCTGCCAGACGTAAGTCGTATTTTTTTGACGGATAACAGAAAAACCGGACCCTGTATAAAATATCAGAATCTTCGAATTTCAAAATTCCTTTCATCACACAGTCATCCACACCGTCTAACTGCGCGATCTGACCACAGGCTTTGGCGAGCACGTCAAATACCCGCTGGTGATCCTCTTCATAGGGCAGGCCGATGTCGATGTCCTGAAACTGGCTTTCCGGCACAACACTGATCTCTGAAATGTTTCTGTTGGAAACGGTCAGGATATTTCCTGTCGAAAAACAGCGGATCTTTGTCGTGCGCATATTGAATTCGATCACGACACCTTCCTGGTCTCCGTATTTTACCACATCGCCTTCTTTAAAGAACGAGTCCCTGACGATGTGGGTTCCCATGATGATATCTTTCAGATAATCCTGAAGCGCAAGTCCAACGATCGCACTTGCGATCCCAAGCCCCGCGACCAGTGACGTCACATTGATCTCATTGATCTGCAGCACTGCCAGGATCACAAGGATCACCACGATCGCGCGTGCCGCATTGTAAAACAATGTCGTCGGCCTGTTTCCGCCGGCCGCCACATGCTGCTCCACATGTCGGTTATACAGTCTTTTAAAAACCATCCAGACGATGATCGCGACACCGATCACGCACAGGCTGATGATGATATGGGATAATGAAAAATCTGCGTTTTTTAAAGCTTCCTGCATACTTTCAAACCTTTCTAATGCAACCCTGGAAAACCGTTTTGGCGCAGTGCTTCATACAGCACGACAGCAACGGAATTCGCAAGATTTAAAGAACGGATGTCTTCCCCCATCGGAATCCGGATACAATATTCCTCATTTTGATGCAATATTTTCTCCGGGATCCCGCCGCTCTCTTTTCCGAACATGATATAATCATCCGGCCCGAACGCTGCCTCTGTATACGTGTGCTTCGCCTTTGTCGAAGCGTACCAGATCCGTGCGCCCGGATGCTTCTGACAAAACTCCTCATAATTAATATATCGCATCACATCCAGATCATACCAGTAATCCATTCCGGACCGGCGGATCGCCTGATCCGTCAGGCGAAATCCCAGCGGCTCGATCAGATGCAGGGAAGACCCCGTCGCCATACAGGTTCTTCCGATGTTCCCGGTATTACTTGGTATTTCCGGTTCATGTAAAACGATGTGCATATCCTTTTGCCTCAGCTTTCTATTATAAGCTTTCTATTCGTTGTCTTTGGTTCAGAAATCTTTTCAAATGCCCTATCGAATATTCGCATGCGACTCTTCCATCAAAATAGGCTATTCTTTCTATAGAACTGTTTTGAACGAAAGGAGTATGCCATGAAACAATTACTGGACTTTACTGGAAAAGTAGTATTGGTAACAGGTGCCCGTTCCGGTATCGGGCAGGCGGTTGCAATCGCGTTTGCAGGCCAGGGTGCCAAAGTCGTGATCGCCGGCCGGCATCCATGTACAGATACGGAACAGGCCATCAAAGATGCCGGTGGTGAAGCGACTTATGTGCAGTGTGATGTTGCAAACGAAAATGACATCCGCCACCTGATCGAACAGACCATTCGCATTTACGGCAGACTGGATGTCGCCGTCAATAATGCCGGCACCCTTCCGCCAACTGCAAATCTGACAGAGCAGACCACTGCTGATTTTGATCACACATTTAATGTTGATGCCCGCGGTGTTTTTCTCTGCATGAAATACGAAGTGCCGGAATTATTGAAAAATGAAACCGGCGGCGCGATCATCAATATCACATCCGTAGCCGGACTGATCGCAGATCCCGGCATGACACCATATGTTGGCGCAAAACACGCCGTCACCGGACTGACCAAGGCAGCTGCCATCGAATACGCGGACCGCAATATCAGGATCAACGCCATTGCCCCCGGCTTTACCCGCACAGAGATCACTGCCGGATGGATGGATGATCCCGAAATGCTTGCCCTCGTAAAAAGCTACAACTCGCAGCATCGCTTTGCGGAGCCCGAAGAGATCGCCAACGTTGCTCTGTTCCTGGGATCTGATATGGCTTCCTTTTTGAATGGCTCCATCATCGCCGCAGATGCCGGACAGACTGCACATTGATCTTCTCTGCTTTTAGTTATAAATACAGCGATTTCTCATAAGAGAAATCGCTGTATTTCCCTGTTTTTTAAGCCAGATTAGAACAGTCCGGAAATCTTTCCGTTCTCATCTACATCGATCCGCTCTGCTGCCGGCACCTTCGGAAGTCCCGGCATCGTCATGATATCGCCTGTTAATGCAACGATAAATCCTGCGCCGGCACTCACCTTCAGGTTTCTGACTGTTACAGTGAAGCCCTTCGGGGCACCAAGGAGTTTCGGATCATCCGAGAAGGAATACTGGGTCTTTGCCATGCAGACCGGCATCTTTCCGAAGCCAAGCTCTTCGAGCTGTTTTGCCTGCTTCGCTGCCTTTGCGGTAAGCGCAACGCCATCCGCATGATAGATCCGCTTGCAGATCGCTTCCAGCTTCTCTTCGATGGAAAGATCTGTATCATAGGAGAACCGGAAGTCATTCGGTTCATCACAAAGGCGGACCACTTCCTCAGCAAGTGCCATACCGCCTTCGCCGCCCTTTGCCCATACTTCAGACAGCGCAACGTTTACGCCAAGCTCTTTGCATTTTGCCTCTACCAGATCCAGCTCTGCCTTCGTATCTGTCGGGAACGCATTGATCGCAACTACACAAGGCAGTCCGTATACATCTTTGATATTGGAAACATGCTGCAGCAGGTTTGGCATACCTTTTTCAAGCGCTTCCAGATTTTCCTCGTTCAGATCCGCTTTTGCTACGCCGCCATGATATTTCAGTGCGCGCACCGTTGCAACGATTACGACTGCATTCGGCTTCAGACCTGCCATACGGCACTTGATATCCAAAAACTTCTCCGCGCCGAGGTCTGCAGCAAATCCTGCTTCCGTTACGATATAATCACCAAGCTTTAATGCCAGTCTGGTCGCTGTGACAGAGTTGCAGCCATGTGCGATGTTTGCGAACGGGCCGCCATGGATCAGCGCCGGCGTATGCTCCAGTGTCTGCACCAGATTCGGCTTTAATGCATCCTTTAAGAGGGCTGCCATTGCGCCTTCTGCTTTCAGATCATGCGCTGTAACAGGTTTCCCGTCATAGGTATATGCGACGATGATGCTTCCCAGTCTCTTCTTCAGATCAACGATGTCAGACGCCAGGCAGAGAACTGCCATAACCTCTGATGCAACTGTGATGTCAAATCCGTCTTCACGCGGTACACCCTGGAGTTTTCCGCCAAGGCCGTCTACGATGTTTCGAAGCTGACGGTCATTCATGTCCACTGCACGCTTCCAGGTGATCTGCTTGGTATCGATCCCCAGCTCATTGCCCTGCTGGATATGATTGTCAAGCATCGCTGCCAGCAGGTTGTTTGCCGCACCGATCGCATGGAAATCGCCGGTAAAATGCAGGTTGATATCTTCCATCGGGACAACCTGTGCATAACCGCCACCTGCAGCCCCGCCTTTGATACCGAATACCGGTCCTAAGGACGGCTCACGCAGTGCAACGACTACCTTCTTGCCGATCTTCTTCAAACCGTCTGCCAGACCAACACTTGTCGTGGTCTTTCCTTCACCTGCCGGTGTCGGTGTGATCGCTGTGACCAGGATCAGCTTTCCGTCCGGATCATCCTTATGCTCTTTCAAAAAATTGTAGTCAATCTTCGCTTTATAACGTCCATAGTTTTCTACATATTCTTCCGGAATCGCAAGGCTCTCCGCGATCTTGTTGACCGGCTCCATTGTAGCTTCCTGTGCAATCTCAATATCTGATTTATACCCCATAGTGATCCTCCGTTTGACAAATCTATTCTTACAGTTTCATAGTTCATGTTCCCAGAGATTTAGTTTAGCACGAATTTGCATTTTTGAGAATACAAGAATGACGGTTTCGCGGGAAATCGGAAATATAGACGAACACCCCTTGCTTTTTCAAAAAAATTCATCCAAAATTGATACATCGAAACCACACACGCAAAGGAGACTGACATGCCTGATAAACCTTTTTACCTGACTACACTTTGCTATATTGAAAAAGACGACTGTTATCTGATGCTGCACCGTACAAAGAAAGAGAATGACATCAACGAAGGAAAATGGATCGGCGTCGGCGGAAAATTCGAACCGGATGAGACGCCGGAAGAATGTCTGCTTAGGGAAGTTAAAGAAGAAACCGGCCTGACACTGACCGGTTTCAGACTCCGTGGCATCATCACATTTTTAAATGATGCATGGCCGACGGAATATATGTTTTTATATACGGCAGATGCGTTTACCGGCACATTGCATGCCTGCAACGAAGGCAACCTCGCCTGGGTCCCGAAAAAAGATTTGATGAAGCTTAACCTCTGGGAAGGTGATAAGCTGTTTTTAAAACTGCTGACAGAGGATGCCGGCATGTTTTCCCTAAAGGTCAGCTACCATGGAGACGATCTGGAAGAGGCTGTATTACATCTGCATGACCAGCCGGCCTTGTCTGACCCTATCCATTGACTCCATCCTTTCTCTGTGTTATTCTTTATATAACACAGGAGTATTATTAAAATACATGTTGATCTGATCGAGAGGGGGCGATATGTTTGGAAGGAGAACACATGACAGAAAAAGAACAGGCCACATTATTAATCGACATGTATACGGATTTGCAGCGAATCAAATCTGCCCCGGACAGGGATGCGGAGATTGATTATCAGCTGAGGATCACACTCGCCAAGCTCCAGGCACTTGGTATTTCAACAGAAGACCTGAAAATGAACTAACCAAACAGGGGTTATCACACTGCAAATTCTGCAAAGTGATAACCCTCTTTTTGTAACGGTATCTTTTTACTCATACCGCAGCGCATCGATCGGATTCATCTTGGCCGCCTTGTTTGCCGGATAATATCCAAAGAAAATACCGACAGCCATCGCAACGCCAAGCGAAAGTAAGATGCTAAACGGCGTCGGCCCGCTCAGTGCTCCCATCACGGCAGTCGCGATCATGCCAAGCGCCGACCCGATCACGATGCCGATCACGCCGCCCAGAAGACAAATGATGATCGCCTCCGTGATAAACTGCGTCCGGATCGATCCGTTTGTTGCGCCAAGTGCTTTTCTTGTACCGATCTCTCTGGTCCGCTCTGTGATCGAAACCAACATAATGTTCATGACGCCGATTCCGCCAACCACAAGCGCAATTGCCGCAATCGCGGAAATCGCCAATGTCACCTTTCCCATAACCCCGGACATCTCATCCACGACAGATGACATACTGAATGCCGACGGCTGGATATACGGATTGTCTCTGTAATAGGTGTCTGTCAGATACTGCTGCGCAGTCTGTGCAAAGCTTTCCGAATCAACCCCCTGTTTGGTAACGATATCAAAATAGTAGTACTGATTGCCGGACTCCTCACCATAAATGATACGCGCCGCTTTCAACGGCATATACATCTGTGACGTATCCCCCTCTCCCATGATCAGAGAAGACATCATCGTATCCTTCTGATACTGGTATATTCCGGTAACGGTCATTTCCAGATGCTGATCATAGACCGTACATTCAAAGGATGATCCCATCGCACGATCGACATCTCCGAACAGGCTTTCCGCAAACTTGTCAGAGATCATAACGACATTTGCCCCTCTGTCAAGATCCTGTTCCGTAAAGAAAGATCCGCGCACCAAAGTCAGATTATTGGCATAAAAATATCCCGCCGTCACCCCGGTCAGGCTGGCTGCCTCCGACTTGTTGTTATAGGAACAAGCTACGTTTCCAAGTCCTTCCTCTACTGAGATGGCCTGAATCTCATCCGGATAGTGCGCACACAGATCACGGATCATTTCAGCCGTAAAATAGTCATTGTCTGTCATGCCATAGGTTTGCTCAACTGTACCGAAAACAGGCTCCTCCCCGGTCCCTTCATCTTCCTCTTCTTCTGCCAATCCTTTTTCCTCGATATAGACAGAAATATTGTTGCCACCAAGCGACTGCATCGCGTCAGACACGCCTTTTGTCAAACCATTTCCGACGGTCATGATCGTAATGACGGAAGCGATACCGATGATGATGCCAAGCATCGTCAGGATCGCACGCATCTTATTCAATCGGAGGCTTTCCAGTGCCAGTAAAATGTTCTCACGAAACATGCGGCTCACCTCCTGTGATTCTCTCATCGATCACGCGCCCGTCCATCAACGTAACAATACGCTCTGTTTCTTCCGCAAGTACATTCGAGTGCGTGATCAAAACGATCGTCTTGCCGTGGTTTTCATGAAGATCATGAAAGATATCCATGATCATATGACCGGTTTTCGAATCCAGCGCTCCGGTTGGCTCATCTGCCAGAATGATCGACGGATCATTTGCCATGGCCCGCGCGATCGCCACGCGCTGTTTCTGTCCTCCTGACAATTCCTCCGGCTTATGCTCCATCCGGTCAGACATTCCGACCATTTCCATCAGTTCCATTGCTTTTTCCTGACGGTCTTTTCTGGAAACACCCCCGTACATCAGCGGAACTTCCACATTTTTGAGCGCATTCATGCGCGGGATCAGGTTATAGGTCTGAAAAACAAACCCGATCTTTTTATTTCGCAATGCCGACAGGTTCGCGTCTGTCGCCTGGCTGACATCGATTCCGTCCAGAAAATAAGTACCTTCCGTCGGACGGTCCAACAGCCCGATCAGATTCATCAGCGTTGATTTTCCGGATCCGGATTCGCCAACGATCGACAGAAACTCCCCGTCTGCAACAGACAGATCGATCCCGTTTAAGATCTGAAGCTCGTTTTCCTGCCCCTCAAAAAACCGTTTGATAATGTGATGCATTTCTATCACATTTTGTTTCATGCTGTTCTCCTGCTTCTTATATCAAATAACATGGTCATATCTAATACAGCATTGATACGGACTCGCTTTGATCAACCAAGTCCGCCCGCCGGATCCATTTCATCCAGACTGTTCTCATCTGCTTCCGGCAACAGGATCACGGTACCGTTTTCAATCCCCGGTGTCGGCAGGATCTCAACATAATATCCGCTTTCCATACCGGTCTCTACACGCACTTCCTCGTAGCCGTCCAAAGCTTCTGTTGCCAAAGCTTCTTCGCTTACAGACAGGCCATCCTCACCGGCCGGTTCGGATACAACATGTAATGTCTTATTCCCGTTCTCATCGGTAAAGATCGCGTCATACGGTACGACCAGAATGTTTTTCTTCTGCTCTTTGATCAGCGAAAGCTTTGCAGTCATATCGATCCGGAGTCTTTCATTTTTCTCTAACAGATCGATCTCTACAAGATAGCCGGACCCGGATGAAGTCGCGGCGCCGGACATCATACTTTCCGCAGAATCAGTCGGAAGGGACACACTGCTCCCTGCCGTCGGTGCCACACCTGTCACCTTGCCTGTCAGCTCCTCATCACCGGTTGCATCGGTCTTAACAAGAACCTCCATACCTTCTTTGACATCTGCGATGTCGCTCTCTTTGATACTCGCCTCTACATACAGATCATTTGTATCCTGGATCGTAACGACAGCCCCGCCTGTATAAATGCCGTCTTCCTTCACATTCACAGCTGTCACTGTACCTGAAACCGGAGATTTCAATGATTCCCCGTCAATCGCTTCCTGAAGGGAGCGGATCTGTGCCTTTGTAGTGCTATCTGAGGAATCCGATCCGAGGTTTGCCGTATCCAGCGCATCCTTGGCGGAGGCGATGGCTTCGTCAGCGGAATCAGATGTGGTCTGATATGCCGCACAGGCCTGCCGGTATGCAGCTTCTGCAGAAGTAACTGCATCTTTTAAAGTCTGCTCATACTTGGGATCTGTAAGCTCTTTCAATCCATCTTTTGCTGCGTCAAGATCTGCCTTTGCAGCATCTGCTGCTTTTTGGCTGGCTTCATCTGCATCGACCACTTTTGCCTGTGCCTCAGCATACAGTCTCTGTGCTTCTTCCACAGCTGCCCGGGCGTCCTCTATCTCCCCAGGCAATGCTGCCAACTCATTCTTTGCCTGTGTGACATTTGCTGACGCCGCATCGATCTCCGCCTGTGCCGCCTCTAGCTGGGTGTCTTTCGACGACACCGCATTGTCATACGCCCGCTGTGCGCTCTTTTTGCTCTGTGCCTCAGCAGCCTCTGCCTTAGCCTGCGCATCCTTCACATCCGCCAGCTGCTCCTTCGCGCTGCTAACGTCAAATGTACACAGCACATCGCCTTCAGAAACGACATCGCCCACCTTCACATTCACGCCGGTCACCTTTAAACCTGTCTCTCCGACACCGGCTGCTGTGACATCCGTGACAGTTTTGCTTTTAATCGTACCTGTCGCTGCAATGGAAGATGTCAGTGTTTTCCTTGAAACCTGATCTGTCGCGACTGTCGGCATGATGCTGTCCGCCATCTTTTTCTGATGTATATGAAAAGCCGCAAATGCTGCTATGGCTGCAGCCGCGATCACAACGATGATAATGATAATTTTCTTTTTCTTTTTTCCGGAAGTATCGTTGCTTTGATTATTCTTGTTTTTTCCCATTCCAAATGTCCTCATTCAATCATATATTTTACTACTACAGTAGTTTGCATGCTTTATCATCATGATGATACGTTTCCCGGGTTTTTCTGTCAATGAAAAAATTCTGAGGAAAATCTTAAGATTCTCCTCAGAATTCTGTATGTTTCAGGTATCAGAAACCATTCTCCGTTTGTTAAGCGTTGGATGCTTTTCCGTATTTTGCTTCGTGTTCTTTTTTGATCTCTTCGATGTGCTCTTTGTGCTCCGCCCAGATCTTCTCAGCTGTCGGTGCCCAGTTCTCAGCATACGGAACGGTCTTTGCGATCAGATCATCAACCGGCTCCTCTGCCTGCATATCAGTGGAATGCGCACCGGACTCTTCTACCATCTTCTTGATCATCTGCGGATTCTCAAGCATCGGGCACGGCTGCAGCATGTTGTCGTTGAACGGCTGGTTGTTATGATAAGCCATAAACAGCGGCTGCTGCAGACACTCAAGCAGAGATTTCTCACGAATGTTTGCGCCTGAGTAATGGATGAATACGCACGGCTCAACATCACCGTTCGGGTTGATGTGCAGATAGTTCTTACCACCTGCGATACATCCGCCTACGAACTCAGCATCATTCTGGAAGTCCAGTGTGAACAGCGGAATATCGCATGTTCTCATACGGATACCGCGAACCTTCTCTACCATGTATGCACGCTGTTCCGGTGTCAGGAGCAGATCTGTAGAAGCATCTTTTCCAACCGGCATGTAATGGAAATACCATGCGATCAGTACACCGTGGTCAACCAGATTATTCAGGAACTCATCACTCGTAACAGCCAGGTAGTTCTTGCTGGTGTAGCAAACGGAAACACCGTACAGAAGACCATACTCATGCAGCTTATCAAATGCTGCCATAACCTTCTGATATACACCGGAACCACGGCGGTCATCTGTGGTCTCCTCGGTTCCCTCGATAGAAATCGCGAAGGAAATGTTGCCGACACGCTGTACTTCTTTACAGAAGTCATCATCGATCAGAGTACCGTTTGTAAAGATATGGAATGCACAGTCATTGTGCTTGTCAGCCAGCTTGATGATGTCATTTTTACGAACCAGCGGCTCACCGCCTGTCAGTACGAAGAAGTGGATCCCCAGCTCTTTTGCCTGTGTAATGATGCTGTCGAGCTCTTCATTTGTCAGGTTCAGCTTATGACCATACTCTGCTGCCCAGCAGCCTGTGCAGCGCAGGTTACATGCAGAGGTCGGATCCATCAGGATAACCCACGGTACGTTGCAGCCGTACTTTTCACGGTTTGCCTTTACCTGTTTGAAGCCAGTCAGACCTGCTTCATAGCCCATGTTCAGAACATGCTGCTTAACAACGTTCGGATGCAGATCATCAAATGCCTTGTTAACAACCTTTGCCCATTTGTTGTTCATGTCACTGAACTCTTCAATGGCATTGTCCCAGAAATATTCCGGGAAGGTGTTGCCTGTGATCTTATGTGCCAGGTTCAGAAGCTTCACTACATGCGCCTGGCGGTCTTTGTTGATGTATTTGTAAATGCGGTTGAAAGCAACCTCAAATGCTTTTCTTCCTGCATTATGCTTTACTGTAGCCATTGTCGTGGTCTCCTTTCCGCCTTAGGCGATGATATCCTTGTTTCTCTCTTTGAATGCTTCCAGGTTTTCCGGTTTATAGTTGATATAACCCTTCTTGACATGCGGATGCTCTGCCCAGAGCTTATCAGCTTCCGGTGACCATGCATTTGCATAGTCTTCGCATTTCGCGCAAAGGTGCTCTGCGGTTTCCGGAGACTGGAGATCAGTAGAAACTGCGCCGGATTCCTTGACGATACGCTGCAGTACTTCCGGATTCTCAAGCATCGGACACGGCTTAAGCATGTTGTCGTTGAACGGCTGGTTATCGCGGTATGCCATAAACAGCGGCTGTTTCAGGCACTCAAGCAGTGTGTTTTTACGGATGTTTGCGCCTGAGTAATGGATGAATACGCACGGCTCTGCATCACCGTTTGCATTGATATGGAAGTAGTTTCTTCCGCCTGCGATACATCCGCCTACGAACTCACCGTCGTTCTGGAAATCCATCAGCATGATCGGCTTACCGCCTTCAAGCGCGCGGATCTCACGCAGTCTGTGGTAAATGTAAACACGCTGTTCCGGTGTCAGAAGCAGCTCTGTATCTGCATCGTTTCCAACCGGCATGTAGTGGAAGTACCATGCATAACGGCATCCCTTCTCGATCAGCAGGTCTACGAACTCGTCGGAAAGAACTGCATCCAGGTTCTTCTTGGTGTAGCATACGGATACGCCGAAGAACAGACCGTAGGACTTCATCAGATCCATCGCGTTCATAACCTTCTGGAAGATACCATCTCCACGACGTCCGTCATTTGCCTCTTCAAAACCTTCCAGGCTCAGGGAGAAGGAAAGGTTTCCTACCTCACGTACCTGCTTGCAGAACTCTTCATCGATCAGGGTTCCGTTTGTATAGCTGTGGAACGCAACATCGCGGTGCTTGCGGCAGAGACGAAGCAGGTCATCCTTACGAACCAGCGGCTCACCGCCTGTAAACATATAGAAGTAAACGCCCAGCTCTTTACCCTGTGTTACGATGCTGTCCATCTCTTCAAAAGTCAGGTTCAGCTTGTAGCCGTACTCAGCTGCCCAGCATCCTGTACATCTTAAGTTACATGCAGATGTCGGATCCATCAGGATCAGCCACGGGATATTGCACTGATGTACTTCACGCATGTGACGGATGGTCTTTGTGCCATAGAATGCTGCCTCAAATCCCAGATTCAGTGCTGTCATCTTTGCGACGTTCGGGTCTACCTCGTCGAGCATCCGGTTTACAAACTTGTTCCATTTGTGATCCGGATTCTTGATTACGGCCTTTGCGCCTTCATAAGCTGCGTCTGTAAAGTTGTCACCCATAAAACGCTTTGCCAGGTCGACAATCTGTAACAGCCCCTTTTCTCTATCCTTATTCAGACGGCGAAGTGCAACATCGATCGCTGCGCTGAATGCTTTTCTCTGCATGGTATGTGATAAGCTTGCCACTATCTTTTCCTCCTTTGAAAGAATTTTAAATCAATGTGTCACAAAACCAACACTATGTTGTCTATCTTACTTCCTGTTAATTATACGGATTCCTGTAGCAAAAACAACCGTCAATTTCCAATATTATGTGTGTTTTCCCACATTTTGTGCTATAATTGTCGGTAATTCCACATAATACAGTTATTCTGATTTATGCAAAATCAAAATAAACCCAAAGGAGATCTTGCCATGGCAACAGACCGCCGTACAAAATATACCAAATCCGTCATCCGCGAGGCGTTATTTGACCTCTTAAAAGAAAAACCGCTTGCAAAAGTCACTGTAACGGACATTTGCAAGCTGGCAGATATCAACCGGAGTACCTTTTACTCCTATTATGAAGATGTGAACAGTCTGATGTCGCAGATCCAGAATGATGTCTTTGAAGACATTCTGGCTTCCTTAACGACGGACAACTGGTTTGATGACTTATTAAATCTGGTAGACAAAAACAAGGATCTGTTCTCGATCCTGATCGGGCCGCATGGTGATACCGGATTTATCAGACAGCTGATCTATCTCGGCTACGATAATAGTCTGCGGGTCTGGGGCGAGATGTATCCAAAGGCGTCTGCCACCGACATGGACTACGCTTACGCCTATATCTCTTACGGACTGATGGGGATCCTTGAAAACTGGGTAGCCAGCAACTATGCGCTCTCGATCGACGAAGTCGGCCGCCTGGTCTACGGGCTTTCCATGTATGGGATCTCTTTTCTCGAGGGAAACAAAGAAGGACGCGAACCGATGAATCCGCTGTCCTTCGAGTAAGCTACCTATATTTTTTGACGCTTCTTTAGCAAGTGCCCTATTCTGCGAAGTTTGTTTTCAAGTCTCCCACGCAGGGAATTTCTGATAAGCTATCTGCATCCTTCGAAGGGTACCGCTTTATTCGACGAGTTCTTTGATAACAACTCGTCTCATCACGCTTCAGAATTTGTGTCGGATCACAAATTCTGCCCCTTTTCCGGATTTGATACCTTATCGAAATACCAGCTGCTCGTCGCAAAAGAAAAGCAAACTTTGCAGAACTATGCCACTTGCAAAAACGCATGCGTCACAACAGATTGCTGTAGCATCGTTTTTACGTAGAGAGAGCGTTAGTGTTTCCGCAAGATTACAAGATTTCTGAGGGGGCAAAATTTATTATCCGCTATAAATTTTGGACGAATAGGAGTGGCGTTTTTTTCAAAAAACGGCAGCGACTATGAGACGTACCCCTCAGAAATCGCGGGAAGCTTGTTTGGAAACACTTTGCGAACGGCAAGAAAAACGATGTGCAGCAACTGTGTGACACATCGTTTAAGCAATGGCAAAAGTATATTTTTACATAAGCTCCGTCCTGCGGATCGTCGCGCCGCCGATCACATCATCACCGTCGTAAAAGACGACTGCCTGTCCGGGTGCGATCCCGCGCTGCGGGCTGTCAAGATCGATCTGCACTTCCGTTTCGGAAAGCTGCGTCACAAGTGCCGGCTGCGGTGTCTGATGATACCGGATGCTGACCATGAGTTTCCTGGGTTCTTCCAATGCCGGGACTGCGATCATGTTCAGCTCATCCGCATCGAAGGATGTGATCATTCCTTCCCCGGCTTTCCCTAAAACGATCTGATTCTTATCAAGATCTTTCGCCACTACGTATAATGGTTCTCCGGCCGCAACGCCAAGTCCCTTTCTCTGACCGATCGTATAATGAACGGTCCCCTTATGACGTCCAAGTACATTTCCTTCAAGATCTACAAAGTCGCCTTCCGGGTAATCATTCCCCGTATAGCGGCGTAAAAATTCTGTATAATCCCCATCCGGTACGAAACAGATGTCCTGGCTATCCGCTTTTTTAGCGTTAATGAATCCGTTTTCTTCGGCGATCACTCTGACCTCTTCCTTTGTCAGACCGCCCAATGGAAACAGCGTCGCGGCAAGCTGTTCCTGCTTCAGTGCATACAGCACATAACTCTGGTCTTTTTTCTCATCCAGTCCTCTTTTTAAATGATATCGTTTAGACGTCTCATCATAAATGATCTGCGCATAATGTCCCGTCGCGATATAATCGCATCCCAGCTCCTGTGCTCTGCGGTAAAGAAGCGCAAATTTCATAAAGCGGTTGCAGTCAATACACGGATTCGGTGTGCTTCCACTTTCATACGCGCAGACAAAGCGACGGATCACCTGCTCTTCAAACTCGTCTTTAAAATTGAAGACATAAAAAGGAATCCCGATGCGGTAACACACGCTTCGGGCATCCTCTACATCGTCCAGACTGCAGCAGGTGTTCTCCCGCTGCAGTCCGACTGTCTCATTTTCATAAAGCCGCATCGTCACACCGATGCAGTCATACCCCTGTTTTTTTAACAGGTACGCCGTCACGCTCGAGTCAACGCCTCCGCTCATGGCGACAAGTACTTTTTTCATAGAATCATCCTCTTTTGATCTTCTGCCAATGCGCCGCCGACATTTAGAAATGCAACAGACGGACTTTCAGAAATTCATAGACCCTTAAGATCTCTCTCTGACAGGGATCTTTTTTTCTGGAAATAAAGAACAGGTTTAAGGAGAAGCTCCTCTTTTTGATCGGGATCATCTGGGTTCCTTTCTTATCCAGCATCTTATAATCCCGCTCCGGCATGATAAAGATTCCCTCATTCGCAGCCGTCTTCTTTAATCCATCCTTCATGTTTTTTACATATCGAATGCTGTTTATGGTAATATTCTGTTCCTGAAAACTGCGCAGGATCTTTTTGTTGGATTCTTTCCAGGTTTCCAACAAGACGATATCCCTGTTGCGGAAATCGCGGAGCATCATTTCCTTTTTTGTGATTGAATGATCCGACTCATGAAGTGCTGCGCACATGGAGATATTCAGAAGCGGATAACTCATCCGCTCCGGATCCTGTGACGGCATCGTCTGGATCACGGCATCTACGCTGCGCTCTGACAGGCGGTCCTCATAGGATTCTGATTCGATCACACAGGACATGATCGGAGACTGCAGGATCTCCTGATACAGCTTTTCATTCGTCTCCATCTCAACCGCAGCCGCCTCCGGGATCAGGATCTTGGGGCGCAATGGACAGTTCGCACCGATCAGCTGAATCTGGTCTTCTGTCTCATGGATAAACTCAAACAGCTTCTCACATCTGCTTTCAAGATATTGCCCCTGCGGAGTCAGACTGACGCCGGACTTTTCTCTGACGAACAGGATGACCGCAAGCTCATCTTCCAGTTGTTTCATCGATTTTCCGACGGCCTGCTGTGTCATATACAGACGTTCTCCTGCCGCGGAAAAGCTTCCCTGTTTGCACACTTCATAAAACTGAAGCAGTTGCCGAAATTCCATAATACTCCCCCTTATTGTGCGAATTTACCAACAGCTTCTATTCTATTATTCGTCTTGAGACGACTCCTTTTCTTCCTCTTTGATCCGATGGCCGAATCTGCCGAACAATCCGCAAAGGTATCGGATCTTTTCTGCCAGACGCTCGTCTTTCATCTGCCAGTCAGACATCCGCCACTCCCAGTTCCCGCCGAGTGTCGACGGTGTATTGATCCGGGCCTCTGCACCAAGCTGCAGATAATCCTGCATCGGAATGATACAGTACCGTGCCACACTGCCGAGTGCCAGACGGATCAGTCCGTCACTCAACGCCTCATTCCGGTCCGGATGAAGATTCAGATATTCTTCTACATGATACCGCTCATATCCCGGCATCTCTGCAATGAACTGCATCAGTGTTGCATTGTCATGTGTACCGGTATAGACAACGCAGTTTTCATCATACCAGTTTGGCAGGTATTCATTCTCCGAATCACTGCCGAATGCAAACTGCAGCACCTTCATATTCGGAAAACCGCTGTCTGCAACAAGCTTCCGGACACTGTCTGTGATAAAGCCAAGGTCCTCCGCTATGATGCCAAGTTCCGGTACTTCTTTTTTGATCAGATCAAACAGTTCCATCCCCGGGCCCGGTTCCCACGTACCTTTTCTTGCTGTCTCTTCTTCAAACGGTACGGCATAGTATTCATCAAATCCCCGGAAATGATCGATCCGCACCATGTCATAAAGCTCGCTGCAATGACGGATCCTTGAGATCCACCATTCATACCCTGTCTTCTTATGGAAAGCCCAGTCATAGAGCGGATTTCCCCAGAGCTGACCATCCTCACAGAACGCATCCGGCGGGCAGCCGGCTACGGCAACCGGATCAAGGTTCTTATCCAGCTGGAACAGTTTGGGATTGGTCCATACATCCGCACTGTCGAATGCAACATAGATCGGGATATCACCGATGATACTGATCCCGTTCTCCTTTGCATATGCTCTGATCTCATCCCATTGAACGGAAAACAGATATTGCAGATATTCATAAAAACGGATCCTGTCCGCCTCTTCTTCCTCGACTTTCTGCAACGCCGCTTTTTTACGTTTTTTTAAATCCGGCTCCCACTCCGTCCATGGCGCACCGTCATGGCTGTCCTTGCATGCCATGAAAACCGCATAATCATGCAGCCAGCTCTTATTCTTTTTGCAAAATTCAGTAAACTCCGGATCACTTTCATGATCGCTGTTTTCGAACGCCTGATAAAGAAGCGGATAACGGTGATAGTACTGTTTTCCGTAATCCACATAGGAAGGATCAGAGATCAGATCCGCCTGATCACATGCTTCCCTTGAAAGAAGTCCGTCTTCTATCAGCTTTTCTAAATCGATAAAAAGCGGGTTCCCGGCAAATGTCGAAAAAGACTGATACGGTGAATCCCCGTAACTGATCGGCCCAAGCGGCAGGATCTGCCAATACTGCTGCTTACTGTTTTTTAAAAAACGGATCCACTCCTTTGCTGCTTCTGAAAAACTCCCGATACCATATGCTGAAGGCAAACTGCTCACAGGAAGCAGGATGCCACAGAAACGATCTCTCATATATATTTCAAATCTCCCCATTTTTCGGGCTTTAAAAAGGCCCATTGATAAGGTTATTATACCAAAATATCACACGTCTGTTAAAGATTTTCTTGCATTATTTATGCAAATTCGCTATCATAATTATGCATATGCCATTCCTGTCGCATTTCGCGATTCATTCCCATAACAAAATATGAAAAAAATATATAATCTTGAAGCTGCATCGCTTCGTATTTTATCCGGTTATTACCGAAATGACATGGCGTTTTTTTCGCGTCATGCAAACGAGCGCTTTTTATTTGATATTCCCGGTCATGAGGCCGAAGAACAGACAGCGCTCTCGATCCGCGATCTGGTTCTCTTTTCGGATGATTCCGTCAAATATGCGGTCCGCAAAGCTGCTCCATCCGTTCAGACGCAATGCGGTCCGGTCTGCTCGATCCTGATGAAATATACACTGGACCGGTATCATAATGAAATCCCGGATCTGCAAAAATCCTGTGAGCTTCTCATATGCTGGCTGAATGTCTCAACAGAAGCGGATCAACCGGCCTGGCGCATCACGCTGTTTCGCATCTGTGACGATGAGACCGGTTTCGAACCGGCAGCTGCATCTCCCGGCACTCTTCGTGATCCTTCCATGCCGCGGGATGCTCTGGTAAGAGAGCCCAGGCCATCTTATGGATCCATCCGGTCAGATCTGATCCGGATCAATGATAAACATCACATCGTTCATATTCTGGAAAAAGATGACATTATATGGGCAGAAAGCGATCGTCTGCACAGCGTCATACATACGCATACCGGAACCATCCGCACAAACATAACGCTTTCTCATCTGGCTGAAGATGCCCTCTCTTGTCTTTATCGTCCACATATCAGCTATCTGATCAATCCCCGCTATCTTTATCAAATCAACAAAGAGCATCTGATCATGACCGACGGAATGATCATTCCAATCCCGGAACGCCGTTTTGCTCAGGTGAAAAAGGATCTCTGTAAGGCGATCTGAAATTTTTCTGGTCTTTTTCTGATTTATTGTGTATACTAGACGAAAATTGTGAAAGGAGACGCCGTTATGAACGAGAACTACATGAATCCTGAAGAGCAGTGCACACATGACTGCAGCACCTGCGGTTCCGCCTGTACGACGGAAAAAAGAGGTCCAAGCTTCTTTGACCGCATGGATACGATCTCATCTGCTTTAGAGGAAGTCGGCGAAGAGAATATCATTGCCATTTTAAATGAAACATTAGAGGAATGGGAATCAGAAGATCAGGCCGAATAATCTTTTTTAGATGAAAAAGACCCGGATGCAGATCGTCAAACCGATCTGTCATCCGGGTTTTTCTATGTTCTGATCTTATGCCTCATCGATCGCTTTGCCGATGTCATGACGCATGTATTTGTTTTCAAATGAAACCCATTCCGTTGCCTGGTATGCATTTGCACGGGCCTCCGGAAGCGTTGCTCCCTTTGCGGTCACGCCCAAAACGCGTCCGCCATTGGTAATGAAATCACCGTTTTCGTTTTTCTTCGTTCCGGCATGGAAGCAATAATAGCCGTCTTCTTCGTCAAACTTCTCCAGACCGCTGATCACAAATCCTTTTTCATAGGAGACCGGATATCCGTCACTGGCCAGCACCACACAGACTGCTGCATTGTCTTCAAACTCGAGCGCGATCTGATCAAGTGTACCGTCCACGCATGCTTCCATGACATCGATGATGTCATTTTTCATCCGCGGCAGAACGACCTGTGCCTCCGGATCTCCGAAACGCGCATTGTATTCGAGCACCTTCGGGCCATCTTCTGTCAGCATCAGGCCAAAGAAGATTACGCCTTTAAACGGCCGTCCCTCAGAAGCCATCGCGTCAACGGTCTTCTGGAAAATGTTCGCTTCGCAGAATGCACGAACTTCATCCGTAAAGAACGGGCTTGGAGAGAAGGTTCCCATACCACCGGTATTCAGGCCCTGATCGCCATCCTTTGCTCTCTTGTGATCCTGTGCAGACGCCATGATCCGGATCGTCTTGCCGTCTACAAAAGAAAGCACGGAGACTTCTCTTCCTGTCATGAATTCCTCTACGACCATGTGGTTACCGGCATCGCCGAATTTCTTATCCATCATGATCTCATGCACACCGGCAATGGCTTCTTCCTTTGTATTGCAGATCAACACGCCTTTTCCAAGCGCAAGTCCGTCTGCCTTTAATACGATCGGCATCTTTGCTGTTTCCAGATATGTGATCGCTTTCTGCGGATCATCAAAGGTTTCATATGCCGCTGTCGGGATCCCGTATTTTTTCATCAGATCCTTTGAAAATGCTTTTGACCCTTCGAGGATCGCCGCGTTCGCACGCGGTCCGAATACCTTCAGGCCGGCTGCTTCAAAGACATCCACGATGCCGCCAACGAGCGGATCATCCATGCCGACGATCGTTAAGTCGATCTCGTTTTCCTTTGCAAATGCCACAAGTGCATCAAACTCCATCGCCCCGATCGGCACACATTCCGCGACCGTTCCGATCCCGGCATTACCCGGTGCGCAGTAGATTTTTGAAACACGCGGGCTCTTTGCCACACTTGCCGCGATCGCATGCTCACGTCCGCCGCTTCCGATAATCAAAACTTTCATAACCCTCTTCTCCTTTATCTGAGCAACACTTTTCCGTCGACAACTTCAATCTTACCGTTCGCGATCAGATCAATGGCCTGCGGCAGGATCACCCATTCCGCCTGCTCCATGACCCTGCGCTGGAGCGATTCCGGCGTATCATCCTGCTGCACTTCCACTGCCTTCTGCAAAATGATCGGGCCTGTATCTGTCCCTTCATCCACAAAATGGCAGGTCGCGCCGGTGATCTTTACACCGCGTGCCAACGCGCCCTCATGCACCTTCAATCCATAATACCCTGTTCCGCAGAATGACGGGATCAGAGACGGATGGATATTGATGATCCGGTTCCTGTAGCGTCTGATCATCTCCTCCGGAATCACAACCAGATACCCTGCCAGAACGATCAGGTCAGCGCCTGATGCATCGACTGCTTCCAGCAATGCTTCATGAAATTCTTCTCTGTCTGCATAATCCTTCGGTGAAATGCACGCTGCCGGGATTCCTGCTTTTTTTGCTCTTTCCAGTGCATATGCACCGGCGTTGTTGCTGATGACCGTTACGATCCCCGTGTTTGTAATGGTCCCGTCTGCGATCTTATCAATGATCGCCTGAAGGTTCGTTCCTCCTCCGGATACCAGAACTGCGATTTTTAGCATTTGATCTCTCCCTATACCAGTTCTACGCCCTTTTCGCCGTCCACAACTTCGCCAATCACATACGGTGTCTCGCCGGCTGCACGGATGGCTTCGATCGCGGCATCTGCATCGCCTGCATCTACCGCTACGACCATACCGATTCCCATATTGTAAGTGTTGTACATCATCTTTTCTTCGATGCTGCCTTCTTTTGCGAGCATTTTAAAGATTGCCGGAACCGGATAGCTGTCCTTTTTGATCACGGCACGTTTTCCGTCGATCATCATACGTGGGATATTCTCATAAAATCCGCCGCCGGTCACATGGCTGCAGGCCTTTACTTTCACACCCGCTTCTTTGATCGCACGAAGGGCTTTTACATAAATCTTGGTCGGTGCAAGCAGTGCTTCACCAAGAGACGTTCCAAGCTCCTCATGATAGGTATCAAGTGTCTCACGATCCATCGAGAACACCTTGCGGACCAGAGAGAATCCATTCGAATGCACTCCGGAGGAAGCCATACCGATCAGTACGTCACCCGCCTTTAAATCCTTTCCGCTGATCAGATCCTTTTCATCTACGATTCCGACTGCAAATCCGGCAAGATCATATTCATCCTCCGGATAGAAGCCCGGCATCTCTGCGGTCTCTCCGCCGATCAGCGCAGCACCCGCCTGCTTGCAGCCTTCGGCAACGCCGGACACGATCGCTGCGATCTTCTCCGGAAAGTTTTTCCCGCATGCGATATAGTCCAGGAAAAACAGCGGCTCGCCGCCTGCGCATGCCACGTCATTGACGCACATTGCGACACAGTCGATGCCGACGGTGTCATGCTTGTCCATGATAAACGCAAGCTTTAACTTGGTTCCTACGCCGTCTGTTCCGGACAGAAGTGTCGGCTTTTCCATGTTCTGAAATCCTGCCATGGAAAACGCGCCGGAAAATCCGCCAAGGCCGGAAAGTACTTCCGGACGCATCGTCGCCTGAACATGTTCTTTCATCAATTCTACTGACCGGTATCCGGCCTCAATATCTACACCAGCATTTTTATAATCCATCGTTTCCTCCTGTCTTCCCTCCTGTATCAGGGCTTTCCTTTTCCGGTATCACTCCTGTTTACAGAAACACCTGATACCCTTCTGCCTGCAGTTTGTCATCTTTTTTCGCTACGTTATCCCCCTGTTCGGAGACATATGCTTTTACCTTCTCCAAAAGCGCCGGGTCAGATGCTGCAAGGATCTTTGCTGCAAGAATACCTGCATTTGCACCACCGTTGATCGCTACAGTTGCAACCGGAACACCGCTTGGCATCTGTACAATGGAATAAAGGGAATCAACACCGCCCAGATCTGATGTTTTCATCGGGATGCCAATAACCGGCATCGGGAACAGCGCTGCGCACATACCCGGTAGATGCGCTGCCTTTCCGGCGCCCGCGATGATCACCTTGATCCCACGCTCTTCCGCTGTCTTTGCATATTCAAAAAAGAGATCCGGTTCACGGTGCGCGGAAATGATCCGCATCTCATATTCGATTCCGAACTTTTCAAGCATCTCCGCTGCCTTTGCCATGATCGGCATATCGGAATCGCTGCCCATTACAATGCTGACTTGTTTCATGTCTCATACCTCTCTTTGCTTACTCTTGATTGAGACCCGGGGGCGCGAATCTCTTATGTGTAATATTTTCTTATTTCATTCAGATGCTGTCAAGGGAAGATTTAGTTCCTCCGTACCCGGGATGACAAACATGCCGTCACGGATCACATCCTGCCTGCTTCCGTCTTTTGCCACAGCCGTGATCGATCCGAGCTCTTCAAACGGGATCGTGATATCCGTATGGCAGTTAAAATATGCTTCCTGCACATTTTCTTTTCGTTTGAGGGAAACCGTATTGTCTCTTGCGATAATCTCTTTCCCGTCCGGATTGTAAACGGCAGTATCCTCTGCATGGGAGTAGCAGGTGTCGCCGACTGCAAAATGCGGTCCCGTCTTTTCCGCGATCAGGATCGGCAGCTTATGTGCGATCCCGTAATCACGTCCCATCCGGTATGCCGTCGTGTTCGTACCGATCGCAAATTCTCCCATCGGAAGCGTCTCATGATGCATCAGTACGTTTTCGTGAATGTACTTTTCTCCTTCTTTCGGATCTTCAAAATTCCCACAGGAATAAGCAGTCACAAATCCGTCCGTAAACTGCATCTTGAGATCCCGAAACTGCAGCCCATTCAAGAACACTTCTGAGACATGCAACAGTCCGTTTGTCCCTTCCAGGACAGGCGAAGTAAACACTTCACCGACCGGAATATTGACGTCCGCCACACAGTTTTCGAAAGCGGTCTGCTTTTCAGGATCCGCAAGGGGACGGATCGACACCGTAAGATCGGTCTCGTTTCCATTTTTGCCTTTGATCTCAACCGTCTGCGCGGTATCGAGCACATCAATGATGCACTGCTGGATCTTCTGATAGGTTTTGTAATCGAGTGTATTGATCTTAACCGTCTCGGCAAAAATCTGTTCAAAACGCTTCCCGGCTTCCTCCTCGCTTCGCGTGATACCTGCATCCCGCGCGATCTCGGGGATCGGATAAGCGATAATCGTAAAGCTCCGTTCCTCGCCGGGGATGAACCGGTTCGTGATCTCTCCTGCCCGTGACATCTGGTAAACAGAAAGCTTTTGCTGTGCCTCGGAAAACCGGATCGCAGATGGCTTTGTTTCCGGCGAAAACGGCTCTTCTCCAAACACTTCCAGGACCGCCGGTCCGCCGTGCTGCAGCGCTTCTTCTTTGTGATCAGTATATGCGTTTTCCAGACAGGTCAGACGGTTTTCCAGGAACGCCTTATCAAAATACAGCGCCCTGTCTTCTCTGTGGTCATAGTCATACTGCCGGTTCACACTGGTAGAATATGCGCCACGCTTTGCTCCGATCCCGCCAAACGAAGAGGACGGCTCTCTGGCGATCGTCGGCTTCAGACCGATCTTTTCAAAGTTTTTGATCGCTGCACGCATCATGCGCTCAAAGCCGATACAATAATGGAGGCTCACCGTGCTTTTTTTTGAAAGATCCTTCCCTGTCACTTCAAATCCGATGCGATAGCCTTCGGTATAGGTATCCGCCATCGCCTGGATCTCATCCTCACTCATGCTGTTTAAAAATGCGGCTGTCTGCAGCTCATTCTCACTGACCGGAAGGCCATACCTGTACAGATAGGTCAGATCTGTAAGATCCACATGCATGATGATATCTGTAAAGAAATTATCCTCCGGGCAGACCAGGTTTTTCACCTGTGTTTCAATAAAATCTGCGGTGTAATCATGAAAATGCCAGTAGATCGTCTGCTGCGCCTCCTGCAGATCCGCGGGATCCTCAAGAAAACAGCCATAGATTTCCGCAAACAGTTCGAGCAGGATCGTCCACTCAAAAAGCCTGCCTTCAAAAACACAGGCGATGCCGCTTCGAAGCTCTGCTGCCAGAAAGCCTAAAACCCGGGCCGCATCCCCCAGATGCTTCTCACACACTTCCGGATTCAGCCAGCTGGTATCATAGTGATCCCTGAGTGCGGCATACATTGCCTCGTGATCGGCAACACATTCCTCCATCGACCGTTGCGATAACGCGTCGTCTGTCACCGATCCTGCATTCCCATCTTGCCAGGCCTTCTGAAAGATGGCTTCTGCCCTCATCAGAAAGTCTGCCTGGTTGAAAAAATAATCCCGGTACCGCTCAGGCACCGGATTGTCTGTCAGGATTTCCCGGATCCTCCCGGAAACCAATTCATGACGTTCCTTTAACATATTCTGCTCCATATTTTTACCTCAACGGACACCTGCGATCAGCAGGATCACGTAAACGATCAGGGCAACAAACCCCGGCCAGATCCCCATTCTGATATAGGGGAGATAAAACCGTCTGGCATGCTTTGCCATATTTCCAAGAAGGATCGCACCGACAGCCAGGCATAAGCCGACCCAGCCCACTGCACCGACACCGCCTGCTGCCGCACCGCCCATTTTCCACGAATACAGGATCCCGGCGATCAGGCAGATCCAGGCCGCAAGTGCAAACGAGGGAACCAACCGGTCATATACGGTCAGTTTCCTCGATCTGCGGCGCTCCCGTCGTTCTCTTTTTAAATGTTCTCGTCTCGGTGATGCCATTTATACTCCGTATTCTTTGTAATAAGCATCGATCGCCTCTTTGAGTGTGTCATCGATCACGATCTTACCGTTGCATGGTTTGTTGTAAAGATACGCTACGACTTCCTCCATCGTAACAATCGCGTTTGTCTCAAATCCGTATAATTCCCGGATCTCTTCAAGCGCCGTCGTCTTATCTCCCTTACCGCGCTCCTGGCGGTTTAAGGAAACCTCAAGACCGATGATCTCGATATCCCCCTGTGCGCGGATGATCGGAACGGTCTCTTCCATCGATTTGCCGGAAGTGGTAACGTCTTCGATGATCACGACCCTGTCACCATCTTTGATGCTGCTTCCAAGCAGAATCCCTGCATCTCCGTGATCCTTGATCTCCTTGCGGTTGGAGCAGTAGCGGATCTGTTTGCCATAAAGCTCTGCATAAGCGATCGTTGTTGCAACCGTCAGGGGGATCCCCTTATATGCCGGTCCGAACAGCACATCAAAATCATCTCCGTAATGCTCATGGATCGCACGTGCGTAATACTGTCCGAGCTTTCTTAACTGCTCTCCTGTTACATAGGCGCCCGCATTCATGAAAAACGGTGACTTGCGTCCGCTTTTTAATGTGAACTCTCCGAATTTCAGAACATCTGATGCTACCATGAATTCGATAAATTCCTGCTTATACTGTTCCATGTCTTCTCCTTTCATGATGGCCGGACCGTTTTGGTTCCGGCTGATCAGGTGTTTGTCAACGCACTGCGCCGATCAGCTCCCGTATATCCTCTACGCCAAACCGGTCCATATAATGTTCGATTCCTTCGATCACGTCAATGGTTGCTGTCGGATTCAGGAAATTCGCTGTTCCGACGCTGACCATCGTTGCGCCTGCGAGGATCATTTCGATCGCATCCTCTGCCGTCATGACGCCGCCCATACCGATGATCGGGATTTTGACTACCTGTGCCGTCTGATACACCATGCGGACCGCGATCGGATGGACTGCCGGTCCCGACATGCCGCCGGTCTTATTTGCAAGGACGAACGAACGCCTGTTGATATCGATCTTCATACCGGTCAGCGTATTGATCAGTGACAGACCGTCTGCGCCGCCGCTTTCGGCTGCTCTGGCCATTTCTGTGATATCTGTCACATTGGGGCTTAACTTCATGATCACAGGCTGCGCCGCCTTATCTTTGACCGCACGCGTGATCGCCTCTACTGCCTTCGGATCCTGACCAAACGCGATTCCGCCTTCTTTGACATTCGGGCAGGAGATGTTGATCTCCAAAAGATCCACCGGCGCATCCGCCAGCCGTTCAACCACATCTATATATTCTTCCGTCGAATGGCCGCAGACATTTACGATGATCTTTGTATCAAACTGCTTTAAGAACGAAACATCGCGGTTTAAAAATACATCAATGCCCGGATTCTGCAGACCGATGGCATTAAGCATGCCGCCGTAAACCTCCGCCACACGTGGTGTCGGATTGCCCGGCCAGGGCACATTTGCCACGCCCTTTGTCGTCACCGCACCAAGCCTGCTTAAGTCGACAAATTCTGAATATTCTTCTCCGGAGCCAAAGGTTCCGGATGCTGTTGTTACAGGATTCTTAAACTGTACCCCAGCGATCGTCACTTCTGTATTTCTCACAACTGTATCTCCTCTGCGCGGAATACCGGTCCGTCTTTGCAGACCCTTTTGTTCTTTACGTTTGAATGCGCATCCGTCTCTGTCGTCTCACAGACACATCCAAGACACGCGCCGACACCGCAAGCCATGCGCTCTTCCATGGAAAGATAACATTCCATTTCATGCCGCGCGGCATATTCTTTTAAGCTTCTTAACATCGGCTTCGGGCCGCAGGCATAGATCACATCCGCCTTCAGATCATTTGCGCGGATCGCATCAATGACATTTCCCGGCGTTCCCCTGCTGCCATCGTCCGTTGACACATACACAGGACCGTATTCCCCAAGCTCCTCTGCCAGGAACAGGTTCTTATCCGCATACCCTAAAACAATCTGCACATCTCCCGGAAACCGTTTTGCAAGCTCCAGCATCGGCGGAATCCCAATCCCTCCGCCGATCAGGAAGGCATTCTGTCCTTCCAGCGGAAAGCCGTTGCCAAGCGGACCGAGAAGTCTGACGCTCTCACCCGGTTTCTTTCCCGAAAGGATCTCCGTTCCCTTGCCGGCCACACGATAAACCAGCCGCAGCACGCCGGTCTTTTCATCTGCTTCGCAGATGCTGATCGGACGCGGCAAAAGCTTGCCGTCTGTGTCAAGATACACATTGACAAACTGTCCCGGTACGGCCTTAATAGCGATCGCTTCCGCAGCCAGCTTCAGGTCATGCACTCCCGGTGCGATCTGCTCCTGGCTGATGACCTCAGCGATTATCATTTCTTTGCTTTTTTCCATTTCACACACCCCTGGCCTGATTGATGTCTTCCTTCATATCCAGCACAGCCTGTCTGGAAGCATCCGCAAACGCTTCCTCACCAAACTTCGCATAGTCATCCTTCTTATATGCGGCAATGATTCCACGGGACGAATTTACGATCGCGCCAAGGCCGTCCTCGTTAAAGTAGTGCACCAGATCCGCGCCTGTGCCGCCCTGTGCACCATAGCCCGGTACCAGGATCATGGTCTTTGGCATTACCTTGCGGAGCACCTTTCCGATCTCCGGATATGTTGCGCCGACAACCGCACCCACATTGCTGTAGGCATCGCCCATGCAGTCTTCGCCCCAGGCCGCAACCTTCTCTGCCACATGCTCGTACAGCGGTTTGCCGTCGATCAGACGATCCTGGAATTCACCGCTGGAAGGATTGGATGTCTTAACCAGAACAAAGATGCCCTTGTTTTCCTTTTTACAGATATCAATGAACGGATTCACACCGTCGCTGCCAAGGTACGGATTCACGGTCGCGAAATCCTCATCAAACGGCCGGAATGTATTCTCTCCGACAGACACCTCTCCAAGATGTGCCACTGCGTAGGATTCTGATGTTGAGCCGATGTCACCCCGTTTGATGTCCCCGATGACCACAAGGTCTTTTTCATGGCAGTATGCCACGGTTTTTTCAAATGCGATCAATCCCGGGATCCCGTACTGCTCATACATCGCGATCTGCGGCTTGACTGCCGGGATCAGATCATAGGTTGCATCCACGATCGCTTTGTTGAACTGCCAGATCGCTTCTGCTGCGCCCTCAAGCGTCTCTCCGAATTCCGCAAAGGCAGCCTTCTTGATCTGGGACGGTACAAAGGCAAGCTTTGGATCGAGGCCGACCACGATCGGTGCATCTGTTTTCTGGATTTTTTCTATCAGCCGGTTGATCATTTTGTTTCCTCCCTGTAAGCAATACAGCCATCCGAAATGGTCGCCATGACTTTTCCTTTTACTTTCTGTCCGCCAAATGGTGTGTTTTTCCCCTTTGAGGCAAATGTCTTCGGATCGATCGTGTACTCTGCCTTCGGGTCAAATACCACCAGGTCGGCGATTGCACCCTCTGCGATATATCCTTTGTTTTCGAGCCCCAGGATGCGCGCCGGATTATAACTCATCTTTTCTGCCATCTGCATGATGGTTAAGATTCCGGTATCCACCAGATTTGTATAGGTCAGCGCAGCCGCTGTCTCAGAACCGACGATACCAAACGGTGCTGTCTCCATCGGTCTTGCCTTTTCTTCTGCAGAATGCGGTGCATGGTCTGTCGCGATCACTTCCATGATATCGTTCTTAAGACCTTCCCGCAGCGCTTCCATATCTTCACGCGTTCGAAGCGGCGGATTCATTTTATAGTTGGCGTCATTCCCCGGAATGTCTTCTGTACAAAGAGAGAAATGATGCGGGCAAACCTCCGCGGTTACCTGAACGCCGGCTTCTTTTCCCCATTTGACCAGCTGTACACTATCCTTTGTAGAGCAGTGGCACAGATGGAGTCTTACGCCGGTCTCTTTTGCCAGCAGGATGTCTCTTGCCGTAATGATGTCTTCCACCGCATTGGAAATGCCCGGAAGACCAAGCTCCTTTGCTTTTTCATCCTGGTTCATCACACCGCCGCAGACAAGATTGATGTCTTCGCAATGCGCCAGAACCGTAATGTCAAGTTCTTTTGCCAGCTTCATCGCCTCGCGGTAAAGGCCGGAATTCATCACGGACTTTCCGTCCTCGCTGATTGCCATGCAGCCATGTGCTGCCATCTCTTCGATCTCTGCAAGCTCCTGGCCCTGCTGCCCCTTCGTCACGGATCCTGCCTGGATCACATGACACTTGGTCAGTGACTTTGCCTTGTTCATGACATAGTCTACGATGTCCGCCCGGTCTGCAACCGGTTTGGTGTTTGGCATGGCAACGATCGTGGTATATCCGCCGTGGAGTGCTGCTTCTCCGCCGGTCTCCACAGTCTCCTTATAGGTCAGACCCGGATCGCGCAAATGTACATGCAGATCCACAAAACCGGGCATAACGTAGCAACCCTTTGCGTCGATCGTTTCGTCTGCCTTCTTTTTTATCTTTTCTGAAATCTCTTTGATCACGCCATCTTCGATGAGCAGATCTGTTTTACTTTCTGTCTTTCCCGCGGGGTCGATCACAGTTCCGTTTTTGATCAATAATGATGCCATAGGTTTTCCTTTATCTTTCTTTTGTCATAACTATTGAAGTGCAAATATCTTATCGTCGCTCTTTAACAGGTCTCTGTGCCGCATCAGACCCTTCCCGGAGGAACTGCTTCCGGAATCTTTTGCAGAGTCCGCTGTCGTATCTGTCGTCTTGGTATTGTTATTCCCTGTACTGCCTGTCGCCGCAGTGCCGGTACCTGTCGTACTATTTGCTGCAGGTTCGGTGTCG
Source organism: Eubacterium sp. (assembly GCA_017459945.1). Classification (GTDB taxonomy): domain Bacteria; phylum Bacillota; class Clostridia; order Lachnospirales; family Lachnospiraceae; genus SY8519. The sequence continues at coordinate 46,038 of JAFUBZ010000002.1, forward strand.
GTTCCCGCCGTTAAACCTGCGCCAACCGAAGCATCCGGAACGCCTGTTGATGTGCTGTCTGCGGAAGCATCTGTACCTGTTGCTGCATCCGCTGCGTCCGTTGTGCTGTCCACAGCAGTCGTATCTGTGCTGTCTGTCTGTGTGGCTGTATCTGTACCGTCAGCATTTTCATCCGTATTTTCTGTGTCAGAAGCTTCTGCATCCGTGCTCTCCGCGTCAGTACTCTCCGTATCCGTCGCCGTTGCCGGAGAAACCGTTCCCTTTGCACGTGTCTGTGCCGTCAGTGCTGTTGTCGCATCCGGCACAAATCCGGCTGCGCCGTTTGCAGATTCGATACTTCCGTCATCCGCAAAAACAACATCGAATTCTTCGCTGTAGTCATTGAGTGTCTCAATGCCTTCCGTAAATTCCTCACCCTCTTTTATGGTCGGCTGATAATCGTTGCGTTCTGAGGTGGAAGAAACACTGCATGGGATCGCTTTGACCGCATCGTCAAGCACCAGTGCGTCATCGACAAATGTAAATGTTTTCTGGAAGATCATCGTGTTCTTATCACTTGGATTGGTGTTCCCGCCAAAGCAGAAGTTACCAAGGCTGTACGCGATGTAAACGTTGTTGTATTTTTCCACACCCTGCAGAACATGCGGATGGTGACAGAGTACCAGGTCTGCGCCCTCATCAACCGCAAAATGCGCGACTTCTTTCATCTCACTGCTGACAGAATATTCATGTTCGACACCGCCGTGAATGCTGACGATGATCGCATCCGCATCCTGCTCTCTCAGCTTTGCGACGCCCTGTGTGATCAGTTCCTTCGCCTGATCATTTCCACGCAATTGAGATACAGATATCATACCGAGTTTTTTGCCCTGTGCCTCATAGACACCGACAATATCAAAGGATGAATATTTGATCCCCGCCTCATCGAGATACTGCATCGTATCCGTATAGCTGACCTCTCCGTAATCCTGACAGTGGTTGTTTGCAAACGCAACCGCTTCGACAGAACCTTTGGTCAGAATGTCGACATATTCCGGGTCACCGCGGAACGCATAGGTCTTATCCTGGCGTTCGCCCTGTGTCGAAAGGGTGCCTTCAAAGTTGACCAACGTCATGTCATCCGCACCAAACACCGAGCTGACGCCACTTAAGAAATAAGACGGATCAGATACTTCTTCATACATGGTGTCAAAATTCAGGTCGGTCGGCTGGCCTACATCAGACCCCAGCGTCACATCGCCGGCACCGCTGATCACAATCTGCGTCACCTGTGGGCCGCTGCTTTCTGCTTCCGCGCTCACGGATGCCTCTTCCGGGGCAGAATCCTTACTGTGTTTCATGTTGGAATTACCGCAGGAGCAACTTGCTGCAACGACTCCCGCAAGTATGACTGATAAAATGATTTTCTTTTTCATGGGTATCCTCACTTTAATTTTGACAACTATCGGGAACATTATACATCATTTTCTCTTACAATAGCGGAAAAACTTCATTTTTCTGCTATTCTTTCCTGTCTATTGAAAATGAAAATCTCCCGGATTAGCATTTCTATGTTAAACCGGGAGATCAGATTCAAATTTCTTTACGGTTTTCTTGTCGGCCTGATCTGCTTAGATCGCATCGAGTGCCTGTGCCAGATCCTCGATGATATCATCCACATTTTCGATGCCGACTGAAAGACGTACCAGATCCGGGCCGACACCACATGCGACCAGCTCTTCATCGGTAAGCTGTCTGTGTGTAGAATTTGCTGGGTGCAGAATACAGGTATGTGCATCTGCCACATGTGTTGCGATGATCGCAACCTTAAGCTCCTTCATGAAGCTTTCTGCCGCCGCCCTGCCGCCTTTGACACCAAACGAGATCACGCCGCAGGTGCCGTCCGGCATATATTTCTGTGCCAGAGCGTAGCCTTTGTCGGAGGGCAGACCCGGATATGTCACCCAGGCTACCTTCTCATGTGCTGAAAGGAACTCTGCTACTTTCTGCGCATTCTCACAATGCCGCTGCACGCGGACATGCAGAGACTCCAGACCCAGATTCAGAAGATATGCGTTCATCGGTGCCTGGATCGAACCGAGATCGCGCATCAGCTGTGCGGTCGCCTTTGTGATATAAGCGCCGCCCTGTCCGAATTTTTCTGCGTAAGTAATTCCGTGATAGGATTCATCCGGTGTCGTCAGACCCGGAAATTTGTCTTTGTGTGCCATCCAGTCAAACTTGCCGGAGTCTACGATGCATCCACCGACGGAAGCATCATGTCCGTCCATGTATTTTGTCGTGGAATGGATGACGATATCAGCACCCCATTCAAACGGACGGCAATTGATCGGTGTCGCAAACGTATTGTCGATGATCAGCGGCACGCCATGTGCATGCGCGGCATTTGCAAACCGCTCAATGTCCAGAACGACAAGTGCCGGATTCGCGATCGTCTCGCCAAATACGCACTTTGTATTCTCCTGAAATGCCGCTTCAAGCTCTTCATCGGAACAGTTCGGGTCTACAAAGGTAAATTCTATGCCCATCCGGCGCATGGTCACATTAAACAGGTTAAAGGTTCCGCCATAGATGGAAGAGGACGCAACCACATGGTCACCGGCTCCCGCAAGGTTGAAAACGGAGAAGAAGGACGCAGCCTGGCCGGAAGATGTCAGCATCGCTGCCGTTCCTCCCTCAAGCTCTGCGATCTTTGCCGCTACCAGATCATTGGTCGGATTCTGCAGGCGTGTATAAAAGTATCCGCTTGCCTCCAGGTCAAACAGCTTGCCCATGTCTTCACTGGTGTCATATTTAAACGTTGTACTCTGGATGATCGGAATCATCCGGGGTTCTCCGTTTTTCGGTGTATAACCACCCTGAATACAAATGGTTTCTTTTTTCATGGTATCGATTTCTCCTTAAAAACTGATTTCAAATAATATGACCTTTATGCGTCACCGCGCTCAAGTGCAGCGCGGATTCCAATAGAAAGCTGGTCTGCACAGGACGTACCACGGCCACCGCAGTCATTTCCTGCAAGGATCTGTGCGATCTCCTCGGCCGGTTTCCCTTCTACCAGTTTTCCGATCGCTGCCTGATTTCCCGGGCAGCCTCCCATAAACTGCACATCATGAAGATTCTTCTCTTCATCCAGAGAAAAACGGATCTGTCTGGCACAGACGCCCTGTGCCTGAAACTGATATGTTTTCATTTTTTACCTCACTATGTATTCTATAAGCTGCGGATCGCTCCGCAATCGCTTATTCCATGAATGCATCCAGATCGACTGTGATCTTGTCCAGATGCCAGATGTCGTCGACATATTCCTGAATGGTTCTGTCAGAAGAGAATTTGCCGACATGCGCCACGTTCAGGATCGCCATCTCCGCCCATTTTGCTTCATCACGATAAGCTGCTTCTACACGCTCGTGCGCTTCTGCATAGGAGCGGAAATCCTTCAGGCAGAAATAGGTGTCTGCGCGGTTTGTGCTCTGTGTGTTCAGCAGAGAGTTGTAAATATCACGGAACAGCTCCGTATCGTATCCGGAATAGGTTCCGTCTACGAGCTGTACCAGCACGTGGCGGAGCTCCTGATCGGAATTGAAGATTTCCATCGGATCATAGTCTCGGTTCTGCTCATGTGCGATGACTTCATCAGAGCTCATACCGAAAATAAACATGTTCTCTTCGCCGACTTCTTCTGCCATTTCTACATTCGCGCCGTCCATCGTACCAACGGTAAGCGCACCGTTTAACATGAACTTCATGTTACCGGTACCAGATGCTTCTTTACTTGCAGTTGAAATCTGCTCGCTGACATCTGCAGCTGCAAAGATGATCTCTGCGTTGGATACCTTGTAGTCCTCGATGAAGACAACCTTCAGCTTGCCGTCAATGCTCTTGTCATTGTTGATCACATTTGCAACATTGTTGATCAGCTTGATCGTCAGCTTCGCGATGCGGTATCCGGCTGCCGCTTTTGCACCGAAAATAAATGTGCGCGGATAGAAGTCAAGCTCCGGATGCTCTTTGATCTTATTGTACAGATACATCACATGCAGGATGTTCATCAGCTGACGCTTGTACTCATGCAGACGTTTGACCTGTACATCAAAAATGGAACGCGGATCCACATCGATTCCGTTATGCTCACTGATGTACTCAGCCAGACGAATCTTGTTCAGATACTTGATCTGCATGAACTCCTGCTGTGCCTTTTTATCATCCGCATAGATTGCCAGTTTTTCCATATGGGAAAGGTCTGTCACCCACTCATGACCGATCTTTTTGTCAACCCATGCTGACAGCTGCGGATTTGCATGCAGCAGGAAACGGCGCTGTGTAATACCGTTTGTCTTATTGTTGAATTTTGCCGGGAACATCTCGTAGAAATCGCGCAGTTCCTGGTTCTTTAAGATCTCTGTGTGCAGTGCAGCCACACCATTTACGGAATAGCCGGCTGCGATTGCCAGATGTGCCATGCGGACCTGACCGTTGAACACGATCGCCATTCTGTTCTGACGCTCATAGTCGCCCGGGAATTTCTTCTCGATCTCTAAGCGGAATCTGCGGTCGATCTCATCTACGATCTGCATGATACGCGGAAGCAGGCGTGAGAAGATCTCGATCGGCCATTTTTCCAATGCTTCTGACATGATCGTATGGTTCGTATAAGCACAGCACTTTGTGGTAATCTCCCATGCATCATCCCATTCCAGACCTTCTTCATCCAGAAGGATTCTCATCAGCTCCGCAACTGCTACGGTCGGATGCGTATCGTTCATCTGGAACACAACCTTCTCCGGAAGTTTGTGGATGTCCGGATGATACTGTTTGTATCTGGAGATTGCACGCTGCAGACTTGCAGAAACAAAGAAGTACTGCTGTTTTAAGCGCAGCTCCTTACCCTGGATGTGGTTGTCATTCGGATACAGTACTTCAACCAGGTTTCTGGCAAGATTTTCCTGCTCGACAGCCTGTCGGTAATCGCCCTTGTCAAAGGAATCCAGTTTGAATTCCTGCACCGGCTCTGCATCCCAGATCATCAGGGTGTTGACCATGTTGTTGTTGTAGCCAAGGATCGGCATGTCATACGGTACCGCACGGACCGACTGATAGTTTTCCTGAATGAAGGCAGTTCTTCCGTCAGGGCGTCCTTCCGCTCTGACATATCCGCCGAATTTTACCTCAAACGTATGCTCCGGGCGGCGCAGTTCAAACGGATAGCCATTTTTAAGCCAGTTGTCCGGTTCCTCAATCTGATAACCGTCTACGATCTTCTGCTTGAACATACCGTAACGATAACGGATACCGCATCCGTATGCCGGATAGTTTAATGTTGCAAGTGACTCCATAAAGCAGGCTGCCAGACGGCCGAGACCGCCGTTTCCGAGTGCCGGATCACGTTCTTCGTCTTCGATCGCATTCAGGTCAAAACCGGATTCCTCCAACGCTTCCTTAACATCTTCATAAGCGCACAGATTGATCAGGTTGTTTCCGAGTGCACGACCCATTAAGAACTCCATGGACATGTAATACAGGATCTTCGGATCCTCTTTGTCCATTTCCTGCTGCGTCGCCATCCAGCGATCGATGATCTCATCCTTCACAGCATAAGAAACCGCCTGAAAGAGCTCCTGCGGAGAAGCATCTTCTACTTTCTTCCGAAAGAGATTTCTGACGTTATAACGGACCACAGCTGTCGCCTTTTCTTTATTAAAATTGAACTTTCTATTGTTATTTGTCATTGTTTCTCTACTCCCAGTATTACTTTTTCCCCATTGATATTCCAGGATTTGGTAAATCCTGCCGGTTCTGTCCGGCTGATCAAATCTGCCAGAACTTCATGACGGATCTCTTCCCCATTTGCTTCAAAGATCTCAGCCAGCTTGTCCTCTGATTCATATGTAACCGCAATGCGATCCATGACTTCAAAGTCTGCTTCTTTTCGCATGGTCTGGATCTTGCTGATGATCTCACGGACAAAGCCTTCCTCGATCAGCTCCGGCGTCAGGTTGGTATCCAGAACGACTGTGATCTGATTTGCGCTCTGTGCAGCATAGCCTTCTGCCTGTGTCATCTCGATCAGAAGATCATCTTTTTCAAGCGCGATCTCATCGCTGATCTCCGGAAGCTTCAATACGCCATCGGTATTCAGCGCTTCCATAGCCGCATTTCCGTCAAGCTCTGCGAGAGCTGTCTGGATCTGCTTCAGATATCTGCCGTATTTCGGTCCGACCGTGCGCAGCTGCGGCTTAAACTTGTATGTCGTATAGCTGCTGACATCATCTGAGAAGATCGCCTTTTTGACATTCAGTTCTTCCTCGATGATCTGTACGTAAAACTCTGACAGATCTTTCGGCGCCTTGACATACATGGTTCCGATCGGCTGACGGTTCTTGATGTTGGCCTCGTTTCTGGCTGCTCTTCCCAAAACAACGATCTTTAAGACCTCATCCATCTGCTCTTCGAGCTCCGCATCGATAAAGGATGCGTCTGAAACCGGATAATCACAAAGGTGAATGCTCTCCGGTGCTTCCGGATCAATGCTCTTGACAAGATTCTGATAGATCTCTTCTGTCAGGAACGGAACCATCGGTGCTGCTGCCTTAGAAATCGTGACCAGCGCGGTATAAAGCGTCATGTATGCATTGATCTTATCCTGCTCCATGCCCTTTGCCCAGAAGCGCTCACGGCTTCTTCTGACATACCAGTTGCTCAAGTCATCGACAAATCCCTGCAGCGCACGTGCTGTCTCCGGAATCTTGTAATCAGACAGGTTCTGATCCGCCTCTGCAACGACAGAATGCAGGCGGGATAAGATCCAGCGGTCCATAACTGCCAGCTTGTCATATTCCAGCTTGTAGTCATTTGCGTTAAAATCGTCGATGTTTGCATACAGCACGAAGAACGCATAGGTATTCCAGAGGGTTCCCATAAACTTTCTCTGGCCTTCCATAACAGCTTTTCCGTGGAACCGGTTCGGAAGCCACGGAGCGGAATTGACATAGAAGTACCAGCGGATCGCATCTGCGCCATATTGGCCGAGCGCCTCCATCGGATCAACGGAATTGCCCTTGGACTTGCTCATCTTCTGGCCGTTCTCATCCTGTACATGTCCGAGAACGATGACGTTCTCATACGGTGCCTTGTTAAACAGAAGTGTGGACTCTGCCATCAGAGAGTAGAACCATCCTCTGGTCTGGTCTACTGCTTCTGAGATAAACTTCGCCGGGAACCGTTTTTCAAACAGCTCCTGGTTCTCAAACGGATAATGATACTGTGCAAACGGCATCGCTCCGGAATCAAACCAGCAGTCGATCACCTCCGGCACGCGGTGCATTGTCTTGCCGCACTTCGGACACGGGATCGTGATCTCGTCGATATACGGGCGGTGCAGCTCAACGGTAAGCGCGTCATTGTTTCCGCTCAGATCCGCAAGCTCCTGTCTGCTGCCGATGCTCTCCTGATGTCCGCATTCGCATTCCCAGACATTCAGCGGTGTGCCCCAGTAACGGTTTCTGGAGATGCCCCAGTCCTGGATGTTCTCCAGCCAGTCACCGAAGCGGCCTTTGCCGATCGACTCCGGAATCCAGTTTACGGTATTGTTGTTGCGTACCAGGTCATCTTTGACCTTTGTCATCTCGATGAACCAGGACTCTCTTGCATAATAGATCAGCGGTGTGTCGCAGCGCCAGCAATGCGGATAGTCATGCTCAAAGTTCGGCGCGTCAAACAGCAGCTCTCTTTCCTTCAGATCCTTGATGATCACAGGATCTGCTTTTTTCACAAACAGGCCCGCATAATCGGTCTCTTCTGTCATCTCGCCTTTGCCGTTGACAAACTGTACAAACGGCAGATTATATTTCCGCCCGATCTGGGAGTCGTCCTCACCAAATGCCGGCGCGATGTGAACGATGCCAGTACCGTCTGACATCGTGACATAATCTCCGCAGGTCACAAAGAAGCCCTTGCCGTTTTTCTTTTCTACATAATCACCTGTAAAACCAAACAGCGGCTCATATTCTTTGTATTCCAGATCTGTGCCCTTCATCGTCTCAAGCACTTCATATGCCGGGACAGCAGGCGTTCCTTCTTTTTTATCTGCTTTCTTTCCAAGCTTTCCTAAAACGGTGTCAAGCAGCGCTTCTGCCATGTAATAAACATAACCGTCCGCCGCCTTGACCTTGCAGTAGGTCTCGTCCGGGTTTACGCAAAGCGCAACGTTGGAAGGCAGTGTCCACGGTGTCGTGGTCCATGCAAGGAAGTACGCATCCTCGCCCTTTACCTGAAAACGAACGACTGCTGAGCGCTCTTTGACAAGCTTATATCCCTGTGCCACCTCGTGTGAGGACAGCGGGGTACCGCATCGCGGGCAATACGGTACGATCTTAAAGCCTTTATATAACAGATCCTTGTCCCAGATCTGCTTTAACGCCCACCATTCGGATTCGATATAGTCATCTTCATATGTTACATACGGATCATCCATATCCGCCCAGAATCCAACAACACCGGAAAACTCTTCCCACATGCCTTTGTATTTCCAGACAGATTCCTTACACTCCTGAATAAACGGAGCCATGCCGTACTCTTCGATCTGCTCTTTTCCATCAAGACCGAGCTTTTTCTCTACTTCCAGCTCTACCGGCAGTCCGTGGGTGTCCCAGACTGCCTTACGTGGTACATATTTTCCCTTCATGGTCTGATAGCGCGGGATCATATCTTTGATGACGCGGGTCAGGACATGACCGATGTGCGGCTGCCCGTTTGCAGTCGGCGGTCCGTCAAAAAACATATAGGTTTCATTCCCCTCGCGGTTCTTCAGACTCTTCTGGAAAATGTCTTCTTCTTTCCAGAACTTTTCGACCTCTTTTTCACGGTCGACAAAGTTCATGGTCGTGTCTACTTTTTTATAAATGCTCATACTATTTGCTCCTAGCTCAGCACTTTACTTAAGAACTCCTGTGCTCTTGATGTCTGCGGGTTACTGAAAAACTCTTGTGGTGTGTTCTGTTCCATGATGATTCCTTCATCCATGAACAGTACTCTCGTTCCCACTTCTTTTGCAAATCCGATCTCGTGTGTTACCACTGCCATCGTCATGCCGTCGTCAGCCAGACGCTTCATCAGATCCAGAACTTCTCCAACCATCTCCGGATCCAGCGCACTTGTCGGCTCGTCAAACAGCATCATCTTCGGGTTCATGGCCAAAGCACGTACGATCGCAACACGCTGCTTCTGTCCGCCGGAAAGGGAAGACGGATAAGCTTCCGCTTTTTCCGCCAGGCCAACGCGCTCTAAGAGGCGCATTGCTTCTTTATCCGCTTCTTCCTGCTTCATCAGCCCTGTACGTACCGGTGCCAGCGTGATGTTCTTTTTCACAGTCATATTCGGAAAAAGATTGAAATGCTGGAACACCATCCCGATCTGACGGCGTATGGCATTGATGTCCACATTCGGATCCGTGATCTCGGTATCTTCAAACCAGATCTTTCCGTCTGTCGGTTCCTCCAAAAGATTCAGGCAGCGTAAGAACGTAGATTTTCCGGAACCGGATGGTCCGATGATAACGACCTTTTCTCCTTTGTGGATGGTCTCAGAGATATCCTTTAACACTACATGGTCGCCAAAGGCTTTTTTCAAATGATCTACGCGGATCAAAACATTATCTTCTGTCACTGCGGCGCATCCTCCTTTCGAGTCTGCCGAAGATCCAGGTCATGCAAAGAACGATGACCAGATATACGGCTGCAATTCCGATAAACGGCATGAATGCCTGATAGGTACGTGCCTGTACCTGCATGGCAACTTTGGTCAGATCCGCCAGACCGATCACCGTAACCAGTGATGTATCCTTAAACAGCGTGATCATCTCGTTGCCGAGTGCCGGCAGAATATTTTTGATCGCCTGCGGAATGATGATGTCCTTCATGACCGTCCCGTAGTTCATACCAAGGGAACGGCCTGCTTCCATCTGTCCCGGATCGATCGACATGATACCGCTTCGGATGATCTCGGAAACGTATGCGCCGGAGTTGATACCGAGCGACAGGATCGCTACCAGGATCAGGTGTCTGCTTGCCGAAAAAACGACAAAGCCCATGATCAAAAGCTGTACCATCATTGGCGTTCCACGGATGACTGTGGTGTAGACCAGACAGATCGCATTCAGCACGGACAGGACCGGTTTTTTCCTGTTTCCACGCTGCTGGTCCTTCTGCGTACGGATGATCGCAACGATGATACCAAGCACAACACCCAGTACAAGTGCTCCCAAAAGAACACGGAATGAAACACCTAAGCCCACCAGGAACTGCTGCCAGCGGTCACCCTCCGGGCCAACAAAAGTCTGAAAGAACTGATTGTGAATGTTTTCAAAGAAGCTCAACTTCTAACTCTCCCTTTTCCACTCATTCAGGCAAAAATATTTCTGCCTCTTAAAACGCACATAAGGAAGTGCCGTAAAACGGCACTTCCTTCCCCGCTTAAAGTCAGGATTTATCTTCTATGCGATCAGAGCTATATTATTCGGAAACAATGTATTTGTCAACAATGCTCTGAACGGTTCCGTCTGCGATCAGCTCCTGAAGCGCACCGTTTACTGCACTCATCAGAGCGTCATTGCCTTTTGCGATACCGATCGCATAGTCTTCGTTTGCAAACTCTGTATCCAGAATTCTTAAGCCTTCATTTGCTTCAACAAATGCCTTTGCCGGCTCATTGTCGATAACGACTGCATCAACTTTTCCGCCAAGCAGTGCCTGAACTGCCATTGCACCGTTTGTATAGGACAGAACATGGTCTTCGCCATATCCGCCGTTCTCCGGTGTGTCTGAGCAGTAAATGTATCCTGTTGTACCTTCCTGGCATCCGATCATCTTGTCATTAGCAAGATCATCAACGGTCTGAATGTCGGAATCCTCCGGTACGATAACGACCTGAATCGCGTTTGCATAGGAATCTGTAAAGTCAATGTTCTCCTGGCGCTCCGGTGTTACGGTCATACCAGCCATAACCATATCGGATTTGCCGGACTGTACTGCTGCGATGGTAGCAGAGAAATCCATATCATCAACTACCAGCTCCAGACCAAGCTTGTCAGCGATCGCTGTAGCAACTTCTACGTCAATACCTTCAAAGCCGCCGTCATCTGTTGTCATCTCATAAGGCGGGAATGCTGCGTTGGTTGCCATATGAAGCTTTCCGTCTTCTGCCAGCTGAATCTCGCCTGCAGCTGCTGTCTCAGCGCCTGCACTTGCTGCACCTGCTGCATCATTTGCAGCGCCGTCATTAGAAGAACCGCAAGCTGCAAGTCCGATTACCATTGCAGCAACCAGTGCGATCCCTGTCACTTTTGCCAATCTCTTTTTCATGTTAAATCCTCCTAAAAATTTGTGCGGTTTCATTTCTTTTTCGAAAGATATCAGCACTGCCAAAATCTTTCTACCGCACCGATAATTCGGTATTTTATCACAAAATATGTATAAAAACAATTTATTCTTTATATTTATGCAAATATAATAGAAGAAATGCAAAAAAAGGCCTTTGGGCTAACAGATGAAGCGCATACACAGGTTGATGGGACCATTTATGTCCATATTTATACCACACGGATTGAATATACTCCATTGGTATAACATAATAGCCAGGAGTAGTACCAAATGATAGGTAGATATGAACATGATGGAAAAACTAACTTCACATGCATCCTTTCCTGTCAATATTTGCTATCAATACTTTCCAATGGTAAAATATCTTCCATGAAAACAAACAAGAACCTCCCCAAATCTGAATATAAAACAGACATCACATCCGGGAAGCGCATCGCTGCCGACCTGCATCCCCGGTCGCCACTTGAGGACTCGCACCCCCAGGCGTCACTTGCACACCCGCATAACTGGCAGCAGCTCGCGCCCCCGCTTCTTGACTGGTATGCCCAAAACGCCCGCTCACTTCCGTGGCGTGAGACAAAGGACCCGTATCGGATCTGGGTCTCTGAGATCATGCTGCAGCAGACTCGCGTTGAGGCTGTGAAGGGGTACTATGCCCACTTCATGAATGAACTGCCGGATGTCGCTGCGCTTGCTTCCTGCCCCGAGGATCGTCTGCTGAAGCTCTGGGAAGGTCTGGGCTATTATTCGCGTGCGCGCAATTTGAAAAAAGCAGCTAAGCAGATCATGGATTCCTATGATGGCAAACTGCCTGCAGATCATGCTGCTTTATTAAAGCTTCCCGGCATCGGCCCCTATACGGCAGGCGCAATCGCATCGATCGCCTTCAGCCTGCCTGTTCCTGCAGTAGACGGGAATGTACTGAGAGTCAGGGCGAGGGTGTTTGGCGACGATGGCGATATTGCTGAGCAAAGTGTGAAAAAAACTGCTGAGGAAGAGCTTCGCGCATTTATGCTTACATATTTTACATGCAAGCAAACACAAATGAATCCCGGTGCCTTCAACCAGGCATTGATGGATCTCGGCGCCACAGTCTGTCTGCCAAACGGCACGCCGGACTGCAACGCATGTCCGTGGCAGAGCATGTGCATCGCTTACCAAGAGGAGCGCACGATTGAACTCCCCGTCAAAAAGAAAAAAGCGCCCCGCCGCATTGAAAAACGTACCGTTTTTCTGATCATGGACGGGGATCGTGTGGTTTTGCGAAAGCGTCCGGCAAAAGGACTTCTCGCCGGCTTGTATGAGCTTCCGAACGTGACCGGCCACCTTGATGAGAAAGAAGCTCTCACTTATGTACGCAGTCTATCAGAGAGCAGCGATGTATCCAAAGGCATCGGCACGGCTTCCGACCGTTTTGCAGATAACGCTTCTGTACAAAACAGCACGGAAAACACCGGCCTGCAGCCGCTTCGGATCCAGAAGCTCGAACCGGCAAAACACATTTTCACCCATATCGAATGGCATATGACAGGCTATCTGATCCGCGTGGATTCCCTGACAAGCGAATCCTCCGGCCTGCTGTTTGCAGAACAGGAAGATGTCAAAGAGCGCTACTCGATCCCGTCAGCATTCGATGCCTATATCGGGCACATCAAGGGTAGCTCTATCTTATAATTATATCCTGTCAGTCAGCAAATCCAGGAACCTGAATGCTGCGCTTAAATCACTCTGTATCACTACTTATCAAATAAAAACGGGTATGCATGTATAGCATACCCGTTCATTCGTATCATATTAATTCCAATATACGCTCAAGTCTCTACAATTAATTATGAAACTTCACGTTGCTCAGCTCATGAAGGACTTTCGCCTTCAGATCATAGAGCTTGTCGGAAAGGTCTACATAGACCTTTGCCGGATTGACCAGACGCTTGTTCTCATCCCAGAGCGTATCCATCTCCTGCTTGCGGATCTCTCTGATCTCCATTGCGGTTGGTGATGTGTAAACACATTTGCCCTCATCAAAGATCTGCGCAAGAAGCGGACGCATCGTATAAGTACCGCCCTCAAGCAGCGTACGCTTCCATGTCTCGTTCGGATCAAAGATCACCAGATCCTGACTCTCATCAAACGTCTCTCCTGCCAGGCAGATCAGATCTGCGCGGATCTTTCCTGTTTCTTTATCATAAATTCTGATGATATCCTTATCGCCCGGATTCGTTACCTTTTCCGTATTCTCGGAAAGCTTGATCTTCGGGATAAATGTGCCATCTTCAGCCTGGATCGCAGCAAGCTTATAAACACCACCGAGTGCCGGACAGTCTTTTGACGTGATCATGCTGGTACCGACACCCCAGGATGTGATGGTCGCACCCTGCTGTTTTAAGCTGGTGATCAGATATTCATCCAGGTCATTGGATGCAGAAATGATCGCATCCGGGAATCCTGCTGCATCCAACTCTGCACGAACCTTTTTTGACAGGTATGCCAGGTCGCCGCTGTCCATACGGATTCCATAGTTTTTCAGCTCGATGCCCTCTTCCCGCATCTCTGTAAATACGCGGATGGCATTTTTCAAACCAGAACGAAGCGTGTCATACGTATCGATCAGCAGAATGCATGCATTCGGATAAAGCTCTGCATAATGACGGAACGCCGTATACTCATCCGGGAAACTCATGATCCAGCTGTGTGCATGTGTGCCCTTAACAGGCATATCAAAAATCTGGCCCGCAAGAACATTTGATGTGCCGTTGCATCCGCCGATGACTGCAGCACGTGCACCGTAGATACCGGCATCCGGTCCCTGTGCATGGCGAAGGCCAAATTCCATCACACCGTCATTTCCTGCCGCATAGCAGACACGTGCTGCCTTTGTCGCGATCAGTGTCTGGTGGTTAACAATATTCAACAATGCCGTCTCAACCAGCTGTGCCTCCATGATCGGTGCGACGACTTTTACCAACGGCTCACGCGGGAACACAACGGTTCCTTCCGGCACAGCATAAATGCTGCCGGAAAACCGGAATGTGCTCAGCCAGTCCAGGAAATCCTCATCGAACATCGACAGGCTGCGCAGATAGCGAATGTCATCGCTTGAAAACTGCAGATTGCTGATGTGATCGATCAACTGGTCCAGTCCGCATGCGATCGCATATCCGCCCTGACAGGGATTCTCTCTGTAGAACAGGTCAAAGATGACTTTCTTCTGATTTCCTGTCTTGTAGTACCCCTGCATCATTGTGATCTCATAAAGATCAGTCAACAGTGTCATGTTCAACGGCCGTTTCATGTTTTTCCTCCCTGACGATATCAACATCGCCCTTTGCAGGTGAATTCATCCGGGCAATCCGGCTGCCTTCATCCTAAAATATACTATCTCTTTGCTTACAGCAGGCGGATCCCCGCCTTTTTTAACAACTCCACATCCTCTGCCGGCCACAGCGAGCACTGTACCTCTCCGATGTGTGCCTTCCGCAGGAAGAACAGGCAAAGTCTCGACTGACCAATGCCGCCGCCAATCGTATATGGAAGCTCTTTGTTTAAAACCTGCTTCTGGAACGGCAGATTTGCACGCTCCATGCAGCCGGCCTTTTCCAGCTGCTCCTTTAAGGAATCCTCATCGACACGGATTCCCATCGAGCTTAACTCCAGTGCGATATCAAGTGTCGGATGATAGACCAGAATATCGCCGTTCAATGCCCAGTCATCGTAATCCGGCGCACGGCCGTCATGCGGAATGCCTGATGCAAGCAGATCGCCGATCTGAAGGACGCAGACTGCGCCTTTTTCCTTTGTGATCAGATACTCCCGCTCTTTCGGCGTCTTGTCCGGATACATATCTTCCAGATCCTGCGTTTTGATAAAGAAAATATCACGCGGCAGAATGTTGTGAATATAATCATACTGGATGGACATATAGAGCTCTGTATTGCGCAGCACCTTATAGATCGTGCGCACCGTCTCCTCTAAATACTCCATCGTCCGCATATCCTTTGTGATGATCTTTTCCCAGTCCCACTGATCCACATAGATCGAATGGATATTATCTGTGATCTCATCGCGGCGGATCGCGTTCATATCTGTGTACAGGCCTTCTCCTACAGAAAAGCCATAGCGCTTCAATGCATAGCGTTTCCATTTTGCAAGAGAATGCACGACCTCTGCCGTACGACCTGTCTGCTCCAAAATATCAAAAGAAACCGCACGCTCAATGCCGTTTAAGTTATCGTTGATTCCCGTATCCGGATCCACAAACAGTGGTGCCGTCACACGCTCCAGGTTCAGTTCTTTAACCAGAAGTGACTGAAAGAAATCTTTAACTGTTTTGATCGCAATCTGTGTTTCATGAAGGTCCAACTCAGAATGATAACCTTCCGGTATGATGGTTTTTCCCATAAGTACTTCCTCTCTTTACGTTCTCTACAATTTTTTAGTATACCACATGTCCCATTATTTGAAACCTTTTTTCCGAAAAGATTCCTGTAAAACAAAAATCCCGTCACATATGTGACGGGCCTTTGTCAAAAAACATATTTTGCTGTTTGATA
>JAFUBZ010000044.1 GCA_017459945.1 Eubacterium sp.
ATGTAAAAATGCCGTTCCTCTTCCGTTTTTGCCTTTGAAAGAATAGCCAGATGATTCGACCAGCTAATTTGTGACAACACTGTTGTCACAAATTCATCATCCTTATAAGTTTCGTAAAACTTCTTCATTCTATACAGGCCGCGTCTGTTAAATCCTTTTATTCCTGGAAAGGCATCTTGTATTTCCTCTGCAATCGAATCAATATAAGCATCTCCAAATGATGCCTTGTCTGATTCTTTGCTCAGATATGCACCAACACGCCAATACATGTTGATTAGTTCTTCATTTACCTTTTTCAAAGCATTCTGCCTTGACTGACTGATGATCTGAATCAGGTTTCCTGCCGCCGTTATATCATTGCTCATAACCATTACCGCCTTTAAGATTTGTGACAACACTGTTGACACAAATCATTATATCTTTCAGTGCCAGGTTGTCAAACCTTATCCCTTTGGAAAGAATCCGACGGATCAGGTCATGATTGACTTCAATCGCTCCTTCTGGCAAGTGCAACTGGCATCACAGTATCCTTATGTATTTTTCACAAAATTTAACCTGAATTATTCACCGATTATCGGTGTATGCGGCTGAAAGCCGCACAGTTACTACAGTTGCAAGCTTTATTGCCTTCTGTACAAGCTTCTAATGAAGTGCATATAAAACAGATTTGAATCCTGTAAATGTGTTACCTGCTCATTCTTTTTCCTGGCAGGAGAGCACTTTAGTGTAAAAAAGTATAAAGAAAATCTCCTGAGATGACGTTTTCTCTTCATCTCAGTGCTTTATCCTTCCCTAAAACCTTTTAAAATTTATGGCCTTTATCAACTCAGCCAATCTTTAACGGTTCCAGGCCGTGCTCGTTCAGATATTCATTTGCTTTTTCTATTCCATCCATCCATAACGCGCGCTGAATATAACGGAAAGCCAAATGTCGTTTGTTTGAACGGCTCAGACAAACGTATGCCCGATCAAATAATAGCTCACTAATCCAGTCCGGCAGTTTCAGAATCAATGTGACCATCATAACAAAATCTGCAGATATACATTCCTCTGGTTCTCTAAGCCAGCGCTTCAACGTTGATCGTGACATGTTCAGCTTCTCTGCCATATCCTCCAATGTCAGGCCACGTCTTAAACGAACCCGATCAAAGGCTTCCTTGAATGTGTCCGGGAATTCTTTCCTGTACTTCTCTTCCGCTTCCAATTCATCCAACGCACCCTGGCTGATTTCATCTTCCAGAAACAGCCGCGTCTGTTTGATATAATCCGCGTCATAATTCATCTGTCCGAGAACATACTGACCCAAATTCTTGCGGACATACGTGCGTACAAACCGCAGACAACACTGATCTACATGTTGCTCTGCCCAGGATGTGAGCATCAATCCCCGCATCGTTTTTATCACAAATCGTGAATCGTTCCGGACGACATGTCCATCGGCACAGACAAATCTCCCGGATTGCATTAATTGCCGCAATTCCGGATCTTTCGTGCAGAGATATTCCACCCTGCCGCTGTCGATCACAAAAGTATATTTGTCCTCTCTCCAGGCATCCAGCTCAAATACAAATGGCCGGATCATCCTGTTATCAGCAAAGTTCATAGCTCCTTTCGCATGGATATGCCCCAGTTGGATCATCCTTGCCCGGATGCGAAAATACGGCAGATGCAATTCATTAGCCATCATCTTCCCGATGTATTCATATTTCGCTCCAATGTGTGCATTCGAAGGCGCTTTCTTGCTTTTCTCATAGATCAGGTTCCGCGTATGGTCTGCAGGCATTAAAAGCCCATACGCACCACGGTTTGCCTGCAGTTCCATCCAGTAAAGTGGATTTGTAATCTTTTCATCCTCTCTTACGATAACAGTCTTCTTTTTCAAACCTCTCTCATCATTACTGTTCATCTGCTGCAAACGGAAAAACATATAATGATACTCATCATGAAAACATTCATGGAAAATATTAAATGCTGAGTAATCTGTATGGATCACATTTGAATTGATTACGATCGTATTCGCAGGGACCATCACTTCTTTCTTAACTGTCTCATTTTGGCACTCAACTCCTATTTCCACCATACTCTCTGAAAAAAACAAGATGCTATCTGTATTCTTCCGTTTATAAAGGGGCAGGTATGCTATGGAAAGTCCCATTTGCCCGGCCAGTTTCACTGCATTACGGCATTCAGGGGCATCCAACGCCTCAGGCATATACTGGCGCCAGATCTCATCTGCTGCATCGTCCATCTGCTGACAGGTATAGTATGGTACCAGAAATGGACTGAGCATGGTCAATTCTCTATCCGGCTTCCGCTTGACAGGTCCCATTCCTCTGATACGGCATGTGAATTTATCTTTCCTTGATTCCAGATCAAACCACAATGTAATATATCCGTTCCAGCCCTGCTTTCCATAAGCAGTCTTCAGATTGAGATGAATATCCACATCTGCAATAAAGTTGTATTTGTTAATCCTCCAAAACGTCGCCTGCTGAAATCTGCATATTTTTTTATTGATCGCATGATCCAATATCCGGAAGCCTGCCATCTCGTCCAAAGAGCCGTCTCTCAGGCAGCGGTTCATATGGGCATACATTACCAGTCTGTAGTTACGGAACAGATAATTCGTCATTGTTATCGCTTCCGGTATAACAATCTGCCTTTTCCCATCCTCTAACAGGATGTCCTCAATTAATTCTTCTGATCCTTCCTGTTCCTCATACTCTATTGAGGCTTGTTCAATCGTACTCATCAAATATCCTCCATGTATCATCTCATTCGGTAAAAGGGAAACTAAAATCTCTGATGAGTGCCGGCCGGCCATTCCGAAGCAGCAAAGCCCTGCTGCCAGCCTGTGTGAATTGTCCCACTCTCCTGCTTTGAAAGAGAGCGCCCATATATGATCATGACAACTCAGATCACTTGTTGGGACTTCATTATAAAATCGAACATCTGTTCGTGTCAATGCAAAAAAACTATTATAAGATGCCGTAAATGTAGAAACCATTCCGATATTCCACAACAACTTGGATTCACGCTTTTCTGCCGCCACCACATCTGCCAATATTTAAGTCAAAAAAATTTTTTACCAAAATGGCATAGATTAACAAACATTGACACAAATTGACGCAAATTGGATCACATCCTGCAAAGCACATGGGGCATTCTCAGGTTAGCAAAGAAACAACAACCAATTAAAAATCCGGTAATTGTCGGAGAAAGGAAAGACTATGTTAGAACAATATCCTGATGTTATGACTGTTGCCGAACTCGCAGAATTCCTCAGAGTCGACAAAGCCACCGTTTACAAAATGCTACAGGAAGGCGTTATCCCAAGCAGGCGTCTGGGAACAGCGTACAGGATCTCCAAAAAGGCTGTCATCGAATTCATGACAAATGACTAAACGGAAATTTTTTAACTCTATATCATCAACACCGGTGGGCGTGGTATAATTCAGATGGTCTGATATTTATACCACGCCCGTCAGTATAAGAAAGGAAAAGGTAAAAAATGACGGGAGCATTAACAACAAGAAAAACCAGTAGTGGACATGAATATTATTATGTTCGCCTCAGCTACAAGGATCCCAAAACAGGGAGATGGAAAGATAAGATTGTCAGTACCGGTCTTCCTGTAAAAAACAATAAGAAAAAAGCGAATTCTATGATCCAGGACATTATCAAGAAGTATGAATATCTGGAATTCAGCATAAACACTGTGATCGATCCCGATATCAAACTTTGTGAATACTTGGATAAATGGTTAGAAGACACGAAAAGTTCTATCCGCCAGTCGACTTTTGAAGGATATGAAGCCAGAGTTGGCAGAATCAAGAAATATTTTGCTGGAAAGAATCCAAAGGTAAAAAGCATTACACCGGCTATGATGGACGCATTCTTCAAATACTGTTTGAAATACGGAAAGAAGAATCAAAAAACAGGTGAGCCTGAACCGCTTTCAGTACGATCCGTCAGAAGCTATAAAAGCATCTTAAACTCTGCTTTTACTCAGGCACGAATCGATGGTTTGCTTATGATTAACCCAGTATCCGATATCTCCGTAGGAAAAAAGCCCAATAATAAATATCAACAAGGGTATCTGTTCCTGACGGAGGATGAAGTAACGACTTTGATGAATTTCCTTTCAGAGGAGTATCCCAAATTACTTCCAATGGCTTTCTTTGGTACTTATTATGGCTTAAGAAGATCAGAAATCCTTGGACTTAAATGGAATGCCATCCATGAGTATCATCCGGTTACTGACAATTCCAGTGAAGCAGAAAAACAGTCTCTTGGATATATTGCAATCAGGCATACTGTCGTTCGCGTAAAAAGTACGATATCCGATGACACTGTCAAAACGGTTGAAAGCAATCGGGATCTTGATCTGTTTCCAACAGCCATCAAGTGTCTGAATAGTATTCGTGATCAGCAAGCAGCGGATAAAGCGTTTTATGGGAAGGAATATCAAAACAAAGATGGCTATGTTTTCTGCTGGGAAGACGGTCATTATTATGATCCAAATTATATTACCCGAGAATTCAAAAAAGCCATGACAAAATTTGGGAGACCGGAAATTACGCTTCATAAACTACGCCATACCTGCGCTTCTATCCTGATTGATAAAGGATGGGATGTTAAAAAAATTCAGTATTGGCTTGGCCACGAGGATATTCAGACAACACTTGAGATTTACGCACATTACATCAAACATAGAGATAATCGTGCCGGAAATGATATGGAACAGGCTTCTTCATTGATAAGCGGATTATTTGATTAAAAAATCTCTTAATAAATCAGCCGTTTGTTTCGGACAATTTTTCGGACAATTTTTCAGATTTAGAGGTAATTCGGCATTCAAGCCTCTGCATCCCAGACATAAGAAAACCCCGGAACCCGCTGTTAAGCGGTTCCCGGGGATTCTCTAGGAAGTCGATGCGACAGGATTTGAACCTGCGGCCTCTGCGTCCCGAACGCAGCGCTCTACCAAACTGAGCCACGCATCGATTTATTTGGGTTGGGCTGTTTTTCAGTCACTAGGACATAATAATCGTTTTAACGAAAAATGTCAACCGCTTTTTTGCGATTGACATTTTATTTTTCGATTTTTTTAAAAATCTCGTTCTTCCAGTTTCTCATGGAAGAACTCTTTTGCGATTCCGCACGCTTCCAAAGCATGTGTAAACATCTCCAGCCGTTCTGACCGGTTTGCATCTTCTGTACAAAGGATCTGTGCATCTGCAAATACCCACCGGGGAATGATCTCCGGAACCGGATCGCTTGTCAGGCGCTTGCGCGCGTCTTCTGCATCGGGCTTTGTCGGTACGGATGCAAACGGAATGCCGTACTCTTTGGCACCGAATCTTGTCAGATCATGGATCACGCCGCTGCCGATCGCGATCAAAAGGTCTACCGGCACACTGCTTTGTCCAAGGTCACATACTTCTAACTGGGAAAGCACGCGTTCTACGCATGCATCATTTACTGCCAAGTCTTCCGGGCTGAGTTCTATGACCAGACAGTCCTTTAATTCTTCTTCTAAAAATGGCTCAGCCACTGCTCTCGTTGTACTGTCACAAATAAAAACCGGATTCTGATATGTGCGAAGCACGTCATCCAGTTCTTCCGAAACGCCAAATCCTATGTGGATCCCGTCCCCATCAACATCCATTCTTTTTAAATCCTCCAAAAACAGCGATTGAATGTGTAACAACCCTCATTTTACAAAAAGACATGCCTGCGGTCAATATCTATTATAAAAATATCAAGGTTGACGCACCCTTCCCTTTCATGCACAATAGGATGTAAGAACCGAATGAAAGTTTTCGTAAAGACAGATCCACTTGCATCTACTAAAGGAGGATACCGGCTATGAGCAATAAAGAGATCGTTTTGAAATTCTATGAAGAAGTGTTTAACAACTGGGATAAATCTGTGATCGATAACTATATTAAAGAGGACTATATCCAGCATAATCCAAATGCCGAAACCGGACGGGAAGGCTATAAAAAATTTGCCGACTTCTTTCTTGGGCTGAAACCGCATATGGATATCATTTTCTGCGCGGAAGAAGATGATAAGGTTTTTGTCTTCTTTAAATGTACCCTTGAAAACGGCGCAGTGAATAAAGTATGTGATATCTACCGGCTGGAGGATGGCATGCTTGCAGAGCATTGGGATGTTGTGGAGCATGATGTACATCTGTTAAAACCGGTTCATGACAACGGACTTTTCTAATCACATTTGACCATTGATTTTACAGGAGAACTGATATGATGCGGCTTCCGGAACTTTTTGTTTTTGATATGGATGGCCTGCTCTTTGATACGGAGCGCCTTTTTATGAATAAAAGAGCGGAGATCCTGCCCGAGTACGGTTATGTCCACCGTGAGGAGGATTATATTCGAACGCTCGGGACAAGCGGGGATCATCTGAAGGTGGTCCTCACGGAAATCTATGGTCCGGAGTATCCCGCAGATGAGATTTCACAGCGGTCAAGAGCCCTGCAGCTTGCGCATATGCGGGAGCACGGCGCGCCGGTAAAGGAGGGGATCAAAGATCTGCTTGCATGGATCGCAAATAAGGGCATTCCCTGCTGTGTCGCGACCGCCACGGCTTCTGTGCACGCAGATGAGATCTTAAAGCTTGGCGACATTCGTCCGTATTTTTCATTTATCGTCGGCGGGGATCAGGTGTCTCACTCAAAGCCGCATCCGGAGATCTTCCTGACGGCTTGCAGTGCAGGCGGCGTTACACCTGAACACGCTCTTGTTCTGGAAGATTCTGAAAACGGGATCCTTGCGGCTGATGCGGCCGGGATTCCCGTGATCTGTATTCCGGATATGAAGTATCCTGCTTCTGAGATCGCAAACAAAACAGCTGCGATCGTAAAGACCGCAGCTGACGTAATTCCGTTATTCGACTGATTATGATCAAATCGTCTGATTCCGGGCATCCAATGCCCGGTTTTTTATGCCTGGATCTCTGTAATCAGGTTGATCATCTCGATCGCGGAGCATGCCACATCATATCCCTTGTTGCCTGCTTTTGTGCCTGCGCGCTCGATGGCCTGCTCGATGTTATCTGTTGTTACGATACCAAACAGTGTCGGGATGCCTGTCTTCATGCCGACCATGGCGATTCCTTTTGCTGCTTCGTTGCAGACCAGGTCGTAGTGGCTTGTTGCGCCACGGATAACGGCACCAAGGCAAAGTACTGCATCATATTTGCCTGATTCTGCCATTTTCTGTGCGATGATCGGAATCTCAAATGCACCCGGTACCCATGCCAGGTCGATGTTTTCATCCTTGACGCCGTGACGAACCAGCGCGTCCTGTGCGCCGCCTACAAGCTTGCTGACGATGAATTCATTAAAACGTGCTGCAACGATACCGATCTTCACCTCACCGGCTACTACTTTTCCCTCTAATGTTCTCATGATGGTTATCCTCCTGTGTATTTTTCTATGTTTCCTGCTTAACTTGCACAGGTTTTCTCCATCATTCGCAAAATTTTGATTTTGAACTTGTCTTAGATGATATCAAAATTTTGCTCATGCGGAGACGGTCCCTATACAGGGACCTCCCCGAAAACATCCATGTTTTTTCAAGTAAACTCGAAAAACATGTCTTTTTCCGGGGCAAAACCCTGCGCACTTACTCGTAGTTGGTCATGTGGTGCATTTTTTCCTGTTTGGTTTTCAGATATCTATAATCGAATTTCTGTGCCTTGATCTGGATCGGAACGCGCTCTAAGATGCGGATGCCGTATCCTGCAAGTCCTGTGATCTTGGTTGGATTGTTTGTCAGGATCCGCAGATCTCTTGCGCCGAGATCTCTAAGGATCTGCGCGCCGACACCATAATCCCGCTTGTCTGCCGGGAAGCCTAACATCAGGTTTGCTTCTACCGTATCATACCCCTGCTCCTGCAGCTCATATGCCTTGAGCTTGTTGATCAGACCGATTCCTCTGCCTTCCTGGCGCAGATATAACAGAATGCCTCTGCCTTCTTTTGCGATCTCTTTTAAGGCTTCCTGCAGCTGATCGCCGCAGTCACAGCGGGCGGATCCAAACACGTCTCCTGTCAGACATTCGGAATGAACGCGGCAAAGAACCGGTTCGCCGTTTCCAACATCACCCATGACAAGTGCCACATGATGATCGCCGTTGATGCGATTTTCATAACCGTAGATGCGGAAATCGCCATATTTGGTCGGCAGCTTCGCTTCTGCTTCACGGCGTACAAGGCTCTCATGATTTAAGCGGTAACGGATCAGATCTTCAATCGTAATGACCGTCAGATCATATTTTTCGGCAAATTCGAGAAGTTCTGTTGTACGCATCATCGTACCGTCTTCCCGCATGATCTCACAGCAAAGGCCGACCGGCTTTAATCCGGCCAGATTCATCAGATCGACCGTTGCTTCCGTATGACCGTCACGGATCAGCACACCACCGTCTTTTGCGCGCAGCGGGAACATGTGTCCCGGGCGACGGAAATCAGATGGTTTTGCACCATCTTCGACTGTTTTGATCGCGGTATAGGAGCGCTCTGCCGCAGAGATGCCGGTCGTGGTATCAATGTGGTCGATCGATACGGTAAATGCAGTACCGTGATTGTCGGTGTTCTGCATGACCATTTGTTCTAAGCCGAGCTTGTCACACCATTCACCACTCATCGGCATACAGATCAGTCCCTTGGCATCCGTTGCCATAAAGTTGACGTTTTCCTGTGTCGCGAATTCCGCCGCACAGATCAGATCGCCTTCATTTTCACGGTCCGGATCATCGATAACAAGGATGACCTTTCCTGCCCGCAGGTCGTCTAACGCCTGGTCTATTGTTCCAACTTCTTTTGCCATATATTTTGTCCTCCTTTGGCTAAAGTTCTGATGCTATTATCTAAAATCCGTTTTTCAACAGAAAATCTAACGTAATCCCTTCACCTGTGCCTGTCTGCTCTGCGCCGGATGACACTGAACTGCTTCCTGCAGGCTGCATAAGCTTTTCGACATACTTGCCGATGATGTCACACTCCAGATTTACGATGTCGCCCACACGTCGCTCTCTTAAAGATGTTACGGCCTGTGTATGCGGGATGATCGACACCTTAAAGACCGCATTGTCTACGTATGCGACCGTCAGGCTGATCCCATCGATCGTGATCGAGCCCTTTTCTACGATGTACCGTAAAAGTCCAGGATCCGCTGACACCGTATACCAGACGGCATTGTCGTCCCGCTTGATCTCGGCGATCGTTCCGGTCCCGTCGATATGTCCCGATACGATATGTCCGCCGAATCGTCCGTTTGCCGGCATCGCGCGTTCGAGATTGACCACGCTGCCTGTCGACAGCTGTCCCAAAGAGCTTCTGTTTAATGTCTCCGGCATCGCATCGGCCGTAAAATAGCTTCCGCCTAATGTGGTAACGGTTAAACATACGCCGTTGACTGCTATGCTGTCCCCGATCTTACTGCCCTCTAAGACGGTTTTACATCCAATGGTCAGCACACAGGACCGGCTTCCCCTCTGAACGCTCTGAATCTCTCCTGTTTCCTCTATCAAACCTGTAAACATACCGGTTCCTTTCTATGATTCCATAACGGTTTGCATCCCGTTACACTTACTTCACATATCCGCTGATGCAGATGTCTTCTCCAAATGTTTCTACGGCCATGTCCTGCAGCATCACCGCATCTGCCATAACCTGGATTCCCGCGCCGCCGACCGGTGTCGGTGCGGCTTTCCCGCCGACGAGTTTCCCTGCGATATAGGCATAAACTTTATTCACGATCCCGGCTTCCAATGCAGATGCATGGATCCCTGCGCCGCCTTCGATCAGAACGCTGTCGATCTTTTCTGCTGCCAGTGTCTGCATCAGTCTTTTCAGATCAACCTGATCGACATCCGTCTGTACAAGTACCTCGACTCCTGCCTCTTCCAGCACTTTGATCTTCTTTTGTGCGTCCTCATCCAACCTGTTTTTGCAGCAGGCCACGATCGTTGGAATCTCCTTTGCCGTTTTGACAAGCTGTGCATCCTCCGGGATCCGCAACGAGGAATCACAAACGATCCTGACCGGGTCGACACCTTTTTCAATCTGATGCTCCTTTCGCACCGTATCCGAAAGTCTGCAGTTTAACATCGGATCATCCGCCAGCACGGTACCGATCCCGACAAGGATCCCTTTATAGCGATGCCGCAAAAAATGTACATGCTCTCTTGCCGCCTCTCCTGTCACCCACTTCGAATCCCCTGTCACACAGGCGATCTTCCCATCGAGCGTCATGGCATATTTCATCACGCAAAACGGCATGCCGGTTTCCATGTAGTGATAAAAGACTTCGTTTAATCTGCGGCACTCCTCTCCGAGAATGCCTGTCTCTACTGCAATCCCTGCATCCTTTAAGATTTGCACACCTTTTCCTGCCACCAGCGGATTGCTGTCCATACTGCCGACAAAGACACGTCCGATCTTTTTTTCAATAATGATCTCCGTACATGGCGGCGTTTTCCCGTAATGGCAGCACGGCTCAAGCGTCACATACAGATCTGCGCCTGCCGGGTCCTCTTTGCACCGAAGCAGTGCATTCCGCTCCGCATGGAATTCGCCGTATCGCTCATGCCAGCCTTCACTGATGATGCGACCGTCCTTTACGACCACGCATCCCACCATCGGGTTCGGTGAAGTATAGCCTTCTCCTCTTTTTGCCAGCTCCAGCGCCCGGCGCATATAGTCTTCTTTTTTCTGCATAAAAAACGTACCCCGAAAATCTTCAGGGTACGCCAATCATTCCATTAAAAAAACATTCATAAATAATGACTCTTCTTCCATCCAGACTGTACTGTCGGCTCCGGAATCTCACCGGATCTGCCTCCTGCATGTGCAGGCGCTCGCGGGCTTTACCGCCGGTAGGGAATTGCACCCATCCCTGAAGATTACTGTTTTACTATTCAGTTTCTGTCCACTAACTGCGACAAGACAAGTATAGCATGCCTGATACCAATGTACAAGGTATCTCACTCAAATTTTCCGACTTTCATCTTCTGATGCTTCTTGCCGCGTTTTCTTGCGAAAAATCTGTGCAGCAGGATCGCCACGCCGCCCGCAGCAAACGGGAAGATAAATGTCGCGATCCGGTAGAGGATCGTGATCGCGCCGGCACGGTTCACGCCGACTACCACACTGAAAAGCCCGGTCATAACAAATTCGACTGCACCGATTCCCGCCGGTGTCGGAATGACTGCCGCCGTCATTACGGCAAGGGATGTGATCGAAAGTGAATTGACCAGTGACAGATCCCCGTCTCCGAATACGATCAGGAACGGGATCCCGTACCAGAATACGAATTTGATCAGGTTCTTTAAGATCATGACAATTAAAAGCTTTTTGTCTTTGATCAGACGGGTCGTGGATACCTCCATGATCTGCGCATTGGTCTCAAGCTTCATCAAAGCTCCGTCCAGCTTTCCGTTTTTATTGAATTTCTGACCGATGTTTAAGATCACACCGTGAAACCACTTCGAAACGACAAACAGGATCAGACCGATACAGATGAGCACTGTCAGTCCATATGCCGCGATCAGCAGGATTCCGTAATCCCTGAAATTCGTCCACATGAAATGCCAGTTGACCAAAAAGAAAATTCCGCTGAAGATCGCAATACTGATCTTGTGCATGACATACTGCACCATATACATGCCGATCGCTTCCGAATATTCAATTCCATGTTGGCCAAGGTTGTAAACCGCAGCCACGCCATTTCCGCTTCCCAAAGTGGAAAGCCTGTAAAAGCAGACCATAAATGCATTGTAAACCGCCTGCCGGAACTTAAACTCCGGATTATAGCGGATCGCCAACGAATAGGTGATCCATGACTCGATCAGAAGATAGATCACCGACGAAACAAGAATAGCAAGTATGATATGCAGTGGTGTGTGCTCAAGCTCTGCCAGGATATCGCCTGCCTGATTACGGAATGTATACGCAATGATTGCCAGCAATACCACGACAAAAATGACCTTCAGCCACGTTTTCTTAAACTTGACCTGTTTCATTCCAGTTCCTTCATGATACTCATATACGCAGGACGGATAATCTTATCCGTACAAACCAGCTCTTCTATCCGGTGTGCACTCCATCCTACGATTCTGGCAACCGCAAAGATCGCCGTATAGAGCTCCTGCGGGATTCCCAGCATGTCATAAACAAATCCGCTGTAAAAGTCTACATTCGGACATGCATTTTTCGGGAGATTGCGCTTTTTCGAAAGCAGTTCCGGTGCAAGCTCTTCAATATTCTGATACAACGCAAGATCAAGTTCCCGGCCTTTTGCTGCCGCAAGCTCTTCTACATACTTTTTAAAGACCCGTTCACGCGGATCAGAAAGGGTATAAACCGCATGTCCGATCCCATATACCAGTCCTTTTTTATCAAAAGCATCCTTATTCAGGATCTTCATCAGATATGCACTGACTTCATCTTTGTCGTGATAATCCTTCACATGCGCACGGATATCACTCATCATCTCCATGACCTTGATGTTTGCGCCGCCATGCTTTGGCCCTTTCAGGGAAGCCATTGCAGCTGCGATCGTGGAGTAGGTATCTGATCCCGAAGACGTAACGACACGCGTTGTAAACGTTGAGTTATTACCGCCGCCATGCTCCATATGAAGGATCAGCGCCGTATCCAGCACCTTTGCCTCCAGCGTTGTAAAATGCTGGTCCGGCCGGAGCATCATCAGAAGATTCTCCGCTGTAGAAAGGGACGGATCCGGCATATGTACATACATGCTGTCATCATTATAATAATAGTTATACGCGTGATACGAATATGCTGCCAGAAGCGGAAACCGCGCGATCAGCTCCATACACTGACGTATAACATTCTGCACACTGGTATCATTGGTATTCGGATCACTGTAGGGAAGAGACAGGATGCTCTTCATCATGCAGGCCATGATGTCATCACTCGAAGCTTTCATGATGATATCGCGCACAAAGTGACTCGGCAGTTTTCTTTTTTCTGCCAGATAGTTCTGAAATGTCATCAGTTCCGTAGACGACGGAACATCACCGGTGATCAGAAGATACGCGATCTTTTCGTATCCCATCTCGTTCGCGCCCAGTCCCGCAAGAAGATCCTCGATCCTGTATCCACGGTACCAGAGCTGACCGTCGCATTGCACGCGCCGTCCGCCCTTTTCCATATAACCGTTTACCTCGGATATACTGGTCAGGCCGGTCAGGATACCCTGTCCGCGCTCATCACGCAGGCCAAGGTTGACACCATATTCATCAAACAGGATCGGCGCGATCTTATCATTCCCGCTTGTCTTTTCAGCCATCTCCCGCTCAAAGGCTTCGGCTGCTGCTTTCTTCATCATTTACGCGTCCTCCCGTTTCCGGATCTCTTTGCGCATAATAGCTTCAAGGTCTCTCCAAAGCGCCAACAACTCTATTACACGATCTACGCCAAACTCAACGATCACGTTACTGAAGTAATCCGTCATCAGCTCTTCCTGACTACGCAGCATCTTTTTCCCCATGTCTGTCAGTACGACATAGGTGCCATCACTGCCGTCCCCATCATGCAGCCAGCTGACCAGACCGCGTTCTTTTAACTGCTTTACCATCGTAGATGTTTTCCGTACCGTCAGATTCATCCGTTCCATCAGATCCTGCAAATAGGTACGTGCTTCTTCAGAAGGCATGCCTTCCTCATTATCATCCATTATATGTAATGCCACATATTCCTGCATGCTAAGTTCATTTAAAAACTGGAAAATCTGCTCCCTGTTGAAAATAAATCTCTGGTAGAGCAGCTCATTTGACAGGTTCACAATATCTTTTGATATGATCTTATCGTTTTGCATTGCTCTCCCTCCTTTCACCTAGGGTAAATAATACTATATTTTATCCTATTTTCCGGCTGGAATCAATTCCCTTTCAAAGGCTTCAGTCATTCTTAATAATTGTCTTTATTCAATGTCGCCCAAATTCCCAGAAGGCAACCGCACTGGCAGCGGCCACATTCAGAGAATCGACACCATGACTCATCGGGATCATGACCGTGCTGTCGCACAGATCGATCGTTTCCTGCAAAAGACCATATCCCTCGGATCCCAGGACAACGGCCAGTTTTTCCTTTGCCAAAAGTCCCGGATCATTGACGGATAAACTGTCTTCTTTGAGCGCCATTGCGACTGTATAGAATCCGTCTTCCTTTACTCTTTGGATCAGTGCCTGCGCATTCTTCGGCGCATGACGCCAGTCCTCTCCCGATCTTCTGCCGTGTCTGACCTGAAGCCACGGAATCTGAAACACCGTCCCGACACCGACACGCACTGCCCTGCGATACAGCGGATCCGTACAATCTTCGCTTAACAGGATCGCATCCATTCCAAGCGCTGCCGCAGAGCGGAAGATCGCGCCGATATTGGTCGGATTGGTAACCTTTTCCAAAATGGCGATCCGCCTGGCACCGGATAAGATCTCCTCCGGCGTCGCCGGCTTTTTCCTGCGCATCGCACACAGGATTCCGCGCGGCAGGGCATAGCCCAAAAGCCTGACGATATCCTCCAAATCTGCTGTATAAACCGGGACATCCGGACATCTTGCAAGCAGCTCTTTTGCCTGTCCGTTGACCAGCTTTTTGTCCATCAAAAAACAGATCGGTTCATGGCCTGCATCCAGCGCCCGCTCGATCACGGTGATCGTCTCTGCCAGGAAAATCCCCGGTCCCGGTTCGTCATAATGCAAAAGCTGCGGCTCCGAAAGCCGTGCGAACAGATCCAGCTCCGGCATCGAAAAATCTGTGATCTCTATGATGTTTGATTTCATAAAATGCTCCAATCAGGAGACAGGGGACGATTCTCTGTCTCCTTCATCAACAAACGAAACGCTTTTATTGACCGGATGTGATTCGTTTCACAACCTTTGCCGGAACACCGGCTACTACAGTTCCTGCTTCGACGTCCTTTGTCACCACCGCGCCCGCTGCCACGATCGCATGATCTCCGATCGTCACGCCCGGCGTAACGGTTGCGTTAGCACCGATCCATACGCCCTTGCCGATGTGCACAGGCGCTGGGTGAAGCTGCTGTCTTTTTGCAGGTTCGATGTCATGATTAAGCGTCGCGATCACCACCGCATGACCGATCAGTGCACCGTCATCGATCGTGATCCCGCCCTGGTCCTGGAACTTGCATCCGGCATTGATAAACACATTTTTGCCGATCGTAATGTTTTTTCCAAAATCCGTATAAAAAGGCGGAAAAAGGCCGAATCCTTCCCCGACAGGTTTTCCGATCAGTTCGGAAAACAGCTCTGAGAGTTCCTCCGGCTCATGATAGACCGTGTTGATCTGCATCGTGATCTTCTGTGCTTCACGGCTGTAGAAACGCATCAACTCCAGCGCTTCCCTGCTTTCCCCGATCGTATCGTTTTCCGCAAAGTAAATCCGTAATTCTTCCAGAGTCATATAAAGTTCCCTTCATTGAAAAAAGCCACAGATCCGCATACCATGCGAACTGCGGCAATGGATTGTAACGCGCGCACCGCGAGGCATATGTGCCACACGCACCGCGCACGAGATGGAGACGGTGGGACTTGAACCCATGACCCCTTGAATGCCATTCAAGTGCTCTCCCAACTGAGCTACGCCCCCGCACCATTTCAGACTGCTTATATAAAAATCCCACAACAACATGTGGGATTTTTAAGCAGATGACGGGAATCGAACCCGCCTCCCCAGCTTGGGAAGCTGGTGTTCTACCGATGAACTACATCTGCGAAGCGGCGCATTTTCCTGCGCCGTTTTTGATTATATCACGCGGGATTTCTCTTGTAAACCGTCCCTGATCGTGAGTTTGTTTTCTTTCTAAGCTCTTTTTCTTTCCATTCTGGCCTGCATCTTCTGGTTAAATTCTGCCACATCATCTCTTTTCACCTGTTCAAACAGGTTGGTCTTTTTGCGGATCACAAAGAACACCAGAATTATGACCACATCTATGATGATGCCAAACATACAGGTTTTCATGGCCACGTCTTCTTTAATGGCACCGATTCCGAACCCCGATGTATAAAACGCCACCATGTTATTTATGATATGGGCGGCACTGGCTATTTCAATGCCCTTTGTCATCCATGCCACCAGACCGAATGTCAGACCGAAAACAAAGACTTCCAGCACGCCAATCACATTATACGGATGCATCGATGCAAAGATTGCTGCCTGCAGGATCACTGCCAGGACCGGTAGCCGGAACCAGGAACCGAATGTCTGCATCAGCAAACCGCGGAAGACATATTCTTCTGCCACACATTGCATGGGGCCTAACAGCGTAAGCATAATGAATCCCGCGATCGTAAACTGATTGATCCCGGTTCCGTCATGCATCACGAAAGTAAGAATCAAATTAGGAATTCCCACAATGATCAATGAGATCAGGAGCCCGATAAAAAAGATTCTATAGTTCCATCCGCCCCTCGAAGACTGGTAAGAAGAAAACGGTCTGTCTTTTACAATAAATACTGCCAATGCGAGCGCCGGGATCATTGTTGCGACCGCACCTTCTGAGGAAATAACTGACAGCGCATGTGCCACATCCATTGTGTCATACCCACCGTTTAGCTGATTTATGAATGCTGTCGAATCAGTCGCTGCATGACCACACAAAAACGTAAGAATACTCGAAAAAATCAAAGAGAAAACGATAAAGAGGATTGCTACCACAATCGGTTTGAACCACTTATAAGTACTAAATCTCCTTCCGTATGTCACAAAATCATGCTCATTTGTCTTCATTTTAATACTTCTTTCAACCACGTAATCCATGTGTCAAAGCCTTCTCCTGTCTTAGCAGAAAGAAATATAATCTTTGCCTGCGGGTTTAATTTCTTCACGCGGGCAATGAATGCCTCATCATCGAACGGAAAATACTCTCTGGTATCGATCTTGTTCACCAATACGAGATCACAAACCGTAAACATCAGCGGGTATTTTAATGGTTTGTCATCTCCTTCCGGGATCGAAAGGATCTCAACATTGACGGTCGCGCCAGTATCTGTTTCCGCCGGGCACACCAGATTGCCGACATTTTCCAGAACAAGAAGATCGAGATCTTCTGTCTGGAATTCTTCCATGGCCTGACGTGTCATCTCCGCGTCCATCGCACACTCCCCGCCGGTATGCACCTGGATGGAACGACCACCGGCAGCAGCTATTTTTTCCGCATCCACCGATGCGTCGATATCCGCTTCCATGACACCGATCTTATAGTCATCCTTCAGCGCTTCCAGCGTACGGAGCAGTACAGAAGTCTTGCCCGCCCCCGGTGAAGCCATCAGGTTGATCATAAAGGTATGATCCTTTTTGTTTTTTTCGCGGATTTCGGCAGCAATTGCGTCATTGTCCGCATTTATATTCATATTGACATCAATGATCCGAACATTTCCCATTGCGATTACCTCCCCGCTTTCACTTCTGCATACAGCCATTCACACCATGCATCCATGCCTTCTCCGGTTACGGCAGAGACCGGAAAAATCTTAGCGTTTGGATTGCGATCCAAAATGTACTTTGTAACCTGCTCCATGTCAAAATCAAACACCGGTGCCGCATCGATCTTATTGATCAGAACCGCCTGCGACGTTTCAAACACCAGCGGGTATTTTAACGGTTTGTCATCTCCCTCCGGCACGGAAAGGATCACCACATTCCGATGCGCGCCCGTGTCAAACTCCGCCGGACACACCAGATTGCCGACATTTTCCAGGATCACCAGATCCAGTTTCTCTGTTCCAAGGGCCCTTAGTGCCTGTCTGGACATATCCGCGTCCAGATGACACATTCCACCGGTGTGTGCCTGGATTGCCGGGAATCCCGCTTCCTGAATTGTGATCGCATCGACATCCGAATCGATATCGGCTTCCACCACGCCTGCGCGCAGTTTTTCAGAAAGCATTTCCAGTGTCTTTTTGATCGTTGTCGTCTTTCCGGAGCCCGGTGATGACATGATATTGACATAAAATGTGCTTTCGTTTGCAAGCTCTTCCCTGAGCTTATCTGCATCAGCGTCGTTGTCCTGCAGGATCGTCTTTTTCAGATCCAGAACTTTTACTTCTCCCATTCTCATTCTCTCCCTATTACTATTTTTATAACTCCATTCAGAGTGGATGAGCAACTGATTATTCTCTTTCCAGAGAACATATGAAGCCGAGGCCTGCTAAAAGGTGATGTGCAGTGCTTCGATGATCAAACCCCAGAAAACGCCTGCCGCATATAAAACGATCAGCACCTTCAGATTCTCCTTCCAGTGTCTGCTGGTGCGGAACAAAACGAGCAGACCGACACCTGCGCCGACCAGAAGACCTGACATCATCTGTCCTGCGCCCAAAAGACCGCTCAGGTAAAGCTGTGTGATCATGACGGATGCCGCGCAGTTCGGGATCAGCCCGACGATTCCCGAAAGAAAAACGCCCAGATACGGCATTCCGGAAAGAAATCCGGCGATCTTTTCCTCGCCTGCACCTTCCACCAACAGCGTGATAATAAACGATATGATAAAAATGAACAGCGTGATCTTTAATGTGTGTACAAACGCAGAGTGGATGATTCCACCCTCTTCCTCTTCACATCCGCAGTGTTCCTGTTCGCACAGATCATGAATGTGTTTTTCGGACTTCATCCGGTAGTGTGCCAGCGTGATGACCAGATCAATCACGATACCCGTGATCAGACCAATGATCACCTTTGCGATCACGACACGGAAAATCGTCCGGAACCCGACTGCTGATGAAATAAAGATCGGAAGCATTTCATCTGAGGTCGACAAAAAGACCGCCAGCAGGGTGCCCAACGATATGACGCCGCCCGAAAAAAGGCTGGCTGCCGCTGCTGAAAATCCACACTGCGGTACAATACCCAAAAGACCGCCGATGACCGGTCCGGCCTTCCCGACTTTTTTTAACGCTTCCGCTGATTTTTCTTCCGTTTTTCTTTCCAAAAATTCCATGAAAAGATAGGTCACGAACAGAAACGGAATCAGCTTCGCGGTATCGATCACTGCATCCAGCAGCGATTCTAACAACAACTCTGACATACGATATCCACCTGATGTCTGTACCTATTTGCAAAGGATCTCCCTATCGAATAATCTATTTGCAAAGCGCCAATATTGGTTTTCAGATTTCAGATACGCTGACAAGTATATCATCTTTTTATCGGATAGGGAAGACTTCACTTCCCCTATCTGGCTCAATAAGAAAAGAACCGATGTTATCCATACACCGATTCTTTTCTCTGGTTATGATTTCTGTTTTCGCCAATCTACTGATCTACTGTGCCTGATCTTACTCTTCTACTGTGCCTGATCAGATTGCGTCTGATCCTGCTCTCCCGGCATTTGCCGGCCACCTTTCATCCCCGGTCCGCCCTGCATCTGCTCTCCATTTTCCATGTTCGGACCACCCTGCATACCGGGGCCGCCCATGCCCTGGGCCTGCCCGTAGATCAGGTCTGTCATCTCAATCGTAGTGGAAGTACCACCAGTTGTCAGGGTATAGGTTTCGCCCGACTTAATATCCGGTGTACTGATCAGAATACTGCTGTATGTCTTTGACGGTGTAAAGCTGATCAGTTCATTGCCATCTGCATCTGTCAGGGTTACTTCCCCATCCGTGCTGCTTACAGACTGCAGGATCGCGCCCTGTGTAGAATTGCTGCCAAAGTTTTCCGCCATACCGTCTGCGCCTGTGGCAACAACAATACCACCTGTGATCGTCGCCTCATATCCGTCGCCGACATCCATCGATCCGTTCCCGGAATTGGACGGGCCGTTGATATAGGTCTCACCGCTCGTGATCGTGATGGTTCCGTTGGAATCAATGCCATCGCCTTCTGTATCGATCGTGATCACGCCGCCGTTGATCGCCAGATCCACATCACCTGTGTAGGTGTAGCTTGTGGTATCCTCTTTGCTGGTGGCAGTGGCTGTTTCTGTATTTTTCTGACCCGGTCCACCCATCATTGCATTGCCGTTTCCGGATGTCGCGTTGATGCCATCATCGTTTGATGTGATATCAATTTCACCATCATTGATGACTACAACATATCCTTCCAGGCCTTCCTCGCATGCCGGCACGCTAATGGTTCCACCATTGACCAGAAGCTTCGCTTCAGAATGAATACCGTCATCCCCGGCATTGACCTCCATGCTGCCGCCATCGATTTGGATCATACCACTTGCATCCACGCCGTCGGATCCGCATGTGATCGAGACGGTTCCGTCAAGCATGTAAAGATATCCTTTTTCACCGTCCTCGTCATTACTGATATGAAGGCCATCGGTCTCTGCAGTCAGATCATAGGTTCCCGATGCGATCCGGATGCTGTCATTGGCACTGATCGCATGATCCGCCGCATCAACTGTCAGTGTCACATCCACCAGCTTAAGGTCATCTTTTGCGTTAATACCGTCCCCATTGGCTGCGTTGATCGTCAGATTTCCGGTCCCGTTGATCGTGAGGTCGTCCTTCGCATAGATCACGGCATTGATCTCTTCGTCACCGTCTGCCTCGTAGGCATCGGTATTGGTCAATGTGTTATCCGTTCCTTCCGCCGCTGTCAGGAACACCTTGTCCGCAGATTTCACATAAACGGCTGCGCTTGTTTTTGATGTGATATCCACACCGTTTAACACGATCTGCACTTTCGCGGCATCGTCTGCATCCACGATGATCTGCCCGTCGGAAAGGCTGCCGGAAAAGACATATACGCCTTCTTCTTTTATCGTCACGGTCTGGCCGTCGATCTCTACAGAATCATCTGATGCCGTAATCCCGCTGTCGCTTAATGTGACCGTTACTGCGTCTGCCTCATTATAGGAAGCATCCAGATCCCGGTCGGTAAACATGTCGCTGGTATCGAGCGTCATTTCCGAAACGACATAGCTTCCTGTATCTGCACTTTCATTTTCTGCAGAAATGCTGCCGTCCTCTGATGTGGAAGCGCTGCTTTCCGTCGATCCTACACTGCCCTGCGCTGTTGATGCGCTGCCACATCCTGCAAACAGCGCTGCTGCAAGCATCGCGCCGCAGCCCAATGCCATCGCTTTTTTCCATAAATGTTTTCTTTTCATGATGTATTTCCTCTTATCTTTACAGCCCGTTTGCATTCGGATTGCTTGTCGCCATACTGATCTCTAAGTTGCCGTTTCGAACCCGCAATGCATCGATGAATTCTTTTTCCTGCATCGGGTCTTTTAATGTCAGATTATATTCTAATCGGAACAAGCTTCCCATATTGATCGTCTTGATCCGGGTTAATTCGTATTTTTTTGCAAATGCATCCATCGGCTCTTTGAATGCGTCTGTATAATTCAGATCCTCCGGAACCGTGACCCGCAGATACCGCTCTGCGGAATCTTTTGTTTCGCCAAGCCCCAGTCTTGTGCAAAGCATGAAAACAATTCCGATGATGACTGCAAACAATGCTGCGTAGCCGAGATATCCCATTCCGGTCACCAGGCCGGTTCCCATCGCCATAAAGATCATCGCGATGTCTTTCGCGCTGCCGGGTGCAGAACGGAAACGTACCAGGCTGAATGCGCCTGCGACTGCAACACCGGCGCCAATGTTTCCGTTGACCATCATGATGACGACGCATACGATCGCCGGCAGCAGAATCAATGTCATAACAAAACTTTTTGAATATTTATTTTTAAACGCATAGACAAATGCGAAAAACAGTCCAAGCACCAGCGATACGCCAATGCAGCTTAAAAAGCTGCTGACTGTTATTGATGCACTTGCGCTTGCGGCCACTCCTTCTAATACTGAACTAAGCATATTTTCTTCCTCCGATCAGATGATTTCTTTTTCTGTGATTCTTCTCTCTTGTCTTTCGATTTTCTTTAAATGACAGAAGCGCGTTTCGCGATGGTGATGGTACATTCTTTCCCGGCACAGTCGCATTTTGCTTTGACGCTGCCACGTCCCGAACTGATGCTGCAGCGTTCGACAACGATGTTGTCTGCTCTTCCAAAATCTGTTCGACGGTCGCCTCGAAAGCCTTTTCTGCCATTTCCGCAACGACCTTCTGCCGGTACGCTGTTGCGTACTTTGAAAAGCTGGTCTTGTAGATCTTTTCTCTCGTCAGGATCTGCGTCAGCCAAAGTGGAATTCCCATTCCGGTCTTGACTTCCATGATGATCTCATCTTCCGGGATAATATGTTTTCCGAAAACACCCGTGTGCAAATCCAGGTCTGTTTCTCTCCAAAGCAGGTTCTGATCAAAGGTGATCCGAAAATCATGATTTCCTTTTTCGTACCAGGCCTCTCTTTCATAAGAAAGAAGCATACGTGGCTTTAAGCTCGGGTAAAATTGCAGCGCGTACCGGATCTCTTTTTTGATCTGTCTGTCGCTGTAAGATTCCTGCCTGATCTCTGATCTGCCGACTTCGTCCTGTCCGCCTGCTTCTTCGTACAGGTCTTCTTCGCTGTTCACTCTGTGATTCCAGGCTGTGTACTGCTCGCCGGACGCCCGTCTGCAGAACTCCACCGCTTCCGGCTCGGTCATCTCGATCCTTCTTTTATAGACAACCTTGTCGTACTTTTTCTTTAGTTCCAGGAACACCGGCTGTTCCGGACTCACGAGGCCGTAGCTTCTAAGTCTGAGCTTTTCCTTATAATCCGGATGCTCCATTGATCTTCTGATCAGTCGATAATCCGGTGTGTCGAAATAGAGACTGAAGATCGTACTTCTGCCATGCTTATCCGGCGTCATATGCTCTCTTAGTTCATCCTGTATTTTTTCATATTGGGAACGATTGATTTTGAATTTCACTTCATAGCGTTTGAATTTCATTTCATTTGCCATTGGTACTTCTCCCTGATCTTTACTTTTGCTACTTTTGTCTGTGGCGGTTTTCGCGGTGTGCGTCTGCCTTTGTCTGTAGCAGCTTGTGTGATGTTAGGGATAGTCTATGGGAAGAATGTGAAGAAAAAATGGGAAAGATTTGTTCAAAATGTGAATATCTGTGAAGAAAGTGTGTATTTATGAAAAAGGCCACTGCACAAATCATGTGCAGTGGCCAATGAGATTACAACAGGCAAAGATTAGCGCTTGATATTAAACGCTGCTTTTCCCGGATATACTGCAGCTACACCGAGATCATCCTCGATGCGAAGCAGCTGGTTGTATTTTGCTACACGCTCACTTCTGGACGGAGCACCTGTCTTGATCTGGCCTGCGTTCAGAGCTACTGCCAGGTCTGCGATCGTGGTGTCTTCTGTCTCACCGGAACGGTGGGAAACAACTGCTGTATAGTGTGCTTTGTGAGCCATCTTGATCGCTTCAAGAGTCTCGGAAACGGAACCGATCTGATTCAGCTTGATCAGGATGGAGTTACCGCTGCCATTCTCGATACCTTTCTTCAGACGCTCTGTATTGGTAACGAACAGGTCGTCGCCTACCAGCTGAACCTTGTCGCCCAGACGCTCTGTCATCTTCTTCCAGCCTTCCCAGTCTTCCTCATCCAGACCATCTTCGATGGAGTAGATCGGATATTTTTCGATCAGGGAAGCCCAGTGCTCGATCAGCTCATCAGATGTGAAGTCCTTGCCGGATTTCGGCTGATGATAGAAGCCGATGCCCTTGTCGCTCTTCCACTCAGAAGAAGCAGCGTCCATAGCCAGAACGAAATCTGTACCCGGCTCATAACCTGCATTCTTGATTGCCTGCAGGATGTGCTCGATGGTATCTTCATCAGACTTCAGATCCGGAGCAAAACCACCCTCATCACCAACAGCTGTGGTGTTGCCTTCATCTTTCAGAAGCTTCTGCAGTGCATGGAATACCTCTGTACACCAACGCAGACCTTCTTTGAAGGACGGAGCGCCTGCCGGCATGATCATGAACTCCTGTGTATCAACAGAGTTGGTTGCATGTGCGCCACCGTTTAAGATGTTCATCATCGGAACCGGAAGCTGATTTCCGTTTACGCCGCCGAAGAAGCGATACAGCGGAATATCAAGAGAGATTGCTGCTGCGCGGCAAGCTGCGATGGAAACAGCCAGGATCGCATTAGCGCCCAGTTTGGATTTGTCTTTTGTGCCGTCTGCTGCAAGCATTGCTGCATCTACTGCATAGATGTCAGATGCATCGATACCGATCAGTGCATCATTGATGATCGTGTTAATGTTCTCAACAGCTTTGGATACACCTTTGCCGCCGAATTTATCTTTATCGCCATCACGAAGCTCCAATGCTTCAAATACACCTGTGGAAGCACCACTCGGTGCAGCGCCGCGTCCTACCGTACCGTCTGCCAGAAATACTTCTGCCTCTACAGTTGGATTACCACGGGAATCAATGATTTCTCTGCCGATGACTTTTTCAATTTCAAGATAGTTCATTTGTTTACCCTCCTACAAGATTTATGCTTCAATGACTTGAGTCTCCCCTCTGCCATTACTACCTTTACAGAATACCACGAAAAGCAGGTACTGTCGAGATTTCAGACTCCTGTTTTCATGATTTTCCGATTCAAATTATCACAATTATCATGTTTATAACATGCACATCTCAAATCTTTTTTCATTTACCATCCTTTTCTTGCTGCAATATCTTTTCTGAAGAGTGTTTTAAAGATCCTGCGCACACAGGGCTGAATGAAGAACAGCTGTGTGAAATAAGCAAACGGGAAATTAAAGCATACCAGTCTGCCCCAGTTTGCCAGAAGCGTTACGACATGAAAGCCGTCATAATACGGATAGTAAAAAAAGGTTGCCAGCAGGCTCATTGCAGGACACATGATGCATACCGTCGCACTGATGATCGCCGTTTCGAACAGAACCGGGTTCGTATTGCGTGGGTCGAACACACGTCTTGCCAGCTGAAACGAAGCCGGGCTGCCCATTAAGATCTCGAGCGTATACGCAAACGCAAACTCGATCAGGATCACGGCCCAGATCGGCAGATAGTGCGCGAACATATAGACACCGCCCTGCGCGTTGATCGCGTCCAGCACGCGTCCGGTCCCGTTCATCTCCATTAAAGTATTTCCATTCACAACGTATAGGCTGTAAAACACAAAGCAATGTACCGTGATCACGACTGTGATCAGTGCAAAGATCATTCTCTGATACTGGTTTCTTGGCATAGTTTCCTCCTGCTGTCAATTCCTGCGCCGATATCGTATAAATTCAAGTCATATTTGATTTTATCC
This sequence comes from Eubacterium sp., assembly GCA_017459945.1. Taxonomy (GTDB): domain Bacteria; phylum Bacillota; class Clostridia; order Lachnospirales; family Lachnospiraceae; genus SY8519. The sequence continues at coordinate 25,233 of JAFUBZ010000044.1, forward strand.
GTCTCCCCATCTCCACTACCGAAAAAAACGGATGAAGCTATCGAAAACTTCATCCGTTTTACGGCCTTTCGGCAATCCAGAGTGCGAACACTCTGCTATATGCAATTAAAAATCATCTGCGTGGCTCGTCCCCGCAATCATGGGTACTCTGCTGCAAGCACTGAACCCACAGTACTGCGATCAGGACGCTTTGCTGCGAACTCCGCTCTTACAGTGCCTCATATGCAGCTGCGATCAGGTTCACGCAGGTTTCCTCATCATAGATACCGCTGTTGATCACCATACCATAGCTCTCAATGTCGTCTCTGTCAGACTTTGTGATGTAATAGTAATAATCATCACGTGTGCGGTCTACCTTCTTGATGTGACGCTTTGCTTCTATCGCATCCATATCACTGTTGGCTACAACACGATCGATACGGCTCTTTAAGGAACCCATGATAAATACAGAAAGTACTTTGACATCTTCTGCATCCTTAAATACCCAGTTACCGCAGCGGCCGATGATAACAGCATCTTCTTCTTTGGAAACCTTCAGCATGATCTTTTTCTCCAGATCAAACACGGTATCCAGTGCTGACATCTGCGGTGCCACATTTAAATTGCCTTCATCATAGGTACGATAAAAAGCAAGATTCGGCTTTTTCTCATCCTGCAGCTTCTTGAAGATCTCTGCATGCTTCGACTCGTCCAGATCACCAAAATCAAGAGCCATATCACGAAGCTGCTCATCATAGCAGGAAATACCAAGTTTTTCCGCCAGCATCTCGCCAATCTGTCCGCCGCCGCTTCCACTCAAACGGTTGATCGTAATAATTTTATGTGCCATTTCATACCCTCCCTCAAAACAGCCTCTGTTACTCCTTAAGGCCTTGATATCCGGATGTTTGTCCATCCTGTTTATCATATCTCAGAATCGCTTTTCCGTCAATGAATCGATTGTTTGTAAATCACAACTTTCTATGTTATTCTTTCCCCATGAGCGAATCAACCAAAAGCAAACCCCGTATCAAAATACTGACTGAATGGCTCCAGATCCTTCTGGGGCTTATTGTGTTTGCCTACGGTGTTCACCTGACGATCATCGCAAACATCGGCCTTGGCCCATGGGACTGCCTCGGCATGGGTATTTCTTATCATACGCCGCTCAACTTCGGTCTCTCCATGACACTCGTCAGCGTCTGTCTTTTGATCGTCGATCTGCTTATGAAGGAAAAGATCGGATACGGCACGATCATTGATGCGCTCGCCACGGGCAATCTCACACAGTTTTTCAACAGCTTCGATCCTCTGCCGCAGGCAAGCCATATGGCTTCCGGCATCATCATGATGCTCATCGGCGTCACATTGATGGCGATCGGCCAGTTCATCTATATGAGAAATGCGCACGGATGCGGTCCGAGAGATTCCTTTTTAACAGGTCTCGGGAAACGTCTGAATCAGCTTCCGATCGGCGTCGTACAGGCGATCATCCTTGCCGTCGTCCTGTTCTTTGGATGGATCCTTGGCGGAAAAGTCGGCATCGGTACACTGATCAACGTCATCGGCACCGCTGTCATGATGCAGATCGTCTTTAAGCTGCTGCATTTTGATCCCCGCACTGTCAGCCACCGCAGCGTAATCCCTGTCAGCAAAACTCTGTTTACCAGACATTTTCACGGAACAGACCGGGGCGCATTTGGCTCCGGAGGCATCCACCGGATTGACGACTACCTACAGGACCGCTATGCCGGAATTCCTTCTGTAAAAAAAGAAATGCGTCTGCCTGTCACAAACGCACCCAATACACTGATCAGCGGTCACGGGGTTGAAAAAAACTGCTCCGTCTCTGCTGTTGCAAGAATTGTTTTTTTCTGGAAAATGCAGGGCGTGATCGAAACAGAAGACACCCTGCAGGAAATTTATCAAAAGGCAGAAGCACGCGCATTCCGCTATGGCTACAATGCGAAACGGGGACTGCGCGCCGTAAAGATCGATGACCTCTCGCGCGATCTTTTGCAATCTTACGGCTATCAGTCTGAATGCCGCGGTATCTATGGCTGGGATTTCAAAAAAGATATGCAGCCAGAGCTCGATGCCGGACGGCCGGTCATCTTAAACATTGCCGGCGGATACTATCACAATCATTCCCTTGTCGTCACAGGCTACAAGATCTGTGAAAGCGAAAAAAACGGCAAGGATCTGATCTTACTAAACACCGCGGACGGATGGCGGGCACTGCCCCGCTTTATCGACCTGCGCGCATTTAACAGAGAGTTTCCGTTCTTTGGCATCTCCTCTGTGAATACGATAAAGATCATAACTTAAACATACTCTTCTTTACGAAGGCTTCGCCGTTTTCAACACGTTCGGCAAACGCTTCCACCATCACTTCATGAAGCGGTGCCGCGAATGTCCCCAGCCCCAGCTTTTCCGGAATGGTTTTTGTCACAAGCACGATCTCATCGAGCATCAGCTTTGCCAACACTTCATCCTTTACTTTTCCGATCCCGAAGACAAACCCGCGGAACATCCTGCTTTCCATACAGGACCGCATATAGTCTGCCGTAAAGGAACGCCATGCATCCTTCAACGTATCATCGGGTGCTTTCCCGTCTGCCAGGCCAAAGATCTCCAGATTCTTCCTGAGTTCTCTTTGGCATTTCTTTTTATTAAAAGCATTGATCCCTGCCTTCTCCATCGTAACGATGTCCATCCAGGCACGCATCCAGATATCGATCTGCGTCCCATTTTCTGTGATCATTCGTTCCTGCATCCCAAAACTCTCCCTCAAGAAACATTTTCCTGATTTCTCTGCGCTCCCGCAAGCGATCTGAACGCTTCTTGCTGCACTGCATACAGCAGTATGTTCCTGTCATTGAGCATAGTTTATCATAGATGCTGTTGCAAAAACAGTTTCCATTTGGTCACTGCTTATGGTATACTTATTTTTGCGATTAATTCGTATAGTTATTGTAAAAGAAGGGATGCGTTATGATAGTTGATATTTTAAATGCGATTGATAGTGTATTATACTATCCGATCCTGATCCTCGTTCTGGCGATCGCCGGAATCCTGTTCAGTGTCCGGACAAAATTTATCCAGATCAGACTGTTTCCGAATGCATGGAAGGTCATTATGGAAAAACCAAGCGAAGACGGCGCGGTTTCCTCTTTCCAGGCACTGATGGTCTCCACCGCTTCCCGCGTTGGTACCGGAAACATCATCGGCGTGTCTACTGCGATCTGCCTCGGCGGACCGGGTGCCGTGTTCTGGATGTGGATCCTTGCGATCCTCGGCAGCGCTTCTGCATTTGTTGAGACAACGCTGGCCCAGATCTATAAAAAGAAAAATAAAAACGGCGTCGGCTGCTTCGGTGGGCCTGAGCATTATCTGCGCGATGTATTAAAGAGCAAACCGCTCGCGATCGCATTCGTCATCTTCCTGATCCTGACCTACGGATTTGGTTTCAACATGCTATGCTCCTACAACCTGCAGTCCACCTTTTCAAGCTACAGCTTTTATAATCCGTCTGTCACACCGGCCGTTATCGGCGGTATCCTTGCAGTCGTATTACTGATCTGTATCCTTGGCGGCGGCAAACGGATCGTAAAGACAACGGAAGTTATCGTTCCGATCATGGGCTTTGCCTATGTTGCGATCGCTCTGGTCGTACTGTTTATGAACATCGGCTTCCTGCCACATGTCATTCAGATGATCTTCTCTGACGCATTTGATTTCAAGGCGATCGGCGGCGGTATCGCAGGCTCCTGCCTGGTCTATGGTATCAAGCGTGGTCTGTATTCAAATGAAGCCGGTGTCGGTTCCGCACCGCACGCAGCTTCTGCCGCAGATGTTTCCCATCCGTGCAAACAGGGACTGGTTGCAGTCGTTTCTGTAACCATCGATACGATCTTCTTATGTACCGCATCCGCGATCATGTGCCTCTGCTCGGGCGTTGCTCCGACCGCAGATCTGGCAGGTGCTCCGTATGTACAGCAGTCGCTGCAAACGGCGTTGGGGGCATTCGGCCCCATATTTATTACGGTCGCGATGGTACTGTTCGCCTTCACGACCCTGGTCGGAAACCTATACTATGTCGACACCGGACTGACATTCTTAAACAACGACAAGCTGCCCGGCAGGAAGTTCATGGTCATTTTCCGTATCATCTGTGCGGCAGTCGTCTTCCTGGGTGCACTGGCACCAATGGATGCAGCCTGGGCGATCGCCGACATCATGATGGGCGGTATGGCGATCATCAATATCCCTGCCTGCGTCATCATGGGCGGCACCGCGATCAAAGCCGCAAAGGATTACGAGCGACAACGAAAGGAAGGAAAGGATCCTGTTTTCCTTGCCAAAAACATCGGGCTAAAGACCGACAACCTGGAATACTGGGTATAGATTGATTTAAAAAATATACATTTTTGCATACATTATAAAGATGAGCCAGGCTTAACCGAAATCTCAAAGAAAGCTCGTTTCCCGACGGTGAACTAACTCCTAACTGCGACTAAGACACTCCAGAATGCTGTCGCGCCTAAGTCTTCGTAAGGAGTGGATTTCACCTCTGGTCAAACCACTCGCAAAAAATCTTTGCAGATTCCAGTTAATCCTGGCTCATCTATTTTCAAATGTACTGATAAAAAAGTATACCTTACTCCTTCAGCATCGCGATCGCACCGCTCGTGCCGATCCTCGAACACCCTGCTGCGATATAGGCCTCCATCTCTTCTTTCGTCCGAATGCCGCCGGATGCTTTGATCTTTACATCCGTTCCGATGTGTTCCCGCATCAGATTTACATCTGCAAGTGTCGCGCCGCCGGTCCCGAATCCGGTGGATGTCTTGATGTAATCCGCACCGGCCGCAGTCACGGCTTCACACATGCGGATCTTCTCTTCTTCCGTCAGATAGCAGGTCTCAATGATCACTTTCAGGATATGTCCCTCTGTCTCTTTGCGCAAAGCACGGATCTCGTCCGTACATGCCTCAAATTCGCCGTTTTTCACCATACCCACATTGATGACCATATCGATCTCATTCGCCCCGTCTGCAAGCGCCTGCTTCGTTTCAGCAAGCTTTGCCTCTGTGCTGCAGTTTCCAAGCGGGAAACCGATCACGGTACAGACGTTCAATTCCGGATATGCTTCATGTGCCCGTTTGACATATCCGCTCGGGATGCAGACAGATGCCATCTGATATGCAACTGCCTCTTTGCAAAGCTGATTTACATCATCCCAAGTGGCAAATGCTTTCAGTGCCGTATGGTCCACATACGAAAACAGTTCCTGATTCGTCATTTTTTTCTCCTTATCTTCCGTATCAACTACTGTATTATTTCTGCTTTGACTTTTTGTTTGCAGACTTCTTGTTTTTCTTTCTTACACTATAGCCGAAGCTTCCGTCACGCTTCCCCAGCTCAAAATATTCTCCATGGGAATACGCAACGATTCCGGACCGGTTCAAATGGAACTTGCCTTTTTCATCCATATACGATTCATCGATCGAAACCGCCAGCACTTTTGCCAGAAACATATCGTGTGAGCCCAACGGGATAAACTGCTCGACTTTACACTCAATCGCAACCGGGCTTTCCGCAATCGCCGGCACGGACACTTCCTTTGACGGGACCGGTGTCAGATTGCAGGCTTCGAATTTGTCGATGTCTCTGCCGGATTTCACCCCGCAAAAATCCGCTGCACGCACCAGGTCATCCGTTGTCAGGTTGATCACAAACTCACCGGTCTCTTTGATGATATCATAGGAATAGCGGGAAGGCCGTACCGAAATGTAGACCATCGCCGGATCCGTACATACCGTCCCCGTCCAGGCAATGGTAATGATATTTGGTTTCTCTCCCTGCCGCTGCACCGTCACCATCGCGCACGGCAATGGGTACAGCATATTTCCCGGTTTCCAGAATTGTCTGCCCATAGCTTGCTCCTTATCCTTCTCTGCCTTTCAACAAGAGGTGTTTTCTTCTCATTAGTCGATCATCGACAGTGAGCTACTCTTCTACCGTCAATCAATCATTGACAATGAGATTTTCTTTTTCTCGTGATCGACTGAGAGGATCTTAACCTTTACTGTATCCCCGATCGATACGACATCCATCGGGTGATTGATGTACTTTTTGCTCATTTTTGAAATGTGTACCAGTCCGTCCTGCTTGACGCCGATGTCCACAAATGCGCCAAAATCAACGACATTTCGTACGGTTCCGGAAAGCTCCATGCCCTCCTTCAGGTCCTCAAAGCTGGTCACATCGCTTCTGAAAATGACCGGCGGCGCATCCTCTCTGGGGTCTCTGGCCGGTTTTTTCAGTTCTTCCAGGATATCATGAAGGGTCGGCTCTCCAACGCCTAAGTCTTTTGCCATCTTTGCGATGCTTTCGGAAAGCTTGCCCGCAGGATATGCCTGCTGCACTTTCTTTTCCACATCCGGCACGCCGCCGGCCGTGATCTGCTCCTTCGCGATCCCCGTTTTCTCCATAATGGTACGTGTGATCTCATAGGACTCCGGATGGACGCCCGTTGCGTCAAGCGCTTCCTTTCCGTCTGCGATCCTTAAGAAACCTGCACACTGCTCATATGCTTTCGGTCCCAGCCGCGGGACTTTCAACAGCTCTCTCCGGCTTAAAAATCTTCCCTTCTCTTCGCGATAGGAAACGATATTTTTTGCGATCGGTCCACTGATGCCTGCCACATAGGAAAGCAGGGAAGGGGAAGCCGTATTTAAATCTACCCCGACACGGTTTACGCAGGATTCCACGACGCCCGACAACGCCGTCATCAGTTCCTTCTGATTGATGTCATGCTGATACTGTCCGACACCGATGTGCTTCGGATCGATCTTAACAAGCTCCGCAAGCGGATCCTGCAGCCGTCTGCCAAGAGACATCGCGCCTCTGGTCGTCACATCCAGATCCGGATATTCTTCTGCAGCAAGTGCCGACGCCGAATAAACGGATGCACCGGCCTCATTGACGATCGTATACTGGATCGGAATCCTGTTCTTCCTGATAAAGTCAGATACCACTTCTTCTGTTTCTCTGGACGCAGTTCCGTTTCCGATCACGATCACGTTGCAGCCATAGGTGTCAACCAGTTTTTTTAATGTTTTTTCTGTACCTGCAATATCTTTTTTCGGCGGTGTCGGATAGATCGTGGTGTAGCTCAAAAGTTTCCCCGTCTCATCCAGAACTGCCACCTTACAACCTGTCCGGTAACCCGGATCGATGCTGATGACTTTAACACCCTTAACAGGCGGAACCATCAGAAGGCTCTCCGTGTTTTTCATAAATACCTTCACCGCATCCGCTTCTGCACGCTCCGTCAGGAGATTGCGCATCTCACGCTCGATCGACGGCGCGATCAGGCGCTTATAGGCATCGGCCACGGTCTCTTCAAGCAGTCCTTTAAAAATGCTGTTTTCATTCCGGATGACTCTCCGTCTGATCATGCCAAGGAGTGCTTCTGTATCCGGTTCGATCTTAACCTTCAGCTTCTTTTCCTTTTCTCCGCGGTTGATCGCAAGCACACGGTGATTCGGGATCTTTGAGAGTGTCTCACTCCGGCCGTAATACATATCATAAACGGTCTTCTCGTTTGGATCGACCGCTTCTGTCTCGATCTGACTGCTCTTATAAGTCTTATCCCGCAGTCTTCCGATCAGATCCGCATCGTCTGCAATGTTTTCCGCAATGATATCGCAGGCGCCCTGCAGGGCTGTCTGCGCATCCGGAACTTCTTTTTCCGGATCAATGTATGGCGTCGCCGCATCTGCCGGATCACCGTTTGCCTGCTTTTGCAGATAGATCAGGTTTGCCAGCGGCTCAAGCCCCTGCTCCTTTGCCTTCGATGCTCTGGTCGCTCGTTTTTTCTTAAACGGTTTATAGAGATCCTCCACACGTTGGAGTACTTCTGCTTTTTCAATCTCCTGTTTCAAATCCGGCGTCAGCTTGCCCTGCTCTTCGATCAGGCGGAGCACTTCCTCTTTCCGCTCCTCTAATCCGCGAAGATACAAAAGTCTGGTTTCCAGGGAACGAAGCAGCGTATCGTCCATGGAGCCATGCATCTCTTTCCGGTATCTTGCGATAAAAGGAATCGTATTCCCTTCATCGAGCAGTCTGATCACATTTTCGATGTGTTCCCGTTTTCTGCCAAGTTCTTTTGTCAGAATCTCTGTTATATCTCTCATGAATCCCCCTTCATGTTTTTCATATTTTCAAACGGAATCAGTATAACATAAAAAAAAACGATCTGCATCTGCAGACCGTTTTCTGAAGGTTGCTTTCATGATTGATTATTTGATCTCAAGACCTTCGATTGCAACCAGGATCTCATCATCATTCATCTCATAGAAATCCGGAATGGTGATCGTGCCGCCCTGTTTGGAAGCCTCTACAACCTTCTCGTAAAGACGTACGGAAAGGTCATGCGGCAGCTGGATGCCAACCGGTACCTGCTCGCCTGTAGCTGTAACGATCGTAACCTGGTCCATCTTCATCGGCTTTAAGATGCATCCTGTACAATTGGTGAAAAACTGCATCGGTTTGTTGCAATCACAAATAGAAAATGTATTCATAGTAATGTCCCTCCCAAAATGATGCCTGCTCTGTCAAAGTACAATCAGGGCAAGTATTAATACTTCAAATCACGGCTATTATAGCACTACAGATTCAGAAAACAAGTAGTGACAAATAAGTGCCTGCGTATCTGCTCCCTCATCACCCGTTGACCGGGATTCCGTTCACAAGCACTTCTCCCTGCAGTGGGATGACCAGACACTCATACCCATCAATGTTTTTCCTGAAAATACCGCTCTCGGCACTTGCCTTAATCTTTGTGTCGCCGGTCTGAACGGTCAGGCTCTTTTCTGCCACCAAAGTCGTCTTGATCTCTCCGGCATCGTCCATCTCTTTCAGTTTTTGCTCCAGCACTTCTGCATCTTCCTGTGCCGCGCCGGATGCAATCGCAAATTCCTTCATATCAAGCGGTGTCAGGATTTCTTCCTCGCTCTCTGCATAACACTCCTGCATTCCGGTAAGCACTTCCAGCGTGCAGGACTCTCCCAGCGATTCTGACATGACCTCCGCGTAAATCTCCTTTTGTTCTGTGGCTGTATTGACTTTTTCCTCCACGCCAAACAACGCTTCCACAAGCTCCTGCGATATAAATTTATTTGCATAGTACAATACTGCATCATGGTCTTCATATCGCTCATTAAAAGCCGGATACAGAAAGCTCTCTGCCGGCGGTTTGATCATCCAGCTTCTCTTAGCCGGCTGAACGCCGTCTGCCTCACAGCAAAGGCCTGCGTCGCTTAAAACGACCGGACAGATGCTGACTGTCATATACCGGAAGATATCCTCGGACTCGTCCTGTTTTCTGCCATCCTTTCCAATCGCCGGCACATCGTAGATACCGTATGAGATCAGGATCAGATAATTGCCGGACGGTGTGTAGGAATCAATGATCTCCTGATACAATGCGTCCAGTTTTTCTTCCTCTTTGCATTCCGAATACCAGGCTCCATACAGCGCATCCGAGCATTTCGTGATCCGGATGTCTGTCACCTTCTGTGTGCCGGTCAGCCCTTTCTTTAAGATGTCTACATATTTATAGACTTCTTCTTCCGGGAGGTTTCCGAACATGCCCTCAAATGTCATGCGCTGTTCTCTCTCCGCAGACACATAGCAGCCTGCGATCCGGTGTGTGCATCCCCCTTCGGCTTTGATGGTTTTTCTGATTTCTGCGATTTCTTTTTTGGATAACTTAATTTCCTCTCCTGCATTATCGCTCTATAAAGCAGGCCGCCGTTAAACTGACTGCATTTTATTTGTGTCAAACTTTTAATACTCCGGTTTTTCCCACGGATTTCCCTTTTGTGTCTTGCCTTCCTTCAGATCATACGGCGTCGTCTGGTAGACATAATAATTGAGCCAGTTCGAAAACATCAGCTGTCCTGCGGATCTCCAGCGGACCAGTGGTTTTCTGGTCGGATCATCATCCGGGAAGTAGTTCACCGGGATCATCGGATCGATTCCTTTTTCCAGATCTCTCTTGTACTCCAGCGCAAGTGTATCTGCATCATACTCCAGATGGCAGAGCGCATAGAAATGTCTCGAATCGGTCGTTTTTAAGATCGTCGGGCCACCCTCTCTGCTGTCGACCAGAATCTCCAGCTCCGGAACTTTCAAAACATCTTCTGCCAGAATCCCAACTTCTCTCGAATGCGGTGCCCAGAAGATATCATCAAATCCTCTGCAAAACGGTGAGCTTTTCTTCAGCACCCGGTTTTCATAGATACCCGAAAGCTTATACGGATAACGGACGGTCGGCACGCCATAGTGATAATACAGGGCCGCCAGTGCACCCCAGCAGATGTGCATCACACAGTGTACATGCGTCTTCGTCCAGTCCATGATCTTACACAGCTCCGGCCAGTAGCTGACATCTTCGTATGCGATATCTGCAAGCGGCGCGCCTGTGATGATCATACCATCGTACATCTTGTCTTCGATCTGCTCGAACGTCGTGTAAAAGGACTCCATATGCGCTTCGTCAATATGTGTCGATTTGTAACTGGCTGTCTGCAGAAACTCGATGTTGATCTGCAGCGGCGTATTTGAAAGCTTTCGCACCAGCTGATTTTCTGTCGCGATCTTTGTCGGCATCAAATTCAGGATCAGGACATCCAGCGGGCGAATATCCTGATGCATCGCCCGGTACTCTGTCATGACAAATATGTTTTCTCTCTCCAGCACTTTTCTGGCCGGCAGGGAATCGGGTATTTTAATCGGCATATCATCCGCCTCACTTTCCTGCTATCAGTAAATCCTTTAGGATAGTTCTCATCATATCGGTATCAGGCAAAGAAATCAAGACTTTCCTAAAACAGAAACCGTTCCAGCACATATACAAGTACAACTGCCACGATCGCCACTTCAAACATACTTCTGCCGATCCAGGCTAGGAAGATGCCTGCTGCCAAAGCGATCAGTCCCGCTGCCGGTGTCTGTGTTGCGTCCATGATAGCCGGGAAGGTCATCACGGCAAGTGTAACATACGGTACGTAGTACAGGAATGAACGCAGGGTCCTGTTTTTTATCTCTTTGCGGATCAGGGTCAGCGGCAGCACACGGATCGCGTAGGAAACGCCGAACATGATCAGCACATAGATCCATACATTTCCACTCATGATGCACCTCCGTTCTGCGGAGGAACGCTCTCGTCCGACGCGGTTGAAATCTCATGAACCGGGAACAGGAATGCTGCGATCCCCGCGATGATGATCGTAAGGATAATGGTCCTGTTGCCTTCGGAAAGGTTTCCCAGAACCGGCATCCTTGAAAATGCCCAGCTGGCAAGCATCGATATCACGACCAACACCAGAACGACTGTGTTTTTCTTTGCCGGTGGGATGATGATCGCGATAAACATGCCATACAATCCGATTGATAGCGCAGTCACAAGATCCTGTGGCAAAACATTTCCAACGATGACACCAAGAATCGTCCCCACCGTCCAGCCCGGAATGGCAATAAACATCGCGCCATAGGTAAAAAACGGATTCACCCTGCCCGGAGAAGAGATAGATACACCAAAGATCTCGTCTGTGATTCCCCACGCCATAAAAAGCCTGTGAAAAAACGGCATTTCAGGATAAAGCCGCTGGCTTAATGAGGTCGACATCAGCATGTAGCGCATATTGGCGACAAAGATCACGCCCGCCATGGCAAGATAAGTACCGCCTGCACCTACCAGGGTAAACCCGGCATACTGTCCGGCTGACGCAAGAACAAGAAAGCTGGTCACGCCCGCCTGCGTCGCCGACATGCCGCTTTCTGCCGCCAGGATTCCCAGCGCGAACGATACTGCCAGATATCCCAGCGCGATCGGGATACCGTTCTTGAATCCTCGTTTAAATTGTTGTCTGTTTTCTGCTCTGTTCAAGTAAGTTTCCTGCTTTTTTATTATTTCAAGACGTCTCATCCAACCGCTTATTAAAGTGGCGGACGCCTGTTTTTTATCATATCACCCGGATCAGTACCATATAAACGGCTGTTCCTGCAACAATAGAAATAAACGTACTATGTTTCCACTTATAAGTCAATACCACAACTGCTGCTGCGACCAGTCCTGGAACTCCCGTACCGATAAAATCACTTCGTGCGCCGCGCAGACAGTAAACGATCAGTACTGCCATGATCGCAGATGGCAGAATCTGGCCGAGCTGATGCATCCAGACAGGCATTTCCCGCTTGCCGGAAAACAATAAAAACGGCAGTGCACGTAAAAAGAATGTTACGGCAAGTCCCACAAGAATGGCCGTCAGAACGTATGCTGTCATTGCTGTCCCACCACCCTTTCCTGTCTGCTGTTAAAGAAAACAAGAATGGCTGAGACAATGATCAATGCCGGCAGCATGAACCGGTCTTCTCCGAAAATGACCAGACATGCAATTCCAACAATGACACCAACCAGTGCCGCCGTATGCTTTTTGGATTTTTCCCACTGATTAATAAAAATGATGATAAACAGTGCTGTCATGCAAAAATCGATCCCCTCCATGGAAAACGGCAGGAGCTGACCGATCAGACCGCCTGCTACAGACCCTGCGATCCAGTAGAGCCAGCAATAGACGGCAAGCGGCCGCATAACGCGTCTTTTTTCTTCTCCGGGCAATTCCAAAGAGCAATTGACTGCATATGACTCATCCGTAAGACTAAAAATCATGAATGGCTTAAAACGGCCCATTTGATTAAAATCATCCATAAAAGTCAACGCATAGAATGTCTGGCGGCTGTTCATCAAAAAAGCTGTGACCGCTATCGTCACGATCGAAGCACCGGCTGCCATCAGCGTCGTCAGCACAAACTGAAAAGCCCCTGTATAAACCACGATGCTTGCAAACATGGAGATAAACCAGGGAAATCCTGCTTCTTCCATCAGGATTCCATATGCGATGCCTAAAAAAATGTAGCTGCACAGCACCGGCAGAGATTTGATAAATGCATATTTTAATACTTCTTTTTTGCTCATATAACTACTTCTAATACTTCATCTCAAGTTATCAGTCCCTGCACACCCATGGGTGTCCCGACCTCGATCAGATTGCCGTCAGGATCGTAAAACCGCACGACCTGCTGCCCCCAGCTGTGTTTTATCGGCCGGTTGACATATTCCACTTCAGGATAATATGCTTCCAGCTTTTTGACAAAACCTTCCAGGTCCGGTTCCTCAAAATAAAGTTCACAGGAATGGTTCTTCGGGATGATATCCTTTTGCAGAAAATCTTTCCAGATCGATTCCTCCTGCAAAACAAGTCCTTCTGTGAGGATCATATTACCGTTATTGTCCAGTATCAGCTCCAGACCAAACAGTTCCCGGTAGAATTCTTTCGATCGCTCAATATCCTTTACAACGATTAATATGTTTTTCAGTTTCATATGATTCTCCAGAGGATATGCATTTTCTGTTGCATTTACTTCTTATCCTATACTTTATCTTAAAATAATATATCCCAAATGTTCAAAAGCGACAAGGTGAGGCTACAATTATTGGATAGTGCAACAATTCGCAATCCGCTTCGCTACTTGCTCATCGTCTTCCGTAAACGTCACTCTTATCTGCGGACGTTCCGTCGAAGCTCGATTTCGCTTCGCTGCATCTCGCTCCTCCGAAACTTCCTATGGCTCCAGATATATAAAAAGAACTCCTCGAGTAAACTCAGGAGTTCTTTCCATATATCTGTTTCCGCAGATAAGATTAACGCTTGGAAAACTGTGGTGCTCTACGTGCGCCTTTGAGACCGTATTTCTTACGCTCTTTCATTCTCGGGTCACGAGTGAGGTAACCAGCTGCTTTCAGAGTCGGACGATATTCAGCGTCTGCCTCAAGCAGTGCACGTGCGATGCCGTGACGGATCGCGCCTGCCTGGCCTGTGTATCCGCCGCCCTTTACATTTACCTGAACGTCAAATTTGTCCAGTGTATCTGTAGCTACTAACGGCTGACGAACGATTACTTTTAAAGTCTCCAGTCCAAGATACTCATCAATGTCTCTTTTGTTGATGGTGATCTTGCCTGTGCCCGGGATCAGATAAACGCGGGCAACTGATTTTTTTCTTCTTCCGGTTCCATAATATCTGGTATCCGCCATTTTATAATCCTCCTAACTGCTAACTAAAATGTGATAGCTTCCGGCTTCTGTGCCTGATGCTTGTGATCCGGTCCTGCGTATACAAAGAGCTTCTTGCCCATCTGTCTTCCCAGCGGTCCTTTCGGCAGCATGCCTTTGACTGCAAAGGTGATAACGCGTTCCGGATGCTTTGCCAGCAGTTCCTTTAAGGTGGTCTCTTTCATACCGCCAACATAGTCAGAATGATGATAGTAGATCTTCTGATCCAGCTTCTTGCCGGTAACTTTGACCTTTTCAGCGTTTACGACGATTACATAATCCCCGGTATCAATATGCGGTGTGAACTCCGGTTTGTTCTTTCCACGCAGGATCTTTGCGATCTCGGAAGAAAGACGTCCCAGTGTCTGACCTTCAGCATCTACGACATACCATTTTCTTTCGATTTTATCCGGGTTTGCCATGAATGTATTGTTGCTCATTGATTGTTCCTCCTCGGAAAGTGTGTGCAGTTCATGAGGTGAATGTCCGAACACTTCATTTCTCTGCCATACTTACGTAATTCTGACGGTTCAGATGTCCGCGCCGCGGGGTGTGGAGTCCCGCCTTGCGAAGTGTATCGACGGTTCCCACCCGCCGCATCTATGCCAGGGAATCTTTCATCACAAAACGATTGGAGAGATCGCATTTTTGCGCACAAAAGAAACTCCGACACTTCGTCAGACCACACTATTATAGGCGGTCCGGGCGCTTGTGTCAATGTTTTCTTTTGGCATCTGACAAAAAATGAGACCCCAGCGGGCCTCATTTTTCATAAATCATCAAATCGTTTTCTATTTCGCCTTATGTTTTCCGGCATCGAAGAATTTTTTCACTTCTCTTCCAACAACACCGCTCAACGCAAACAGCGCGATCATATTCGGGATTGCCATCAGACCGTTGAAGATATCCGCGATCGTCCATACTGCACTTACAGTCAGGAACGGGCCAATGAATACTACGATGATATAAAGTGCACGGAATACTTTTAACGCTCCTGTCTTTCCTCCGGTCAGATATTCCAGACAGCGCTCACTGTAGTAATCCCAGCCGAGAATCGTGGTGAATGCAAAGAATACCAGACAGAGCATCAGGATAAATGCAGCCACCTGACTCGGGAACGGCAGGCCGTTCTGGAATGCATAACTTGTTACCTGCACACCTTCAAGACCTTCTACCTGCCATGCACCTGTCATGACGATGGACAGACCGGTCAGCGTACAGATGACGATCGTATCGATAAAGGTACCTGTCATGCTGACAAGACCCTGACGGACCGGCTCATGTGTCTGTGCTGCAGCTGCTGCGATCGGTGCGCTACCAAGACCAGCCTCGTTTGAGAAGATACCACGTGCGATACCTTTCTGCATCGCAACAAGCATCGTACCGACGATACCGCCCGTAACAGCCCGTGGATTGAATGCGCCTTCGATAATCGTAACGACAGCATGCGGAACCAGTGACACATGGGTGAGAACCAGAATAAGGACAAATACCACATAGATGATCGCCATAAACGGAACGATGATCTGGCTGACATTTGCGATTCGCTTGACACCACCGATCAGAACCAGCGCAACAAAACCTGTGATCACGACAGATGTGATGATGATCGCCCAGGAATATTCACCAATGCCCGGAATGGTAACGGCATGCAGTGTATCCGGATCGAAAAAGCTCTTTACAGCGGTGGAGATACCATTGATCTGTGTAATGGTACCAATGCCCAGCAGACCTGCCAGTGTGCCAAACAGTGCAAACAGCTTCGCAAGCCATTTCCACTTCGGTCCCATACCACGCTCAATATAATAGAACGGACCGCCAAGACTGTGTCCGGTATCCGGATTCACCTGGCGATACTTAACAGCAAGCAGACCCTCGGAAAACTTGGTCGCCATTCCGAAAAATGCTGCAACCAGCATCCAGAACAGCGCGCCCGGACCGCCGGCACAAACCGCCGTCGCCACGCCGACGATATTACCGGTACCGATCGTCGCCGAAAGCGCCGTACACAACGCACCAAAGCTCGAGATCTCGCCTTTTCCGCCTTCTTCATTTTTCACCATCCACTTCAAAGCCAGCGGAAGGCGTCTGACCTGCAGCACACCAACACGTACTGTCAGCAGAATACCACCGGCCAGGATCAGAACGATCAGCGGAACGCCCCACACGTATCCGTCTATCTTGTCGAGTATCTGTCCAACCATTTCCATAATTGATTCACTCCCTTTTCCAATCAAAATTGATAAAACTGTCTTGTCTGCGCATGGCTTATTGCTAACGCACAAAAAAACGACCGGCAAATCCACCCGTCGGAATAAAAACAAAACATGAATTTTGCTCTGTCCTTTTGCCTGAGAGATTCCAATGATGCAAACAGATCTGCCATCACAAGTTGCCCCTTCGGCACCCGCCTTTGCGGGATTCTCCAGAGTGCGATCCACCAGCAGTCTGCTTTGTCCCAAAAGTACGAAACAGCACATTCTGCCGGCTTCTCTTCGCCTGTTGTAAAATAATTATAGAATATAATATAGGATTCTGTTCCGTTCGTCAATATGAGATATCAGATTCATATTGATGTAACTACAAATCCTGTCAATGCAAAGTCACATTTTCTCTGCCCCGTCCCCATATACGATCCCGATCATCGTCAGTCCTCTTGCCGGTGCTGTCGGGCCGGCTTCCTCTCTGTCTTTTGCCTCTAAAATCCGCGGGATATCCTCCGGTTCTCTCATCCCGGTCCCGACCTCGATCAGGGTTCCTGCGATGATGCGCACCATATTGTAAAGAAATCCGCTGCCGCAGACTCTGATGGCAATGATATCGCCCTTTTTTTCAACCGTACACGAATAGATTGTCCGGACTGCTGTCGGAACCGTCATATGCACCGACGCAAATGATGTAAAATCATGCTCTCCTTCTAAATAAGAGGCTGCCTGCTGCATCTTGCCAACATCCAGAGGCCTGTAATAAAAATGGGTATCAAGACGTCTGGTCGGGTCCGGCATATGCCGGTTTAAGATCCGGTACTCATAGGTCTTTCTGCTTTTCTGCTTCCGCGGATGCCAGTTTGGCGGAACTTCATCTGATTCCTGAATGATGATATCATCCGGCAGCCACTGGTTCAGGGCATAGCAGAACTTATCTGCCGGGATTCTGCTGTCTGTATCAAAGATCGCAATGTTTCCCAGAGAATGCACCCCTGCATCGGTCCTGCTCGCACCGGTGAGTGCCACATCTTCCCCAAGCACCTGCTTTAATGCCTTATGCAGTTCTCCCTCGATCGTCGGACCATTGTTTTGCAGCTGCCAGCCGCAGTATTTTGTCCCGTCGTATGCGACTTTTAACCGAATACGTCTCATTCCTCATCACTCCTATGGCGACAGTAACGAATCAACCTTCTACGTTCCAACGGGGATTCCCCATGCCGTTTACTTTTTATCAAAACGGTAACGGCAGATCTCTGATGCGCAGCAGGATAAATACAGCAATCATGACTGCGATCAGAACATATCCGATCCAATCTCTTCTTTCATAAACAAGCGGATGCAGCTTGGTGCGCCCCTCTCCGCCATGATAGCATCTGGCATCCATCGCCTGCGAGAGGTCCTGTGCCCTGCCAAACGCCGATACAAAAAGCGGAACCAGGATTGGGATCAGCGCAAGCGCCCGCCTGATCACATTCCCCTCATCAAAATCAGCACCGCGTGCCAGCTGTGCCTTCTTGATCTTTTCCGCCTCTTCTCCGAGAATCGGGATAAACCGCAGTGCGATCGACATCATCAGCGCGATCTCATGTACAGGTACACCGATGCGTGACATCCATGAAAGCCCTTTTTCCAGCCCGTCTGTCAGCTTGTTTGGCGATGTCGTCAGCGTCATAAGGGAAGACCCCATGATCAGATAGATCAGACGCAGCGCGTAAAAGATTGCCTGATGCAGGCCGGCATCCGTGATGTGGATCACGCCAAGTCTCCAGAGGTCCTCTCCCTGCGTGAAAAACAGATTGAAAAACGCCGTGATCGCAAGCAGCGGCCAAAGTGCCCGCACGCCTTTTACCATCATCCGGAACGGAACGCCCGAAAGCTTTGTCAGGATCACAAGGATCGCTGTCAGAAGGATCCATCCGATCAGTCCCTGAAACAAAAAGACGCATACGATATATGCCAGCGTCGCAAGCAGTTTTACACGCGGATCCATCCTGTGAATGATCGAATCACCGGGATAATATTGTCCAAGTGTAATGTTTTTTAACATAAATATCTGCCCAGAGCTTTTTTCAGCCCTTCATATGTATATACATCTCTGCCGATCGGTATGCCGCAATCGCTCAACTCCTGCGCGATCGCTGCCGCCTCCGGCAAAGCAAGATTCATTTTTTCAAGCAGCGCCTTCTCCCGGAACACAAGCTCGGGAGAACCGCTCAGGCGTACTTCTCCCTTTTGCAAAACCGTGATCTGGTCTGCGCATTCCGCGACATCATCCATATTGTGAGAGACGAGAAGGATCGTGATCCCCTGCTCTTGATTCAAAGAGGTCAGCAACTGAAACAGGCTTTTTCTGCCAGCAGGGTCAAGTCCTGCCGTCGGTTCATCCATGATCAGGATCTCCGGATCCATCGCAAGCACGCCTGCGATCGCCACCCGGCGCTTTTCGCCGCCGGAAAGTTCAAACGGCGACTGCTCCCAGAAGCGCTCGTCTACGCCGGCCAGCCGAAGACCGTAAACCGCCTTTTCCTTTGCTTCTTCCTCAGAATATCCCAGATTGCCGGGTCCGAATGTAACATCCCGTAAAACCGTTGTTTCAAACAATTGGTATTCCGGATACTGGAACACCAGTCCCAGCCGGCTCCGCAGCTTTTTCTTTGGAAAGCTCTGGCCATAAATGTCTTCCCCTTCCAGAAAAACATGGCCTCTCTCCGGCTTTTGCAGACCACCCAACGTCTGTACCAGCGTTGATTTCCCCGAACCTGTCGGTCCGATCAGCGCATGGAAGGAGCCTTTTTTTAACTGCAGGTCAACGGCGTGCAGCGCCTGTGCCTGATATGGTGTATTACTCCCATAGGTAAACGAAACCTTTTTTGCATCCAGAAGAATCCGTTTCTGATCCTGTTCTTTTGGAGATGTACTCTCCAAAAGATCCAGATCATCGGCTCCGGATACCGGCAGTGCAGCACCATGAACAAAGCTGCCAAATGCTTCTTTGGTCTTCAGGATCTCTGCTGTCAGCTGCTCTCTTTTTAAAATGGTTTCCGACAACGGCAGTCCGCTGGCTTTCAGTTCTCCCGCAAGACGTGTGACAGCCGGCGGCTCTAACCCGAGGGCTGAGAGCATATCTTCTCTTGCAAACACTTCTCCGGGCGTCCCTGTCAGGACAATATGGCCCTTATCCATTACATAGATCCGGTCTGCCCCTGCCGCTTCTTCCATAAAATGCGTGATCCAGATGATCGTCACGTTGTCCTTACGGTTACGCTCGTGCGCCGCTTCCAATACTTCTCTGCGTCCTGCAGGATCGAGCATCGCGGTAGACTCGTCAAAGATAATGCATTTCGGATGCATCGCAAGAACACCGGCGATCGCAATACGCTGCTTCTGTCCGCCGGAAAGATGATTCGGCGAATGATACCGGTAGGAAGACATGCCGACCGCCTGCAGAGATTCTGCGACACGTTTTTCGATGTCTTCTGTCGGCACGCCGATGTTTTCCGGGCCGAATGCCACATCCTCTTCCACAACACCTGCCACCAGCTGATTGTCCGGATTCTGGAAGACCATTCCGGCCGCTTTGCGGATTGGCAGCTCGTTTTCTGTAAGAGAGGCATCTTTTCCGTCTATATACAGCATCTCGCCAGCCGGATGCAGCAGTGCATTCAGATGGCGGGCCAATGTCGATTTGCCGGAGCCGTTTGCTCCAAGGATCGCGATAAACTCACCGGGTGCAATCTCTAAATCAAGCCCCGCGAGCGCCTCTATCGTCCTTACAACTTCTCCGTTCTCATCTTTGATCTGATATTGATATTGTAATTCTTTCGCTTCAACAAAATTTGTCATTCTATATGACCCTATGCATTGCGAAGGCGTGTGATGAACCGCTCGATGCGGTCAAATGCCTCTTTCAGACTCTCCAGGGAATATGCGTAGGAGATCCGCAGGAACCCTTCTCCGCAATCGCCGAATGCCGTACCCGGCACAACAGCGACCTCTTCTTCTTCAAGAAGGCGAACCGCAAATTCCTCTGACGTCATGCCGAATTCCTTGATACACGGGAATGCATAGAACGCGCCATACGGTTCAAAACACGGCAGTCCCATTTCTTCAAACCGATGCATCAGATACCGGCGCCGTCCGTTATACTCTTCCCGCATCATCTCCACATCGCTGTCACCATCGTTCAATGCTGCCACACCGGCATACTGGCTGGTCGTTGGCGCACACATAATGGCAAATTGATGGATCTTTAACATCTGCTCAATGATTACTTTCGGACCGCAGGCATATCCGATTCTCCATCCGGTCATGGCATGGGATTTGGACAGACCGTTGATATAGATGGTCCGCTCCTTCATGCCCGGCATTGCTGCGATGGAAACGTGTCCGTTCTCCGAATAGGTCAGCTCGGAATAGATCTCATCGGTGACGACAAACAGGTCATTGTCAATGATGACATCCGCGATCGCATCCAGATCTTTCTGCTCCATAACCGCTCCGGTCGGATTGTTCGGGAACGGCAGTACCAGGATCTTTGTCTTTGGCGTGATCGCAGCCAGAAGTTCTTCTCTGGTCAGGCGGAATTCATTTTCCACCTTCAGCTCGATCGGTACCGGAACACCGCCTGCAAGATATGCACACGGCAGATAGGAAACATAACTTGGCTGCGGGATCAGAACCTCATCCCCCGGATCCAGCATCGCACGGAATGCAAGGTCGATTGCCTCACTGCCGCCTACCGTAATAAAAATCTCATTGCTGTAATCATAATACAGTCCGTACTTACGCTTCAGGAAATCACATGCAGCGATCTTAAGCTCTTTCAATCCGGAATTAGACGTATAAAATGTCCGTCCCTTTTCCAGCGAATAAATACCCTCGTCTCTAACAAACCACGGGGTATCAAAATCCGGTTCACCGACACCAAGAGAAATTGCATCCGGCATTTCACTGACGACATCGAAGAATTTCCGGATACCGGATGGCTTGATATCTGTCACTTTTTGTCCTAACGGGTTTCTCATGGCATTACCTGTATCCTTTCATCTTTTTTCTTTTCTGTCATAATCGTTCCATGGTCTTTGTATTTCTTTAATACAAAGTTGGTCTTCGTAGCGGTCACATACTCTAACGCAGACAGCTTATCGGATACAAAGCTTGCCACTTCACGCAGGCTGCGTCCCTCGATCGTCACAAGCAGATCAAATCCGCCGGAGATCAGATAAACCGCATTGACTTCCGGATAGTTGTAAATGCGCTCGGCAATGGTATCAAATCCACGGCCACGCTGCGGTGTTACATTGACTTCGATCAGGCCGATGACCTGCTCGACGTCTGTCTTTTCCCAGTTGATCATCGTGTGATAACCGCAGATCACGTGCTCATCTTCCATCGCTTTGATCTCCGCGGTAACACGGTCAACATCTTCGCCCAGTACGATCGCAAGTTCCTGCAGATCGATCCGGCTGTTTTTCTCAAGATAGGTTAAAATTTTTTCTCTCATTGTAATACCCTCTTCCTGTTTCTATATAAAAACTCCCCAAAGAATGAAAATGTCTCTTTCTGTTATGGTCTGCGCTTTACACGACTTTGTAGATCTCATCGGTCTTGGGCGGTTCCAGATAGCGTCTGTCTTCGCCGTTGCGGATGATCCGGTCATTCCCATCTTCCATCTTACCGATGATTGCCGCCGGAATACCGGCTTCTTCTAACGCCCGGATCAAACCTGTTCCGTCCGGTGTTGTGACAAGCAGGCTGCCGCTTGAGATCAGCTCATATGGATTGATGCCAAACACTTCGCAGACTTCTATGGTCTCCTGGCGGACGGGAATCTTCATAAGGTCAATATCAAGACCGAGTCCTGCTGCGGCCGCGACCTCCCACAATGCGCCGAACACCCCGCCTTCGGTAATATCATGCATCGCATGCACGCCGTGATCTGCTGCGATCTGTGCTTCCGGCAAAATGGAAAGGTACTGGTCAAACTCCTGTCCGGTTTTGATCAGGTCTTTTGGCAGTCGTTCTGAAAGCTTTTCCTCTTTTTCCTTTGCAATGATCGATGTGCCTTCCAGCCCGATCCACTTCGTGATGATGATGTCATCCCCCGGCTTGCTGCCGCCGGTCAGAAGATAGCAGTCTTTTTTGACTTTTCCGATCCCGGTGATCGACAGCAGGGGCTGTCTGACGACATCCGTCACTTCGGTGTGGCCGCCGACAATCTGTACATTGCTTTTAGCACACTCTTCTTCCATCTGTCCGATCAGTCCGCGAATCTCGTCTTCCGTCGTTTCCGGTGTCAGCAGCGCTGTCACCAGGACTGCGACCGGTTCTGCGCCTGTCGTCGCGATATCATTTAAGGTAACACGGATCGCGAGCCGCCCCGCATCCTTTGCGGCGGCTGTGATGGGATCTGTTGAAACAACAAACATCTCATCTTCGGCCAGCTGAAGCAGTGCGCAGTCTTCTCCGACGCCTGCCCCCTGTAATACCTCGGGACGCATCGTATGCAATTGTTTGAAAACGGACCGTTTTAAAACGGATTCCGGTAATTTCCCAATTTCCATTGTTTATCTTTTATCCTCTGCATTGCACAGGTCACTCAAAAAACATTCTCCACATTTTGGCGAACGCGCTGTGCAAATGGTCCGGCCCAATGTGATGATCTGCATATTATAACGGATCCAGTTTTCCTTCGGGAGGCGTTTCATCAGATCATATTCCACCTTCTCCGGATCGGTCTCTTTGGTCAGCCCCAGGCGCTTTGAGATTCGCTTGACATGGGTATCAACCACCACGCTTGGCTCTCTGTAAATATTCCCGCGGATCACATTCGCCGTCTTCCGGCCAACCCCCGGCAGCGTCAGAAGGTCATCCATATCGGATGGAACCTTGCCACCGTATTCTGTGATCAGACGGCGCATACAGAGAATGATGTTTTTCGCCTTGTTGTGATAGAACCCGACAGAATGAATGTCCTGCTCAAGTTCCTCAAGATCCGCACCGGCCATTTTCTCAATGGTGTCATATTTTTTGAACAGATCTTTTGTGACCATATTCACACGGGCATCCGTACACTGGGCACTCATGATCACGGCGATCAGAAACTGCCAGTCATTGTCATGCTCTAAGTAACAGATATCATCTGTCCCGTAGACATCATCCAGACGTTTTAAGATTTCCGTGGTCCGCTTACTGACTCTCATGATCCCATCATTCCCATTCAAATCATCGGTTTCTGTTTGCAGTTTAGTGTATTAAAGTATATACATTGTTCGATTGTAGCACAATTCGTCTTTAAATACAAATCAAAAGAACAGGCCGATCAGCCTGCTCTTTCATGCGAAATGCCTAAATCAACATCTAAACACTTTCAAAAAAATCCCGATGGACATCCCTGCTGTGATGATATCCGCGATTGCCTGTGAACAGATGACACCATGATATCCAAACAGGTTTGATGCGATCAGCAACACGATGACAAATACAAATCCCTGTCTGCTGATCGACAAAATAAAGGATGACAGGATTTTCCCTGTTGATTGACAGATAATGGTGGTCAGCATCGTAATTGCCACAAATGCCATTGTCAAAACCTGCCAGCGCAGCATCAGCGTTCCATGCATCAGAATACTTTCCTGATCCAGCATACCACGGATCAATGCCGGTGCAGCAATGTATACAAAGACTGTCAGGATCACTGCGATCACGATCAGAAAGCGAAAGCAGAAATGAAAGCAGGCCTGCAGGCGTTCCCTGTTGCCTGCGCCATAGTAATAACCAAACAAAGGTGATCCGCCAAAAGAGAATCCCGTAATGATAAGAAGTGCGATCATGCTGACCTTCAATGCAATTCCCATTGCCGCGATCGATTCATTTCCATACGGCAGCAAAAACTGATTGGTCAAAACGATGCTGATGCTCTGCAGGATATTGACCAATGCGGCCGGAATCCCGATGCCCAGGATCTGCCCCACGTAACCCATGGGAATCTTCAGCTCTTTTGGCTGCATGGAAAGATTTGAACTCTTTCTGGGAAGAATGATCACAAAGAAAATGTCAGTACACAAATATCCGATCACCGTTGCGATCGCAGCTCCCGCCGCCCCCATTCCAAGCACTGAGATCAGGATCGGATCGAGCACGATATTAATCACAGTCCCAAGCACAGAGCCCATCATCGATTCTTTTGACAATCCTTCCGTCCTGAGCAGATTCGAGTGAATAAACGACAGTACTACTGCCGGCGCGCCAACCGCCAGCCATACATAATATGCCGATGCATGTGCAAACGTATCCGCTGTTGCTCCAAGAAGATATAGCATCGGTGTTCTTAAGAGCAATAACAAAGCGCCGATCACCGCACCTGTAATGATGGACACATAAAACGAAAACGATGATACCCTGCGGGCATTCTGCACATCTTTTTGCCCCAGAAGCCTTGAGATCAGAGAGCTTCCTCCCTGTGCGAAAACATTCCCAAATGCCATCAGCAGTGTAAAGACCGGCGCACCAAGAGATACGCCCGCCACCAGATCTGTATTATTTGTCTGTGCCACAAAATAGGTATCCGCCAGATTATAAACCAACGACACTACCATACTCATGACGAGTGGCAGCGACAAGACAATATATGCTTTTGATATTCTTTTTTCCTGAAAAATACTGTTCTCCATGTTCATTACCTCTTTCTGTACCAGGATTTTAGCAAAAAGAATTGACGAATATTGTGACACATGGCACAATAAAAACATGAAAACGATCACAGACAAAAAACAAGTCGCATATTGGATGGAAAAGGCAAGGATTCACGATTACTTAAACACCGATCAACTACACTTTTCTGTTCAGCAATACGCCGCCGGTGAATTACTCTGTTCCCCGAATAACAGTCTGAAAGACATCCTCTTCATCATAGAAGGAAGCGTAAAAATCTACAGCATCCATGAGGATGGTTCCCTCACATCTGTCAGACTGGAGTCTTATCCTGCGATCCTTGGCGATATCGAATATGTGATCAAAGACTTTCATACCTTATTTGTAGAGGCACATACAGATGTCGTCTGCCTCGTATTGTCTGTCAGCCGCTATCGCGACATTCTGGATCAGGATCCGGACTTTCTTCATCTCCTGCTGTCTTCTATCGCATATAAATTTTCAAGCTTTTCCACGCTGCACAGGCAAAACATTACCGTAGAGGATCGTTTGCTGATGTACATGGAAACGTTTTGCGAAGACGGGATTCTGTCCGGTGTAGAAGAGGCCACGATGCAGCTTCATTGCAGCAGACGGCAGCTGCAGAGAATCTTAAAAAAATTCTGTGATGAGAATAAGATTAAAAAGACGAAAAAGGGCACCTATCAATTATTATAATCTGATATTGCAGTACATAAGGGAGGTAACCCGATGCAAAAGATCGAAGCAAAAGATTTATTTAATATCAATTTTTATAAGATGCAGCCGTTTTACGGCAGTTTTCAGGGTATGAATTACCGGATCATAAAATATGCGCCGGAGCAAAGCTCCGACGCACAATCTGATTCAAATGATTCTGTTGTAAAAGAGTGTCTTCGTGTCACAACTTGGAAAGGTCCGTATATTTATGATGTGACACCGGATGAAGAAAAAACTTCTGCCGACTTTCCGTTCAGTAATGAAGGCCTGGCACAGATCACGGATTATCTGAACCGGTTCTGGGAAGAACACTATCAATCGGTGTCAGATCACTCTGCCTGATCTTCCATCAGTTCTGACGCACCGCCGTCTTCTGCGGTCTGCTCATCGGTGCTTTCTGCCTCGGCATTTTCTGTCTCTGCTTCAGCATCCTGTGTGTCAGCCTGAAGCGTCAGCCCCTTTGAAACGGAAGCTTCTGTCTTTTCAACATCAGCCAGATGGATCCAGCATGTCTGTCCGTCAATGGAGACCTTGCCCCATCCGTCATTTTCTGCAGTCACTTCCAAAACAGTTCCTGCTTCAAATGTAGTCAGCACTTCCGCACCGTCATAAGCATCTGCAAAGATACGGATTTCATTCTGCGCAGCATAGTTTCCTGCTGCAAACGCATCTGCAGTTTCTTCTACTTCTGCATCTTCGACATCCGCCTCTTCCTCTACCTCGGCCTCTTCAACAGCAGTCTCTTCCTCTGCTTCTGCCTCAACGTCAGTCTCCTCTGCTTCAGATGTCTCTGCCTCGACACTTTCTTCAGATTCTTCCGCCTCCGCATCAGGTGTCTCTTCTTCGGTCTCTTCAGCGTCCTCAGCCTCAGTTTCTTCAGATTCTGCTTCTGCCGCTTCTTCAACTGCTTCTACAGTCTCTTCCGGCGCTGCTGTTTCTTCCACAGCCACGTCGTTTTCAGCTGTCTCTTCTGCCACAGCCTCTTCAGCTTTGACCTCTTCGGTCGCGGTTTCTTCCACCGCTTCCTCTGCCTCAGAAGTCTTCGCTTCATCCTCTAACGCATTGACAACAGAAACTGGCATACTGAAGGATACTGGTTTTGTTTCTTCGTTCTCAGACTGTCCCTGATCTGACTTGGCTTCTGCTGTCGTTTCTGCTGCAGATGCCAAAGAAACGGATGCCGCCGCCTTTGCAATTGTTGTCACAGGTGTGGCAGATGCTGTCAGCTTCACAGATGATGTTGCTGCCGGAACGGATGCTGTCTTCACAGCTGATGCCGTCGCCGGAACAGATGCGGTCTTTAAGGTTGGGCTGGCAGATGTCTGACCGATAATGTTTTTAATGGTCGTCTGGGATCCTGTACAGATCGCATACTGTAAGGACATCCAGCCTACATTCCCCTGATAGTTTACTTTACCCCAGTTGTTTTTGATTTCCGTAACCGTAAGAGATGTGCCCTTGGGCATAGTCAAAATCTTTGCTGATGCCGTACTGAAGCTCTTTCTTAAGTTCAGATTTGCAGTTGTCATATAGGAGTAAGTAACGGTCTTTGTCGATGAGGATGCTGCATTCTTGACTACGGTATTGATCGTCGTTACAACGTTCGAGCCCTTTTTGCTTGCATACTGTAAAGAGATCCAGCCGGTCTTTCCGTCATAGCTGACCTTACCCCAGTTATTCTTTACTTCCGTTACCGTAACACCTGTACCTCTCGGAATCACGCTCAGCTTCGAATATGACGTGCTGTTTCCGGAGCGCAGATTCAGATTAGATGTTGTCTGATAGATAAAGGAAGTTGTTTTTGAAGTTGTTCCTGTCACGGTAGGCGATGCTGCTGAAGCGGTCTTTGTTGATGATGCAGTAGTCGCTTTCGCTGTAGATGCTGCCGGTGCCGCTACGGTTCCTGTCTTTGTTGAATATTTCAAAGACATCCAGCCGGTTTTTCCGCCATAGGTAATCTTGCCCCAGTTATTGCTGATCTGTGTCGCAGTCACACTGGTGCCCTTCGGAACCACACCAAGGATCGAAGCCGATTTATTATTGCCAGATCGAAGGTACATGTTTCCGTTTGTCTTATATACCGTTCCTGCAACCGCTGAAGAAGCGGATGCTGTGCTTGCTACGGTTGTTGTTGCTGCCGGTGCTGCAACATTGCCGGTCTTTGTCGCATAGTCAAGCGAGATCCAGCCGGTCTTCCCGCTGTAGCTTGTCTTGCCCCAGCCACCCTTTGTCTCTGTTACCGTAACACTTGTCCCTCTCGGGATCGTCAGGAGTCTGGAGTAACCTGTACTGTTACCGGTACGCATATTCAGATTTGCCGTAGTCTTATAAATCGCGCCCGTTGCAGCGGCCGTGGTAGTGGTTGCTGCCGGTGTTGTAGTAGCTGCCGCTGTCGTTGCTGCATTGCCGGTACGGGTCGCATAGCTCAAGTAGATCCAGCCGGTCTTCCCGCTGTACGTCGTCTTACCCCAGCCGTTTGAAATCTGAGAAACCGTTACGCTGCTTCCCTTCGGGATCGTCGTCATGATCGACGTGCTGGTGCTGTTACCGGAACGCAGGTTCAGATTTGCATTGATCTTATACGTACCCGTTTCAGAAGAGGAGGTTGTCGTCGCTGCAGTCGTCACTGCCGTCGCCGTACTTCCGGAACCTGTATAACGTAAAATGCCATACCAGGATCCTCTCGTATAATTCAGGACGTTGATCTCATTTCCGCCTGAATCTCCTGTCTTTCCATCATAATTTCTATGAGCACCGACACGTTTCCCGTTTCCAATATAGATCTCGGTATGCCCGGATGCCATCAGGATATCGCCCGCCTGCAAAGATGACGACGAATTCAGATCGATCTTTGAGGAAGGGATATAGGAAAATCCATGCTGTGTCAGGTTTGAAACCATATTGCCGGAATAGGTGGCTCCGCCGGTCTCAAATCCAGCCTGTTTCAGACAGGTGATAACAAATGAAGAGCAGTCATAATCAGGGCCCCAGCGATTCACCATGCTGTAGCCATGCGAATTGTCATTCGCAATCGCCAACGCATTACTTACAAACGAACTGATTGATGCTGCTTCCGCATTCTGCGCCGGGACTATGCCGATACCGGCAACCGTCGAGGCCACAAGTGCCGCTGTCAGTATTTTCTTCTGATGCATGACTTCCTCCTATCGTATTATGTAAAAGATTGTTACTATTTTTTATATTCAAGCAAATTTTATCACTTGTGTTTTCTAATCGCAACCAAAAGTACCTTGCGAAAACACGCTTTACGCATCCCATCGCATCATGATCGATGCACGTTTTGGCAATGCAATGTCCAAAACACCATTTTCAACCGGATACTTCAGCTCTTTGTCTGAAAAACCGGTTTCATTTGTATACATGACCAGTGTAAGTTCCGCCTGGATCGGCACGCCTGCCTTCCAGACATCAATGGCGCATTCTCTGGAATAATCATCGTTATTAACAACAACGATCACAGCATGCCCCTTACAAAATCTGGCATAACCGATCACATTCTTGGCCCGGTAAAGCTCAAGTACCGATCCGGTACGAAGGACTTCCAGTTCCTTATGCAATGCAATAATACTGCGATGAAACGCAATCAGATTTTTATCCTCTCGCCCCCATGGATAGGCACGCCGATTATCGGGATCTGTAAAACCGCATAAACCGGCTTCATCCCCATAGTATAACGTCGGCGCACCAGGCCAGGTCATCTGGATCACGACTGCAGCACGGAAAACGCCTTTATTGATCCCTTCTGACGCGGCAGCCGCTCCCAGCGTAACTGCCCGCCCAACCTTATGATTCGTTCTGGTCAGGAACCGCGAGTGGTCATGATTGGAAAGCTGATTCATGGCACAATACAGAGACGATGTCGAAAACCGCGCCATGTGATAGCGCATCGCTTCGAAAAACGCATCCGGATTCCCCAAAAGATCCGGGCGAAATCCCTCGCTATGTTTCTCCATACCTGTCAAAAACCAGGAAACCGGTTCCATAAACGCATCATAGTTCATGACGGTATCCCACTGATCACCATGCAGCCAGTCAGAAGGATCTCCGTAATGCTCTGCAATGATCACCGCCTCCGGGTTTGCCTCTTTCACAACCCTCCTGAACTTCTTCCAGAACCTGTGATTGTATTCTTTGCTGTGTCCTAAATCTGCCGCAACATCCAGACGCCAACCATCAACGTTATATGGCGGCGAGACCCACTTTTTCCCAATCTCCAGAATATAATTTTCCAGTTTTTTTGAATTTTCATAGTTCAGCTTCGGCAGGGTGTCATGCCCCCACCAGCCATCGTAAGATGTATTCTGCGGATAGGCATTTTCATCATAAAACCGGAAGAAATCATGATAAGGGCTGTCCTTTTCAAAAAAAGCCCCTGTCTCATATCCTTCTTCTTTTGAATAAATGCCTTCCCTGTCAAGCCACTTATGAAAGGAGCCGCAATGATTGAAAACACCGTCAATGATGACACGGATTCCTTCCGCATGTGCTTTTTCCACCAGCTCCGCAAACAGTGCGTTTCCAGCCTCCAGATTTCTGCGATCTGTCACGCGTTTGATATAGCCTGCTGCTTCAGAGTTGTCATTGCTGCCCTTCGGAAGGGTTGTTTCATCATCTTCCAGGATCACACCAAAATGTGGGTCGATATAGTCATAATCCTGCGTGTCATATTTATGACTCGACGGTGATACAAATAACGGATTAAAATAGATCACTTCAATCCCGAGCTGTTTCAGATACGGCAGCTTTTGGATCACACCTGCAAGATCTCCGCCGTAAAAATCCGTTACATCAAAATTTCCCGGTGGCCGGCTCCAGTTATCAATCTTTCTGACCTGTCTTTTGATGTAAAAATATTCGCCTTCTCTGACATCATTGGAAGGATCTCCGTTATAGAAACGGTCTGTGAAGATCTGATACATCACAGCACCCTTCGCCCAGTCCGGCGTGGAAAACCCCGGCACAAGTGAAAAGTCATAGATCGGCTGGTGCATATCACAACAGCCGATCTTATTGTATACCCAGGTCTGCTCACCCATACGGATCCGAAAATGATACCTGATCGGCGCATGTCCCATCCGGATCTGCATTTCGTAAAACGTGAACACCCCAACCGTCTCTGCACGCTTCATTGCCAGCGCAATGCCGCCATAGCACAGGAAGACAGTGAGTGTTTTTTCGGTCGCTGCACGAAAACGGATTCGGATCAGATCATTTTCTTTTGGCTCCGCCGGATCACAATAATCTATTGTCTGATCACTGAAAAAAGTCTGTGTAATTTCATTCATAAGCTATTCTTCTGCAAATTCACTCTCATTCACCACCACATTATCCCCAAAGAGTGCCTCAAATTCATTGCGGTGAATCTTTTCTTTTTCAATCAGAAGCGTCGCGCAGGCATGCAGAACTTTCTCATGCTCTAAAATGATCGCTTTTGCCTTCGCATAGCATTCATCAATGATGCGTTTCACTTCTGTATCGATCACGGTCGCCGTATGCTCACCATATGCTCTCGAATGTGCCAGATCCCGTCCGATGAATACTTCATTGTCTTCATCAGAGTAGTTGATCAGACCGACATTTTCCGACATACCATACTTGGTGACCATCGCCTTCGCGATCTGGGTCGCCTGCTTGATATCCTGGGACGCGCCGGTCGTCACATCATCAAAGATCAGCTCTTCTGCGATGCGTCCGCCGAATGCAACCATGATATCCTGCAGCATCTTGCCCTTCGTATTGAACATGTCGTCCCGTTCCGGAAGCGGCATCGTATATCCCGCAGCACCAAGGCCTGTCGGGATGATCGAAACACTATAGACCGGTCCGACATCCGGAAGCACATGGAACAGAATCGCATGACCCGCCTCATGATAAGCCGTGATCCGTTTTTCTTTATCGGAAACAACACGGCTCTTCTTCTCTGTACCGATTCCGACTTTTACAAACGAACGGCGGATATCATCCTGACGGATGAATGCCCGTTTTTCTCGTGCCGCCAGGATCGCAGCTTCATTCATCAGGTTCTCCAGATCTGCACCGGTAAATCCGGCCGTTGTCTGTGCCACCTGCTTCAGATCGACATCATCACCGATCGGTTTATTCCTGGAATGTACTTTCAGAATCTCTTCTCTGCCCTTGACATCCGGTCTTCCGACTACAACCTTCCGGTCAAAGCGGCCCGGACGCAGGATCGCCGGATCGAGAATGTCAACACGGTTTGTCGCAGCCATGACGATGATGCCTTCGTTCACGCCAAAACCGTCCATCTCAACCAGCAGCTGGTTCAATGTCTGCTCTCTCTCATCATGTCCGCCGCCAAGGCCTGTACCTCTCCGGCGCGCAACCGCGTCGATCTCATCGATGAACACGATACACGGCGCGTTTTTCTTCGCATTGTCAAACAGGTCACGGACTCTGGATGCACCGACACCGACAAACATCTCTACGAAGTCTGAACCGGAAATGGAAAAGAACGGTACACCTGCTTCACCGGAAACTGCTTTTGCAAGAAGTGTCTTACCGGTTCCGGGAGGGCCCTCTAAAAGAACACCCTTCGGAATCCGCGCACCAAGCTTTGTATAACGGCTCGGATCTCTTAAAAAGTCAACGATCTCCGCAAGCTCTTCTTTTTCTTCCTGCAGGCCTGCAACATCACTGAAATTAACTTTGACGTTTTCGCCGGTGGTCATCGTTGCACCGCTCTTGCCAAAGTTCATCATCTTTCCGTTCGCACCGCCGCCTCCGGCGCCTCTTGTCATCATCACAAAGAACACAATCAGAATGACGATCATGATGATATTAGGCAGAACAGCACTGATAAAGCTCTCTCCCGGGACATTCCGGACCGTATACAGATCCGTCTCGCCCTCTTTGTCCAGATACTCCTGAACATCGTTTACATCTGAAACGTAAACCTGCTTTCGTTCCCCGTCTGTGGTCGTAACACGAAGGACACCGGTCGGTACCTCTTCATTCTGTGCGATCACGACCTCTTCGATCTTTTCTGCCTTGACATCATTTTTAAACTGCTGATAGGTATATGAATCCGCGCTCTGCGAATTCCTGTTCATCGCTGAAAAAACTGCCATGAACAGAATGATGATAAAAATATATACCCATAATCCTCTGCTGGCTCTTCTCAATGTATTATTCCTCGTCTTCTAAAAATTCTATGATTCCGATATATGGAAGGTTGCGGTATCTCTGCGCATAATCCAGGCCATATCCGACTACAAACTTGTCCGGGATCCGGTATCCGCAGTAGTCGATCGGCACTTCGGCGACACGTCTGTCCGGTTTATCCAGCAGTGCACAAAGCGATACGCTTTTGGCACCGCGACGCTTCAGCTCTTCCAGAAGATAGGACATCGTCCTTCCGGTATCAATGATATCCTCTACCACGAGAACATCCTGTCCGATCACATGGTCATCGAGATCTTTTTGCACATTCAGCACACCCGAGGACTCGGTACTGTTTCCGTAGCTCGAAACTGCCATGAAGTCCAATTCAACCGGGATGCTCAGGCGCTTAGCAAGTTCGCACCCGAAAAAGCAGCCACCCTTTAAAATGATGATCAGCTTGATGGTCGACCCGGCATAATCACGACTGATCTGTTCTCCCAATTCCCGTATTCTTTTTCCGATCTCTTCCTCAGAAATCAACTCTCTGACGGATTCTGTCATTTCGCTTCTCCTTTTGCGTCCGCGCATATTACCGAAAGAACCAGAACGCGCTTTGTCTCTTTTGTCACCTTATATGCTTCACTGATCCGCCGGCCGATCACCCATACGATATGGCTTCCATCCGCCAGCAAAAGCACTCTGTCACGCTCCCCTGCCGGGATTTTTTCATTCACCATATAATCCTGAATGCTCTTATGCCCGCCGTTTTTGTCGATCTGCAGATAATCTCCGTGGTTTCTCCCCCGAATTTGCAAACCATTTTTTATTTTATCATAATCAAACCATTTCGTATATGGATTTCGCGGGATTTTTTCTTCCGCCCCGTCATATAAAAGGATTTCCGCGTCGAATTGATACGCTGTACCGGCCAATGTCCTGCCCGGTATCTTTAGTGACACACTCTGTGCCCCGGTATGATCCACTATCCGGTCTGCATCCTTCCCAAACTCGTTAGCAGCATCCGGCTGCTTTCTAATCCTAATCGCATCATATGTCCGCTCTGCGATCATATCGTAAGGCAGCGAAACCTGCTTTCCGACAGGCTTATTGGCAAGGTCGCATACACTCCTTACATGCGTACGTGTCATGTCTTTTGTGTTTCCTGCCACATGCTGCAGCATTCTGTACACCAGGTGCTCTGCCACTGCCGGATCCAGGCCGGTGAGCTTTTCGGCATTAAGCGCATCCCCTGTTTTTACATCATGAAAAGCAGCTGCTGACTCACGGTCCAGATATTCACCGGTCCTTCTCAACAGCTCTGCCGTTTCTTTCATATGCAGTACTGCGGACGGATTGATCGCTTTTAGTTTCGGCAAAACTTCCGCACGGATCAGATTCCTGCTCAATGAAACATCCGTATTTGTCTCGTCAACGCACCATGCCTGTCCGTTTTCCAGAAGCCATGCTTCAATTTCCTCTCTGGAAACACATAAAAGCGGACGGATGATCCTCCCTCTGACGGGAGGGATCCCGGAAAGCCCCAAAAGCCCCGTTCCCCGCGCCAGATGAAACAGCATCGTCTCTGCGTTATCTTCCATATGGTGTGCAACTGCGATCCTGTCAGCCTGCTCTTCTTTGGCCGCCTTTTCAAACGCCTGATAACGAAGCGCTCTGGCCGCCTCCTCCAGGCCTGTCCCTGACTCCTTTGCAAACAGTGGTGCATCCACGTGCCAGATCCTGTAGGGGATCTCTTCTTTCTGACACAGTTCTTTTACAAATGCTGCATCCCGCAGGCTGTTCTCTCCCCGGATGCCGTGTTCGACATGAACCGCACAAAGCGTACAGGAGAGTTCCCCGGACAGTTCCTTTAATCCGCGCAGCAAAAAAACAGAGTCCGCACCACCGGACACTGCGACCAGCACGTGATCACCCGGCCGGATCATCTGACACTCTCTGATGTACTCTTTCATTCTGGGAAAAAGGGGATCCTGCATCATTTTCCAAAAAACCTTTTCGTTCCTGTTTCCTTAGATATATAAACACCCCCGCTCATCTCCCGGATACCGGCAGAAAAGTGAGGGTCTTAAATGTGCATAAAGATTATGCCGCACATGATTACTCTTCTTTAAAAATGATCTCGTCATCATAAGCCATTCCAAGCTTTGACTTGGCAGTATCTTCAACATACTCGTCCGTGTTGACATATTCCTGCTTTGCTTCCAGCTGCTTCGTTCTCTGCTCCTCAGCTTTCAGCTCCGTCTTTAACTGCTTTTCTTTGGCAATATAAGCATCATTCTGCGCATCGAGGCGAACGATCTGCACAGAAAGAATAGCGATCAGAACGATCACCATACATGTGATACCGATCCGCGCCTTTCGATTCCTGGGATTGCGGATCTTTTTTGTAGCTGTTTTTTTTCTTTCATTTAAATCGAGTGTTGATTTCTGCTGTTTTCTCACACCTGACTCCTTTGACAGATCCCTCTCATCCAGTTATCCGTTGACGGGTTCCCTCCATTATTATCATATCGGAAGAACCGCCCGATTGCAACCTAGAGATATCGGAACATCTCCGCTGCCTCCTCTTTTTTGGTGGTCTCGGCAATCTTTAAGATCTCTGCTTTTACGGAACGGTTCCCGAATGTAATCTCGAGTATATCTCCTGCCTTTACCTGCTGGGATGCTTTTGCGACCTTTCCGTTCACACTGATCCGTCCCGCATCGCATGCTTCATTCGCTACGGTACGCCGTTTGATCAGACGCGAGACCTTTAAATATTTATCAAGTCTCATGTTCCCTCCTGATATGAAACAGCATCCCTGTGGATTCACAGGGATGCCGGTTTGTTTCATCCGTCAGAACAAATTACTGATTTACGATATCCTTCAGAGCTTTACCAGCTTTGAACTTCGGTGCTTTTGAAGCAGGGATCTTGATCTCTTTCTTCGTCTGCGGATTTCTACCTGTTCTTGCTGCTCTTTCAGTAACTTCAAATGTTCCAAATCCTACCAGCTGAACTTTATCACCCTTCTTAAGAGTATCTGCTACGATGTCTGTAAATGCAGCCAATGCTTTTTCTGCATCTTTCTTCTGCAGGCCAGCCTGCTCAGCAATCTGTGCAACTAATTCTGATTTGTTCATTCTTCTTTCCTCCTACCCCGTCCAAATTACGGGTTCTTGTGATACTATACATCTTTAATTTATACTGGATTTTTCCAGTAATGTCAAGGATTTCAGCATGTGTTTCATAGAAAACACACAAATACTGTACCTTTGGTGTTCGAAAGGGATTCTGACTCGGATTCTACATCATCGCTTCAACGATTCCCTTTACAGCCGCGCCAAGATTCTCTGCCTTTGCAGCCGCATCCTCAGCGGATGTTCCAACGATACCAAAATAGAATTTCAGCTTCGGCTCTGTACCTGACGGTCTGAAGCAAACCCATGCAGCATCCGGCAGATCACAGTAAAGAACGTTTGCTGACGGGAGACCGGTCGGTTTTTCCTCGCCTGTACGGTTGTCAACGATCGTTCCCTTTTTGTAGTCTCTCAATGACAGAACCTCAAGACCGCCGATCTCTTTTGGCGGGTCCTTGCGCAGCTCTTCCATGATCGACTGGATCTTCTCAATGCCCTCTTTTCCTTTCAGAGTAATGGAAGTCACTTCGTCATGATACCAGCCATACTTATCATACAGCTCTACCATCGCATCCCAGAGGGTCTTGCCCTGCTCTTTATACCATGCAGCTGCTTCGCAAAGCACCATAGAAGCCGCTACTGCATCTTTATCTCTTGCATAGGTTCCCGGAAGGCATCCGTAGCTTTCCTCCATACCGAAGAGGTATGTGCCGGTTCCTTCTGTTTCAAACTCGAGCATCTTACGGCCGATGAACTTAAAGCCTGTCAGGACTTCACAGAGCGCTACGCCATAATCTGCAGCGATCGCATCTGCCAGGTTGGTACTTACGATCGATTTGATAAATGCGCCGTCCTCCGGAAGACCGAAAAGTGCTTTTCTCTGTGCGATCTCATACGCACCGATCAGGCAGCCTGACATATTTCCTGTCAGCGCATGATAACTGCCGTCGGATCCGTCTTTGACATAAACACCAAGGCGGTCAGCATCCGGATCAGTTGCAAGAACCAGATCTGCATCCTTTTCTTTTGCCAGTGCAAGCGCCAGTTCAAATGCATCTGCTGCTTCCGGGTTCGGATAGCTGACGGTCGGGAAATCCCCGTTCGGCTCTTCCTGTTCCGGCACAACAAATACCTGCTTGAATCCAAGCTCATCCAGAATCCGGCGTACCGGTTTATTTCCTGTTCCGTGCAGCGGTGTATAAACGATGCGCAGATGATCTGCCTGTGACGCGATTGTTTCCGGATGGAGGACCACTTTTTTGAGCTCCGCCATATAGAGGTCGTCGATATCTTTTCCAATGATTGTCAAGAGACCTGCCTTGATTGCCTCATCATAATCCATGGTCTTTACGGTTGTAAAATCTGTCACCGCACGAACCTGATCCATGATTCCGCCATCATGCGGCGGTGTGATCTGTGCGCCATCTTCCCAGTAAACCTTATATCCATTGTATTCAGCAGGATTATGGCTTGCCGTGATCACAACTCCTGCCGTACATTTTAATGTCCGTACAGTAAAGGACAGCTCCGGCACCGGACGAAGGGAATCAAACATGTATGCCTTTACGCCATTTGCCGCAAGACAGAGTGCCGTTTCACGCGCAAATTCCGGAGACATATTTCTGGAATCGTATGCAATGGCAACACCTTTGTCCTGAACGCCAAGGGAACAGATGTAATTTGCCAGCCCCTGTGTTGCTTTTCTGACCGTATAGATATTCATACGGTTCATGCCGGCACCGATCACGCCGCGCAGGCCTGCTGTACCGAATTCCAGTTCCATATAAAACCGGTCTTCGATTTCTTTCTCATCTCCCGCAATCGCCCGAAGCTCTTCTTTCGTCGCTTCATCAAAATACGGATTTTCAAGCCATTCATTGTAAGATTCTTTGTAGTTCATCATTTTCCCTCCCGTTTTTGATATATCTCTAAATGCTCCAGCAAATATTCCTTATTATTATTTTCCGGCTCGTCCAGCACATCTTCCAGCATCTCATGCAGAATC
The DNA here is from genome assembly GCA_017459945.1 of Eubacterium sp. Lineage (GTDB taxonomy): Bacteria > Bacillota > Clostridia > Lachnospirales > Lachnospiraceae > SY8519. The sequence goes on from JAFUBZ010000044.1 coordinate 63,283, forward strand.
GTTCCGATCTCCGGTCCTGACGGGATACCCTGTGCGATCAGATCCGATCCGTCAATTGCAAGATCTTTAATAGAAAGACACTGATTTTTCTGACAGATTTCCCGCCAGCATTTTTCATATCGATCCACCAGTGCCAGCTTTTGCGTACGCATCCATTCGCTCTGTGCCAGAATATCTGCACGCATCACTGCAAACAGATTGGGATAAACATCCTCTCCGTTTCTGCTGACTGCTCTTCTGACCGCCCGCAGCTGCTTTGCTCCCGATCCGGCTTCTTCCAAGCGAAAGATCCGTTCGTCATGCAGGCGCACCAGGTTGACAACGCATCTCGTCGTTTCATTGTCAAATTTCAGACGACGCAGGATCTTTTTTGTCATCTCTGCGCCAATCTGCGGATGTCTGTGAAAATGATCCTCTCCAGATTCGTCTGTCGTCCTGCACACGGGTTTTGCGATATCATGAAAAAGCATTGCCAGACGAAGCACCTTATCCGCCCGGACCTTTTTCAGGGAAATAAGCGTATGCTCACCTGCAGTTTCCCCGTGATGCTTCGAGTGCTGCGCGGTCTTCATCAATGCGGAAAACTCCGGCAAAAATACATCCGTCAGGCCGCCCTGATACAGCATCTCAAATTTGTCGGGATGATCTGAGACCAACAGCTTTACAAGCTCCGTCTGGATCCGTTCCGCGCTGATCATCGCCAGTCGCGGTGCCAGTTCTCTGATCTGTTTTAATGTTTCGGGAACCACGGTAAACCCAAGCTGAGCAGCGAATCTGACTGCCCGCATCATACGGAGTGCATCCTCCGTAAAACGCTCTTTCGGATCGCCGACACACCGGATCTGCTTATCTTTCAGATCCGAAAGTCCATCGAAGCAGTCGATCAGCCCCGCCGTTTCATTATAAGCCATGGCATTGATCGTAAAGTCTCTGCGCTTCAGATCTTCCTCCAGGCTCGGCGTAAAGGTGACGTCTTTCGGATGTCTGGCATCTTCATAGACGCCATCGATCCGAAACGTCGTCACTTCGTAAGTATCCCAGCCATCGTTTCCCGCCCGAAACAGCACCGTCACCGTCCCATGCTGCAATCCTGTATCGATCGTTCTTGCAAACAGCTTTTTTACCTGTTCGGGCAATGCGGACGTCGTAATGTCCCAGTCATCCGGCTCGCGCCCGAGGAGCGCATCGCGCACACAGCCGCCTACCGCATATGCTTCAAATCCTGCATCCTGCAGCATATGAATGATCTTTTTGACATTTTCAGGCAGCTTTAAAATCATATTTAATATGCACGTCCCCAATATACCAGCTTCTTAGCCGGCTTGCCGCAGCAGACGCAAACATCTGAGATCTGCTCCTGGTCATGGAATGGCATACAGCGGGAAGTCGCGCCTGTTTCCTCTTTGATCTGATCTTCACAGGCCTGGTCCCCGCACCACATTCCACGGATAAATCCCGGTTTGTTTTCTACTGTCTCTTTAAATGTATCGTAATCTGTCGCGTCCCAGATGTGTGCGTCACGGTGTGCTTTTGCGCGCTCAAACATATCCTTCTGGATTGTCTCAAGCAATTCCGGTACGACTGTCTCTACATCATCCAGAGATACAAATGTCTTTTCTCTGGTATCACGACGAACCAATACACACTGGTTCTTTTCAATGTCTTTCGGTCCCAGCTCGAGGCGAAGCGGAATGCCCCGCATCTCCTGCTCGGAGAATTTCCAGCCCGGGCTCTTATCACTGTCATCGATCCGTACGGAGCAGACCTTGCCCAGACGATCCTTGATCTCATTGGCTTTATCAAGCACGCCTTCCGCATCCTGACGGATCGGAATGACCATCAGCTGTACCGGTGCGATTTTCGGTGGAAGAACCAGTCCCGAATCATCTCCGTGCACCATGATCAGCGCGCCGATCAGACGGGTTGTTGTTCCCCAGGACGTCTGGTGAACATATTTCAACGTATTGTCTTTATCCGTAAAGGTAACATCATATGCTCTGGCAAATCCGTCACCGAAGTTGTGGCTGGTACCGGACTGCAGTGCTTTTCCGTCATGCATCAGCGCTTCGATCGTATATGTCGCTTCCGCACCTGCAAACTTCTCTTTTTCGGTCTTCTGACCGCGGATCACAGGCATCGCCAGCACTTCTTCGCAGAAGTCCGCATATACATTGAGCATCTGGATGGTTCTCTCTTCTGCTTCCTCAGCTGTCGCATGCGCGGTATGTCCCTCCTGCCATAAAAACTCACGGGAACGCAGGAATGGTCTTGTTTCCTTTTCCCAGCGCACAACGTTGCACCACTGATTATAGACACGCGGCAGATCACGGTAGGACTGGATGTCATCCTTATAAAAATCACAGAACAGGGTCTCTGATGTCGGGCGGACGCACAGGCGCTCCTGCAGCGGACTCATCCCGCCATGTGTCACCCATGCCACCTCAGGCGCAAAGCCTTCGACATGATCCTTTTCTTTCTGCAGCAGACTTTCCGGAATAAAAAGCGGCAGATATACATTCTCCACTCCAGTCTCTTTAAACCTGCGGTCCATCTCACGCTGGATATTCTCCCAGATCGCATAGCCGGCGGGCTTGATGATCATACATCCCTTAATACTGGAATAGGCAATGAGCTCTGCCTTCTTCACAACATCTGTATACCATTGTGCAAAATCTTCTTCCATTGAAGTGATCGCTTCTACAAGTTTTTTTTCTTTCGCCATAATAATAAACATCTCCTAGTCATAGTATATACAGAGGTATTATCGCACATTCCCAAGCTTTTTTCCATGGTTTTCTTGGGTTCCGGGAATCTTTCTTCCCCCGCCAGGATACCACACCTGACCTTCGTGGGTATTTGGCTCCACTTCTTGGGCTCCTCGCCCGCGTAACTTGCTTTCTGACCCAGGCGGCGCTGGTTTCTTCTCATTTCGGGCGAAAATCGATCATCCTTGGGCTCCTGATCCAAGAAATGACAAGTTTAGCCCACCAGCACGGCATTTGCATTTTTCCATAAATTATATTACATTAATAGCACCTGCGATTTCTCGCATGTCCTAACTATTGCATTTCAGTATTAATCAAACGGAGTTTTTTATGTTCCGAAAAATGAGACGCTTCAAACAGCAGCTCCCCACGGGAGACTGCATTAAGATTCTGGAAAATGCGCCCCGCGGCGTACTGGCCGTTCTGGGTGATGAAGGATATCCCTATACGATACCGTTGAACTTCGTCTACCATGAAGGAAAGCTGTATTTTCATACTGCCTTCGAAGGACATAAAATAGATGCCATAAAGAATTATGATAAGGCATCTTTCTGTGTATTGAACGAAGGGCACCAGAATCCCGGCGAATGGTGGTATTACTTTAAGAGTGTGATCGCATTCGGAAAGATCCGCGTCATGGAAGACCGTGATGAGATCAACAAAATGCTGCGTCTTCTAGGCGCAAAATATTTCCCGACAAAAGAAGAGATCGATCATGAGATGGATCACAATGCACACCGGACCGGTATGATTGAATTGACCATCGAGCATATCACCGGAAAACGCATTGAGGAAAGATAGCTTGCCGGCAATCCAGATTTACAATTAGAAAAAATTGTTCTGGCAGGCGCACATCGGGAAGATCATAACTCTTCATTCGAAAGTCTGCAGTTTATCCGAATCCTGCAGTTTATTCGAATGTCTGCAGCTTCGCGCTCGGCAGCGCATCTTCTGTAATGGTAAGAATCGCATAGGTTCCTTTTCGCGGAATCTGCCGGGGTCTGGCAATGCTGCCGGGGTTTAACAAAAGCATCCCTTCTTCTGTCAGATTCTGCGGCACGTGGGAATGTCCGAAGCAGACCACGTCCGCATATTTTTCTTTTCCGGCATAAAAGATCAGATCATCGCGGTAATCCACGTGATACCGGTGTCCATGGTTGATGAAGATATTATAGTATCCGATCTTTACCGTCATGCTTTCCGGATAAGTCCCGGAATAATCACAGTTCCCTGCAACTGCATAGACCGGGATATCCGTATCCAGAACGCCATCTAACGCACCGCAGACATCTCCGCAATGAATGATCGCATCCACGTTTGGCTCTTTCTTTAAGATCTGATTGATCAGGCGATTTTCTCCATGTGTGTCAGATACCACAAGAATCTTATATGCACTTTTTTTCGGTAGTTGCTTCATAATGCTCCCCATCTTTATCCTGTATATCCAAAAGCAAATACTTTTGCCTCCATCCACCTCTGTTATCCAAACACACGGATTATGGATTCATCTATCTTTATTCTTCGGATGCACTTCATCGGTCGCCGCATTTCCGAGCCGCATCTGTTCCAACAGTCTGGCCTCTTCCTCCGGAAGATGATCCAACAATCTGTTTCTTGCACTGTTCCTTTGCGCCAGAAACATCCGCACTTCAATCTTTGCCTGTTCCACTTCTGCCTTTAATTCGGACGCTGACATCCTGCGCGCACCGTGTCCCCAAATGATGATCTGCTCAAGACCGTCAGAAGTCGCCACCGTCACATCGTTGTTTTTACCAATCTTCCTGGTGACACGCTCGATGTAAGCATCTGCTGTCTCCGCTTCTCTGGTGTAAACCACATCGATATTGTGATAACGGTAAACATGCTCCTGTCCGCCTTTTACCTTATATGCATCAAACACGACGATCAGATGCCCCTGCCTGCTTCCGTGATATTCGGAGAGGATGTCCATCAGCGCATCCCGTGCGCTGTCGAGGTTTTCCTTTGCAAGCACCTTTAACTCTTCCCATGCATGAATGATGTTATATCCATCCACCAGCAAAAACACCTCGCCCGGCGGTTTTTCCTTCTTCTGATATTTGCTATGTGACTGCATGAGGCTTCCGGGGGCGTTCCCATTCATGTCTGTGCGGCTCTTTTTTGACCTGTTCTTCTGCGTTTCGGAATCAGTCTTGCTTCCATAAGTCCGCTCAAAGATTGCCTGCAGTTCTTTGTCTTCCGCTGAAAAAGCAGAAATGCCGCCGGATGATGGCCGGTCCGTTTTGCCTGCTCTGTCAGAAATGCCTGTAAGGGCACTGCCCTGCCCGGTCTGTGCCAGCATATCATCCGCTTCCCGGATCTCGATGCCGCTTTCTGCACGCGCTGCCTCAGGCACTTCGTTCCACGGAACAAATACTGCAGCGCCCTGTCTGCAAAACAGAGAAGACGAAGGATTGTCCAGATCTGCATCCGGATCATATCCGATCTCCGCCACGATCTTATTTGTATTTTTACAAGGTTCATAACCGCCAAAACGGCATGACAGGCTGCCCGTCCCTGCAGTATAAGATGCGACCTGCGTACTATAATCCTGCATCGCTGCAACCGGCGCGGTCCCTTTTAAAACCGCCCAGTCGGTATCCATCTGCGGATCATCAAACGTACCGTCCATATTCCGGATATCCGTCATCGCCCGGCCGATCTGTCCCACAGGAACCTTCAGTTCAAATGCATAGACAGGCGAAAGCAGCACATTTTCCGCCATCATCAGTCCCTGTCTGACTGCGCGGTAGGCCGCCTCTCTGAAATCACTGCCTTCGGAATGCTTTTTATGCGCGCGTCCGGAGATCAGGCTGATCTTAACATCTGTCAGGGCTGACCCTGTCAGGACACCCACGTGTTCCTTCTCCATCAAATGGCGCATGGCCGTTTTCTGCCAGGTCCGTTCCAGCACATCATCCGGGCATCGGTTTTCATATGTGATCCCGCTGCCGCGTTTGGCAGGCTCGATCAGCACATGTACTTCCGCATAATGCTTTAACGGATCAAAATGCCCGATTCCGATCACCGGCTTAGAGACCGTCTCCTGATAGACGATCGCGCCCTGTCGGAATACAACATCTGCATCAAACCGCTCCTTTATCATCTGCTGCAAAATGCCAATCTGTACCTCTCCCATCAGACGGGCATTGATCTCCTGTGTTCTTTCGTTCCAGGAAAGTGCCAGTTGGGGATCTTCCTGTGCCAGATCCTTTATCTTTTGGAACAATATCTTCGGATCCGCATCGTCAACCGGCGCAATGGTATACTGCAGCACAGGCTTCAAAACCGGTTTTATGCCGCCTGACGGAGCCGCATCCTGATCCGTCCCGCCGGCCGTCTGCAGCATATCTCCTGCCCGTACATCTTCCAGACCGGTCAACGCTACGATCATGCCGGCGTTTGCCTCGGAGGCGGTCTCAAACCGTTTCCCGTCATAGATCCGGATCTGATTGACTTTAGATTCGGCTCCGGCACCATTCACCACGGTCTGTCTGGCAAACAGACTGCCGCCCGTAATCTTAGCATGTGCCTCGAGGCCGCCTTTTTCATCTCTTGCGACCTTATAAACCTGCGCGCCGAATGAATCCGGATAAGAAGGCGCTTCAATCAGACGGCTCATGGCATCATAAAATGCCTGCACCCCGTCCATCTTCAGGGCTGAGCCGAAAAAGCACGGAAACAGACTTCTGCCTGCAATCAATTTTCGAAGGACCTCCTCTGTCAATGCTTTTCCGGCAAGATAATCTTCCATCCATCCCTCATCGAGCATTGCAACCTCTTCTGAAAAGGCGGCAAACTCCTCTTCTGTGATGGATTCACCATCTGCGCGCAAAAAGCCTGAAACATACGGTCCGAAATCAACGCATCCGTCTCCGAGTTCCGCTTTTAACTGTTCCATCAGAACCGCCCGGTCCGTCTCCGGCCGGTCCATTTTATTCACAAACACAAACAACGGCACCTGATAACGGGAAAACAACTCGGACAGCGTACGTGTATGACTTTGCACCCCATCCGTTCCGCCGATGATGAGGATCGCATAATCCAGCACCGAAAGTGTCCGCTCCATCTCAGCGGAAAAATCGACATGTCCCGGCGTATCTAGAAGAAATGCCGTATATTTCCCCAGCGGAAGCGATGCTGTCTTTGAAAACACAGTGATCCCCCGGTCGCGTTCGAGCCCGTAATAATCCAGAAATGCGTCTTTATGATCCACACGTCCGAGACGGCGGGTCTTTTTTGCCAGGTAGAACAACCCTTCTGCCAATGTCGTTTTCCCGGCATCCACATGCGCGAAGATGCCGATGGTAAGGTATTTTGTCTTCATATTTCTCTCCTGTATGAAAGATCATTATATGAAGTATACCACTTTACAGGCAGAAAATGAACTGCCGGAGGAGACAGGGGACGGTTCTCTGTCTCCTCCGGTTTTCCGGGATGTCGGACTGTGCGAAAG
>JAFUBZ010000045.1 GCA_017459945.1 Eubacterium sp.
CGTTCATGGATAAAAAGCGTTCTCAAGGAAAACCTTACTATGTCTACATGACAGCCGGCATGAACAAGTTTCTCCGGATCTACTATGGTCGTGTTAAGGAATACCTTGCTGAACTTTCCGAAACGGAAGAAAACTAATTCCTATTCTTTAATCAACTCTTTCGGTTGGCATTTTGGCAGCCTTATTTTTGTGCCTTCATTCAACCTGTATAATCTTTTCAATGTTCATTATTTCAGCCTTGACTTTTTATTTGCAGGCTATTCAATATTTGATGAACGGGAAGTGTCCGATTCACTAAGCTCAAACTATAACGTTAGTTTAAGAAAAAGTAAAGCGTCATCCTTTATTTTTCCGTTTATCCGGCAATGCCGCATCTACTTTATCTTTTGCCTCTAAAAGCTTTTCCGAGCCGTTTTTCAATAAACCGCTGGTCAGTTTTGCAAGCTTTTCCGGGCTCTCACCCACAGCATCCTCTGCCACATCAAGCTTATCCATCACCTTTTCATATAAAGGATTCAGCTTTTTCATGCCAAGTTGCAGCGCCAGTGCGGGAATCAGCTTTCCGTCGCCATCAAGCGCCCTGTCCAATTTGTCTGAAATAGCCTGTGAGACCTTATCATGTCCTTTTTCCACCTGATCTGCGGCCTTATCGATCACAGCCTCGCCGGGATTCATCAGATCCGACTCTTCTTCCACCCATATGATCTGCCCACTTCGTTCGAGCTCTTTTAACAGGTCATTTGGTGTGCAATCTGCAGGATTCTTTTGAATCTCTACACATCCGGACGCATGTAATACAGCCGCCACAAACTGCGAACAGTAATACTCATCTTCCTTCGGATTCTCGTTTGGCAGATTCAAAAGGCGCAAAGACACACCGAGCTTGGCATACTGATACTTCTCTTTTTGCGCCTCCATTTCAGCGATCATCCGGGTAAGCTTCTCCCCTGCCTCATCGGAAACCGCGATGATAAACCGCTGCATTTCCCGCGGCCTTTTTTTCAAAGAGGTCCGATACTCTTTTTTCAACCCCTTGAAATTGAAGCTGTAGTAATACTCTGCCTCTTCCGACAGACCTAGAGAAGCATGTGTAAAACCGCCTCCGTCAGCCAGATATGTGATATTTGAAAACACAGTCCTGTCCCTTGACAGGCAGACAACGATATTCATCAGTTCCATCCTTTTTTTATAAAAGGCGCCACCCGGAGGTGACGCCAAATCTTACTAATATTCGAAACGAACGGTATCTTTAAACTTCAATGCTCTGTGCAAGTACAAAGTCGATTGCCTTCCTGGATTTGATGTCCTCTCCAAGCATGTTCTCTCCGAAAAGCCCCATCGTCTGGCGCAGCTCTTTGACTTTCATGTTATAGAGGTTCGCCATCTTTTCGATCTCTTCTTCGAGCTCTTCCTTTGTAAAGGTAAATCCTTCGATCTCCGCAATCTCATCAAGAACCGCCTGTCCTTCGAGCATCATCTTCGCATCCTCTTCAGAAAGCTTAAGATAGTCCTCTCTGGAAAGACCGTTCGCCTGCAGATACTGCTCGATCGTCTTTCCGGACTGGCTCAGCTGTTTTTCAAGATCCTGCCGGATTTGATCAGCACGCTCATTGATCAGCACATATGGAATCTCGATCTCAGAGTCTTCCACGATCTTTGCCACAAGGAAATCTTCCTTCTGTCGGCTGTAATCGGCTTCCCGTTTCCGAAGGATCTCACCGGTCACAAATTCTTTGAATTCTTCGATCGTATCCTGTTCTGACACTTTTCTGATGATCTCATCGGTCAATTCCGGAACTTCCAGTCCGTAAACCGCCTTTACCAAAACATCAAATACAGCGTCCTTTCCTGCAAGCTCCTCTGCCTGGTAGTCCTTCGGGAATGTGACATGAACCTTAATCGCATCACCCTTTCCGACGCCAAACAGCTGCTCTTCAAATCCCGGGATAAATCTTCCGGATCCCAGTTCGATCGGGCAATCATTCTCTTCCCCGCCGTCAAAAGCCACGCCGTCGATCGTCCCCTTAAAATCGATGACAACACAGTCTCCTTCTTCGGCGCTGTCTTTTTCAAACGTCCTGCCGGCGCATTTCGCGGCACGGTCAAGCTCGACCTGCATCTCCTCATCGGAGATGGTCCGGTCCAGTTTCGGCACCTGAATGCCTTTGTATGCACCCAGCTTTTTTACCATTTTGTCCATTACAATATCCTTTATCCTACTCTGATTTCGTCGAGACTATATCTGATCGTATCATCTAACGTGTCATCTATCGGCATCTCGATCCAAGGATGCTCCTTTGGTTCATATCCCACCTGATTCTGATCGATCTCAATCTCCATATCTTTTCTCCAATCCACAGTACTAACCACAATATATGACCATATTCGTCAAAAAAGATAGCATATCTGGGAGAAAAAGAAAAGACTTGACATTCATTTTGTTCGGATTTTTTTAAAAACTTTTATAAGATCACCCTGCATTCAGGCTCGTAACGTAAAAACCATCCTGCATTTTCCGTGTGTACGGGCAGGATCGTCTTCGGCTTCACCTTAAGAATCAGCTGATCGATCGCTTCGGGAGCAGCATGCCCACTGGTATGAAGCACATGCCTCTCGAGCCCTTTTTGCTCCATGAACTTCATAAAGCCGTCAAAATACGGCAGCTCCAAATGGCCTGCAAACATCGAATAGATCAGTGTCCCGCCGCGAAAATTAACCATCCCGGAAAGCTGATGCAGATACTGCTTCATTCCCGGGCGGACACACATCAAAAACTTCTCCTCTTTACGGATTCCCCGCATACTGATGCCGGCTTTGCCATATCCGCGCAGTCTGGCCGGGATCATCTTCCCGTCTGTCCAGAACACACGGATGCTCGGATCCTTTCCAGGGTCAGGCACCGGATGTCCGATTGTCTCCCTTCCGGCAGCCTTGGCAAGTTGCGCAGCATACGGATCGATCAGAAAAGTACGTTCTGTCTGAAGCGCGATCTGATAACAAGTGATCAGACGATCGATATTCATCGGCGACATCACGACAAAAACCGGCCCCGGCCGGTCTTTTAATAATACCTTCCCCATATCGATCAGCGCATCCTCTGACACAGACCTTTCCTGCAGATCCCGTGACAGCGAAGTGCCTTCCGTGATCAGCGTATCGACTTCGGGGAGGGCATTCATCAGTTTTTCAAAATCCAGTCGTCCGTGACTTCTGAAATCACCCGTGTATAAAATGCGCTCTCCATCCGCCTCTGCCAGATACATATATGCATCATACGCGGAATGGTCGCATCGAAACGGCGTAATGGTGATATCCCCGATCACGATCTTCTTCTGATCGGAAACAAACTGCGGACGGAATGCAGTGATCCGGTTCCGGTAGGTCTCTCCCACTTTAAAGATCTCATATGCAGTCTTTCCCATATAGACCGGGATCCCTGAGAGCATCTTTCCCAAAAGCCCAGCATGATCTGCATGGTAATGGGTTAGAAATACCGCATCCACCTTCCTTTTCCCGCAAAACAGTCCTTCCACAGGCGGAACGACCGCAGCATGATCATCGTCCATATTTGCGCCAATGTCAAAAAAGATCCTGGTCGTATCCGTAAAGATCTCGATGACAGATCCTCCGATCTGGTTTTGTCCGCGATGAATGTGGACTTTCATATCATCTCTCCGTTATCTGTTCCCTTCCACGATCTGCATCACCTTTGGTGCCGCGATCATAAACCAGCTGCAGAAGCGCTCCGGCGTCTCTAACATTTCCTTTTTCAGGTCCGCAAAGGAAATCCATCTGCATTCCGACGCCTCCTCAGGATTCATATTGACTTCTCCGCTGTATTCACCAAGGAACACATGGTCATACTCATACTCTGTCAGTCCATTGGAAAACGTGGTCCGATAAGTGAAGGAAAATACTTCCCTCAACGGACAGTCAAATCCCGCTTCCTCCGGCAGCCTCCGATGGACGGCTTCTTCCAGCGTTTCTCCGACTCTCGGATGGGAACAGCACGCATTTGCCCAGAGGCCACCCGAATGATATTTTGTCAGGCTGCGTTTCTGGATCAGCATCTGATCGCCATTAACGATAAAAACGGAAAACGCCCTGTGCAGAAGACTTTTTTCATGGGTCCGGAGCTTCTCTTCCCCGCCGATCTCCTGATCGTCGAGATCAACCAGAACGATCTTTTCAAGCTTACGAAAATGTTTTGCGGCAAACTCCAGTGCCTCAACAGAAGCCCGATGCGCTTCGCCGTTTTTCACCAGCTCCTGCAGCTCAGGTGAATACGAACGCAGTTCCTCTTCTGAAATCTCACCAAATCCAACTTCAAAGAAGATATGCGGCATGCCGGCACAAACCATCAGCGATGTCGGAACGCCATTCTCTTTTAAACGATCCGCATATCTTAAGCCCTCATCCTTCAGGGAATCGATATCAGCTGTACAGATGACGGTATTCGGCAGGACTGCGAGTTCCGCGTCAGAAGCAAAGATCGGTGAAACGATCGATGTCTTTGCCTGCTCGTTTGTGCAGTGCAGATCCCGAAAGATCTGATCCGGCGGAGCGCTCAGATGTCCGTCCTTCTTTTCTTCATTTGGCGTCACATTGTCGACCAGCGGATAGATCAGGATCTGGTTTAATATCAGACCGGGATTGTTCTGTCCTGCATAAATGCACAGGCCGGCTGCCAGATTGGCTCCGGCACTGGCGCCCATGACAGAGATCTGATCAGGATCAAACCCAAACGCTTCTGCATGCGCTTTTAAATAAACCGCCGCATCATATCCGTCCATGATTGCTTCTGTCGAACTGTGATCAGGGCTTTTCCGATATTCGACGGATGCCACATTAACACCAAGCGTATCGCGGACTGCAGACCACATTGCGTCATTTAACGCGTTTCCGCCAAAAAGGAATCCGCCTCCGTGAAATCCGAGAACAAGCGGCGCATTTTCCTTTTCCGCCTTGAAATAAACGATATTGATCTCCCTGCCGTCGAGCGGCAGATCATAGCGAGTGCCCGATACCGGAATCACCCGGTTCAATTCACGCATTTTTGCTGCCTGTGCAAGCATCAGGGATTTCAGTTTTTCATAGGTGGTGTTCGTATTTGCCATCTTACTATTCCTTTTGTATTACAGGATCTCTACCAGTTCGATCTGGAAGTTCAGCTCTTTTCCTGCCATCTCATGATTGCCGTCAAACGTAACGGTCGTTTCTGTAACTGCTACCACCTTCATCGGAAATGCCTGTCCGGACTGATCCTGCAGATAGACCTGCTCGCCTGCCTTAAGCTCTTCCGATCCCGGAAGATCTGTAAACGGGATTTCAAAAACGTTTCTGGGATCCGGCATGCCATATGCCTCTTCCGGCATTAAGTGAATGTTCACTGTTTCGCCCACTTCCATCTCAAGGACAGCCTTGTCAAAGCCCGGGATCATCATGCCTGCGCCACAGATGAATTCGAGCGGCTGTCCGCGGTCATAAGAGGAATCAAACTGTGATCCGTCATTAAAGGTTCCTTTATAATGTACGCGACAGGTCTTTCCCGCATTCTTTCCTTCAAAAATGATCTGCGGTGCACCGCCGCAGCCGCCGCATGAGCCGCAGCCATGCGGATCACAGCCATGTTCTTCTTCATGATCATGATGATCACAGTTCACGCCTGC
>JAFUBZ010000046.1 GCA_017459945.1 Eubacterium sp.
TGATTATGCGAATGAACAGGGAAAAAACAATGCAGATTCATTGTTTTCTCAATAAATTGTGGCGTGTTTTTTGCCACGGTCAAACAAATAAAAGGAGGACTAGAAACATGAAAAAGAAATTTCTTGCTGTAAGTATGGCTGTTGTTGTCGTACTTGGTATGGCTCTGGCAACCGGTTGCGGTCAGTCAGGCGCTCCTGATGCAGCAGCATCCGCAGCAGGCGAAGCAGGTGCAGCAGTCAGTGCAGCAGAAGAAGCAGGCGCAGCAGCAGAAGATGCTGCAGTCGCAGAGGTAAACGGCCTGATTGAGGCGATCCAGGTTCAGGAGTGGACAGAGACCACAGAGGCTGATTGTGCAGCAGCAAAGGCAGCATATGACGCACTGAGCGACGAGCAGAAGGAAATGCTTGATGATCCGGATTACTTTGGTCTGGACACAGGCGATGCATCCGCAGACGATCCGCTGAATCAGGATGAGATCGGTGAGAACGAGCTGCTGGTTGTAAGCTTTGGTACATCCTTCAACGAGAGCCGTGCAACTGATATCGGCGGCGTAGAGAAGGCTCTGGCAGAAGCTTATCCGGATTGGTCTGTAAGAAGAGCTTTCACAGCTCAGATCATCATCAACCACGTACTGGCACGTGACGGCGAGTCCATCGATAACGTAGATCAGGCTCTGCAGCGCGCGATCGCTAATGGGGTTAAGAACCTTGTCATCCAGCCGACACATCTGATGCATGGTGCTGAATATGACGAGCTGGCAGAAGCAGTTGCAGCAGTGGAAGATCAGTTTGAATCTGTTAAGATCGCTGAGCCGCTTCTGGGTGAAGTAGGTGCTGACATTTCCGAGATCAATGCAGACAAAGAAGCAGCAGCAAAGGCTATGGTTGCAGAAGCAGCAAAAGTAGCAGGTGCTGATTCTATCGATGCACTGGCAGAAGACGGAACCGCTATCGTATTCATGGGTCATGGTACTTCTCATGAAGCAAGCATTACCTATGATCAGATGAGCACACAGATGGCAGAGCTTGGCTATGACAACGTATTCGTTGGTACCGTTGAAGGAAACCCGGCTGATACAGCACTTCCGGAAGTAAAGAAGGCTGTTGAAGCTGCAGGATATACCAAAGTTATCCTTCGCCCGATGATGGTTGTTGCAGGCGATCATGCGAACAATGACATGGCAGCTGATGAAGAAGGTTCATGGTACTATGGATTTGTTAACGGCGGCGAGTTCGAAGTGGAAGGTGCTGACGAAGCAGTTGATATCGGCGCAGGTTTTGGCGCTGACAATGTGACGACTCAGATCGAAGGCCTCGGCAGAATTCCGGCAATCGAAGAGATCTATGTTGCACATACAGGTGCTGTAATCGAGTAATTTGCCAGAAAAAAGAACTCAGTTTTTGACAAAAAGAATGACTGAACATATGTGACGCAACGAATCCGCCCCGGGGCACAACGCTTCGGGGCGGATTTGTGAAAGATGGATATTACATATTCCATCCGGATGATTTATTAGAATCCTATCAAATAAGCCTAATGAGGAATATGTAAACGAGGAGTATTATTGATGAAGATTAAGAAGTTAAGTATAATATGTGCATGCGCACTGGCTTTTGTCTTTGCATTTACAGGCTGCCAGAGCAGCGGCCAATCTGATGCAGCTGGCAGCGGGGTAGAAGCAGCCGGTGCTGCAGAAGATGCTGTGAATGCATATGGCCTCAAAGACGGCACCTATGTCGCTACATTTACGACCGACAATAAGATGTTCCATGTCAATGAAGCCAATGAAGATATGGGCATTCTGACTGTTGAAAACGGTGAAATGACGATTCATGTCAGCCTGCAGTCCAAAAAGATCGTTAACCTGTTTCCGGGAACGGCAGAGGATGCGCAAAAAGACGGAGCTGTACTGTTAGAGCCGACAGTAGATACCGTAACATACAGTGATGGGATTTCCTCGGAAGTCTATGGATTTGACATTCCGGTACCGGCGATCGATGAGGAGTTTGATGTTGCACTGATCGGAACACATGATAACTGGTATACACATAAGGTTGTCGTCTCCAATCCTGTTCCGGGCAATGATATTTCGGAATTTCTTTCAACCAATACATCTGAGGAAGCAACGGATTACGCATCAATGGTTCCGGCAGATTCCGCTGTAGAGGCTGTTTCAATCGAAGGCGTTGAGGACGGCACATATACGGTTGAAGTGGCGATGGAGGGCGGCACAGGACGTGCAAGCATCACATCTCCGACCGGACTTTATGTCGTTGACGGAAAGGCGTATGCACAGATCGAGTGGAGTAGTCCGAATTATGACTATATGCTGGTCGACGGGGAGCGGTTTGATCCGGTCAACGAAGACGGGAATTCTGTTTTCCTGATTCCGGTAATAGCAGTGGACGAGGCAATGGATGTTGTCGGAGATACGACAGCGATGAGCGAAGCGCATGAGATTGATTACACGCTGATATTTGACAGTGCGAGCATCAGTGCGGCTGATATGACAGAATAATAATGCCAAAAATGTGGAATGATTCTTAGAATCAGTTCATGAAAACGATTAGAATGGAAACCATGTGAGCAAGGTTCTGAAGAATGTTTCTATTCGCGGAGAACGAAACAATTACAGCTGAAAATCAAACAGAGCAGGAGGACTGGAGAATGGTACATATCGTAGGAGCAGGCTGCGGTGCGGCTGATCTGATCACGGTACGAGGAATGCATTTATTAGAAGAGGCAGATGTTGTAATCTATGCAGGAAGTCTTGTCAATCCTGCTCTTTTGGATTACTGCAAGGAAGAGTGCAGGATTTTTAACAGCGCGGAAATGACGCTCGAAGAGGTGCTTGCATGTATCGACGAGGCCTGTGAAAAAGGACAGACCGTTGTCAGACTGCATACGGGAGACCCGGGGCTTTACGGTGCGATCCAGGAACAGATGGACGTGTTAAAGAAAAAAGGCATCCCATTTGACATCACACCCGGTGTTTCCAGCTTTTCAGGCGCTGCGGCAGCAGTACAGAGAGAATTTACGCTGCCCGGGATCAGCCAGTCACTGATCCTGACCAGAATGGAAGGCCGCACGCCGGTTCCGGAGCGGGAGTCATTAAAAAAGATGGCAGAGCACGGATGCTCCATGGCGCTCTTTTTGTCGGCAGGTATGACGGAAGCGGTGCAGGAAGCCCTGCTTTCCGGAGCGTATACCGAAGATACGCCGGTTGCGGTAGTGTATAAGGCAACCTGGCCGGAACAGCGAATCTTAAGATGCCGACTGGGGAATTTTGCAGAAGAGGTAAAAAAAGCCGGGATCACGAAAACTGCGCAGATCCTGGTGGGCGATTTTCTGGAAGCATCGCCGGAAGACAGCAGCCATGCAGATGATGCGAAAGCAGGAGAAACGACAGGTAATCAGACTGCTTCTTATGAGAGAAGTAAGCTGTATGATCCGGGATTTACGACGGAATTTCGAAAGGGGACGGACACAGAATGAAGGAATTATACTTGGTCGGCATCGGGCCGGGAGAAGACAGACAGATGACAGTGGCAGCACATGAGGCGCTTGAAAAAGCGGATGTGCTGTGTGGATATACAGCGTATATTAATCTGATCAAGGACCGCTATCCGGGCAAAGAGTTTTACTCCACACCAATGAAGCATGAAGTGGCCCGCTGCCAGTGGGCGATCGACACAGCGGTATCCGGCAAAAGTGTGGCGATGCTTTGCAGCGGGGATGCGGGCGTATACGGTATGGCAGGTCCGATCCTTGAACTGATCGAAAATGATCCGAAGGCGATGGAAGTTGAGGTAGAGATGATTCCGGGTGTGAGCGCAGTGCTCTCCGGTGCGGCACTTTTGGGCGCACCACTGATGAGTGATTTTTGCGTGATCTCCCTTTCAGATCTTCTGACACCATGGCCAAGGATCGAGAAGCGTCTCCGCATGGCAGCGGAAGGTGATTTTTCCATCGTTTTATATAATCCGATGTCGCATCACAGACCGGAGCATTTAAAGCATGCGTGTGAGATTCTGCTTGAATCAAAATCTGCGGATACTGTTTGCGGATGGGCAAAGAATATCGGCAGAGAAGGGGAAGAAAAGAAGATCCTTTCCCTGCAGGAGTTAAAAGACGAGAAACTGGATATGTTCAGCACGGTATTCATTGGAGCGTCTACGACAAAGTCAATCGGCGAGTGGATGGTGACACCGCGTGGGTATGCGTATCCGGAAGAGTGAGATAACGTGTAAGAAATGTTTCTGCACATAGCAGGTCGGTTAGAAGATGAGATGTGGCAGAAGCAAGAGTGGTTTAAGCAGGCGGAAGGTATTTATGGAATCAGGCAGATATCAAATCACATCACTGAATGAAGCAGCAAGGAAAGCCTCCTATGCACACTGGGACTCGCTGGCGAAGCCGTTGGGGAGCCTTGGTATGCTTGAGGATGTCGTGGCACAGATCGCAGCGATCACCGGAGATCCTGATGTGCGTCTGGATCGTCGGACGCTTTTCGTTCTTTGCGGGGATCATGGTGTGATTGGAAATGGTGTTACACAGACCGGGGCTTCTGTAACGGCAGCCGTCGCAAAGGCGATCGGTGAGAGCACCAGTACGATTTCCTATCTGGCCGCAGGGCAGAATATCGATGTCATTCCGGTTGATGTCGGGATGCTGCCGCATCCGAATTTCCCGGGGGTACAAAACCGGAATGTTCGACCGGGAACCGCAGACCTTTCCAAAGAGCCTGCGATGACACGGGGAGAATGCGTACAGGCAATCCGGACTGGGATCGATCTCGTGCGGGAAGAAAAGGAGAAAGGCACGCAGATCGTTCTGACCGGCGAGATGGGCATCGGAAATACGACAGCCACATCCGCGGTAGGAAGTGTTCTGCTTGTAAAGGAGCCGGAAGAAATGACCGGACGCGGATCCGGCCTTTCCTCTGACGGTCTGGCAAAAAAAGTTGCCTGCATCAGACAGGGAATTGCCTGCAACAAGCCAAATCCTGACGACGCGATCGATGTGCTCTCAAAGGTTGGCGGATTAGAGCTGGCCGGTTTGTGCGGTCTTTGCCTGGGTGGCGCGATCTATCGTATGCCGATTCTGCTTGATGGCGTGATCACGCTTGCAGCGGCGCTTTGCGCCGTGCGGATCCAGGAGAAGCCGGAGCTGGTGGAGGAAGTACTTTTGGGATGCACATCTGCTGATAGAGAAGCGTTGAAAAGATCGACTTCTACCGGAGATGCTTTGAAAGAAGGAGCAGATGCCAATATGCTTGCTGTTCGCGACGTGCTTCTTGCTTCCCATATGTCTGCAGAACCATCTACAAGGTATTTAATGGAAGCGCTGGGCTTGTCTGCGCCGATCAATGCAGGCTTACGTCTCGGAGAAGGCAGCGGCGCAGTAGCGGCACTGCTGCTTTTGGACATGGCGCTGCGGGAATATCAGAGTGCACACACGTTTGACGTACTGGGAATCGAGGCTTATACGCCGCAGGGATAGGGAGACAGTATGCGAGTTCATGGTGGAGATATCCTCTCATATGAAGCACAATTTCATAAAAAACCGCTGGATTTCTCCGTCAATGTGAGCCCGATCGGTTTGCCGGAAGGCGTGAGACAGGCTGTGATCAATGCATTGGATGCTTCCGGTGAATATCCGGATGTCAGCTGTCGCGAACTGCGTCAGGCATTGGCTGATTATCACGGTATCGATCCCGAATGGATCCTGTGTGGAAACGGTGCCGCGGATCTGATCGACCGGCTGGCATTTGCCCTGACAGGTACAGAGAAGAAGAAAATCCTCCTCACCGCGCCGACATTCACGGAGTACCGATATGCGTTTGAGCGTTTTGGGCTGGAATGTGTTTCCTATCCGTTGTCCTATGAAAACGGATTTGCGATCGGAGAAGATTTCCCGGATCGGATTTCATCGGATCTGACGGCGGTGATGCTGTGTGAACCGAACAATCCGACGGGGAAGACGACGGACAGAAAGCTTCTGAATCGAATTCTTGAAAAATGCAAATCATGTGGGGTCATGCTGATCATTGATGAATGCTTCCAGGAGTTCCTGGATGAACCGGAAGCACATATGATGCAGGGATATTTAGAGAAGAATCCGCTGCTGATCCTCAAGTCATTTACCAAGACCTATGCGATGGCAGGGATCCGCCTGGGGTATTGCCTTTGCGCAGATCAGGAATTGTTGAAAAAAATGGAGCAGGCCGCACAGCCATGGGCGGTGTCAGGCCTGGCACAGGCGGCAGGCGTAGCTGCGCTGAAAGAAACAGCGTATCTGAAAAAAGTACAGATACAGAATCAGAACGAACGAAACCGGCTGAAGGCGGCTTTGGCCGATGCCGGATGCAAATATGTACAGGGCGAAGCAAACTACATTCTGTTTTGGCATGAACGGACAGATCTGTCTGACCGGCTGGCAGAGCAGGGGATACTGATCCGCACCTGTACGGATTATGAGGGGCTGAATCCACACTGGTACCGGGTCGCAGTCCTTGGAAAAGAAGAGAATGACAGGCTGTTAGAGACGCTGGTGAAGGAGAACTGAAATGGCAAAATGCATTATGGTACAGGGCACGATGTCCGGTGCGGGAAAGAGTCTGCTGGTCGCAGCACTTTGCAGGATTTTCAGGCAGGATGGATATCGCGTCGCGCCATTTAAGAGCCAGAATATGGCATTGAACAGTGCGGTCACGAAAGACGGTCTTGAAATGGGGCGTGCACAGGTGATGCAGGCAGAAGCTGCGATGACGGAGCCGGATGTCCGCATGAATCCGATCCTGTTAAAGCCGTCAAGCGATACCGGCAGTCAGGTGATCGTAAACGGTGAGATCAGAGGCCATATGTCGGCCGTTGATTATTTCAAATTCAAGCATCAGCTGATCCCGGATATCATGGAAGCCTATGAGGGGTTAGAGGATGAATATGACATTATCGTGATCGAAGGGGCGGGAAGTCCGGCTGAGATCAACTTAAAGTCAGATGATATCGTCAATATGGGAATGGCAAAAATGGTCAATGCGCCGGTTTTGCTGGCCGGGGATATTGACAGAGGCGGCGTTTTCGCACAGCTTTACGGAACAGTGGAGCTCTTAGAACCGGAAGAGCGGGACAGGGTCGAAGGCCTGATCATTAACAAATTCCGGGGAGATAAGACCATCCTGGATCCGGGCATTGAGATGCTGTATGAAAAATGCCGGATTCCAATCGTTGGGGTAATCCCCTATGTACATGTGGATGTGGATGATGAAGATTCGCTTGCGCCCAGACTCCGGCAAAAGACCCATCATAAGCCGATTGATATCGCTGTGATCCGTCTGCCGCGTATTTCAAATTTTACGGACTTTTCGCCGCTTGAAGCACATCCGGCACTCGGTGTTCGTTATGTCAGAAATACCGGAGAGCTCGGGACGCCGGACCTGATCATTGTTCCGGGAACCAAAAGCACGATGGATGACCTTGTATGGCTGCGAGAGAGCGGACTGGAAGCAATGGTATTAAAGCAGCACGCAGGCGGAACGCCTGTGATCGGCGTATGTGGCGGCTATCAGATGCTGGGAGAGTATCTGGACAATCCGGAGCATACAGAAGGAAATCTGGATGCATTGCGCGGAATGGGGCTTCTGCCGACACGTACCGTTTTTACCGGTGAAAAAACGCGGACAAATTTAAAAGCAGACGTGACAGGCGGTGCGATGAAGGGTGCAAAGATCGAAGGATACGAGATCCATATGGGTCAGACGACAGTTAACGGAGAGGATTTTTGCCTGATGGAAAACGGGCAGAAAGAAGGCTGTGTCGTTATGGAAAGCGAAAGCCAGGCAGACGGTACAGACATGACAATCCCTAACATGGTCGCAGGAACCTATCTGCATGGGCTGTTTGACACAGGCGAGCTGACCGTGAAGCTGGCAGAGTACCTTGCAGAACGGAAAGGGATTTCGCTGGACGGTCTGGAGGCAATGCCGCACGAAGATTATGTCCAGAAACAGTACGATATCCTGGCGGATGCCGTCAGAGCATCGATGGATATTGACAGATTGTATGAGATCATGGATGCGTATCAGAATAAGTAGGAGACAGGGAGTTGGTACGATATGGAAAAAAAGCACATCTTGCCTGCTGATATTGAAAGCACCAGCATGGCGATCATCACAAAAGAGTTAGAAGGAGCGGGGATCACGCTGCCGGAGGAAAACGCGCCTGTGATCCGCCGTGTGATCCACACCAGCGCAGATTTTGACTATGCAAAAAATCTGCGGTTTTCAGAAGGCGCTGTGGCGCGTGCGATCGAACATCTCAAAGAAGGCGCTGTGATCGTCACCGATACCAATATGGCATTGGCCGGCGTCAGCAAACCATCTTTGAAGACGTTAAACGGCGCGGCATATTGTTTTATGGCAGAACCGGAGATTGCAGCCAAGGCAAAAGAAGATGGGACGACAAGAGCAGTCGCATCCATGAGCTATGCTGCGGAAAAATATCCGAATGCGGTCTTTGCGATCGGCAATGCACCGACGGCGCTGCTCAGACTTTCCGAACTGATGGATCAGGGGCTGCGTCCCGCGCTGATCATCGCGGTGCCGGTCGGATTTGTCAATGTCGTAGAGAGCAAGGAAGAAATCTTTGCTGTTTGCGAAAAATATGATGTACCCTGTATTGCAGCAATGGGAAGAAAGGGCGGCAGCAATGTAGCCGCTGCGATCTGTAATGCGCTTCTTTATGAAGCAACCGATAAGACCGATCCCACAAAGCGTTGGAAGTAAAATAGACAGACTGCGGTGCATGCAGGAACAGAAACAATTTCAAAAAGGGAAAAGCGAAGTCGTCGTGACTTCGCTTTTTTAAAGGGAGATTGAGTTATGAAAATGTTTCTCCATTCATTGGAGTGGTTATTGCTGTGAGATTATAATATCGAAGAATTGTGACGAAATTGTGTTTGCCAGATTAAAGAAAAAAAAGACTATTAAGGAAAGATGATGAAATCATAAAAAAGAAATAAAGTCGTGGCAAAATGGCTGAAATTGCCGTCGAAAGAGACCCGGTTGCAACAAATCGGATAAGAAGTTATAATGAACCGAAATGGCTTAAAACGAGAGGAGAACGGAAACAAAATGATAGTAGGAGTTGTTTGTAAAGACGGAAACGTCTGTGAAAAATATGCAGATGCATCAGAAGTCATCCTTTATGAGATCGACCGTGCGCACGAGATTGCAGAGGAGAAAATGATACCGGTAGAAGGGGATGGTCATTTTCCGGTTGCCGGAATCCTGATCAAAAATCAGGCGAATGCCGTCATTTGTGGAAGCATCGGTATGAATGCATATTCCATGATGAGAAGTCTGAAAGCGCATGTGTTCACAGGTGTTAAAGGCGAGCCGAAGGCAGCACTCGAAGCACTTCTTAAAAGAGAGCTGAAGGAATTGCGGTCGGAAGAAACGGCAGACTTAGAACATGAGGAAGGATGCAGCGGGGACTGTTCGAGCTGTGCATATCACTAACAGAAAAACGGTTGTGTGAAATCTGTCACACAACCGTTTGTTTTTAAAATCCGAACTGTCGGAGGATCAGCATCGCAAATGGCACGATGATAAACGCCGGCAGAAAGTTCAGGACCTTTAGCTTGGTCAGCCCCAGCATGTTTAAGCCGATCGCGATGATCATGACAGAGCCGACGCAGGTCAGTTCAAGGATCAATCCGTCTGAAAGATATGGCGCCAGATATTGGGCCAGCAAGACAATCGCTGCCTGCACGACAAATGTCAGGATGGCCGACAGAAGCACGCCGACACCGAGTGCCGCAGCCAGCATGATACAGGTGATAAAGTCAAGCAGTGACTTTGTATAAAGCATATTGAAATCATGGCGCAGACCGGCATCAAGAGAGCCGACGATGGTCATGGCGCCGACGCTCGTGATCAGAAAAGCGTTAATCATATTCTGGGAAATATTAGCCGATTCTGTGCCGCGCTTCGAGATCCGCCGGATGATCGCTTTGGTAAAGCGGTCGAGGTTTCCGTCGATGTTGATCCATTCACCGATCGCGATGCCGACAGCGATGGAGATGATCAGCAGCAGGATATTATCTTCTTTGATCGCACCCTGGATGCCGATCACAATCGTGCAAAGGCCGATGCCCTTTAAGATCGCGCGGGATACTTTTTCGGGAATCCCTTTTTTTAAACCCATACCGATCAGGCTGCCGATGATGACAGCGACGGTATTGACGATAACTGCAAACATAGTGTACCTTATCTATCAGTAGAACTTTATTGATTTAAAACGTAAAAATGATACTTTCATAGAGTATCATATTTTTGAAAAAAAATACAGGGAGTCGAAAGGAATTGTCATGATCCAGGATATCAAACCGCATCAGTTTGATAATCAATACCATCCGGAAAGAGAACCTGAGCCGGATGATTATGTATTGTCTTATCAAAGTCAGAAAATCTTATGCAATACGGCAGGAGGAGAATTGCGCCTGCCACGCGTGAAAGATCTTTCGGAAAAGGAAAATCTGATCTATCTGTTTTCGATTGATGAGAAGGCGTTTTTCCTAATGCCGGAAACAGCAGGTGCTGTGATGGTGGAGAACCCATATGCTTCTGATTCTTCAGAGAGTGGGAATTCCCTTGTTTCCGGACATGTAAAGGAAGATGAGCCGGTTGTGCTCTATGGTGACATGGCAGAATGCCCGGACACATCAGATGTCGGTTACAGCTATCAGAATGTGTGGAGGAATCGGAGAGGCATCAAAGCAGAGCAGGAGCTGATGTTTGCAGTCGCGACAGGAAAGCATCTGTCACATTGGTATCGGACGAACCGGTTTTGCGGTTGCTGCGGTCATGCGACAGAGAATGATAAAAAAGAACGCGCACTGATCTGTCCGTCTTGTGGGAATAGAATCTATCCGAGGCTGGTTCCGGCGGTCATCATCGCAGTGACAAACGGTGATACCATTCTGGTTACAAAATACGGCGATCGTGATCTGCCGTTTTATGCATTGGTTGCAGGATTTGTTGAGATCGGAGAGACGCTGGAAGAATGTGTGGAGCGGGAAGTGATGGAAGAGGTCGGCCTGCATGTAAAGAATATCCGCTATTATAAATCACAGCCATGGGGGATCGTAGACGACGTCCTGATGGGCTTCTGGTGTGAAGTAGACGGCGATCCGACCATTCATCTGGATCATCAGGAATTAAAAGAAGGCATCTGGGCGAAGCGGGGCGAGGTGCCGCTGCAGCCGGATCATTTCTCCCTGACAGGTGAGATGATGCGGGTGTTCAACGAAGGCAGGCTGTGACGCATGTGTTTCCGATGCCGGAGAGCAAGAAGAAAGGGTTGCCACCATTACGGTGACAACCCTTTTAAATTGTTTAAAGATGAATACTTGGATTACTCCTTGATCATGGAGTGCAGCTCCTGCAGGGACTTCAGCTCACTGTCGCCGGATCTGTTCATCTGACGGATACCCTCTGCGGCAGCAAGTGCAGCTGCAACCGTTGTAAAGTACGGAATGTGCGCTTTGATGGCATTCTTTCTTAAGTAGCTGTCATCATGGATGCTTGCCTTGCCAACCGGAGAGTTGATGATGATATCAATCTTTCCGTTTGTGATCAGGTCAAGGATGTTCGGACGGCCTTCGTAAAGCTTTTTCACCTTTTCTACCGGGATGCCGGCTTCACGGATCAGATCGCAGGTGCGGCCTGTTGCCATAAGGGAGAAGCCGTCTTCGTAGAAGCTCTTTGCCAGGTCGGCAGCTTCCGGTTTGTCGCGGTCATTTAAGGAAATGAGAACGGTTCCCTTGGTCGGGAGAACGGTTCCGCCGCCTTCCTGTGCCTTGCAGAATGCTTCACCCGTTGTCGGACCCATGCCGAGGACTTCGCCTGTGGAACGCATTTCCGGTCCCAGTACCGGGTCAACTTCCTGGAACATGTTGAACGGGAAGACTGCTTCCTTGATACCGTAGTACGGAATCTCACGGTCGCCGAGTGAGGAAACCGGTGAAGGTCTGCCTGTCAGCTCGGAAGTGATGATGTCTGTTGCAATCGGTACCATACTGATGCCGCATACCTTAGAAACAAGCGGAACGGTACGGGATGCACGCGGGTTTGCTTCCAGAACGAAGATCTTGTCATTCTCAATCGCATACTGCATGTTCATCAGGCCGACAACATGCATCTCTTCCGCGATCTTGCGGGTGTATTCCTTGATGGTCTTTAAGTGTTCATCAGAAATGTGCTTCGACGGGATGATGCATGCGGAGTCACCGGAGTGTACGCCGGCAAGCTCGATGTGCTCCATAACAGCCGGTACATATGCATGTGTGCCGTCTGAGATTGCATCTGCTTCACACTCTAATGCGTGATTTAAGAAACGGTCGATCAGGATCGGACGATCCGGTGTAACACCGACAGCAGCGTTCATGTAATCGGTCAGGCTTTCATCGTCATAAACGACTTCCATGCCGCGGCCGCCAAGAACGTAGGACGGGCGAACCATAACCGGATAACCGATTCTCTGCGCGATTGCCTTTGCTTCATCAACTGTGGTAGCCATGCCTGCTTCCGGCATCGGAATGCCAAGCTTATCCATCATCGCACGGAACAGGTCACGGTCTTCCGCAAGATCGATGACTTCCGGTGATGTGCCAAGGATCTTTACACCGTTTGCCTTCAGGTCTGCAGCCAGATTCAACGGTGTCTGTCCGCCGAACTGTGCGATTACGCCGACCGGTTTTTCCTTGTTGTAAATGCTCAATACATCTTCCAGTGTCAGCGGCTCGAAATAGAGCTTGTCGGATGTATCATAATCGGTGGAAACGGTCTCCGGGTTGCAGTTTACGATGATCGTTTCGAAACCAAGCTTCTTTAAGGACATTGCAGCGTGTACGCAGCAATAGTCGAACTCGATACCCTGGCCGATCCGGTTCGGGCCACCGCCAAGGATCATGATCTTTGGCTTGTCTTCATTGACCGGATCATTGTCTTCGCCGATGTAGGTGGAGTAGTAATATGCACTGTCTTTTGTGCCGCTTACGTGAACTGCATCCCAGTTTTCAACCACACCGAGTGCGAGACGGCGGTTTCTGACATCCGCTTCCGGGATCTCCAGGATCTGACTTAAGTACTTGTCTGAGAAGCCGTCCTTCTTTGCCTGGATCAGTGCTTCGTCTGACGGAAGGCTGCCCTTGCTCTGGATCAGTGCCTCTTCTTCCTCTACCAGCTCTTTCATCTGCTCGATGAAGTATGCTTTGACATGTGTCAGCTCATGGATCTCTTCGACCGTAGCACCTTTGCGGAGTGCTTCATACATGATGAAGTGACGCTCGCTGGATGCGTTGACCAGCATGGAGAGAAGCTCTTCCTTGGAAAGCTGATCAAAGTTTTTCACATGTCCCAGACCATAACGGTCTTTCTCAAGAGAACGGATCGCTTTCTGGAATGCTTCTTTATAGGTTTTGCCGATGCTCATGACTTCGCCGACAGCACGCATCTGTGTGCCGAGCTTATCTTCTACACCTTTGAACTTTTCAAATGCCCAACGGGCGAATTTTACAACGACATAGTCGCCACCCGGCTTGTACTGATCGAGTGTTCCGTATTTGCCGCAGGTCAGATCCTTTAAGGTCAGGCCGGTTGCAAGCTTTGCGGAAACCAGAGCAATCGGGAAACCGGTAGCTTTGGATGCCAGTGCGGAGGAGCGTGATGTACGCGGGTTGATCTCGATGACGATGATTCGATCGCTGACAGGATCATGCGCAAACTGTACATTGGTTCCGCCGATAACGCCGATGTGCTCAACGATCTTATATGCCTGCTCCTGAAGACGTGCCTGCAGATCTTCGGAAATGGTCAGCATCGGAGCGGTACAGAAAGAGTCACCTGTGTGAACGCCCATCGGATCAACGTTTTCGATGAAGCATACAGTGATCATGTTGTTGTCCTTATCACGGACAACTTCCAGCTCAAGCTCTTCCCAGCCGAGGATCGATTCTTCTACCAGAACCTGTCCGACCAGGCTGGCCTGCAGACCTCTTGCACATACCGTCTTTAATTCCTCACGGTTATAAACCAGGCCGCCACCTGCGCCGCCCATGGTGTATGCCGGACGAAGGACAACCGGATAACCAAGACGGTCAGCAATCTCGAGTGCTTCTTCTACACTGTAGGAAACCTGGCTGCGTGCCATTTCGATTCCAAGAAGATCCATGGTCTTTTTGAACTCGATACGGTCCTCACCACGCTCGATGGCATCGACCTGAACGCCGATGACCTGAACGTTGTATTTATCAAGAATGCCTTCCTTATATAATTCCGCACAAAGGTTTAAGCCTGACTGGCCGCCCAGGTTCGGAAGAAGTGCATCCGGACGTTCTTTGGCGATGATCTGCTCAAGCCGTTTCACATTCAGGGGCTCGATGTAGGTAACATCTGCCATCCCCGGATCTGTCATGATCGTAGCCGGATTGGAGTTGACCAGAACGATCTCATAGCCAAGACTTCTGAGCGCCTTACATGCCTGGGTTCCGGAGTAATCAAACTCGCAAGCCTGGCCGATTACGATCGGGCCCGAGCCGATGATAAGTACTTTTTTTATGTCGGTGCGTTGTGCCATAAAGAACCTCCTTGTATTACATTATTCTCAAAAAAAAGCGTCTCCTAGTGGGAAACGCCTTCTTTGGCTAACATTAGTAATGTGTACCGGGGAAAGGAATTTCCCTTTCGATTTGTACGCTGGGACTATTATAAACGCATTCTTATAAATGTGCAATGCATTATTTCGATTTCTTTTTATTTGAAGAAATGCCTTCCCCTTTACATTTTAATCATTGGTTGCTATATTATGACTGAGGTAAAAGCAGTGGAGGACAGGTCTTATATTAATTAGGAAAAAAGATCTGTTTGATACAGGGAGGAAAGCTATGAAGATTGATAGAGAACGTGTTGCGCGGATCCAAAACCTCTGGACAGCATTTCTGGATTCCTGCGATGAGCAGGAGCTTGACAGCTGGGACAAGGATGAGCTTGGCGAAATGGATGCGTACTATGCAAATGAGGCACTTAGTGTAGCGATCCATCTGATTGCCGCAGACGGCATATTTGGTGATGACGAAGTAGAGTGTCTGAACGGGATCTTTGATTATGATTATTCTGTAGAGACGCTTGAAGAAACCTATGAAAACGTGGATGTCTACATTGATGCCATGTTTGATGACGAACTGGATGACGGCATTTTGCTTTTGCGCGGTTACAACGATGATATGGCAGATGCTTATCAGGATCTGCTTTGCGAGATCTGCGATGCGATCATTGAAAGCGATGGGGATGTTTCCCGGAAAGAGCGCGAAGAAGCACAGGAATTGAAGATCAGAATTGGAAAAGAGTAACAACAAAAGCCTGATCGGGCTTGGACTATTGCTGATAACGGCATTTGTGTGGGGATTCGGTTTCGTGGCGCAGAGTATAGGCGCGGATTATGTCGGCGCTTACACATTTCTGGCGGTGCGGAACTGGATCTCGTTTTTTCTTTTGATTCCGGTGATCCGCCTGCTGGATCTCTATGTAATAAAACGGGGCAACAGTCAAACCGGTCAGACTGCAGGAAAAAAGGAACCGGTCAAAAAAGGAAAAAAGCTATGGATCGCAGGCCTGGTCTGCGGTGTGTTTTTGTTCGCGGGAAGCGCAACGCAGCAGATTGGCATTGCCTATACGACTGCCGCGAAGGCAGGGTTTCTGACATCGATGTATGTCGTGATCGTTCCCGTGATCTATGCGATCATCAAAAAAGGAATCGGTGCAAAGATCTGGATCAGTGTGATCCTTGCGGTGGCAGGGCTTTACCTGCTGTGCATTAAAGACGGGTTTTCTCTAGGAAAAGGGGATACAATCGTATTGATCTGTGCGCTGTTCTTTGCCCTGCAGATCTTGTTTGTCGATAAGTTTGTGCCGGAAGTGGATGCAGTCCGGCTGTCGCAGTTCCAGTTTCTGGTGGTGGCGATCCTTTCGACGATCTGCATGTTCGTAATGGAAAAACCGACCTGGGAATCGATCTATGCGGCTCTGCCGGCGATCCTTTATGCGAGCATCGTCAGCAGTGGTGTCGGATATACCCTGCAGATCGTCGGTCAGACCATGGTATCGCCTACGGTCGGCGGCATTACGATGAGCCTTGAGAGCGTGTTTGCCGCAATCGGCGGCTGGCTCGTTTTGGGGCAGCTCCTGACCAGACGGGAATTTGCAGGATGCGCAGTCATGTTTGCCGCGATCATCCTTGCACAGATCCCGATCGGATACATCGTCCGAAGAAAGAGAAACCCGGGACCGGAAACCAGTGAGGCGAATGACGGATGACCAAAGAGCAATATTTGAAAATATCAGACCCGTTCCGTCAGGATCAAAAAAAAGCAACACGCATGCGGTTTGCGAACAAGCTTTGTACGGTGATCTGCTATGTCGGGTATGCACTGCTTCTGTTTAGCAGGATCATCCTTCTGGACGTATGGTTCTGGCGGGTACTGCTGATCCCGGCAGCTGCCTTCATCATCCTGAGTCTTATCAGAAAAAAGATCAATGCACAAAGGCCGTATGAGATCTGGCAGATCACGCCGCTGATCGAAAAGGATACGAAAGGGAAATCATTTCCAAGCAGACATGTATTTTCTGCTGCGATCATTGCAATGGCGGTATTGTCAGTTTATCTGCCGGGTGGTATTATTTTGCTTGTTGCTGCAATTGTCCTGTCGTGGTGCAGGGTGATCGCAGGCGTTCATTTTGTTAAAGATGTTGTAACCGGCCTGGTGATCGGGGTTATCGTCGGACTGGTTGGCTTCTTTATTATATAGGGGAGGATTTATTAAAATGGATATTGTAGTTTTATGCGGTGGCTTAAGTCCGGAGCGTGATGTGTCGATCGTATCCGGTGGACAGATTGCCAAAGCACTCAAAGAAAACGGGCACAGAGTCATTTTGCTTGATGTATTTATGGGATACGGAGAAGAAGAGCAGGACGTTTCCGACATCTTTTCCCATGCGGATGAGATCACACTGACAGGAGAAGGAATTGGTCAGGAAGCACCGGATCTGGATGCGGTACGCGCGATGCGGAAGGGAACGACCAAGGGCTTCTTCGGACCGAATGTCCTGGCGATCTGCCAGATGGCAGACATCGTATTTATGGGTCTGCATGGAGAAGACGGCGAGAACGGTAAAGTACAGGCAGCCTTTGATCTGTTTGGCATCCGCTATACCGGAAGCAGCAGTTTAAGCAGTGCGGTATCCATGAATAAGGGTTATACCAAGCGCATCTTTTTTGCAGACGGTGTACCGACACCGAAGGGTTTTTCTGTATTAAAGGGTGATGAGCCGCAGGATTTTTCCGAGACAGGTATGGAGTATCCGATCGTGATCAAACCGGCAAGCGCAGGGTCGAGCATCGGTGTTTCCATCGTGCATGGTGATGATGAGTATCAGGAAGCGATGGACAAAGCGTTTGCAGTTGATAATGAGATCGTTTTTGAAGAGTATATCAAGGGTCGTGAATTTGCGGTTGGCGTGATCCGCTATGAAGCACTTCCGGTCATCGAGATCGCACCGGTCAACGGCTGGTATGATTATCAGAATAAATACAAAGCCGGCAGCACGGTTGAGACCTGCCCGGCAGTGATCCCGGAGCTGACAGAGCGCCTTTTACAGGCAGCAGCAGTTCAGGCAGCATATTCATTGGGGCTCAGCACTTATGCCAGACTGGATTTCCTTGTCGATGATTGGGGCAAAGTCTACTGTCTTGAGGCAAATACCCTGCCGGGCATGACGCCGACCAGTCTTCTCCCGCAGGAAGCACAGGCTGCAGGAATGGACTTTAATACATTATGCGAAGAACTGATCAAAGTGTCTTTGGAGAAGTACGAATGAGAGGGTTAACACTAAGAAAAATAGCCGAGGTCTGTGACGGCACTTACATGGGCGATCCGTCCTTTTTGGACCGTGAGGTTGAAAATGTTGTGACAGACAGCCGTGCGGCAGAAGACGGATCTTTGTTTGTGGCGATCCCCGGAGAGCGGGTCGACGGACATAAGTTCATACCGGATGTGTTTAGAAAAGGCGCGCTGGCAGTCCTTTCCGAGCATGCGCTCGAGCAGGCTGACGGCCCGTATATCATCGTAAAATCCGGTCTGATGGCGATCCGGAAGATGGCCGCCTGGTACAGACAGACCCTGACGATTCCTGTTGTCGGGATCACGGGCAGCGTCGGAAAGACCAGCACAAAGGAAATGATCGCTTCCGTATTGGAGCAGAAGTTTAATGTGCTGAAAACAGAAGGTAATTTCAACAACCTCTTGGGCATGCCGATGACGTTGTTAAAGATTCGCGAAGAGCATGAGGTGGCGGTCATTGAAATGGGGATCTCGGAGTTTGGTGAGATGCATCAGCTGGCTGAGATCGCACGGCCGGACATCTGTGTGATCACAAACATCGGTCAGGCACATTTGGAAAACTTAAAAACGCGTGACGGCATTCTGAAGGCAAAAACAGAGATCTTTGATTTCTTAAAAGATGACGGCGTGATCGTTTTAAACGGAGATGATGATAAGCTTTCCACTGTCGGAACGGTTCGCGGGATTACACCGAAGCGCTTTTCACTGAACAGGGATGACTGTGATGTGACTGTGAAAAATGTGGTCAACAGGGGGCTTGACGGTATGGAGGCAGACTTAACGACAGACCTTGGCTGCATCCACATCCACGAGCCGATCCCGGGAATCCATTACTTATACAATGCAGGTGCTGCAGCCTGCATCGGCCGGAGTCTGGGACTGACCAACGAAGAGATCGCCGCAGGCGTAGCGTCGGTCAAAACGATCGCAGGACGTCTGAACATGTTAAGGCTTCGGGATGAGATCATCGTGATCGATGATTGCTATAATGCAAATCCGGCATCCATGAAAGCGTCTCTTGGTGTACTTTCGAAAGCACTTGGCAGAAAGATCGCGGTGCTCGGTGATATGGGAGAGCTTGGCGAGAATGAAAAAGAGCTGCATTTCGAAGTCGGAAAAGCAGCTGCAGAGAATGGAATCGATGTTCTGTTTTGTGCGGGCGAACTGTGCCAGGAGATGGCAAAAGGCGCAGAAGGCGGATGTGAAGTAAAATGGTTTGCCGACAGAGATGCGCTGTTAGAAGAGCTGCGCACATTTATCAAGCCGGAAGATGCGGTTTTGGTAAAGGCCTCTCACTTTATGGGATTTCCGGTGATCGTAGAGGCGTTGAAGGAAGCGTTTGAATAATGTGAATAAATATGAACGGTGCCAGGCA
>JAFUBZ010000047.1 GCA_017459945.1 Eubacterium sp.
AGTGTATGAGGATCGTTGAATACGGCCAGGAAAACCCGGAGTGCATCCTGCTCATCCACCCGTCGCTGGTGACGTGGGATTATTTTGAAAATGTCGTCCCGCTTCTTCAAAAGCATTATCATTTGCTGGTCCCCGCCCTCCCCGGATACGACCTGGAGGATGATTCCGAGTTCACCTCGGTCGAGGAGATCGCGTCCCGGCTGGCCGATGACATCCTGCAAAAAGGGGTCCGGGAAGTGAAGGCGGTCTACGGCTGCTCCATGGGCGGTAGCATCGCCCTTAAGATGGCGGCTGACGGAAAGCTGAAGGCGCGGAATTACATCCTGGACGGCGGGATCACGCCCTACCAGCTGCCGTGGATCCTGACCCGCTTTATCGCGCTGCGCGATTTTGCAATGATGGCGCTCGGAAAACTCGGAGGGGAAAAAGTCATCGTAAAGGCCTTCAGCTCTACCCAGTTCAGCGAGGAGGATCTCCGGTATGTGGCGCGTATTTTCCGTCACTGCACCTATAAGACGCTTTTTCGTACCTTTGATTCCTGCAACAACTACAAAATGCCGAAGGAGACCCTGCGGTTTTCCGGAAAGATCCATTACTGGTACGCGGAAAAAGAGCGCAAGGCCAGAGACTGGGATCTGAAATACATGAAAAAGTTCATTCCCGAAACGGTTTTCAAATGCTTTAAGGGGATGGATCACGGGGATATGGCGCTGTTCTATCCGGAACGGATGGCCGGGGAGCTTCTCAAGCTGTAAAAGAGGTGGAAACATGCGCAGAGGAAAGGCGGAGACGGCCTTAAAGATCGGCCTGTTCGGAGCGGTGCTGACGCTGATCGGCGATCTTCTGATCGGCGCGGCGAAGTTCCCTGACGGGGCAAACCTGTTGGATGGCTATTTTGCCGGCGCGCTGGCCATGCCCGCATGGCGGCCGATCCTGGGCGGCCTGATCGGTTTTATCGGGATCTGTCTGGAATTCCCCGGTCTTATGACGATCTGCCCCTTCATTCGGGAAAAGATGCCGCGCGGCGGCAGATTCTACGAGATTGCCATGTATGTCTATCTTGCTGCCGGAGGCGGAGCGGTGCATCTGCCCTGCGGCGTGTTTCTGTGGATCTATAAAGCTGTCACGGAGGCGGCGGGACAGGCTGTCGGATATGATATTGCGCTCAAATACCTCCTGTACTTCCTGCTGCCGGTCACGGCCGTTTTTACGGTGTTTTTCATCGGCGCAAGCGCCGTGCAGTTCATCGCCTTCATCAAAGGGCACACGCCGTTCCCGAAAGGGTACTGCGTGTTCAACCTGCTGATTGGAAAAGCCGTTTTCAACTCGGTCCGCCGGCTCGGCAACACGGCGCTGATCAACGGGATCGCGACGTCCAATATGAGCCTCAGCGCGATTGTCCTGTTTGCGGCGCTGCTGCTCGGCTGGAGAAAATACGCGGGCGAGCCGCAGGAATGCAGAGCGCCCAAAGACGCATAAAGAGGGAGACGGAATGATCCTTTTACAGCTGATCCTTTTCTGCGGTTTGTTTACGCTGATGGTAAAGATCGGCGTGGGAAACAACACACTTAACGGTTTGTACTTCTACCCGAAGCCCGTCCGGGAGAAGGTCTATGCGCTCGGGCTGACGGACCGGGAAACGGTCGCAAGGAAGCGGAAGCGCTTTATGATCGCTTTCTTCGCGGTCATGGCTGCTGCCCTGATCCTGATCATCCGCGTATGGAACGGCGTCCACGCCTTCCGGCAGGCTTACCTGCAGGCGCTCCTCTTTCTTGAGGTGATGAACTGGTACGACGGCATCGTGATCGACCGGCTGTGGGTCGGGCACAGCCGGTTCTGGATCATACCCGGAACAGAGGCGATCCCGTTTGTGCAGACCTGGCCCCAGGTTTTGAAAAAGCGGATCATCCTGAGCGTGATATGGATCGCAGGAGCCGCCGTCATCGCAGGGATCGTCGTGCTTCTTTAAAACGGCGGCAACCGAATAAACAGCAAGGGTTCTTTCCGCCAGGTCCCGCGAGGCGGCGGAGGGATCCCCTGCTTTCTTTCTGTCTCCCGTGCCGCCCGCCGGCTGTTGACATCCGTCTGCATTGCGCGTAGAGTGGTTGTATTAGCTGACACATCGGGCGTGCAGGCCTCCCGGAAAATGACAGGGACGGACGCAGTTGCCGCAGAAGGGCTTCAACAATACAGCCGGGGATGTCTTATGGGCTGAAACAAATCGGGATTTGCAGAGGTGACCAACAATGAAAAACGGGAAAAAACCAGATCCAAATGTGATCCATCCGATCGCAGGGTATGACAAAGAGATATATGTGAAACCAACAATTACAAATCCGAATATCATTGTCGGAGATTTTACCTACATGGCAGACTCCCAATTTGAAAGCCATGTCACACACTTTTATCCGTGGAGTCGGGATAAGCTCATCATCGGCAAGTTTTGCCAAATCGCGTCAGGTGTTGAATTCGTGATGAACGATGCGAATCACCAGATGAACGCCGTATCTACCTTCCCGTTTTACACGCTGGAGGGCTGGGAGATGGAGCCTCCTGCTGCATCGGATATGCCGTTCAAAGGGAATACCGTGATCGGCAATGACGTGTGGATTGGCCAGAATGCCGTTATTCTGCCTGGTGTTCACGTCGGTGACGGTGCGATTATCGGTGCAAACAGTGTTGTTGGCAGCGATGTTGCACCCTATACCATCGTGATCGGAAATCCAGCGAAAGTCCTGCGGAAACGGTTTGATGATGAAGAACTAATCAATCTGCTTCTTTACTTCAAGTGGTGGGATAAGAGCATTGAAGAGATAAATAGTCTGATTCCGATCTTAACCTGTAGCGATATCCAAAAAGTCAAGGTTGAATTAAAGAAACGGCTGGATCGCTAAATTCCAGTTTGTGGAGGGAATATGGAACTGAAGCGTATTGCGTATAAACTGACGGTTTGCAAAGTTTCTGATGTATCAGCAATAGATACGACGGCGGATTTTTACTTTATCGGAAAGACAGACGAAGAGATCTCACTGGTATGTAAAACCGAAGACACTCCTTCCAAAACGACAGAACGCGATGATGGCTGGAGAGGATTCCACATTCAGGGAGTTCTTGATTTTTCTTTGATCGGAATCCTGTCAAAACTATCCGGTATCCTTGCAGAGAATCAAATCGGGATCTTTGCCGTATCTACGTACAATACGGATTACATTCTCGTTAAAGAAGAAAACTTTGGACGCGCTCTTGAAGTGTTGGCTTCCGAAGGATATACGGTAGTTTAAATGCTCCCCGCTCACCCATTCAGAAAGGGGCACTGTTACCACGGTCACAACGGCCGTAAATTAGAGCTTTTTGGAGGCACCACAGATGGTGATCAGGGAAATTGAAGTTAAGGATATCATGACAAAGACAAATCTGCCGGTGTCAGATTTCGCCGTCAATCCTTATGTGGGCTGTACACATGCCTGCACGTCTTACTATGCTTCCTTCATGAAGC
>JAFUBZ010000003.1 GCA_017459945.1 Eubacterium sp.
ATGCTGCGACGGAGGAGCTGGCTGGCAGTCTAATGTACGGACACTAAGTCCAAGAAAGGGAGACGCCATACCGATACTCCATCATTCTAACAGCTTAAGCAACAAGACGGTCAAGGCCCATCTGGCTGATGGGTATCTTAACCATAAATTCATTGTAGTAGAAAGGAGCAGTACATGAAGAAGGTGAAACGGATCATGGCGATGGCAGGCATCATTTTGCTGATCGCGCTTTATGTAATTGCCTTCGTGCTGGCCTTTACGGCACATGACGAACAGAGCTTTCGGGCGTTTATCGTTGCGATCATAGCGACTGTCGTCGTGCCGGTTTTGATCTGGGCATATTCATTCATCTATAAATTATTAAAAAACCGTTCTGAATGAACAGTAAGACAAAGGAGTTTATCAAATGGGATTATTAGAACAGTGGCAGGCAACTGCCTATAATGAGAACTTAGGCCAGGCACAGTTACAGCAGTTTTGGGCAACGTATTTCGAAAAAGAGAAAAACGTTTATGCAGAGCTTTTGAAAAACCCGGGCGAAAAGATCGAAGGGACTGTGGCAGAGCTTGCAGAGCGTTTCGGACTGGATACCATGTCAATGGTCGGTTTTCTGGACGGCATCGATGAAAGCCTGACAGAAGCCAATCCGCTGGCAGACGATCTGGCAGAGGATACTGTTGTCAACTTAAACTATGATCTGGAATCCCTGTATAAGAACATGGTAGATGCAAAGGCTGACTGGCTTTACGGTCTGCCGGAGTGGGAAGAGATATTTGATGAAGAAAAGCGGACAGAGCTTTTCAAGGAAGCAAAACAGATGAACACGATCCGTAAGGCGCCGAAGGTATATCCGAATGATCCGTGCCCGTGCGGAAGCGGTAAGAAATACAAAAAATGCTGTGGCAGAAAGTAAGCATAGATCGTCTGGTGTGAGAAGACTATGAATTATAATATTAATTTTCCACATTTACATATCTATCTGGATCATGTGGGAAAAAGCATAGACATATTTGGATTTTCCATCGCATATTACGGGATCGTGATCGCAATCGGCATGGTGCTCGGTACACTGCTTGCGCGTGCTGTTGCAAAGCGGACCGGGCAGGATCCCGATATGTATGTCAGCTTTGCGATCATGGCGATCATCATATCCGTCATTTGCGCAAGACTGTACTATGTGGTATTCTCCTGGGATCTTTATAAGGATAATCTGATTTCGATCCTGAACATCCGACAGGGTGGCCTTGCGATCTACGGTGGGGTGATCGGCGGGATCATTTCGGCGATCATCTTTGCGGCGATCAAAAAGGTCCGGCTCGGAACTTTGCTGGATACCGCCTGCCTCGGCCTTCTGGTCGGGCAGATCCTTGGCAGATGGGGGAATTTCTTTAACAGGGAAGCCTTTGGCGGATATACCGACTCGCTGTTTGCGATGCAGCTCCCTGTAGACGCAGTCAGAAGCGTCGATATCACCAATGAGCTGGCAAGCCACATGCAGGTTGTAGACGGTATTTCTTATATCCAGGTACACCCGACATTCCTGTATGAGTGCGTGTGGAACATTGTGGTGCTCATTATCCTGCTTGCCAGAACAAAGCATAAACGGTTTGAAGGGGCAATCTTTTTCGGTTATCTGGTGGGATACGGACTCGGCCGTGCATGGATCGAAGGCCTGCGTACAGATCAGCTTCTGATTCCGGGAACACAGTTTGCAGTATCACAGTTATTGTCAATCGGTCTTGTGGTATTCGGAATCATAGCGATCATTATCGGTAGGGGAATTGCGAGAGTAAAAGCAAAGAAAAAACAGTAAAAAGTGGGACGAGCCACCACCCGGATATCTATATTTTGTGGTGGAGCAGGCCATGCCATACAAAGTAGCGGAAAACGCTTGAATCTAAAGGGATTCAGGCGTTTTTTTCTTTTGAAAAAAAGTCTCGAAAACAGGTCTTTACCCTCTTGCTTTTTGCCTGTGAAAAGGTTAGAATGTGGTATATGAGTGGGAAAAAGTGGCTCTAAGTGTCAAAAAGTGGATATGTGGATAAAATTGTGAATAACTTTTTCTCCCGCTCAAATCCGGACGAAGGAAGGTGACGCAGGGATGTTCATGGGACAATACAATCATTCAGTAGATGCCAAAGGGCGTCTGATTATGCCTGTCAAATTCCGTGAGCAGCTCGGTGAAGAGTTCGTTGTCACCAAAGGTCTGGATCAGTGTCTTTACGTATATTCCAATGAAGAATGGAAAAAGATAGAAGATAACTTCAGAGAGCGTCCGATGACCGGTAAGGATCAGAGAAAGTTCGCGCGGTTCTTCTTTGCAGGAGCAGTGACCTGTGAGACGGACAAACAGGGGCGCATCCTTGTGCCATCGATCCTGCGGGAATTTGCCGGTATTGAAAAAGATGTTGTACTGGCTGGCGTGATGAACCGCATCGAGATCTGGAGTGCGGAGCGCTGGAGCGATTATGCCGGCGAATATGATGAAGAAGAAATGGATGAAGTGGCGGAGAAGATGGCAGAGCTTGGATTTGGTATTTAAGCAAAGCCTGTCGGCCGGAGAATTGAATGGAATTTAAGCATAAAACCGTTCTGTTGACGGAAAGCGTTGACAACCTGATCACAGACCCCGATGGGATCTATGTAGACGGAACACTCGGCGGCGCCGGCCACAGCATGGAGATCTGTAAAAGACTAACAGAAAAAGGGCGCCTGATCGGCTTCGATCAGGACGCAGAAGCAATCAAAGCAGCCTCAGAGCGATTGGCACAATACCAGAACAAGGTTACGATCCTGCACAGTAATTTCTCGCAGATGAAGCGGGAACTGGAATTTCTGGGAGTAGAAGAGGTGAACGGCATACTCCTGGATCTCGGGGTTTCCTCTCATCAGCTGGATACGCTGGAGCGGGGTTTTTCCTACAGAGACGAAGAAGCACCGCTTGACATGCGTATGGACACCAGACAGGCGCAGACAGCGCAGGACATTCTGATGACATACTCAGAAGATGAGCTTACAAGGATCCTGAAAGAATATGGCGAAGAGCGGTTCGCGCGGAATATTGCAAGAAATATCGTGTCATTCCGTGAAACAAATACACTCGAAACGACCGGCCAGTTGAATGAGATCATCAGAAGATCCATTCCGGCAAAGAACAGAAACAGCGGGGGACACCCCTCAAAGCGAACGTTCCAGGCGATCCGGATCGAGCTCAACAGAGAGCTGG
Organism: Eubacterium sp.; assembly: GCA_017459945.1. GTDB lineage: Bacteria > Bacillota > Clostridia > Lachnospirales > Lachnospiraceae > SY8519. The sequence goes on from JAFUBZ010000003.1 coordinate 3,227, forward strand.
ATGTTTTAAAAGAGAATCTTTCCGATATGATCGGATTGCTCGCACCGGGCGGCCGGCTGTGTGTGATCACGTTTCATTCGCTTGAAGACAGGATCGTAAAAACGATCTTTAAAGAAAAAGAAAACCCATGTACCTGCCCTCCGAATTTTCCGGTTTGTGTCTGCGGAAAAGTGCCGCAAGGAAGGATGCTGACAAGAAAGCCAATCCTTCCTTCGGAGGAGGAACTGAACGAAAACAGTCGTTCCAAGAGTGCAAAGCTTCGGGTATTTGAGAAAAAGCAGGACAGTTGACTTTTGATATAAGTTGTTTATAATAGGGAGTAATTTTTACGAATGGCAGCAAGAGAGTACAAAAAATTTCGTTATGTATATACAAGCGGGAGCGCAGCACCAAGGCTTGAGCCTGTTCCGGAATACACACCGGAGCAGAGACGCCGGGATGAGCTTCGCCGCCGCAGAGCATGGGAAGAGAAAAAAAGACGCGAGCGCAGTCTGGTCAGACAGAACCAGCGTCGGGAAACCCTGATGAATCCGGGGTATGTATTCTTTCTTGCGGTTTGTATTCTGGCAGTTGGAACTGTCTGCGGTTTGTTTCTGCATACGCAGTCAACTCTGATCGAACAGCGTGAGAGTTGCTATGTACTTGAGCAGGAGCTGAGTGAACTGCAGAGAGACAACGACATTCTCGAGCATGAAATTATGACAGCTGCGAACCTGAATCAGATCAGAACGTCAGCAGAAGAGCTCGGAATGACATATCCGGATATGGATCATGTCGTGTACTACACAGTTGACAACAGTTCGTACAGTACCGAATCGGGAATCTATGCGCGCTAGAAAAAGGCGCGCTGGTTTTCGTTTGATGGTTCCTGTACGATGCTGATAAGGAATATCAGTTATGGCAAGAAGAAGGGTAAGAAAAAAATCATTTCGATTGGCCATGCGCATGAAAAAGAAGCTGTTCATCGTTTTCTTTATAGCGATCGGACTGCTTGTTTTTTTGCTGGCCAGAATTATTTTTATCCAGATCAGCAGCGGCGACCGGTATGAAAAGATCGTCCTGGACCAGCAGGAGTATGCCAGCACCATAATCCCGTTCAGACGGGGCGACATCGTCGACCGGAAGGGGACGGTGTTAGCGACCAGTACGGATGTTTACAATGTCATACTGGATGCCAGCCAGGTCAGCAGCAAGGAGGCATATCTGGAACCGACAGTGGATGCGCTGGTTTCGTGTTTTGGTGTGAATAAGGCAGAAGTTGAAAACTATATTTCTGAGCATTCCGACAGCCAATACTATGTACTGGAGAAAAAGATTCCGTCGGACCAGGTGGAAAAGTTCGAAGCGCTGCGCGAAAAAGAGAACTCGAATATCTACGGTGTCTGGTTTGAAAAGGAATACATCCGGAAATATCCGTATAACAATATGGCGAGCAACCTGCTCGGGTTTACGACATCCGGAAATGTCGGTATCGGCGGAATTGAAGATTATTATAATTCTACACTGAACGGAACGGATGGCCGTGCTTACGGCTACATGAACTCCGATATGTCCTATGAGGATACGCTGAAAGAAGCGGTCGACGGGTGTACCGTTGTATCTACCATTGACGCGAATATACAGTCGATCGTAGAAGAAAAGATTCAGGACTGGGTGGATGAGTATACCAATACCGATTCTGATGATCTGAGTGGTGCGGCAAAGCACATCGGCGTGATCCTGATGGATCCGAACAACGGGGAAGTGCTGGCAATGGCACAGTATCCGAACTATGATCCGAACAATGCGTGGACGCTGGAAGGTTATTATAAAAAAGAAGAGATCGACGCCATGACGGAAGAGGAACGTCTGGATGCGCTGAACGGCGTGTGGCAGAACTTCTGTATCTCTGACACTTATGAGCCGGGATCTACGACAAAACCGTTTACAGTTGCATCCGGTATTGATTCCGGAAAGCTGACCGGTGATGAGACCTATGTATGCGGCGGCGGACTGCAGGTCACAGACCGCTATATCCACTGTGATAACAGATCCGGACATGGTGAGGAAACCGTGGAGACAGCGCTGCGGGATTCTTGTAACGTTGCCCTGATGCAGATGGGCTTTACGATCGGACCGGAGACATTTAGGAAATACCAGCAGATCTTTAACTTTGGACTGCGTACCAATATCGATCTTCCCGGTGAAGCAAGGACGGACAGCCTGCTGTTTTCTGTTGAAGATCTTGAAAACATGAAGACGAACCTTGCGACCAACGCATTCGGACAGAACTTTAATGTTACGATGATTCAGGTTATATCGGCATACAGTTCACTGGTGAATGGGGGCTCCTATTATCAGCCGCATGTTGTCAAAGCCATTCAGGATGATGACGGGAACATCATTAAAACGATACAGCCGACATTGCTTAGAAGAACAGTATCGGAATCTACATCGGATCTTCTGACGGATTATCTGCAGTCGGTTGTGACACAGCAGGGTACCGGACGTTATGCGAAGGTGGAAGGCTATACGATGTGCGGTAAGACCGGTACAGCGGAGAAACTTCCGCGTGGAAACGGAAAATACCTGGTATCATTTGAAGGTTCGATACCGGCGAAGGATCCGCAGCTTGTGATCTATTGCGTCGTGGATGAACCGAACACAGGAGACCAGGCACACTCTAGTTATGCACAGTCAATCGTGCAGCCGATCCTGACAGAAGTCCTTCCGTATCTGAACATCGCAAAAGATGAAGACGTCGATTCTGATGAAGATGAAGATATCTTTGCGAACATTTCAACCGGAGATGATGACGAATCTTCAGATGACGGGGACTCCGGTGATGATTACAGCGGAGATGAAGACAATAGTGACGAAGACAATAGTGACGAAGACAATGGCGAAGGCGGAGAATAAAGGAGATTTGGCATGACGCAAGTCAGCATAGAAATTATACTACCGATATTTATTTCATTTATTATCATGATGATCCTGGGACCGAAAGTCATCCCGTTCTTAAGGCGACTCAAAGTCGGAAATACGGAACGGGAGGAGCTGACATTCCATCAGCAAAAAACCGGCACGCCGACGATGGGCGGTATCATGATCCTGGTTGCGATCGTAGTTGTGGGTATCATCTATGCGCCGCGTCATCATGAGATCCTGCCGATCCTTCTGATGATGGTCGGATTTGGTATCATCGGTTTTATAGATGATTATCTGAAGGTTGTGAAGCACGATTCAGACGGTTTTAAGGCAAAGCAGAAATTTGCCTGCCAGCTGATCGTGGTCGTCCTGTTTTTTATTTATATGCTGCGCAGGGACGCGGTAAGCGGTGCCGAAGGATCGGTCTTTGACATGATCCTTCCTTTCTCAGGAGGACATCTCTGGCATCTTGGATTTGTCGCATTTCCGGTCCTGTTTCTGGCGATCCTTGGCACGGTCAACGCCGTGAATCTGACGGATGGTGTTGACGGACTGGTTTCAACCGTAACATTGCCGGTGTGCATCTTCTTTGTGATCGCTGCACATCTGTATCACGCAGATATCGCGCCGATCATTGCAGCAGTATTCGGGGCACTGCTCGGATTCCTGGTATTCAATGCCTATCCGGCGAAAGTGTTCATGGGAGATACCGGCTCACTTGCACTTGGCGGCTTTGTGACAGCGACCGCTTATGTGATGCAGATGCCGATCTTTATCCTGATCGTCGGTCTGATCTACTGGATTGAGCTTTTGTCGGTTATGATCCAGGTGACTTATTTTAAAAAGACCGGAGGAAAGCGGATTTTCAGAATGTCACCGATCCATCACCATTTTGAAATGGGCGGATGGTCAGAGACGAAGGTCGTCGCAGTATTTTCAATCGCAACCTGTCTTTTGTGCCTGCTGGCACTTGTGCATATTATTTAGGGGGGAGATCCATGGACTTTACAGATCGTTTCGTGTTAGTATATGGAAGTGGCATCAGTGGGATCGCTGCATCAAAGCTTTTGCTGGCAAATCACGCAGAAGTGATCCTGTTTGATGAAAAAGAGGATATTGATAAAGAACGTCTGCTTTCCGAGTTCGAGAATACAGATCACCTTAAGATCGTCACCGGAAGCATTCCGGAATCAGAAATGAAGCGGATCGATCTCGTGATCTTAAGCCCCGGTGTGCCAATCGACGCACCGTCTGTAGAAGCGTTTCAGGCGCTTGATATTCCGGTTTGGGGAGAAGTGGAACTCGCATATTGCTGTCAGAAGGGGGATGTGCTTGCGATTACCGGAACAAACGGTAAGACCACGACGACCTCTCTTTTAGGTGAGATCATGGCAGCGAATTTCCCACATGTAAAGGTGGTTGGGAACATCGGTATTCCGTATACCAATGAAGTGCTGAATGCGCGCGGCCCGGCTTTATATATTGCTGAGATCAGCAGCTTTCAGCTTGAGACGATCCATACCTTCCGTCCGAAAGTGGCTGCGATCTTAAATATCACGCCGGATCATCTGAACCGCCACCATACGATGGATAATTATATTGCACTCAAAAAGCGTCTGTGCGAGAATCAGACAGCGGATGATGTATGTGTACTCAACTATGAAGATGAGACACTGCGGGAGATCGCAGAAGAGATCCCGTCTAAAGTTGTTTGGTTTTCAGGGGCGCGTCCGCTTGCAAAAGGGTATTATGTAGAAAAGGATACCATCTGGTATCATGATGGTTCGGAAGTGGTACCGGTCATTGGAACCGGTGAGCTGAATATTCTTGGCCGTCATAATTATGAAAATGTAATGGCGGCGACAGCAATGGCGATGGCATATGGTGTATCGCTTGATAAGATCCGGGAAGTGTTAAAGACATTTCAGGCTGTTGAGCACCGGATCGAATATGTGACAGAGAAACGCGGGGTACGGTTTTATAATGATTCCAAAGGGACCAATCCGGATGCTGCAATCCGTGCAGTAGAGGCGATGGACCGTCCGACCTGTCTGATCGCCGGAGGCTATGATAAAGAGTCCTCCTATGATGAATGGATCCAGAGCTTTGACGGAAAGGTCAAAAAGCTTGTTCTGATCGGACAGACCAGAGAAAAGATCGCAGACGCCGCAAAAGCAAATGGTTTTACAGATTATGTACTTGCAGATTCGCTGCAGGAAGCAGTCGATATCTGCTATCAGGAAGCAGAAAGCGGAGACGCGGTATTGCTTTCTCCTGCATGTGCAAGCTGGGGAATGTTCCCGAATTACGAAGTGCGCGGCAGAATGTTTAAAGATATGGTTCAGGCATTAAAGGAGTAGTGGAATGGCAGGAACGCCACAGAGGGGACAAACAGAAAACGCCAGGTTTTTTGATTACAGCCTGCTGTTTATTCTTATATTTCTGCTGGGGTTCGGTCTGGTCATGCTCTACAGTGTCAGTTCCTATGAAGCGGTCAGCTCCGGTCTGGCACCGACGTACTATCTGCGGAAGCAGTTTATCGCAATCGTCATCGGACTGGTCGTGATGTTTATCGTTGCTATGATACCGTATGATGTCTGGAAGTCCTTCAGTTTGCCGGCATATGTACTGGCGATCATACTTTGCGCGGCCGTTCTGGTTATGGGTACGGATGCGAATGGTTCTACAAGATGGCTGACGATCGGTGGTATCTCCGTGCAACCGTCAGAGCTTGCAAAGGTGGCGATCATCATTTTCCTGGCTGCGATCCTCTCGAGGATCCCGCGGGAGATCGCAAGCGGATATACTGTGATCAAGATTGTGCTCTTCCTTTTGCCGATATTGGCAATGGTTGCGTACAGTAACCTGAGTACGGCGATCATTATAGCGGGGATCGCGATCATCATGATGTTTGTTGTAAGCCCGAAGTACTCGCATTTCATTGCATTGATCGGTGTGGGGATCCTAGGCGCGATCATCATGACGCTTGCAATGAGCTATCGAAGCGCGCGTATCAAGGCCTGGATCCATCCGGAGCGTTATCCGGATGATGCATATCAGACGCTGCAGGGACTGTATGCGATCGGTTCGGGCGGACTGTTCGGAAAAGGCCTTGGGGGCAGTATCCAGAAGCTTGATTATGTGCCTGAAGCGCAGAATGACTTTATTTTCAGTATTATCGTTGAAGAGCTCGGCATATTCGGCGCAGTTTGCGTGATCGTTCTTTTCGCGCTGCTGATCTGGCGCTTTATGGTAATCGCAAACAACGCAAAGGATCTGTTTGGATCGTTGATCGTAGTCGGCGTTATGGCACACATTTCGCTGCAGGTCATTTTGAATATCGCCGTTGTGACCAATACGATTCCGAATACCGGAATCACACTGCCATTTATCAGTTACGGCGGAACATCGGTTGTAGTATTGCTGGCAGAAATGGGGCTTGTACTGGCGGTTTCGAGGTCGATTCCGTTGAAGATGGACAGCCTTGGTACATTGCGAATGGTAGAATAGGTTGACATAATATGAGCGATCAGAATCCAAACGAAAAGGGCAATGTTCCGGTAGAAGACCTGGAACGTATGGACCTGGAAGAAAAAGAACGCATCATTGAGCGAAAGGTGCGCAGACACCGGATCGTTGTCAGGGTCATTTTGGCTCTGGCGATTCTTGTTGCGCTCGGCGTTGTGATCGTCTGGAAGGTTTTTACGGTGGAGGAAGTCCGTGTAGAAGGAAATCATCTGCATTCGGCAAAGTCCATTCAAAGTACGGTTCTTTCAGACAAATATTCCTGGAACTCGCTTTATGTTCTGGTCAGCTATCGGCTGCTGGATCATTCGGAGGAGTTCCCATATGCGGATTCGGTTTCGGTCTCATTGACAGATCCGCATACTGTAGTCGTGAATGTAGATGAAAAGGATATGGTGGCATACTACTATGACAGCGCCACCAAAAAATATGTCGGCTTTTCGGAAACCGGAGAGGTTTTGCTTCTGGCGAACAAAGCGCCGGAGGAGTATGTCCGTGTCACGGGACTGAAACCGGAAAAGAAGGTAGAGTTGTATAAAAAGATGGCGTTGGAGGATGACTCGATCCTGGCATATATTAAGAGCGTTCTGATGGTCTTAAGCAATTATGATATCCCGCCTGAAGTGATCTGTATTCAGAACAATAACAATCTTTTGCTCTCTTATGGTGATATCCAGGTGAACCTGGGAGACAGTTATTATCTCAACGAGAAGATCGTCAGGATGCAGCAGCTTCTGCAGAAGGTGGAAGGACAGACGGGGACGCTGCATCTGGAGACATGGACGGAATCAACGACCGATATCTATTTCCGGATGGGAGAGCTGCAGACGATCCCGCAATCGTAAAACAATAAAACAAGCAAAGAAAACGGGCTGTGCGTTTATGCACAGCCCGAAGTTCGTTCTGGTATCATTTGATCAGACAAGCGATGATTTATTTCTCGTCTTTGCCTTTCTTTGCAGCTTTTTCTGCAGCTTCATCTGTCTTTGCAACATGGATCGTCAGATCGATAACTTTATTGGAATAACCCCACTCATTATCATACCATGCGATCAGTTTAACGAACTTGTCATCCAGCATGATGCCGGCTTTCTCGTCAAAGATGCAGGTGTTGAAGTTTCCGCGAAGGTCAGCAGATACGATCTCATCAACATTGTATTCGATGATACCCTTCATCGGGCCTTCAGCAGCTTTCTTGATCGCTGCGCAGATCTGCTCATATGTTGCAGGCTTCTTCAGCTCAGCTGTCAGGTCAACAACAGAAACGTCATTGCTCGGTACACGGAAGCTCATGCCGGTCATCTTTCCGTTCAGTTCCGGAATAACCTTGCCGACTGCCTTTGCAGCGCCAGTAGATGACGGGATGATGTTGTTGAATACGGAACGACCGGTTCTCCAGTCACGTCCGCCGTTAGAGTCAACCGGCTTCTGCTTGGAAGTGGAAGCGTGGATGGTTGACATCAGCGCTTTTTCGATACCGAATGCATCGTTTACAACTTTTGACAGAGGAGCAAGGCAGTTGGTCGTGCAGCTTGCGTTGGATACAACTGTCATGGTTGCCGGATCATAGGTGTCATTATTAACGCCCATTACAAATGTCGGAACATCATCACTTTTTGCCGGTGCTGTCAGGATGACTTTCTTAGCGCCGCCGATGAAGTGTCTGGATGCTGCCATCTTTGTCAGGAACTTACCTGTGGATTCGATAACATACTCTGCACCACAGCTTGCCCAGTTGATGTCTGCCGGGTCATCTTCGGAGAAAACCTTGATGTCTTTTCCATTGATGCGGATGCCGGTCTCTGTCGCTTCAACTTTGCCCTGAAAACGTCCGAATACTGAATCGTACTCTACCTGATAAGCCATACGCTTTAAGTCAGCGTTGTGAATGTTGATGCCGCAGATCTCGATGTCTGTATCCCGCAGCTCAAGACTACGAAGAATAACACGAGCGATACGACCGAAACCATTGATACCTACTTTGATTTTGCCCATTGGACTACCCTCCCCAAAGTGACCGCCTCTCTAAAGCGAAACGGCTGAATGTTAACTATTTGCTATGCCTATATTTTACCACTTATCACTAAAAATTCAATTACTTATCAGAGATTCCTGAACAAAATAACCGAAAAGGTCAGGCTGATCATCTGCCGTTTGACATTTTCCGGGGATTATTGCAAAATTTATGTTGAAAATGAATGAAAAAGCATTTATTATTAGATTGTTATAGTCTTGTGATTTGTACGAGTGTCTTCTGTTTTAGGCAAGGAACCAAAAACAGGAGCGTTTCGTGATGAATAAAGACAAATCAAAAAGGAGGAACTTATCGTGCTGGAGATTACAGATATTCAGGCTGAAGCTAATGCAAAAATTATTGTGCTTGGAGTTGGTGGCGCAGGAAATAATGCAGTAAACCGAATGGTAGAAGAAGGCGTTGAGGGAGTTGAGTTTGTCGGCGTTAACAGTGATAAACAGGCTTTGACATTATGCAAGGCACCGACGCTGATTCAGATTGGTGAGAAACTGACAAAAGGACTTGGTGCAGGTGCAAAGCCGGAAGTAGGAGAAAAGGCGGCGCAGGAAAGCGCAGAGGAGCTCGAAGCAGCGATCGACGGTGCGGATATGATCTTTGTCACCTGAGGTATGGGCGGCGGTACCGGAACCGGTGCAGCACCTGTTATTGCAAAGATCGCAAAGGATAAAGGCATTCTGACAGTTGGTGTCGTAACAAAGCCGTTCCGCTTTGAAGCAAAAGCAAGAATGGACAACGCGCTTGCAGGTATTGAGAGACTGAAAGAGGCGGTTGATACACTGATCGTGATCCCGAATGACAAGCTTCTTGAGATCGTGGATCGTCGTACGACGATGCCGGATGCATTAAAGAAAGCAGATGAAGTATTACAGCAGTCCGTACAGAGTATTACTGACCTGATCAATGTTCCATCACTGATCAACCTAGACTTTGCGGATGTTGAGACCGTTATGCGTGATAAGGGTCTGGCTCATATCGGTATCGGTTATGCAACAGGTGATGACAAGGCACTTGAGGCAGTTAAGATTGCAGTAGAATCTCCGTTGCTTGAGACGAAGATCAATGGTGCGACACATGTCATCATCAATATTTCCGGTGACATTTCCCTTATGGATGCGAACGATGCAGCAAGCTATGTTCAGGATCTGGCAGGAGAAGAGGCAAACATCATCTTCGGTGCAAAATACGACGAGACGATGGACGATGCTGTATCCATCTCCGTTATGGCAACAGGCCTTGGCGAAGAGGAGAAAAAATCCACGAGAACAAGAGGCGTATTATCCGTTTCTTCTTCCGGTGCACTTTCTTCCATGGGACAGGCAGAAGGCGATATCCAGATGAAGCCGATCCAGCAGCCGAAGCCGAAAGATATTTCGATTCCGAAATTCTTACAGCAGCCGAAAAAATAATACGGATCGAATCCGAATTACATGAAGTGATCATTACGAAAGCTTCCGCGATGCCGGCCATTGCGGAAGCTTTCGTTGCAACAAGCCATTCTTAAAAAGAGAAAAGACAAAAGGAGAACCGATGGATAAATTCCTTACAGTATTGACAAAAGAAGTTATGGATGCATTTGAACGCGCGGGATATGACAGATCCTATGGTAAAGTGGGCATTTCCAACCGGCCGGATCTTTGCGAATTCCAGTGCAACGGCGCATTGGCAGCAGCTAAGGCTTATCACAAGGCACCGTTTATGATCGCAGAGGATGTGGAAAAAGAGCTGGCAGACAGTTCGCTGTTTTCAAAGATCGAGACAGTAAAGCCAGGATTTTTAAATATGGATGCTTCTTCGGACGCGCTGTTGTCTTATCTGGAACGTATGGATCAGACCGATCGGTTTGGTTATGAAATGGATGCACCCACGCAAAAGATCATTCTCGATTACGGCGGACCGAATGTCGCAAAGCCGCTGCATGTCGGCCATCTGCGTTCCGCGGTCATCGGAGAAAGTATTAAGCGGATCCTGCGCTACGCAGGACATGAAGTGATCGGTGATGTGCACCTGGGAGACTGGGGGCTTCAGATGGGCCTGATCATTGAAGAGCTGAAGAACCGTCAGCCGGATCTGGTTTATTTTGATGAATCATATGATGGTGAATACCCCAAAGAAGCACCGTTTACCATTTCGGAGCTGGAGGATATTTATCCGGCAGCATCCGCAAAATCAAAAGAAGATGCGGCATTCAAAGAACTGGCAATGCAGGCGACTTACGAGCTGCAGCACGGACGCCGCGGCTATCAGGCATTGCTTTCCCATATCATGCATGTATCCGTAACAGACCTGAAGAAGAACTATGACAGACTGTCTGTCGAATTTGATCTGTGGAAGGGTGAGTCGGATGCACAGCCGTATATTCCGGATATGGTTCAGAAAATGAAAGATGACGGTTATGCCTATATCAGTGACGGCGCGCTCGTGGTCGATGTCAAAGAAGAGACAGACACGAAGGAAGTACCGCCATGCATGATCTTAAAATCCGATGGCGCTTCCCTGTATAATACGACCGATCTTGCAACGCTTGTGATGCGGATGCAGGACTACCATCCGGATCATGTGATCTATGTGGTGGATAAGCGGCAGGAGCTGTATTTCACACAGGTTTTCCGCTGCGCGAAAAAGACAGGCATCGTTCCTGCAAAAACAGATCTGACGTTTATCGGATTCGGTACGATGAACGGAAAAGACGGAAAGCCTTTTAAGACGAGAGAGGGCGGTGTTATGCGTCTGGAGACACTGCTTACAGATATTCAGGAGCAGATGTATCAGAAGATCTCTGAGAATGATACGATGACCGAAGAA
>JAFUBZ010000004.1 GCA_017459945.1 Eubacterium sp.
AGCTATTTCTTGGTCTTTTTTGTCAGTGGTTTTGTTGGTATTATCTACGTATCGAACAAAACAGACTGCTAAAATCACACAAGCAACATAGACTATTACATGTATAGCTTTCAAAATGATTGTTTTCTTTTGGTTTCTGTTTATCGTTTTCTACGCCGCGGAAGCATGAGATCCAGGCAATCACTGCGATGACGAATGTGACCACAAAGATCGCCCGCCATCCGAATGCATGGTTTAAGATGCCGCCAAGAACAGGTCCCAGGGAGAGCCCGAGATAGGTGGATGTGACTGAAATGCCAAGCATGCGACCGCGCACATTATCTGGGAAAGCATCCAAAAGAACGGCGTTATTAGTGGCAAATACCATGGCAGCTGCAGCGCCCTGTAATGCGCGAATGATCAAAACCATCCATATGTTAGATGAAAACAGGATCAGAAAGAAAAGGATCACATAGCCGGAGATACCCGTTAACAGGATCCGTTTGCGGCCGGTCACATCTGCAATCTTTCCCATGGGGATACTAAGCGCCACGGTAGCCATCGTAAAACTGGTGATCACCCAGCCGACGATCGCAGCAGAAGTGTGAAATTCCGATTCGATACTAATGACACACAGGTTCATGGAGCTTCCCATGAAGGGTGTGATGAATGCCGTGATGAGTACTGTTAACAGTACAGCACGTTGTTTTTTTGTCATAATTGAATACCTGTCTTCCATATTTATCCGTATTATGAATAAGTATAAAGGAAACAGAATAAATAATGCAACTTTTTTGCCTATAAAGCTTGTCACTTTTTCAGCAATGTTATAAGATAAAAGATAATTTGTGTTGAAGTAATGCTCATTACACTATATATATGCATCATTTTATGATAAAGGACATTTGCAGATGGCAGCAAAAACGAAACGCAAACAGGAATATTTAAAAAAGCAAAGAAGAAAAACACTGATCATTATTCTGGTGATCATTATCGTGCTGGGCGGACTCTATATATTGGGGGCTTTCCTTTATAAGGATCGTTTTTTCAGAGGGTCTGTGATCAATGGCGTCAATGTTGGGAACATGACGGAAGAAGAAGCGATCGCAGCTGTTGAGAAAACTTCTTCTGATTACAGCATCACGCTGCTGTTTCGGGATGAGAAGGCAGAATCGATCGCCGGTTCCGAGATTGATTTCCGGTTTAGTACGCAGCAGATCGATGAAGCCTTACAAGCACAGAATCCGATGACCTGGATCATGGGGTATCTGCCAAGCAAGAAGGCAGAGAGTGTGGCGGAAGCAGAATATTCAGAGGAAAAGTTAAAGGAGCTCGTGGCAGGTCTTCCGGAAACAGATGAAGAAAGCATGACAGAGCCTGTGAATGCTTACAGGGTATACGAAGACGGCGTCTTCAAGATTGTCCCAGAGGTAATGGGAGATACGCTGGATCCGGAAGCTGCGTACAAAGCAATCGCGCAGGCCTGCTCCGAGACAAAGCATGAGATCAATCTTGATGAGATCGAAGGGATCTATCAGTCGCCTGAGGTTTACCAGGATGATGAGAAATTAAACAAAGAAGTTGAGAGCCTGAATGCGATCGGTCTTGGCAGCATCACCTACGATATCCCATATGGAGATGATATCGTGCTCGATGCTGAGGACTGGATGGACTGGCTGACGGAAGATGAGGATGGGACATTCCACATTGATGAGGAAAGCTGGACCGAGAATCTGGATGTCTTTGCCTCTGAACTCGCTTCAAGTGCTGACACGATCTACAGACGGCATAAATTCCGTACACATGATGGCGATACCGTTGATGTGGAAGGCGTCGGTTATTACGGATATAAAGTGAATGTCGAGAAAGAGGTTGAGCAGATCTCAGAGGATTTAAAGAGCGGAGAAGCGGTTTCAAGAGAGCCGATCTATAAAAAGACGGAGGCTGCGGATCCTGACAGCAACTACGGATTTGGCGGTACCTATGTTGAAGTCGCTTTGAGTGAGCAGCATCTCTGGGTATACCAGGGCGGCAGTGTTGTGTTAGATACTGACTTCGTTTCGGGTAATGACGATGACAAGCATCGTACGCCGGAAGGCGCGTATTTTGCATATGATAAGCAGCAGGATAAGATCATGCGCGGGGATATCCAGGAGGATGGCTCCTATGGATATGAATCACACGCGGACTACTGGATCCGGCTGACCGGAGAAGGTGTCGGTCTGCATGACGCGCCGTGGAGAAGCGATTTTGGTGGCTCCATCTGGCAAGGAAACGGTTCTCACGGATGTATCAATATTCCGGCTTCCGTAATGCCTTCTCTCTATACTAATGTTGCAGAAGGCACGCCGATCATATTATACTACTGATTGCTTTTTGAAAAATATAGTATTAAAGGGGATTGAAATGGCGTTTTATATCAAAGATAAACGACAGGCAAACTATGAGCAGAATCTGAAAAGGGCAAGCGAGATGCTGGATGAACGTGAGAATTCCATGCCGATGTTTCGCGGTGCAAAGACACTGGTTGCGATCATCGGGTTTGCGATCGGCGCAGTCATGATCGTCATAGGATATATGATGGGCATCTCACCGGCCATTGAGGGAGAGATCGGTCCGGGTACGATCGCATTTGTTTCCGGTATGTTTTCGTGTGTGGCAGCAATCATCGCGATTATTTCGATGCGTACCTATCAGGCTGGTCCGCTGATCATTTCCTGTCTGATCTTTTTCCTTGCGTTGCTGTTAGCAGTGCTTCATCCGGACGGATCAAAGCTGATGCGCGGGTTGGCGCTGCCGGAAGGGTTCGCGGGACTGATCGCAGGCTTCTATGCAAAGTCATCTTTTGAAGCTATGAAACAAAAGGGCTTACAATATAAGAAAAATTTAAAATAGATGAGGAGAGATAATCAGTATGGTTGTAACAGCAGAAGACAGAAAAAATTGCAGTGTGCATCTTTCTGACGATGAACTGGCAGTGGAGATCCTTGACCAGACACAGCTTCCGAATCGTCAGGTTTATTTAAAGCTGACACAGGCAAAAGAAATCTACGATGCGATCAAAGTGCTCGCAGTCAGAGGGGCACCGGCGATCGGTATCTGTGCAGGATATGCGATGTATGTGCTCGCACTTTCCAAAAAGGATATGTCTGCCGCGGATTTTGCAAAATCAATGCATGAAGACGGGGAGTATCTGATCTCATCCCGTCCGACAGCAGTCAACTTAAGCTGGGCAGTCAAAAGGATGCTCGCGCTGGTTGATGCAAATGCAGATAAGGATGTCGCAGAGCTGATCGGTATGCTGCATGATGAGTCGATTGCGATCCATGATGAAGATATCATGATGTGCTATCGGATCGCAGAGTACGGCCTCTCTCTTGTAAAAGACGGCGATGGGATCCTGACACATTGCAATGCCGGTCCGCTTGCGACCAGTAAATACGGAACAGCGCTTGGACCGATCTTTCTTGGAAAAGAGCGCGGTGTGGATCTGCATGTCTTTTCTGATGAGACAAGACCGCTGTTGCAGGGCGCACGTCTGACTTCCTATGAATTACAAAAGGGCGGCGTTGATGTAACGCTGATCTGTGACAACATGGCTTCGATCGTCATGAAAAATGGCTGGGTGCAGGCTTGCTTTGTCGGCTGTGACAGAATCGCTGCAAACGGTGATTTCGCCAACAAGATCGGAACTTCAGGTGTGGCGATCTTAGCAAAGCACTATGGCATTCCGTTCTACACATTAGGCCCCCGTTCGACGATCGATATGAACTGCCCGACAGGAGATGACATCAAGATCGAGCAGCGTGATCCTGACGAGATTAAGAACATGTGGTATCAGGAGCCGATGGCACTCAAAGAGGTCAAATGCTATAACCCTGCGTTTGATGTAACTGACCACGAGCTGCTGACTGCGATCATCACAGATAAGGGCATCGTTTATCCGCCGTTTGATGTGAATTTGAAAAAGATTATGGAGGAAGATTAATATGATGACAACATCACCATCTGCATGCATTCAGATTAAAGAAGGAACACATGTTGCAAAATGTGTGCTGATGCCGGGCGATCCGCTCCGTGCAAAGTTTATTGCGGAAACCTATCTTGAGAATCCGGTTCTGTTTAATGATGTCAGAAACATGTTTGGATACACCGGTACATATGAAGGAAAAGAAGTATCTGTTATGGGATCCGGAATGGGCGTTCCGTCGATGGTCCTTTATGCACATGAGCTCTTTAATTTCTTTGATGTTGAGTCGATCATCCGTGTGGGATCCGGTGGCGGCCTGCAGGATGATGTTCATGTACGCGACGTTGTGATCGCGATGACAGCATCTACCAACTCTGCACATATCGGTTCTTATCCGCTTGTCGGAACACCGGCACCGACAGCTGATTTTGAAATGCTCCGTGCGGCAGTTCATGCTGCAGAGGAAATGGGTGTTACAGCAGATGTCGGCAGTGTGTATACATCTGACTTCTTCTATCATCCGGATAAAACCGTAAACCAGAAAGCAAAAGACATGGGGCTGATGGCAGTAGAGATGGAGACCGCAGGTCTGTATCTGGAGGCGATGGCAAGCAAGAAGCGTGCGTTGTCGATCCTGACCATTTCTGATCATATCTTTAATGGCGAATTCCTGACACCGCAGGAGATCCGCGAGAGTTTCCATGAGATGATGGAGATCGCGCTCAAGACCGCGGTCAGAGCTGCTTTATAAGGAGATAATACTTATTTATTCGATCAGTCAATAAAAAAGGTGCCATATTTTACTTTTGAACGTAAAATATGGTCACCTTTTTTACTTTCCTGAATAATAGTTGTGTATCCCCTTAGAAAGCAGCCTTTGCGATGCTGTTATTTGCCCGGATAGCAGATCAAGGAAGCAACGTCATAACCTGCAAGCTTCTCGCGGCCTTTTAAGCCGGCAAGCTCGATGAGGAAGAGGATCTTAACGACTTCTCCGCCAAGACGCTCGATCATTTTGATGGAAGCTTCCATGGTTCCGCCGGTGGCGATCAGATCATCGATCAGAACGACTTTCATGCCCGGCTTGATAGAATCGGTATGCATCTCAACAGAAGCAGTGCCGTATTCCAGATCGTAGTCTTCATAGATCGTTTCGCGCGGCAGCTTGCCTTTTTTGCGAACCATGACAAATCCTTTGCCGGATGCATAAGCGACCGGTGTTCCGAAAACAAAGCCTCTTGACTCTGTGCCGACGACGACATCAAAGTCTACGCCTTCGAGCTCTTTTAAGAAGCCGTCGATCGCCATTTTCAAACCATCGGGATCCTGTATGACTGTAGTGATATCACGAAAGATAATTCCTTCTTCCGGAAAATCCGGAATATCTTTTACATAATCCTTTAACTCTTTGCTCATAAAAGTATTCTCCTGTTCAATTTGTTTGTTTTTACGTTAAAACCTGTATTAGTATAGCATACTTTTTGAGATGAGCATACTAAAAAGAAAAATATAGAAGAATTATAGAAGGTGGCAGATAAGTAACCACTTTCAGTTGGAATCTATTTCTGCTATAATGACAACATTATGAATAACTATACCCTAATGGAGGTTTTGTATGAGTTACGCTGACCATGTTTTTATCGATATGTGTAAAGATATTCTGGAAAACGGTACCAGCACGGAAGGCGAAAAAGTCCGTCCGAAATGGGAGGATGGAACCAGTGCGTATACGATCAAAAAGTTCGGTGTTGTGAACCGCTATGATCTTTCTAAAGAGTTCCCGGCGCTGACACTTCGCAGAACCGCGATCAAGAGCGCAACCGACGAGGTGCTTTGGATCTGGCAGCAAAAGTCGAACAATATCAATGATCTCCATAGCCATATCTGGGATGAGTGGGCAGATGAATCCGGATCGATCGGAAAAGCCTACGGCTACCAGATGAGTGTAAAGCATCAGTATAAAGAAGGCATGTTTGATCAGGTTGACAGAGTACTCTTTGATCTGAAAAACAATCCGTACAGCCGCAGGATCATGACGAATATCTATGTGCATCAGGACCTTAGTGAGATGCATCTGTATCCCTGCGCTTACAGTATGACATTTAACGTGACGACAAAGTACCCTGACGGCAGCATGCCCGAAGATGGGAAGCTGGTATTGAATGCGATCTTAAACCAGCGTTCTCAGGATGTTCTTGCAGCAAACAACTGGAATGTATGTCAGTATGCAGTCCTTTTGCATATGATCGCACAGAGTGTCGGGATGAAAGCAGGCGAGTTCGTACATGTGATCGCGGATGCCCACATCTATGACAGACACGTTCCTCTGATCGAAGAGCTGATCTCAAGAGAGCCGCTTCCGGCGCCGGAGTTCTGGCTGAATCCGGAGATCACAGACTTTTATCAGTTTACCAGGGATGATGTGAAACTCATCAATTATGAAACAGGACCGCAGATCACCAATATCCCGATTGCGGTATAAGGAGCGATTCTATGAATCTCATCGTGGCAGTAGACAGGAATTGGGCCATTGGAAAAGACAATTCTCTTCTGGAATCCATTCCGGATGACATGAAGTTTTTCCGTGAGACGACGACCGGCAATGTCGTTGTGATGGGGAGAAAGACCCTGGAAAGCTTTCCGGGCGGCCGTCCGTTAAAGAACAGGACCAATATCGTGCTCACGAATAACCGGGCTTTTGAAAGAGAGGGCGCCATTATCGTTCACAGTATGGATCAGCTCGATGATGTGTTAGCACAGTTTGATTCGGACCGTATCTTTGTGATCGGCGGTGCAAGCATGTACAGATTGCTTTTGAACCGATGCGATACTGCAGATATTACAAAGATCCATAACGAATAAGAAGCGGATACGTGGTTCCCGAATCTAGATGAGAAGCCGGAATGGGAACTGGCATCATGCAGTGATACCAGAGAATATCAGGATCTGACATATTGTTTCTGCACATATAAAAAGAGATAAGATACTTACAATAATTACTGACAATGATAAACTTTTTATTTAGCATCAATGTAACATTTCCGATCTTCCTTGTGATGGTGATCGGGTATTTCCTTCGGCGTATCGGCATGCTGAATGAAAACTTTGTTACGGTATGCAACAAACTGAATTTTAAGGTCACCTTACCGTTTCTTGTTTTCCGTGACCTGGCGAATGTCGATATCAGGGCAGAATTTGATCTGAAGTTTGTTCTGTTCTGTGCGTTCGCGACCAGTGTCGGCTTTTTTGCCGCATGGTTCATCGGAAAGCATTTTTTAAAGGATCCCTATACCGTCGGTGCGTTTACGCAGGCGTCTTTTAGAAGTAGCGCTGCCGTTATGGGAATGGCCTTTATTCAACAGATTTACGGCAGTTCAGCGATGGGCGCACTGATGATCGTCGGTGCAGTCCCGTTGTATAACATATATTCTGTGATCGTCCTTACTCTGGAAGGTAACAATCCTGATATGGGTAAGGGAGCAGAAAAGGTGAAGCAGACATTGTTAAATATCATTAAAAACCCGATCATCATCGGTGTTTTACTTGGTATCGTAGTCGGTCTGCTTCGAAATCCGATGCCTACCCTGGTCAATTCGACCGTCGATCTGGTGGCCAAGACGGCGACCCCGCTTGCACTGATCGCTTTGGGAGCAGGTTTTCAGGGACGGAAGGCGATTAAAAAAATCCGTCCAACCATCGGCGCTTCCGTTTACAAGCTTGTGATCCAGGCTGCAATCTTTATCCCGATCGCTGCTGCGATGGGATTCCGCGGAGAGAAGATGGTAGCGATTGTCATTATGCTTGCAGCACCGGCAACCCCGAGCTGCTACATTATGGCAAAGAACATGAACAACGATGGTACGCTCACGGCAAGCATAGTCGTGGCGACCACGTTGCTTGCTTCGGTCACATTGACGGCATGGATTTTTATTGTCAAAACGCTGGGCTGGATAGGTTGATTTGGAGGATGAAACATGGATATTACAGGGAAAAAACTATTTGTAAAGGCACTTCGTGAAGAAGGTGTCGATACGTTATTTGCATATCCCGGCGGCATGGTTACTGATGTGTTGGATGAATTGTACCGTCTGGGAGATGGCATCCGTCTGATTCTGCCAAGACATGAGCAGGCGCTTGCGCATGAGGCAGAAGGATATGCGAGAGAGACAGGTAAGCCGGGCGTATGTCTGGTAACAAGCGGACCGGGTGCGACCAACACCGTTACGGCGATCACGGATGCATTTTATGACAGTGTTCCGCTGGTCGTATTTACGGGACAGGTTCCGCTGGGGCTGATCGGCAATGACTCCTTCCAGGAGGTTGATATTGTCGGAATGGTCCGCGGCGTAACGAAATATGCTGTGACTGTCAGAGACCGCAGCAAGCTTGGAACAATTATAAAAAAGGCATTTCAGATCGCTACAAGCGGCAAACCGGGACCGGTTTTGATCGATCTGCCCAAGAACATTCAGCTCGAAAACGGTCCGTCTGATTATTCGACGGAACCTTTGGACATTCGTGGCTACAAACCGAATACCAATGTTCATATCGGACAGTTAAAGCGCGCATCACGCTTATTAAAGGTGGCAGCACGCCCGATCATTCTGGCAGGCGGCGGTGTCAATCTGGCAGGTGCAGGCAAGGCTTTGGAAGCGTTTTCCGAGAAGTCCCATATTCCGGTCGTGACAACTGTAATGGGAAAGGGAGCCATCAGAACTGACCATCCTTATTATATCGGAAACGGCGGCATGCATGGCAGATATGCAGCGAATATCGCTGTTCACCGCGCAGATCTGATCCTTTCGATCGGGTGCCGGTTTAACGACCGCATCACAGGTGATCTGAATGAGTTTTCACCGAAGTCCAAGATCATTCATATCGATATTGATCCGGCTTCGATCTCAAGAAATGTTGTGGTTGATGTTCCGATCGTCGGCGATGCGAAGATGGCTTTGGAAAAGCTGAACGAGTGGGCAGAAGAGAAAGACACCACAGACTGGATGAAGCAGATCCGCAAATGGGATGCGGAGCATCCGCTGACGATGAGCCGTAACCATGGTATGACGCCACAGATGATCATGGAAGGGATCAATGAGGTTTATAAAGACGCAAAGACCACTTATCTGACAGATGTCGGACAGCATCAGATGTTTGCGGCACAGTACATCGATATTGATGAAAACAAAAAGTTCTTTACATCAGGCGGTCTCGGAACGATGGGATACGGATTCCCGGCTGCGATCGGCGCGAAGATCGCTGATCCTGACAGGGAAGTGGTATGCATCACCGGCGATGGCGGGTTCCAGATGAACATGCAGGAACTTGCGACAGCAATGATCTACAAGGTTCCTGTCACGATCGTTCTTTTGAATAACCGTTATCTTGGCATGGTACAGCAAATGCAGCATTATTTCTACGGAAAGCGTTATGCATTGACCTGCCTGTGCAGAGATGAAGGACATATGGAGGATCGCAGAGATACTGTTGCGACACCTGAAGAAACGTATTATCCGGATTTTGTGAAATGGGCAGAGTCCTATCAGGCGCATGCGATCCGTGTAACAGAAGAATCCGAGATCATCCCGGCTTTGAAACAGGCCAGAGAGAATACCGATGCACCGACTTTGATCGAGTTTGTATATTCTTCTGACCAGCGCGTATTACCGATGGTAAAAGGCGGAAGCCCGATGACGGAAATGATCCTTGATAATTAATGGAAAAGAGGGTGAATTATGACGAGTGAATTAAAAGACAGATGGATTGCCTTATATGTCGAAAATGAGCCTGGTGTACTGGCGAAAATCTCTGGTCTCTTTTCCGGCAAGGCATACAATCTGAAAAGCTTAACCGTAGGAACAACAGAAGAAAACGATGTTTCCAGAATGACGATCAGCTCAAGCTGTAATGACATTACGTTTGAACAGATCAAGAAGCAGTTAAACCGTATGGTTGAAGTCATTAAAGTGATCGATCTGACGGATACACCGGTTCATATGAAAGAGCTGATGTATGCAAAGGTTCGTCACTTAAGTGACTGGGAAAAGGAAGATATCTTCCGTATCGCACAGGTGTTTTCAACGGATGTGGTTGATATCGGGGAGGACAGCGTCCTGCTTGAATGCAAGCTGACAGAGCGCAGGAACAATGAGCTGATCCGCCTTTTGAAAAAACATTTTAAACATGTGGAGATCGTCAGAGGCGGTTCGGTTGCGATCGAGTCGATCAGCACATCCTGCAGATAAATATACAAAGAAATTATTGAAAGAGAGAGGAATACTATGGCACGAATGGAATACGATTGGGAAAACCTTGATTTTGGTTACAGAAAAACGCCCTGGAGATATGTTTCCGAGTTTAAAAACGGATCCTGGGATGAAGGTCGTCTGACAGAAGAGGATCAGATCACACTTAGTGAATGTGCTTGCGTGTTTCAATATGCACAGACTGTATTTGAGGGTCTGAAGGCTTATGAAACAAAGGATAACCGGGTAGTGATCTTCCGCCCGGATCTTAATGCGACACGACTTGCTGATTCTGCAAGACGTCTGGAAATGCCGCCGTTCCCGGAAGAGCGTTTTATCGATGCTGTGAAGCAGACAGTCCGTGCAAACGCTGACTGTGTTCCGCCTTATGGGACAGGTGCTACATTATATATCCGTCCGTTCCTGTTTGGAACCAATCCGGTCATCGGTGTAAAGCCGGCGACAGAGTATCAGTTCAGAGTATTCACAACTCCTGTTGGCGCGTACTTTAAGGGAGGTGTAAAGCCTCTGGTGATCAAGGTTTCCGATTTTGACCGTGCTGCACCGCATGGAACAGGAAACATCAAGGCTGGTCTGAACTATGCGATGAGTCTGTATCCGATCGTTACGGCACATGAAGAAGGCTTTGCGGAAAACATGTACCTGGATGCTGCGACAAGAACGAAGGTTGAAGAGACCGGTGGTGCAAACTTCCTGTTTGTAACAAAAGATCATAAGATCGTCACACCGAAATCTGACAGCATCCTTCCGTCGATCACACGTCGTTCTCTGATGTATGTAGCGGAGCATTATCTTGGTCTTGAAGTAGAGCAGAGAGAAGTATTCCTGGAAGAGGTTCCGGATTTTGCCGAGTGCGGTCTGTGCGGTACTGCTGCAGTTATTTCTCCTGTCGGCAAGATCAACGATCATGGAAAAGAGATCGCATTCCCGACCGGCATGGAAGAGGGCGGCGAGATCTGTATGAAGCTTCGCCAGACACTTCTGGATATCCAGGAAGGAATCCTGGAAGCACCGGAAGGATGGATTCAGGAAGTAGAACTGTAAAAATGAGCCCCATCATGTTCAGGTGGGGCTTCTGCAATTATATCATAGTGGGGGAGTAAAAAATGGCTGACAAAAACACATGTGCAAGTGCATCGTCCTGTTCAAAGGAAAGCTGTGAAGGGTGTCCAAGTCATCAGGGACCGGAAAGCTTTCTGGCGGATCTTAATCAGTATTCAACCGTAAAAAAAGTGATCGCTGTTGTGAGCGGAAAGGGCGGCGTTGGTAAATCCTTCGTTACTGCATCTTTGGCAAACGAAATGGCGAAAAAAGGTTATGCTGTCGGCATCCTGGATGCTGATGTCACCGGCCCTTCGATCCCGAAAATGTTCGGTGTACACGGACCGGCAAAAGGCAATGATCTTGGCATGTTTCCGATCGAATCAAAGAACGGTGTCAAGATCATGTCGGTGAACCTGTTATTGGATAATGAAGAAGCACCCGTGATCTGGCGTGGACCGGTCATTGCAGGGGCTGTAACACAGTTCTGGACAGATGTGGTCTGGGGAGATCTGGACTATCTGTTGATCGATCTGCCGCCGGGAACAGGCGACGTGCCGCTTACCGTATTCCAATCCATTCCGGTTGATGGCATCGTCATCGTGACATCTCCGCAGGAACTTGTCGGCATGATCGTGAAAAAAGCATATAATATGGCGGTTGCAATGAATGTGCCTGTTCTTGGTGTCGTTGAAAACTTCAGCTACATCAGCTGCCCGGATTGTGGAAAAAAGATACAGGTATTCGGAGAAAGCAGAACAGAAGAAACTGCAAAAGAGCTGAATATTCCTCTGCTGGCACAGCTGCCGATCCGGCCTGAATTCGCTTCTTTGGCCGATGCCGGCAGATTTGATGAAGTGTCTGAAGAGAATATATGCTCCGCATGTGAGATGTTAGAACAGTAAGTGATCGGGAGGAAGCATCATGAAGTATGCCGAAGAAGGAATGCAGTATCATCTGCAGATCAGAGAAGGTGATGTCGGTAAGTATGTGATTTTACCGGGAGATCCCAAACGCTGTGAAAAGATCGCGGCGTATTTTGATGATGCGAAGCTGATCGCTGACAGCCGCGAATATGTGACCTATACAGGTACATTGGACGGTGTGAAAGTCAGCGTTACCTCAACGGGTATTGGCGGTCCGTCAGCTGCGATCGCAATGGAAGAGCTGGTCCGAGCGGGAGCTGACACATTTATCCGTGTCGGCACCTGCGGGGGGATGGATCTTTCTGTCAAAAGCGGAGATCTTGTGATCGCGACAGGAGCAATCCGTGCAGAAGGAACGAGCAGAGAATATGCTCCGATCGAATTCCCGGCAGTCGCTGATTTTACAATCGTGCAGGCATTAACAGCCTCGGCCGAAGAATCCGGATTTCCGCATCATCTGGGAATTGTACAGTGCAAGGATTCGTTTTACGGACAGCATGAACCGGAGAAAATGCCGGTTGCTTCAATGCTGATGGAAAAATGGGAAGCATGGAAACGCCTCGGTTGTCTGGCATCTGAGATGGAGTCAGCAGCATTGTTTACCGTGGCATCTTATCTTCATGTCCGCTGTGGTTCCGTTTTTCTGACCGTTGCCAATCAGGAGAGAGAAGCAGCAGGCATGGAAAACCCGGTCGTTCATGATACCGACCGGGCAATTCAAACTGCTATTCGGGCAATTCGTCATCTGTCATGTAACCGGTAAAGTCAGTCAGGGATGTAATGACGAATGTGTTGGAACTTCTGAAAATTGTTTCACTTGAACCAACCTGACATACGACAACGGAGTCGCCGTTATGGAGATCTTCTGTTGACACCTCTAATATTTTGTCTGAAATATATATTGTATTGATCTTTTCGCCGTTGACGTAAACTTTGCTCCAAGGTGTAAAGTTATCACCGGTCAGCCATATCATAGTATCTTCTGAAACATCGGAGTCATCCGGTGTTTCTTCATTTTCTGCGTCAGTATCGGTCAGTTCTGCTTCGGGAACGGGAGCCGCCTGTTCATCTTCAGGTGCATCTGTTTCTAAAGTAGCTTCAGTATCTTCGGTATCCGCAGTTTCAGTATTGTTTTCTTCCGGATCTGTTTCATCCGCATCAAAAATATTTTCGACGATCAGATCCTGGTTTTGATGATCATGTGTGATCCCGGTCTGCACCTGTTCAAGCAATTCCTGTGGCGGAAGAGAATCAGGCGTGTCCTGAATGGACTCAGTTGTAATACCTGACAGGACAACATCTTCAACACCCATTTCCATCGGTGTTTCACGATCCAAATCATACCCGTTGAGCTGATATGCGAATTGTTTGCCGTATAGCAGATCATACTGCAGAAGCTCAAGGTTCTTAAGATAATCCGTATCATCTGTCTTGCCCTGTGCCATTTGTGCCTGATGATAGGATAATACCGTGCCTTCATGGATCCCAAGCTGATTCAGATAGTAGGGCATGATCTGATATGCATACAGGTCAATATCTTCTTTTTCAAGACCGAAATTATTCCAGGTCGCATAGGTGGTCTTGAAGATATCTCCGTTATTCATATCCTCATCAGTCAATCCCATGGTCGGAAGATGATCGCCATACATGACGACGAGTGTCTTTTCATCTCGTGCTTCGAGATCTTCGATCAGGTCGCCGATAAACATATCAACTTCGTATAATTCGTTTACAAAGTACTCCCACTGATAGTTTTCCTCAGGAGTCGCAGCACCGGACACTTCAACAAAGGGATGTTCAAATACCTGCTCACTCGGATAGCTTCCATGGCTCTGTACCGTGATCGTGTAGATAAAGTCGGATTGTTCAGGTGTACAATCCAGTGCCTTCTGTGTTTCCTCGAGAAGAATATCATCTGTCGGCCAGCTTTCAATCTCGTTGTATTTTGTAATGTTCATGAGCTCCTTAGAAGTAAAGCTGTCAAAGCCCATTTCATTGAACACATTGGCACGGCCGTAAAAATTTCCGCCATTATTATGTAATGCATGTGTGCTGTAGCCAAGCGGCTTTAACGCATCAGCAGCACTTTCGACATTTTTGTCACGCATGACAGTCTTGTAAGGATATTCTCCAAGGCCGAAGTACTGGATGCTCATTCCGGTCAGTATCTCAAACTCAGTATTTGCAGTGCCTGCGCCAACTACCGGAACGGTAAGATATCCGGTTGAATAGTTTTGCATCAATTTTCTGAAGTTCGGGATCGGATCCTGTGAATACTCCAGGAAATTGACTTCATAAGGATCGATAAAAGTCTCAAGCTGGATAAAAATAATATTCGGCAGATCAGATTCGGATATCGTCGTTTCCGATTCTGTGTTTTCATTTAAGATCTGCTCGATTTTTGCTTCTTTGTATCCGGCTGGCTTACTCATGCCCGTATCAACGACACTGGCAGAAAAGCTGTAGATGAATCCGTAATCCCGGTATCCCTGTGCAAGATTCCCGAAATATCCTGCAAGCACATGATTGTGGATCGCAGCTTTTGTGATGAACGGAATGATCGCAAGACAAATGACCAGAGCAATCAGGTTCCGGAATCGTTTGATCTTTCCTTTGAATTTCGGACCGCGAATGGCAAGATATACAACGAAAGCGCCTACAAGGGCGAGAAATACGATGATCAGGATTTTTTCCGGAACAGTAACGTATTTGCTGCTCTGCATCGCAACAAGGTCCTTGATCAGTTTAAAGTCGGTAAAATTAAACGGTGTAACACGCGCGGCCAGAATGATACCATTCGTGATACCTAAGATCAGCCAGAAAATGCTGATGCATAAACGAACAAGCAATCTGCGCTTAAAAAGATAGACAAGCAGCAGGGATGCAAAAATGAGTAATGCATTATATAAAAATGTAAGAGGTGTATGGATCACAAAAGAAACCGCTGATCCCAAAGAATGCCTGGAAATGATCTCAATGAGGAATACAAGCAGACATGAGAGTATCCCATGAAAAATCAATGAATATTTATTTAAAAAAGGCACCCATTTGCCAAATCTATTCAATAATGATCTCATAATGTCACAAACCCCGGAAATGAAATAAAATCACATCATTTTTCTTTTCACAAAATAACGTAGTAATATTAATCTTTTCCTTATATAAAGTCAATAAAATGTTTATGAAGTTTTCTGATAAGAACGGACGATTTATTGAAAATCATAATTTGTCATGTTATGATGAGAAACGATTGTAAACGAAATGACGATTTTTTATATAAAAATAGATGAATTGACGCCTGAAGGGAGGGCTCCATGGACCAAAAGGATAAAGATCTCATAGATCAGACCGTTGATGATACAAAAGATGATGAATATGAAGACGTGTGCTATGTCTGCAAACGGCGCGAGAGCCAGGCAGGCAAGATGATCCATATGCCTCATAACATCAGTATTTGCAATGACTGTATGCAGCGGACGTTTGACAGCATGGCTGGAATGCCGGGCTTCTCGGGGACTGAGGGTTTTCCGGGGATGGAAGGCTTCAATCTCGGAGACCTGTTTTCCGGAAAAGGAAGTACAGATGGGACCGGCCCGCGGATCAGCTTTGTCAATATGGCGGATCTTCAGAATATGCAGGGCCAGACAAAGTTAAAAAAGAAAAAGCCGAAAGAAGCAGGCGATAAGCCATTGATTGATATCAAAGATATTCCGGCACCGCATAAGATCGAGGCTAAGTTAAGCGAGTATGTGGTCGGACAGGAACATGCAAAGAAGGTCATGTCAGTCGCTGTCTACAACCACTACAAGCGTGTTGCTTCCAGTATGGATGATGACGGCGTGGAGATCCAGAAGTCGAATATGCTTATGATCGGACCAACAGGATGCGGTAAGACCTACATCGTTAAAACACTTGCAAAGCTTCTGGATGTACCGCTTGCGATCGCGGATGCGACTTCGCTGACGGAAGCCGGATACATCGGAGATGATATCGAAAGTATCCTGTCCAAGCTGCTCGCAGCTGCGGACAACGATGTCGAGCGCGCGGAGCACGGTATCGTGTTTGTGGATGAGATCGACAAACTGGCCAAAAAGAAAAACGCAAACCAGCGTGATGTCAGCGGTGAGTCCGTCCAGCAGGGGATGCTGAAGCTGTTAGAAGGCGCTGAGATCGAAGTGCCGGTCGGAGCAACCAGTAAAAACGCCATGGTTCCGATGACAACGATTGATACGACAAACATCCTGTTTATCTGTGGCGGTGCGTTCCCGGGACTTGAAGAGATCATCAAGGAACGTTTGAACGAACATTCTTCGGTCGGCTTTATTGCAGACCTTAAGGATAAATATGATGAAGAAGACGATATCTTCCATTATGCGACAACCGAGGACATCCGCAAGTATGGCATGATTCCGGAATTTATCGGCCGTCTTCCGGTCATGTTCTCCTTAAAAGAACTGTCAGAAGAAATGCTGGTTCGTATCTTAAAAGAACCAAAGAACGCAATCATCCGTCAGTATCAGAAACTTCTGGCATTAGACGAAGTGGATCTGCAGTTTGAAGATGATGCTCTTTTGCTGATCGCCAAACGGGCAAAGGAAAAAGGCGTCGGTGCGAGAGCGCTTCGTTCCGTGATCGAAGAATTTATGCTCGATATCATGTATGAGGTGCCAAAGGATGATAATATCGGCAAGGTAACGATCACGAAGGCGTATATCGAAGGAACAGGCGGACCGCTGATCGAAATGCGTGGACAGAAACGAATACATGCAGAACCGGTTGACATGATTGACAATTGAGGTTCCTGATCTTATAATTCGTGATGCGTAACAAAAAATTACTATTTATATAGAAAAGAGAAACTATGGAAAAATCAATTCTTGCATGGCTTGATCGTGCTGAAGAAACCTATCAGGAAAAGATCGCTTACCAGGACGAAACATCAGAAGTGTCATTTCGGGATGCAGCGAAGATCTCGCGGGCTGTCGGAACCTGTCTGACAGAATATACAAACCCACAGGAAGCAGTCGCTGTTCTGACCGGACGCAGTGTGATGACACCGCCGTGTTTCTTTGGTGTGGTAAGAGCCGGATGCTTTTACGCACCAATGGATGCGACCATGCCTGATACCAGACTGAATCAGATCCTTTCTGTGATCGATGCAAAGGTTATGATCGTTGACAGGGAAAACCTTGAGAAGGCAAACAGTCTTTCTTTTTCCGGTAAAATGCTGATTCTTGAGGAGATCATAGATACGCCGGTTGATGAAGAGGTGCTTCAAAAGGCGGTCTTCAATCTGACAGGAAAGGCACCATTATATGCGATCTTTACATCCGGTTCTACCGGCGTGCCGAAGGGCGTGATCACATCACATGAATCGTTGATGTGCTATATCGATGGTTTACAGGAAGTGATTTCCTTAAACGAAACTGATGTTTTGGGCAATCAGTCACCGCTTGATTATATCGCGGCGATCCGGGATATCTATCTGCCGATCTTAACCGGTGCCAGGACGGTGATCCTTCCAAAGAGTGAGTTTGCACAGCCAAAGCTTTTGTTTGATACGATGAACCAGCACGGCGTAACAGTGATCTGCTGGAGCACAGCGGGTATCGAATTGCCTGCAAGACTGGACGGATTCTCAGAAGGAAAACCGGAGCACCTTCGCTGTGTTGTTTTTTCAGGCTCTGTGATCTCATCCGTTTGTCTGAAGGAATGGCAGGAGCATATGCCGGATACCGTATTTATCAATCAGTACGGGCCGACTGAGGCAACTGGTTCCTGTACTTATTATACGATTCATGATAAAGTAACAGAGGATACCGTGCTTCCGATCGGCATCCCGTATAAGCACTATCAGATCCTTCTGTTGAATGAAGAGAACAAGACGCCGGAAACGGGTGAAACCGGTGAGATCTGTGTGGCCGGTCCGGCACTGGCACTTGGTTATTTTGGTGCCCCGGAGATCACGGCAAAGAGCTTTATCCAGAATCCGTTAAATAAAAACTATCCGGAGACGATCTATCGCACCGGTGATCTTGGAAAATATGATGAAGACGGTATTCTATGGTTCCTCGGAAGAAAGGACCGTCAGATCAAACATATGGGGCACAGGATCGAGCTCGATGAGATCGAGATGACGGCGCAGAAGATTGACGGCATTAAGGAATGCAGCGCACTCTATCAGAAAAAGAAGTCACTGTTATACCTGTTTTACTCGGGAGAAGCGACGCCGAAAGAGATTTCACTATACTTCCGCGCGAATATGCCGGCCTTTATGGTGCCGAGAAAAGTCATCAATATGGATGAGCTTCCGCATTTGCCAAATGGTAAGCTTGACAGAAAATCATTGGAAAAGCAGTTTAAATAGACAAAAAGAAAGGGGATTACAATGGAAGAGTTAATGGAGATCTTAGAGGAGCTTCGTCCGGACGTGGATTTTGAAGAGGAAAAAGGCCTGATCGCAGATGGCATTCTTGATTCCTTTGACATTATGTCACTTGTAGGATCGATCGATGAGGAATTTGATATTAAGATCAAACCAAATGATCTGATCCCGGACAATTTTAATTCCGCAGAAGCAATCTGGGCACTGGTTGAGCGCCTGATGGAAGAATAGGAACGGAGTGATCATATGAGTTTTGATTTTGCGGCGATCTCTGAAATGACGGGATCGCCTTCCTATGTTTTTTCAGAAAGTAAATTTAAAGAACGTGCAAGCCTGGTAAAGGAAGCGTTTGGCGAGAAGGCGGATCTTTGCTTTTCCATCAAAGCAAATCCGTTCCTGCTTTCCGTATTACCTGACACCTTTGCAAAAATTGAAGTCTGCAGTCCCGGAGAGTTGGAAATCTGCAAAGCGCTTTCCATGGACCCGGATATGATCATTTTTTCCGGTGTCAACAAATCGCTCGATGAGGTTCGTGAAGCGATCCGTTACGGGGCAGGTGTTTTGACAATCGAAAGCATCCAGCAGTTTGAATGGATCACACAGGCTGCAAAAGAAGCGTCAAAGACAGTGGATGTTCTGATCCGTCTGACTGCAGGCAGCCAGTTTGGTATGTCTGAGGAAGAGCTGTTGTCGATCATTCGCTCGCGTGAAACACATCCGGAGATCCGGATCCGCGGCATTCATTTCTTCAGCGGTACACAGAAGCGGAAACCAAAAGAGATCCAGAAAGAGCTTGCGATGCTCTCTGAATTTATTGATCGTGTTCTCGCAGATGAGAAGTTTGAGATCGAACGGATCGAATATGGAACAGGTCTTAGTGTAGACTATTTCCGTAACGACGCTGATGAGTCGGAGCAGGAACGTCTGATGGCGATCGCACCGGATATCAGAGCACTGGGAGAGAAAGCACATCTGACCGTTGAAATGGGACGGTTCTTTGCAGCTCCCTGCGGTTACTATATCTCAAAAGTGATCGATGCAAAGACAAACGAAGAGATCAATTACGCCGTTCTGGACGGTGGTCTTCATCAGTTAAAATATGACGGACAGCTCCAGGGCATGCAGGTGCCGGTGATCACACATATTTCAGACGGCGTGGTATGCGAAGAAAAGAAAGAAGATAAAGAAGCCTGGACACTGTGCGGAAGTCTTTGTACGACAGCAGATGTGATCGCACGAAATGCGATGTTCTGTGATCTGAAGATCGGGGATCTTCTCGTATTCCATCGCACCGGTGCATATTCTGTGATGGAAGGTATGTCAGTCTTTTTGAGCCGTGATATGCCAAAGGTATGGCTGTTAAAAGAAAATGGTGAATTGTGTCTTCTGCGGGATCGGATCGATACCTGGCGGATGAATTTGCCTTCTTTGTAATATGAGAGAAGTTTTTACGAAAAAGATTTATATTTTCATTCTGGTCATTTGTGTTTTGTCTTTTCTGGGTGGCTGCAGTATCTGGGAAAAGAGTGGTCTGTCATCAGATCTTCAGACCGTTGTTACGGAAAATACGGAATCGGATGATGCATCTGAAGCAGGGCAGGAAAGTGATGAGCAGCCCTACGAGTATGCATATGATCAGCTTGATGATGAAACCAGGGCCGTATATCGTGAGATCGTAAGCACGATCGAATCAAGAGCTGAGAAGACTGAGCTTTCCACAAAGGATCTTGCGGTCATGGAAAAGGCTTACCAGGCTGTACGGTATGATCATTGTGAGTATTTCTGGCTGAAAAAGTTTTCTTATGTTACGTATTCCAACAGGAAAGACGAAATCACGGAGATTGATTTCTGCCCGGAATATTCTGTTGATGAGAATGAGCAAAAGGATCTGCAGACAAAGATTGATGCCGATGCCGACAGAATGCTGGAAGACGCACCGTTTGACGGATCGGATTTTGATAAGGTCCTGTATGTCTATAATACGCTGATCGATGAGGTCGATTATGATAAAAGTGCTGACAATAATCAGAATCTGATCAGTACCTTTATCACACATCGTACCGTGTGTCAGGGCTACGCATATGGCGCGCAGTATCTGCTGAACCGTCTCGGTATCCCCTGCACGACAATCGAGGGCGAGACGGAAGACGGAAACCATTCCTGGAATCTTGTCATGATGGATGGGGCGTATTATTACATTGATCTGACCTGGGGCAATTCCCAGTTTATGTATTATATGAATGATGAAGAAGACAGCAAGCTGTCTGAGAAATTCATTGATTATACTTTCATGGGCGCAGATTCAGAAACCATTTTAAAGACGCGTACGCCATCTGAGGGGATTCCGCTGCCGGAATGTACGGCACAGGATGACAATTACTATATCCACGAAGATTTATTTATTCCTGAGTGGGACGCAGACCTGATCGGTAATAAGATCAAAGAAGCGTATGATGATAAACTGGGATCGATACAGATCAAGTTTGCAAATGAAGAATTATATGAACAGGCAATGCAATATTTCCTTGAAGATTATCACATAATGGATTATTGTTTTGGTATGACGAAAGTTCAGTATGTCGAGAATTCTGATCACAATGTGATGTTTCTGGTATTTGATCAGGATGACTGAAATAAGAACGGGAGTGCAATATGGCATCAAATAAAATCACCATGTCACATAACCTGATGGGATGCAGGCTGGATAACTGGGTCAAGCTGCTCAGACAGAACCCCATCAGTCCGGAGCATCGTGCGCAGGCTGAATTTATGACATTAGTCAGTG
>JAFUBZ010000048.1 GCA_017459945.1 Eubacterium sp.
GGATGAACGCAACCAAGTAAAAATTACAATACCTTATATTTGAATTACTACAATTTATGATCCCGTAAAAGATTGAGCATAGACGAGGAACATGCGATGAGGCTATAATGTGTAAGGAAAGAGATACTCCAATGAAGGAATACCTGACAGGGGTATCTCTTTTTACTTGTAAGGACTAGAAAAGGGGTTATGTATGGGCGGATTTTTTGGAGTAGCTTCGAAAGATGACTGTATTTTTGATCTGTTTTACGGGACGGATTATCATTCCCATTTAGGGACACGACGCGCAGGTCTTGCTGTATATGACAGGAAAAAAGGATTTGACCGCGCGATTCATAATATCGAGAGTTCGAATTTCAGACCAAAATTTGAAAAAGAAGCATTGAACATGTCAGGTAATCTTGGCATCGGCAGCATTTCGGATTTTGAGCCGCAGCCGCTGATCGTTCGTTCACATCTTGGGACATTTGCGATCACGACCGTCGGCAAGATCAACAACAGCAAAGAGATCGTGAATAAGCTTTTTGCACGGGGGAACTTCCAGTTTCTGGAGCTTTCCGGTGGAGAGATCAATCCGACAGAGCTGGTTGCTTCGATCATCAATCAGGGAGATACCATTGCAGAAGGTATTGCGATCGCACAGGACGTGATCCAGGGATCCATGTCCATGCTCGTGATGACGCCCAAGGGAATCTACGCGGCAAGAGACCTCCTGGGCAGAACCCCTGTTGAGATTGGAAAGAAGCCGGATGCACACTGCGTCTGCTTTGACAGTTTTTCCTATTTAAATCTTGAGTATCAGCCGGTGAAAGAGCTGGGACCGGGTGAGATCGTATTTATTACGCCGGAGTCCTGCACGACAGTAAAAGAGCCGTCTGAGGAAATGCGTGTTTGCTCGTTCCTCTGGATCTATTACGGATTCCCGGCATCCACTTATGAAGGCCTGAATGTTGAGATGGCCAGATATGACTGCGGTGCGAAGCTTGCGCAGCGTGATATGGAGCGTACACCGGATATGCCATATGATTACGCAGCAGGCGTTCCGGATTCCGGAAGCGCACATTCAGTCGGGTATTCCAATTATGCAGGCATCCCGCATGCAAGACCGTTTGTAAAATATACAGCGACCTGGGCACGTTCCTTTATGCCGACGATCCAGAGCAGAAGAGACCTGATCGCGCATATGAAGCTTTTGCCGGTACATGATCTGATCGACGGCAAGAGAATGATCCTGATCGATGACTCGATCGTCCGTGGCACACAGCTTCGCGAGACGACAGAGTTCCTCTATAAAGCAGGAGCGAAGGAAGTACATATCCGTCCGGCCTGCCCGCCGCTCGTATTTGGTTGTAAATATCTGAACTTCTCCAGATCGAATTCCGAGATGGAGCTGATTACAAGAAGAATGATCGAAAAGCTTGAGGGAACTGCATTCCCGAAAGATGAGATCCTGCAGAAATACCTGGATCCGGATTCGGATCAGTATAAGGCAATGCTTGAGGAGATCAGAAAAGAGATGAACTTCTCATCCCTGCATTTCCATCGTCTCGATGACATGGTTGAGGCCATCGGTACGAAGGTATCTCCGTGCAAGCTCTGTACTTATTGTTGGAACGGAAAAGAATAATACTCTGCGCAACTGAATACAGCCAACTTTATGTGAGATGAAAAAGAGACAGACTTAGAATTTATCTTTTCAGATAATTCTAAGCTGTCTCTTATTTTCATCTTATCATTTTGATTCACAGATATTATTTATGCATCGCCGCGCGCTTTCTTGCGGTCGGATCGAGGATCTTTTTGCGGATCCGCAAGTGCTCCGGTGTGACCTCAAGCAGTTCATCCGTGTCGATGAAGTCAAGCGCCTGCTCCAGACTTAAGATCCGTGGCGGCGTCAGGATCAGTGCTTCATCCGCACTGGAAGATCTGGTATTGGTCAGATGCTTTTTCTTGCAGACATTCAGTTCGATGTCTTCCGTACGGGAGCAAGCCCCGATGACCATACCGGAATAGACCCGCTCGCCCGGTCCGATGAAGAGTGCACCGCGGTCCTGTGCGGAGAACAGACCGTATGTTACGGACTCGCCGTCCTCAAACGCGATCAGGGAGCCGAGTCTTCTGTATTCGATGTCGCCACGGTAAGGCTCATAGCCGTCAAAGACGGTATTCATGATACCGTTGCCTTTGGTGTCTGTCAGGAAATCGCCGCGATAACCGATCAGACCACGGGCTGGGATATGGAACTCCAGACGTGTATAACCGCCGCTGATGCTTGTCATATTCATAAGCTCGCCCTTTCTCTGGCTGAGCTTTTCGATGACGACGCCGGTAAACTCATCCGGCACATCGATGTAGGCCTGCTCCATCGGCTCTGTTTTCTTGCCGTTTTCATCCGTGCGGTACAGAACCTCTGCCTTGCTGACTGCAAATTCATATCCTTCACGACGCATGTTTTCGATCAGAACAGAAAGATGCAGCTCGCCGCGGCCGGAAACCTTAAAGCAGTCCGGGCTGTCGGTTTCTTCCACACGCAGGGAAACATCGGTGTTTAACTCCCTGAACAGACGATCGCGGATGTGGCGGGAAGTGATGTATTTGCCTTCCTGACCGGCAAGCGGACTGTCATTGACCATAAAGTTCATGGCAATGGTCGGCTCAGAGATCTTCTGGAACGGGATCGCGACCGGATCATCCGGTGCGCAGATCGTATCACCGATGCGGATATCGGAAATACCAGAGATCGCTACGATCGAGCCGATGCCGGCTTCTGTCACATCGACTTTATTTAAGCCGTCAAACTCATAAAGCTTGCTGATGCGGACCTTTTTGGAAAAATCCGGATCATGGTGGTTTACGATCACGACATCCTGATTGACTTTCAGGCATCCGTTATCTACTTTACCGATGCCAATCCGGCCAACGTATTCATTGTAGTCGATCGTGCTGATCAGAACCTGTGTATTTGCTTCCGGATCACCTGTCGGTGCGGGAATGTAGTTGACGATCGTCTCAAACAGAGGCGTCATATCCTTTTTCTCATCGTCAAGATCCAGTACGGCATATCCGTCACGCGCGGAAGCGTAGACAAACGGGCAGTCGAGCTGCTCATCAGAAGCGTCCAGATCCATAAACAGCTCCAGCACCTCATCGATCACTTCGTCAGGACGAGCTTCCGGCCGGTCGATCTTGTTGATGCAGACAAGCACCGGTAGATCAAGCTCAAGTGCTTTCATCAAAACGAACTTTGTCTGCGGCATCGCGCCTTCAAACGCATCCACGACCAGTACGACACCGTCTACCATTTTCAGGACACGTTCTACCTCGCCGCCGAAATCGGCATGGCCGGGCGTGTCGACGATATTGATCTTTGTATCCTTATAAAATACAGCAGTATTTTTGGACAGGATCGTGATACCGCGTTCCCGCTCAATATCATTTGAGTCCATGACGCGTTCCTGTACTTCCTGGTTTTCACGAAAAACGCCGGACTGTCTGAGCATCTTGTCGACAAGCGTGGTCTTGCCATGGTCGACATGCGCGATGATCGCGACGTTGCGAATGTCTTCTCTTTTTGTAAGCATAAAATCCTCTTTTCTGTATGAATTCTCCGGTTCGCTCCGGAAAACAGGTATATTTGAAAAAACCGCCAACTACTATAACACAAAATAAGAAAATGTGGAAGATATATTGAAATATCACATTTTGCTTGTCTTTTTCCTGCGAATATGCTACTTTATTGCTGATTTGCATAGGATTGACAGAATGGTTGCAGGTCACTATGGGGGTTTATAAGGAGATCGTGATATGAAAACCGGAAAAGTCATTGTCTATTACGGTAACGGCAGAGGGAAGACGTCATCCGCTTTAGGCTATGCGCTTGCGGAAGCGGGAAAGGGCGATACCGCCATTATCATTTCGTTTCTGAAGCAAAAAGATGGCGATGTAGATGAGTTTATGAAGCGGCTCGAGCCGGAGATCCGTCAGTTCCGTTTCCAGAAATCAGAAAAGATCTATGATGATCTGACTGAGGAAGAGCGGTTTGATGAAAACCGGAATATGATGAACGGATTAAACTATGCCAGAAAAACACTGGCAAATGAGGACTGTACGGTGTTGGTCCTGGATGAGATCCTCGGACTCTTGGACCGCGGGATCATTTCCATGGATGAAATGAAAGCGCTTCTGGACAGACGTCAGGAGGAGACCGATCTGATCCTGACCGGAAGAGTCCTGCATGACGAACTGCTTCCTTATGTTGACGAAGCATTTGAGATCACTGTCAAAAAATCCTGACAGTTTCGTATGGCATTTTGGTATACAACATTCGGTTGGTTGACAATGCGAAAGCAGAGTGCTATATTGATTGCTGTATAAAAGAAATATTGATAGAGGTTGCGTTTTTCATCAGTATCCGGACGGATGCCGCAGGAGGTATGTGAAGTTCGGAGAAAGGGGACGACGCCGAAGAGATACAGATTCCTGAGCTGTATTTTCTGGGCACAGTTTGAAGAAGGCTGTGACTGTCATCGGAGTCGATGGGGCGCTATCATGAAATCGAAAATATTGATGATTTCAGGACCGGCGTAGATCGCGGGTCCTTTTTTCAGAGATGGGGAAGACATCGATTGAAAGCGTTTCCGAAGGAAGAATACCAAAGGAGGAATTAAGGTATGTCGATTTTCAGAGGAGCAGGTGTAGCGATCGTTACACCAATGAAGGAGAACCTTGACATTGATTATGAAGGTCTCGAGCAGAACATTAATTACCAGGTGGAAAACGGATGTGACTGCATCATCATCACTGGTACGACAGGAGAAGGTTCTACTTTAACAGAAGAAGAGCATCTTCAGGCCGTTAAAGCTGCGGTAGAGTTTACCAAGCACAGGATCCCTGTTGTCGCAGGAACCGGTTCGAACTGCACACGCACAGCGATCGCGATGACAAAAGAAGCAGAAAGCTA
The DNA here is from genome assembly GCA_017459945.1 of Eubacterium sp. Lineage (GTDB taxonomy): Bacteria > Bacillota > Clostridia > Lachnospirales > Lachnospiraceae > SY8519. The sequence continues at coordinate 4,961 of JAFUBZ010000048.1, forward strand.
TGGCGTAGACGGCGTTCTGATCGTAACACCTTATTACAATAAAGCGACACAGGCAGGTCTGATCTCACACTACAAAGCGATCGCAAGCGAGATCAAGGTACCGATCATCATGTACAATGTTCCGTCCCGTACCGGATGCAACATCATGCCGGCGACAGCTGCAGAGCTTGTTAAAACAGTAGATAACATCGTTGGTATCAAGGATGCGACAGGCAACCTTTCCCAGGCGGCTGAGATGATGAACCTGTGCGACGGAATGATCGAGCTTTATTCCGGAAACGATGACCAGGTGCTTCCGCTTTGTTCCCTTGGCGGCATCGGCGTTATTTCCGTACTTTGCAACATCGCACCGCGTCAGACACACGACATGGTGATGGAATACCTTGAGGGCGACAGAGAAAAGGGCATTAAGATCCAGCTCGATGCGATTCCGCTGATCAATGCACTGTTCTGTGAAGTTAACCCGATCCCGATCAAGGCAGCGATGAACATGATGGGAATGCCGGCAGGTCCGCTTCGTCCGCCACTGACAGAGATGACAGATGCAGGAAAAGAGCGTCTGCGTGCGGAAATGGTGAAATTCGGATTGCTGTAATAGCGGAAAATATCATAAGTTTAGCAGAATTCTACTTGCCCTCGCCAACCGGCGGGGGTAAGATATTATTAGGACATTTTTATAAAAGGAGAGTATTATGACCAGAGTGATTATGAATGGCTGTAACGGCCATATGGGACAGGTGATCAGCGAGCTTTGTGCCGCAGATCCGGACGTAGAGATCGTAGCAGGTGTGGATGTTAACACAGAGTCCAAAAACGGATATCCGGTGTTTGCAAGCCTGGCAGACTGCGATATTGAGGCAGACGCGGTGATCGATTTTTCACATATCAGCTGTGTGGATGCACTGCTGGATACCTGTGTGGAAAAGAATCTGCCGCTCGTTTTGTGTACGACAGGATTACAGGAAGCGCATCTGGCACATGCCGAGGCGGCATGGCAGAAGATTCCGGTATTAAAATCCGCGAACATGTCACTTGGTGTGAACCTTTTGCTTGAGCTGATCCAGAGCGCGGCAAAGACACTTGCACCGGCAGGATTTGATATGGAGATCGTAGAAAAGCATCATAGAAGAAAACTGGATGCGCCGAGCGGTACAGCGCTGGCACTTGCAGACAGTCTCAATGAAGCGCTGTCGGATGATTATGAATATGTATTTGACCGCAGCCAGAGAAGAGAGCAGCGCCCGCAGTATGAGATCGGCATTTCTGCCGTCAGAGGCGGAAACATCGTCGGCGATCATGACGTGATCTTTGCCGGACTCGACGAGGTAGTCACATTCAGCCATACGGCTTATTCGAGATCCATCTTTGCAAAGGGTGCGATCGAAGCAGCGAAATATCTGGTCGGCAAACCGGCCGGACATTACGATATGCGGGATGTCATCCGTAATGCATAAGCGGCTGTTCTGTTTTGAATTGAAGCAGAAGGACAGTTTTTAAAGTAAAGGCGTTTTTGTAAACGTTAACAGTCTCAGGGGAGAAGGAGGAAGCCTGATGAAAAAATCAGAAATGAAGTATCTTGATGTATTATCCAGACAATATCCGACCATAGCATCTGCCGCTACGGAGATCATCAACTTGCGTGCCATATTAAGCCTTCCGAAAGGAACGGAGCATTTTATTTCTGATATTCATGGAGAGTATGAGCAGTTCATTCACATCATGAATAATGGTTCAGGTGCTGTCCGCCGAAAGATCGATGAGGATTTTGGCGCTTCGATCACCAGTGCCGAGAAACGGCAGCTTGGCATGCTGATCTATTACCCGGAGCTGAAGTTAAAACAGATCGAAGAGCAGATCACAGATCAGAATGAACTGCAGGACTGGTATCGTGTTACCATTTTCCGTCTGGTCCTGATCTGTAAAAACGCAGCTTCCAAATATACCAGATCAAAGGTTAGAAAAGCACTGCCGCAGGATTTTGCTTACATCATCGAAGAGCTTATGACCGGCCGTCCGGATGTGGCTGACCAAGAAGCATATTATCATGAGATCGTGAATGCAGTCATCGAGACCGGCCGTGCAGATGAGCTGATCGTAGACCTCTGCAAGCTGACGCGCAGATTTGTCATCGATCATCTGCATGTTTTGGGCGATATCTACGACCGAGGTCCGTATCCGAACCTCGTAATGGATGAGCTGATGAAGCATCATTCCGTAGACATCCAGTGGGGTAACCACGATGTGCTGTGGATGGGCGCGGCAGCAGGAAGCGAAGCCTGCATGGCCAACATGATGCGTATTTCCGCAAAATACGGCAATCTGCCGATCTTAGAAGACAATTACGGCATCAACATCATTCCGCTGATGCGTCTGGCAATGGATGTCTATGCGGATGATCCGTGTACACAGTTCAAACTGAGCGTGGATGAAGATTATGAGACCGCTGACCGTGAGCTGGACATGAAGATGCATAAAGCCATCGCGATCATTCAGTTCAAACTTGAAGGCGAGATCATCAAAGCACATCCGGAATGGGATATGTTTGAGCGCAATCTCTTAGAGACCGTTGATGTTGAAAAAGGAACCGTTACCGTCGAAGGTGTTGAGTATCCGCTGACGGATACCAATTTCCCGACACTTGACCCGAACGATCCGTATAAGCTGACACCACAGGAAGAAGATGTCGTAAAACGTCTCAAAGCAAGCTTCCTGCGCAGTGATCGTCTGCAGCGTCATATCCGCTTTATGTATGCGAAGGGCGGACTGTACAAGGTTTACAACGGAAACCTCTTATTCCACGGATGTGTGCCGCTGAACGAGGATGGCTCCTTTATGAAGGTCAATATCTTCGGAAAAGAATACTATGGCAAAGCACTCTATGATGTGATTGAAACTTACGCGCGTAAGGGCTTTTTCTCAGATGACGAAAAAGAACGCAAGAAAGGCCAGGATATCCTGTGGTTTACCTGGATCAGCAAAAACTCACCGGTATTCGGCAAATCAAAGATGACCACCTTCGAGCGTTACTTCATCGCAGACAAGGAAACCCATAAGGAGCCGAAGAATCCGTACTATCTGCTGTATGAAAACGAGGAAGTATTAAACAACATCCTCGCAGAGTTCGGCCTTCCGGCAGAAGGCTCTCACATCATCAACGGACATGTACCGGTTAAGGCAAAGAAGGGCGAGTCACCGGCGAAGTGCAACGGTAAGCTTCTTGTCATCGATGGCGGTTTCTCAAAGCCGTATCAGAAGACAACAGGACTTGCAGGCTACACGCTGATCTACAACTCTTACGGACTTGTCCTGACTGCACACCAGGTATTCAAATCCATGGAAGAAACCGTCTTAAATGAAGACGATGCCGAATCCTCCATCGTATTGGAAGAAAATGTCGTAAAACGTAAGATGGTTGCAGATACGGATAATGGAAAAGTACTGCAGAAATATATTGATGAACTCGAAGCATTGCTGAAGGCATACAGAAGCGGTGAGATCGCTGAGAAGGCGTAAGCAGCACGAAACAGCGCGATCGCTGAGAATGTGAAAGAGGAGGAAAAATCATGTTAGTAATTACTACAGAGAAGATTCCGGGAAAAGAGTATGAAGCACTTGGTCTGGTTGAGGGCAGTATGATCCAGAGCAAGAATATCGGAAAAGACCTCACACAGGGCCTAAAAGGCATCGTCGGCGGCGAATTAAAGCAGTACACGACCATGCTGAATGAGTCCAGAGAAGCTGCAAAGCAGCGTATGGTCGCGCAGGCAGAAGCATTAGGCGCAGATGCCATCGTAGGCATGCGCTATACGACATCGGCAGTCATCCAGGGCGCAGCAGAGATGCTCGCTTACGGAACGGCAGTGAAATTCATCTAGAGGCAGCTGTGAAGTGTCCTGAAGCAGCTGTGCAAGTATCTGGAAGTTGCTGTAAAGCGTCCTGAAGCAGCTGTGCAAGTATTTAGAATTGAGTGGAATTGTTAGAAGAGAGGTTCATCCGGCTGGGTGGACCTCTTTTAACTCTGAACCAAAGTGATCTGACATGATCCATGTATAAAAAACATACCGGTAGATGATGATATTGTGACCTGGTATGATTTATTAAGTATTGAGGTATACTATTGATGTCTTACAAAGACTTTTGGTATAACAAAGTTGAGTAGCAATCATACCTGGTTGAGTTCAGATTATAATTTGGTATTACTTATATATAATGATAATAATACCAATATTATCTAGTGGGGCATATCGGTAGTAGTTTTAAATGTACTGGAGTAGTACCAATCATGTTAATCGATATGTGCTGGTGGTACAGAACTTGCTATAAAATAGTACCAGCCAGGAATCATATGCGTTGATGATGGTATTTAAGTTGGCTAGACGTAGTACCCGATGCTTCTTGGCTTCTAATTTGGTACTACAGAATATCCTGACTCACTCATAAAATCAATATATTCTTCGGATTTAAAATAATCTAAAAAAAGAGTTGACAAATGTCGGTACATGTTGTAATCTACTAAATGTGCTCGAAACGAGTACAGATAAGCGCGAGTGGCTCAGTTGGTGGAGCGCGACCTTGCCAAGGTCGAGGCCGCGGGTTCGAGTCCCGTCTCGCGCTCTTTTTATTTCCCTCTCAAACCCGCATGTTTACTGGGTTTGAGAGGTTTTTCTTTGTAAAAAATCTTGAATGCCCTTGAATGCCCTGCTGTTTTTGCGGATTCAAAGGGCTTTTTTTAACGAATTTCCAGGGAATTCAATTCTTTCAGGGCATTCTTCATAATGTTTTTGTTGACTTCCTCAGAATCTACATCGTAAATATATCCCCAAGTCGTATTGATATCATTATGCCCCATATAGGCACGGATCTTTTCTACGGGAACCTTGTTTGCATGAAGAAGAGAAGCAACAGATCTGCGGATGTCATGACAGGATTTTTCCGGGATACCCGCATTGCGGCAAAGTTTCCGGATCCTGTTATCTACCGCACGGATATGATATCTGCCTGACGGTCCGACAAACATATAGTCTTCATCAGAATACCCATACTGATCATTGATCCGTTTGATCTTATCAAAAAGCATCAGTTCATACTCGCTGATCGGAAGGTACCGGTCGCTTTCCCGGCTTTTCTTTTTCAAATGATTTACCACTACAGGTTCTTTGTCCATGTTAACAGATTCCATGCGCTGTATATGTATCGTCATGGCATCAGGATCTATATCAGAGAATCTGAGAGCAACCAGTTCGCCGATTCTTAGTCCAAGCTTAAACTCAAGCTGGATTGCCAGCGGAAGAGTATTACCCGGATTGTTCTCCATTTCATCCGAGATGGCATGAAACATATCCTTTATTTCTTCGCGGAGATATACACGGCTGCGGTCGTTCTTGCGGACTGACGGCATGCAACCGGATCTGTTGATCAGAACACGGTCCATTGGATTAGATGCGATAATGCCTTCGCGGACAGCAAACTGTAAACATCCCCTGATAATACTGAGAACTTCCTTTAATTCTTTATCTTTCATCTTAAACTCTCCGATCAGGTGATGAATATGATCTTCAATATGAGATGGTTTAAGGCGAAAAACCGGGATGTCAGCGATAGGATAGTTCTTATAATATCTGATCCAGCGCTGGTCAGAGCGAAGCAGGGTTCTGGGACTTAAGTTCATGGATTGCCGCTTCGTCATCCACATATTATAGATATCTCTTAATTCTCTTTTATCTTCTCCAAAATATAATTCGTATAGTTTCTGATAAAGCCCCCTTTCTGTCATACATTTGAGCTGGCCTCTGGATGTCATTCCATCCAGTTTGTAATAAGTTTTCCAGTATTTGCATTTTTCTCCCGGTGGAGAAATTTTGTAAGGATGGATCTCCTTTACTTTATTAATCTTCATTTCATTCACCAGGGTTTCCAAAGCACCTGGTGGAATTGTATCACTATTAAGATTATTTAGCAAAAATGAGAGATCAAAGCTTTCCTGTTCATTTAATGCTGTTGCTGTTAATGCCATAAATAAATCGCCTCCCATTACTGATGAAAAATAGTCCTATCAATCTGTAGGCGTTGGGAAAGCAGTTTTTTTAACCCCTTTTTTAAAGCAAAAAGTTAATTTGCATTTTAATTTAATTAAATGAATTAAAATATTTTTTAACTCGACAACCGA
>JAFUBZ010000005.1 GCA_017459945.1 Eubacterium sp.
CACCCGATCCTCGGAGAGCCAAAGTCTGGGTACCTGTCCGACACTAAGAGCTGGCAGCAGAAGACAGGGCTTAACAGGCAGCTTTTGCATGCTGCAAGATTAGAACTGCCGGATGGCCGGTGTATGGAAGCACCGCTTCCTGAGGATTACCGGCGGGTTTGTGATTTGTTACAGACGATGGATTAAGGAGAGTGGATGGCTACCTGGAATTCTAGAGGGCTTCGCGGATCGACGCTCGAAGAAATGATCAATCTGACAAATGATAAATACCGGGATGAAAATCTGGCACTGGTGCAGAAGATCCCGACCCCGATCACGCCGATCGAGATTGACCAGAAGACGCGGCATATCACGCTGGCGTATTTTGACCAGAAGTCAACGGTTGATTATATCGGAGCAGTGCAGGGGATCCCGATCTGTTTTGATGCGAAGGAATGTCATGTGGACACGTTCCCACTGCAGAATGTGCATGAGCATCAGGTGCTGTTTATGAAGCATTTTGAGGAGCAGGGCGGTATTTCCTTTATCATCATATACTTTACCCATCTGGACCGTTTTTATTATCTTCCGTTCCGAGCGCTCTATGCATTCTGGAAGCGGATGGAGGAAGGCGGTCGAAAGAGCTTTCGCAGGGAGGAACTTGACGAAGGGTATTACTTTGAACGGAGCGGTATGTTGATGGTACCGTACTTAAAGCCGCTGCAAAGAGATTTAGACGAACGCGATGACGATTGACATTTGTCGAAGAATCTCTTATAATGGCAATAATTTCGTGTGGTAGCATGGTAGCACGCTAAAGTGTTGGAGGATATTATGAAGAACCGATTGCTGCAGACACCGGAGGGTGTCCGTGATCTATACAGAGACCAGTGTGAACAGAAAATGGCATTAGAACAGACTCTGGTGAAAGAGATGAAGATGTGCGGATATCGCATGATCGATACCCCTTCTTTTGAGTTTTTCGATGTTTTCAACCAGGAGTTCGGAACGACATCCTCGAGAAAGCTGTATAAGTTTTTTGACAGAGAGGGGAATACGCTCGTTCTGCGGCCGGATATCACGCCGTCAATCGCGCGGTGTGCGGCGACGTATTTTCAGGAAGAGGCAGTGCCGCTCCGGTTTTGTTATAACGGCAAGACCTTTATCAATAACATCAGGTATCAGGGAAGACTGATGGAGCGGACCCAGTCCGGTGCCGAGCTGATCGGGGACGGGTCGGTGGATGCGGATGCGGAAATGATCGCGCTTGCGGTCAGACTCCTGTTATCATCAGGTCTTGAAAATATTCAGATCAGCATCGGTCATGCAGACTTTTTAAAAGGACTCTTTGAGGCATCCGGGCTCGATGACGAATCAAAAGATGCAGTCAGAGAGCTGATCTTAAACCGCAATTTCTACGGCGTCGAGGATTATATCGATGATCTGGATCTCGATCCGGATCTTTCCTGGCTTTACGGACAGCTGAAAAATGCGCTGATGGAAAAGGAAGACCTTTCTGAGATCAGGAAGAGGGTATCCCGGTTCCCGCGCATTGCGGCTTCTCTGGAACGATTGGAAGAGCTGGATGCGCTGCTTGCGATCTATGGCGTTGACCGTTATGTTTCTTATGAGCTTGCGCTGACTTCTGAAATCAATTATTATACGGGTGTGCTTTTTGCGGGCTATACCTATGGAAGCGGTGAAGCAGTCGTTGCAGGCGGCCGGTATGATACGCTTTTGCAGTATTTCGGAAAAGACGCACCGGCGATCGGATTTGCGATCATTACGGATCAGCTTTACGACGCATTAAAGCACCAGCATATCCGTGTTTCGGGTGAAAATAAAGCAAAGTGGATCCTTTATTCTGAAAAGAAGCGGGAGGAAGCCTTAAAGGACGCAATGGTTCTTCGGGAAGAGAAGGAAGAAGTCGTTCTGATGCGCATCGATGCGGAAGCTGATATTGAAAAGTACGAGACCTATGCCGCAAATAACGGCATTACGGATCTGATTTATTATATTTAGACAGGAGCTCTATTATGCGATATTTGACCTTTGCCCTCGGAAAGGGCAGGCTTGCCAAGGAGGCGATGAACCGTCTTGAGAAAATTGGCATCAGCTGTGAGGAAATGAAGGATAAGGACAGCCGCAAGCTGATCTTTGTAAATGAAGAACTGAAGCTGAAGTTCTTTTTGTCCAAAGGACCGGATGTACCGACCTATGTGGAATACGGTGCGGCAGATATCGGTGTTGTCGGCAGGGATACGATCTTAGAGGAGGGGCGCAACATTTATGAAGTCCTTGATCTGGGATTCGGAAAATGCAGGATGTGCGTGTGCGGACCGGAATCTGCTAAAGATCTTTTATTACATCACGAACAGATCCGTGTGGCGACGAAATACCCGAAGATCGCCCGTACGTATTTTGACAACAAAAAGCATCAGACAGCCGAGATCATCAAGTTAAACGGCTCGATTGAGCTGGCGCCGATCGTAGGACTTTCTGATGTGATCGTAGATATAGTAGAAACAGGATCCACCCTTCGTGAAAACGGACTCTCTGTTCTGGAAGAGGTATGTCCGCTTTCGGCGCGTATGGTGGTCAATCCGGTGAGCATGAAGATGGAACAGCAGCGGATCGCAAAGATCATTGAAGCCCTGCGGGCGCTGCCGGATGAGGTGAAATGACATGATGCGGACTTACAATCTGACAAAGGAAACGGCGGGGAAGATCTTAGAGGATCTGTTAAAGCGCAGCCCGAATCACTATACGGAATATGAATCGAGCGTAAATGCGATCATCTCTGATGTTCGCGTCCGCGGAGACGAAGCGGTTTTTGCATTCACAGAGAAATTTGACGGTGCAAAGCTGACGGCGGAGACGGTGGAAGTGACGGATGATGAGATCAAAGAGGCATATGCGCTGGTCGATGAGAAGCTTCTTACCGTGATGCGCAAGGCAAAAGAAAATATCCGTGCCTATCATGAAAAACAGCGTCAGTACAGCTGGTTTGACAGCACAGAGAAGGGGACGATCCTCGGGCAGAAGGTGACCCCGATCGGCAGAGCCGGCGTTTACGTGCCGGGCGGCAAGGCGGTGTATCCGTCCTCTGTTATGATGAATGTGCTTCCGGCGAAGGTCGCAGGCGTTCCTGAGATCATCATGACGACGCCCTGCAACAGGGAAGGCAAGGTCAGTCCGGCGACACTCGTAGCGGCGAAGGAAGCCGGCGCGGACCGCATCTTTAAGATCGGCGGCGCACAGGCGATCGCAGCAATGGCATTTGGTACGGCATCGATCCCGAAGGTGGATAAGATCGTCGGACCGGGCAATATCTATGTAGCACTTGCAAAAAAGGCAGTGTTTGGCTATGTCAGCATCGATTCGATCGCAGGTCCGAGCGAGATCCTGGTGCTTGCGGATGAAACTGCTGATCCGAAATATGTGGCAGCGGATCTTCTGTCGCAGGCAGAGCATGATGAGCTTGCATCCGCGATCCTGATCACAACGAGCGAGGCGCTCGCTGATCAGGTGAAGATGGAGATCGAAGGATTTTTGAAGGTGCTCTCCAGACATGAGATCATTGAAAAATCCCTGGATAATTACGGATACATTCTGCTGGCACCGAATATGGAGACAGCGATCGAAACCGTCAACGAGATCGCATCTGAGCATCTTGAGATCGTAACAAAGGATCCGTTTGAGGTGATGACAAAGGTCAAAAATGCCGGCGCGATCTTTTTGGGCGCGTACAGCAGTGAACCGCTCGGGGACTATTTTGCAGGCCCGAACCATGTGCTTCCGACAAACGGAACCGCGAAGTTTTTCTCGCCGCTTTCCGTGGATGATTTTATTAAGAAGTCCAGTATCATTTCGTACTCGAGGGAAGCGCTCGAAGAGATCTATCCCGATATTGTCCAGTTTGCGGAGTGTGAGCAGCTGACTGCACATGCGAATTCGATCCGGGTTCGCTTTGAATCATAGAGAATGGCATACAGTTTTTTAAAGGAGAGGCCGTATGGAAAAACGGATTGCAGAGATCACGAGAAATACTTCGGAGACGAAGATCACGTTAAAGCTTAACCTTGACGGAACCGGAAAAGCGAATATCAATACCGGCATCGGTTTTTTTGATCATATGCTGGAAGGCTTCTGCAGACATGGATTTTTTGACATGGATCTGACCGTTTCAGGAGATCTGCATGTGGATACGCATCACACGATCGAGGATACCGGTATCGTGCTTGGAAATGCGATTGCACAGACGCTCGGGGACAAGTTCGGGATCCGCAGATACGGGGACCGAACACTGCCGATGGATGAGAGCCTTGTTCTTTGTGCGATCGATCTGTCGGGACGACCGTATTTTGTAATGGACCACGAGTTTACGGTTGCAAAAGTCGGCGAGATGGAGACGGAGATGGTAAAGGAGTTTTTCTATGCGATCTCCTATACAGCTGGGATGAACCTGCATTTTGTGATCCTTCGTGCCGGCAACAATCACCATGTGATCGAAGGGATGTTTAAGGCGTTTGCGAAAGCGCTCGATGAAGCGGTGTCTGCGGATCCGCGTATCGAAGGCGTCCTTTCGACAAAAGGCAGCCTTTAGGAGAAAATGATGGGATTTGATGATTTTAAACTGAATGCAGACGGACTGATCCCCGCGATCGTACAGGATTATGAAAACGGGGAAGTCCTGATGCTTGGCTATATGAACAAAGAGTCTTATGAAAAGACACTGGAAACAGGGCTTATGACGTACTGGAGCAGAAGCCGGCAGGAGCTGTGGCTCAAAGGGGATACCTCCGGGCATTACCAGCATGTAAAATCGCTGCATTTAGACTGCGATAATGACACGATCCTTGCAAAGGTGGAGCAGATCGGTGCAGCGTGTCATACCGGGAGCCGGAGCTGTTTCTTTCAGGAACTCTATCGAAAAGAAGACGATAAAACCGAGTGATGGATATGATGAAGAATAAACTTGCGCTTTCCGAGCGCATTTTGATGCGGATTGAAAAACCGGCCCGTTACATCGGCGGGGAGGTGAACATGATCCGGAAAGATCCGGAAGACATGGCAATCCGTTTTGCGATCTGTTTCCCGGATGTTTATGAGATCGGTATGTCGCATCTGGGAATCCAGATTTTATATGATATGTTTAATCAGAGGGAAGATATCTTCTGTGAGCGGGTGTATTCTCCGTGGCCGGATCTGCACCAGATCATGAAGGAAGAGAATATCCCTCTTTTTGCGCTGGAAAGTCAGGACCCTGTCAAGGAGTTTGATTTCCTGGGTATGACCCTGCAGTATGAGATGTGTTATCCGAATATATTGCAGGTCCTGGACTTGTCGGGAATCCCATTTTTTGCAAAGGACAGGACCGAAGAGGATCCGATCGTGATCGGCGGCGGACCATGCACCTATAATCCGGAACCGATTGCAGACTTTTTTGACATCTTTTACATCGGGGAAGGGGAAACAGTATACGATGAGCTGTTTTCGTTATACCGCGAAAAGAAGGCGACAGGGATGAGCAGAGAGGAGTTTTTATACTGTGCTGCTTCGATCCCGGGACTTTATGTGCCTTCTTTGTATGAAGTGACTTATTATGAGGACGGGACGGTTTCTGATTTTTCTCCTGTCAGGGAAGGAATTCCGGAAACAATAAAAAAGCAGGTTGTCGTTGAGATGGACGAGGCGCCATATCCCGAAAAACCACTGGTTCCGTATCTGCAGACGACACAGGACAGAGTAGTTTTGGAGATCCAGCGCGGCTGCATCAGAGGATGCAGGTTCTGTCAGGCGGGAATGATCTACAGACCGCTTCGGGAGCACAGCCTGGAGGATTTAAAGAAAAAAGCAAAGATCATGCTTGAGGCGACCGGGCAGGATGAGATCTCTTTGAGTTCGCTAAGTTCCAGTGATTACCGGTATTTAAAAGAGCTTCTGGATTATCTGGTCGGATTCAAGGAAAAGGGTGTAAATATTTCGCTGCCGTCACTTCGAATCGATGCGTTTTCTCTCGATGTGATGAGCAAGGTACAGGATGTCAAAAAGAGCAGTCTGACCTTTGCGCCGGAGGCCGGCAGCCAGAGGCTTCGCGATGTCATTAATAAGGGCTTGACGAAGGAAGATATCTTAAACGGATCCTCGCTTGCATTCCAGGGCGGAGGGAATAAGGTAAAACTCTACTTTATGCTTGGCCAGCCGACCGAGACGGAAGACGATATGGAGGCGATCGCGACGCTTGCGGAAGATATCGCGGAATGCTATTACGACATTCCGAAGGACCAGCGTAACGGCAAGTGCCAGATCACGGTCAGCACATCGTTTTTTGTGCCAAAGCCCTTTACGCCGTTCCAGTGGGCACAGATGAGCACGGCAGACGAGTTCCGCGGGAAAGCATCGTTTGTAAAAAGCGCGATCCGTTCGCAGTTAAACCAGAAAAGCATCCGCTACAATTGGCATGAGCCGGATGTGACGATGATCGAAGGTGTTTTGGCACGCGGTGACAGGAAGCTGTCAAAAGCAATCGTAAATGTGTATGAAGCAGGCGGCATTTTTGCGGCCTGGACAGAATATTTTTCGATGGAAATGTGGCTGCAGGCGTTTGCTGACGCAGGCATCGATCCTGATTTTTACACAGTCAGGGAGCGTATGGACGATGAGGTCTTCCCGTGGGATTTCATCGATACGGGTGTGAGCAAGCGGTTCCTGTTATCAGAATGGAAGCAGGCGCTTGGCGAGACCGTTACGCCAAACTGCAGACAGCAGTGCGCAGGATGCGGTGCGAGACAGTATGGTGGAGGCGTATGCTATGAAGATCAGGATTAAATTCGAAAAGCATGGGAACATCAAATATATCGGACATCTTGATCTGATGCGCTTTTTCCAGAAGATGTTCCGCAGGGCAGGGCTTGATATCAGCTATTCAAAGGGCTTTAATCCGCATCCGATCATGTCGTTTGCTTCTCCGCTCGGTGTCGGTATGGAAAGTGTCGGCGAGTATCTGGATGTAGAGATGAATTCGACACTTGCCCCTGAGGAAGCCATCCGTGTGTGCAATGCGGCATCGGTAGACGGGGTTTGTCTGACAGAGTACGTGATTCTGCCGGATGATGCGAAAAAATCAATGGCACTTGTTTCGGCGGCAGATTACCGCTATGTCTGGAAAGAAGACATTCCCGATGCCCCAAAACAGGCATTCTGGCAGGAACAGCTGTCTGCCTATCTGGCACAGCCTTCGATCGTCGTGACGAAGAAGACCAAAAAGAGTGAGCAGGAGATCGACATCCGCCCGGCGATCTACCGGATGGAATTGGTTTCTGAGACACCCGGATTTTTTATGCAGGTGTCTGCGGGAAGTGTTTTAAACATCAAGCCGGAGCTTTTGCTGACGGATTTCTTTTCCTTTGCAGGAGAAACGTTTGATCCGTATCAGTTTGAACGGTGGCGGATGGAAATGTACACGGGAGAAAAAGACGCGTTGGTGCCGCTTTTTCGTGCCGTTTAAGTTTTTTATAAAAAGAGTAGAAAAATAGCGCAAAACAGTTGACTTTCCGTCGGCTGATGTGCTATTATCCTTGAGTATGCCGCACAGTGAGGTTCTATAAGTCTGTCCTAGTGACAGCACCATAACTGGCGAGTAATGATAATAGGAGGTGCCTTATGTACGCAATTATTGTGACAGGCGGGAAACAGTACAAAGTTTCCGAAGGAGATGTCATTACCATTGAAAAGCTTGATTCCGAAGTCGGAGAGACCGTGACGTTTGATCAGGTTCTTGCCGTAAGCGATGGTTCTTTAAAAGTAGGTAATCCTACTGTAGAGAATGCTACGGTTGAAGCTTCCGTTATTTCCAATGGCCGTGCGAAAAAAGTGATTGTCTACAAGTACAAGAGAAAAACCGGCTATCATAAGAAAAACGGACACAGACAGATGTTTACCAAAGTCAAGATCAACAAGATCAATGCTTAGTACATTGTACTGATCAGGGGTGAGACGATGGTCAGGATTACGGTTTATCAGGATCCATCCGGATGCCTGACGGGGATTTCCAGTCAGGGACATGCCGGTGCAGGGGAATACGGCAGTGATGTTGTATGTGCAGCGGTTTCTGTGCTGGTGATCAATACGATCAATTCGATTCAGACCATTGCGGGGGATTCCGGAGAAGAGTTTTTTAATGAAGACGACGGAGAGATCCGATTCTTTCCGGAGAAACCCGAAAACCATGATACGCAGGTTTTGATGCAGTCATTGCTGTTGGGCTTGCAGAGCATTGAAGAGGAACATGACAGGTATTTGGATCTGATTATTCAGGAGGTATGATCGCTATGATGAAAATGAATCTTCAGTTTTTTGCCCATAAAAAGGGTGTAGGTTCTACCAAGAACGGTCGCGATTCCGAGTCTAAGAGACTTGGCGCAAAACGTGCGGACGGTCAGTTCGTAAAAGCCGGAAATATCCTGTATCGCCAGAGAGGGACAAAAATCCATCCGGGTTTGAATGTCGGCAAGGGCGGTGACGACACACTGTACGCTAAGGTTGACGGTGTGCTGCGTTTCGAAAGAAAAGGCAGAGATAAAAAACAGGCTTCTGTTTATCCGGTTGCCAGCAACGAATAAGTAGAACAAAAGGGACCCGACTTTTACAGCCGGGTCCTTTTTAATGCGTGTGAGGTGCCAGGCACCTTCGCGTATTAACGTGCTAAATAGGAGGTTACGATGAGCTTTGCGGATACAGCGCGCATCATTATTGCGTCCGGCAAGGGCGGCGACGGTCATGTCAGCTTCCGCCGTGAGAAATATGTGGCAAACGGCGGCCCGGACGGCGGCGACGGCGGCAAGGGTGGCGATATTGTTTTTGAGGTGTCGGACGGCCTGAATACGCTGACGGATTACAGACACAGGAGAAAATATGCCGCGACGAACGGTGAGGATGGCAAAAAGCGCAAATGTCACGGAAAGAACGGAGAGGATCTGATCCTTCCGGTTCCGGCAGGCACGATCATTAAGGATGCTGCAAGCGGCAAGGTGATCGCGGATATGTCCGGCGATAACAAACGTCAGGTGATCTTATCAGGCGGCCGTGGCGGAAACGGAAACATGCATTACGCGACGTCTACGATGCAGATCCCGAAATATGCGCAGCCGGGACAGCCGGGCATGGAGCTTGAAGTCATTTTAGAGCTTAAGGTGATCGCGGATGTCGGCCTGGTCGGGTTCCCGAATGTCGGAAAATCCACGCTGCTTTCCCGTGTGACCAACGCAAGTCCGAAAGTGGCCAATTATCATTTTACGACCCTTCAGCCGATCCTTGGTGTTGTAGATCTCGGAGACGGAGAAGGCTTTGTCATGGCAGACATCCCGGGTCTGATCGAGGGTGCTGCGGAAGGCATCGGCCTTGGCCATGCGTTTTTAAAGCATATTCAGCGGACGAAGGTTTTGCTGCATCTGGTGGATGCTGCATCTGTAGAGGGAAGAGATCCGGTTGACGATATCTATGCCATTTTGGAAGAACTGGCAAAGTACGATCCCGAGCTGGAGACAAAACCGATGCTGATTGCGGCAAACAAGCTTGATGTACTGCCTGAAGAAGAAAAAGAAGCGGTTCTGGAACGACTGCGCAAAGAGTTTTCTTCAAAACAGATGGAGATCCATCCGATCTCGGCTGTGACCGGGGAGGGCGTAAAAGAGCTGCTTTACCGTGCTTATACGCTGTTAAAAGAGCAGAATGACGAGCCGATCGTATATGAGCAGGAATTTTTCCCGGAAATGCAGGCATATGCACAGGATCCGTATACGGTTGAATATGATCCGAAAGAGGATGAATACGTGGTGGAAGGCCCGCGGATCGAGAAGATGCTTGGTTACACCAACCTGGATTCGGAAAAAGGATTTTTGTTTTTCCAGAACTTCTTGAAGGATCAGGGAATCCTTGATAAGCTTGAGGAAGCAGGGATACAGGAAGGCGATACCGTCAGAATGTATGGACTGGTATTTGATTATTATAAGTAACGGTCAGGCGTGGCGGCGGCCTGAACAGTTCGATATAAAGGATGATGATATATGACAAGTAAGCAAAGAGCATATTTAAGAAAACTGGCCAATGATCTGGATCCTGTGATCCGGATCGGAAAAGACAGCATCACGCCGGAGCTGGTAATGGCGGTTGATGAAGCATTTAACAACCGTGAGCTGATCAAGATCCAGGTGCTGAAGAACTGTTTTGATGAGCCATATGATCTTGCCGATACACTTGCGGACAGGACACGTTCCCACGTCGTGCAGGTGATCGGAAAGCGGATCGTTTTGTATAAAGCGGATCCAAAGGATCCGAAGATCGTACTGCCAAAATGAGGTAGCAGATATGACGAAGACAGAAGGCAAGAAAAGAATCGGGATATTCGGCGGATCGTTTAATCCGATCCATACAGCGCATCTGATGATCGCGGAAGCGGCAAGGGATCAGTATGCGCTCGATCAGCTGATCTTTGTGCCGACCGGACATGCCCCGCACAAAACGTTTCACGGGACGGATGATCAGACCATCCGTAAGGAGCTGCTTTTGTGCGCCATTCAGGACAATCCGGGCTTTGCTCTGTCAACATATGAATTTGAACGTGAGGAAGTCAGCTATACGTGGGAGACGCTGCTTCATTTCCGGGAAGAATATCCCGGCGCGGAGCTGTATTTTCTGATCGGGGAAGATTCCCTTTATGATTTTGAAACCTGGCGGTATCCGGAGCGGATCTGTGAAGAAGCGCATATCCTGGTTGCGTTAAGGGGCAGCAAGGACGCAGAAGTGCTTTCTGAACAGATCAGTCATCTTCAGGACAAATATCATGCGCAGATCGATCTTTTGAATATCCCGGGATTTGCGATCTCAAGTACGTTTATCCGGGAGCAGGCGACAAAGGGACACTCCATCCGCTATATTGTGCCGGATGCCGTCGCGAATTATATTGTTTCACACAATCTGTACCGGGATACACATGCGATGCAGTTTGAGGAGATGGAACGCAAGCTACGGTCAAACATTAAGAAAAGCCGCTACATTCATACACAGGGCGTGATCGCAGCGGCCAGACATCTGGCACAGATCCATCATTATAATGAGGAAAAAGCGGCCATTGCCGCGCTTTTGCATGACTGTGCAAAATATATGCCGGAGGAGGAGCGCGTGGCTTACTGTGAATCCCATGACGTAGAAGTCAATGATGCAGAGCGTGTCAATCTGACGCTTTTGCACGCCAAATGCGGCGCGATCATGGCAGAAGAAGAGTACGGGATTGAAAACCGGGAAATCCTGCATGCGATCCGGGTGCATACGACCGGTGAACCGGAAATGAATCTGCTTGACAAGATCATATTCGTAGCGGATTATATCGAACCAAACCGTACACATGCTCCGAATCTGGAGATGCTGCGGTCGCTGGCGGAAACAGACCTTGACCGGACAACGGCGCTGATCTTATCAGATACACTGGATTATTTGAAGAAAACCGGCAGGACGATTGACGATACCACGCAGGAAGCATATGATTATTATAAGCAGTACCTGTGAAGACAGGGCGTGCTTTTGGAAAATGATCATAAGTACAGAAAACGGCAAATCATTCCATACATGACTGAAATTGTATGATATGCCGTGAAATGAGGAGAAAACATATGACAGATACATCCAGAGAGATGGTAAAACTTGCATGCCATGCGCTGGCAGAGAAAAAAGCAGAAGATGTACGCGTAATCGATATCAGAGATATTTCCGTTATCGCGGATTACTTTGTGATCGCAAGCGCGAACAACACCAATCAGATGCAGGCTTTCGTAGATGCAGTAGATGAGGAGCTCTACAAAGCCGGCTATACAGAGTGCAGCAAAGAGGGTAACCAGAAGTCGAGCTGGGTGCTGATGGACTATAAAGACATTATCGTGCATCTGTTCTCAAAAGAAGACAGGCTCTTTTATGATCTGGAGCGGATCTGGAAGGATGGCAAGATGATCGATCCGGAGGATCTGTAGAAATCATAACCGGAATTTCAGTGAAAAAGGACTGGCGCAGATAGCGTCAGTCCTTTTGTAATATTGTTTGTAATACTTAGAAAAACCGGAATACACCAAATACCTTTCCAAGGATCGCGACATCATTCACAAGGATCGGATCCATGTTATCATTCTCCGGCTGGAGACGGATGTGATCGCCTTCATGATAAAAGGTCTTAACGGTGGCAGAGTCATCAACCAGTGCGACGACCATGTCACCATTACGTGCGGTATTGACCTGCTCAACCAGGATAAAGTCGCCATCCATGATGCCGGCATTGATCATGCTTTCTCCCTGAACCTTTAACATAAAGGTATCTCCGCGCGGTACATATTCCGCTGGAATCGGGAAGTAACTCTCAATGTTTTCTACAGCAAGGATCGGCTCACCTGCAGCAACGCGGCCGACAAGCGGAACGCTGACCATCTCTGTACGGACCATATTAAAGTTATCATCAACGATCTCAATGGCACGGGGCTTGGTAGGATCGCGGCGGATATATCCGTTCTTCTCAAGTGTCTCAAGATGTGCATGGACAGAAGAAGTGGACTTCAAATGCACTGCTTCGCAGATTTCCCGGACTGCAGGCGGGTATCCCTTATTCAGGATCTCATCCTTTAAAAAGTCGAGGATCTCCTGCTGCTTGGAACTGATCTTACCGTATGCCATAGTGTACCTCCCATTCAAAATGCTTTGTTTGATGAAATTATAGCATAGTTTGATCAAAAAGCAAACATATATTCCGAAAATGTGTTCGATTTTTGTTGACAACCGAACGAACGTTTGGTAATATACACATACAGAACAACTGTTCGGATTAATATATTTCCTGATTGGTTTTGGATAGAAATAAGGACTTGCCGGAGGCAGGCGGAATGGAGGAAGCATATGAGTCAGATGAGTACAATGCGTGCGATGAATACAATGAACACGATGCATGCGGCACGCAGATCGAATGCGATGTATACGATGTCTTCAGCAGGCAGACGCCGGGATGCCGGCAGCCGCAGCAGATCATCCGCACATACGGTACGGATCCGCAAGGCCGTACAGAGAAAAAGCCGTTCGCGGTTTTTCCTGATCGCGATCCTGTGTATCGTGGCAGGGATCATGCTCGGTATGCTGCTTTCTCCGCCTCAGACCAGTGAAGCATCTGTTTCCTATGATGTGAAGACCAGATATATGTCGGTCAGAGTAGAAGACGGGATGACGCTGAATGCACTTGCACAGGAATATAATACGGAAAATGTGATCTCAGACCGTGAATATGTGAAGGAAGTGCAGGCGTTGAATAATGTGTATGATGACAAGATCCAGAGCGGATGTTATCTGACGATCCCGTATTATGAAAAAGAGATGCATGATATGTTTTGACATTTTTTGCAGTCGGGTAAATTGTCTTTGATATGTGCAGAATACAGTGCATGTAGAAACGCAGGTATCATCAAATGAGTCGTCATAAAAGGGAAGATGAGATCAATCATCTTCCCTTAGTTTAACTGCTTTGGCAGCCATCCGTCTGCGCATGTCAGACTGTGCCGCATAGTGTTTTTTGGTTGTGTTGACATCCTTGTGTCCCAGTACATCAGCGACCAGATAGATATCACCGGTCTCCTGATAGAGCGTCGTACCATATGTACTTCTCAGTTTGTGCGGCGTGATATTTTTTACGGTCGTCACAAGCCGTGCGTATTTTTTGACCAGGTTCTCGACGGACCGTACGCTGATCCGCTTGTTCTGAAGAGAGAGGAAGAGAGCGTTCTGGCTTCCTTCCTTTGCTTCGATCTCATTGCGTTCTTCGAGGTAATTCAAAAGCGCTTCCGCTACCTCGTCTCCGAAGTAAAGGATCGTCTCAGCACCGCCTTTTCTGCGGATCTTCATGCCGTTATTCTTAAAATCAAGATCATCGATGTCCAGACCGACACATTCCGACACACGGATACCGGTACCAAGCAGAAGTGTCAGCATTGCGAGATCTCTGGCTTTCGTCTTGGCATGAAAGCGTTTCTGCTGGTCGGTCAGACTTTCACCGTTTTCGACTTCATCCAGCAGCATCGCGACCTCGTCAATGTCTAATCTTACGATATTCTTTTCATGGATCTTAGGCATCTTGACGAGCTGTGCCGGATTCTTTTCGATCAGCTCTTTCTGGAAGAAATAGTTATAAAAGCTTCGCAGGCTCGCAAGCTTTCGCATCTGCCCGCGTTCATCGTTGGTGAATTCCTTGCCGTTGTGCTCATACACCTTCAGATACTGCATATATTCTTCGATGTCAAGCGGTGTGATCTCTTCTAAGATCTTCAGCGGAAAGGATGTGATCTCCATTTTCTGATAGACTTTATTGTTCTCGTGGAGAAAATGGAAGAAGACACCAAGGTCATAGGCATAGGCGATGCGGGTACGGGAAGAAGTCGTTGCTTCAATACCGATAAAGAATTCCAGACAAAAATGAGGAAGTTCATGAATGAGCTCCCGCAGCTTTTTCTCGTTTTTAATATTGATGCTGTCGTGATAATTACGTTCCTTCTTCACCGAATTCCCTCATTGTGGTATACTTTAAAAAGTTTTTATTATGAAGCAATTATATCATTTAAAATAAAACATGCAAGGAGACGGGACAATGCGATTTGTGATACAGAGAGTCAAAGAGGCATCGGTGGCGGTAGACGGAGAGACGATCGGTGAGATCGGTCAGGGATTCATGGTTTTGATCGGTGTGAGAGAAGATGATACAGAGGCCATTGCGGATAAGATGGTTCACAAGCTGATCAATATGCGGATCTTTGAAGATGAAAACGGAAAGACGAATCTCGGCCTTTCAGATGTCGGCGGAAATCTTTTGCTGATTTCCCAGTTTACACTTTATGCGGATTGTAAAAAAGGAAACCGTCCGTCGTTTGTACATGCGGCAGGACCGGCACTCGGAGAGGAGCTGTATGAATATATCATCGCACGCTGCAGGGAATCCTATCCTGATCTTCAGGTGGGAAGCTTTGGCGCGGATATGAAGGTATCGCTCTTAAACGACGGACCGTTTACGGTGATCCTCGATTCAGAGCGTCTGTAAGGAGACCGGATCTAAGGAAAGATGCTTGTTCAAGCAAAGGATATGCGTTCGGTTTTATTGCGAAAAATAAGAGAACCCGACGATGTGATCGGATTCTCTTTTTCTTTTTTATGCAATGTTCATCCAAAAGGATAAGCTTATTTTTCAAGCTCCTGCTTCTTCATCGCGCGAACCTTAAGCGGAAGGCCGAAGAGTGTGATGAAGCCTTCAGCGTCATGATGATCATACAGATCACCTGTCGTAAAGCTTGCGAGGGATTCGCTGTAAAGTGAGTACGGTGAAGTGGTTCCGGCTTTGATGATGTTGCCTTTATAAAGCTTGAATTTAACTTCGCCTGTAACGGTTTCCTGTGTTTTTTCAACGAATGCCTGGATCGCCTCTCGCAGCGGAGTGAACCATGTGCCTTCGTAAACGATCTGTGCAAACTTCTCTGCCAGATGTTTTTTGGTCTCCATGGTAGCACGGTCTAATACCAGCTCTTCGAGCTGCTTATGTGCTTCCATCAGGATGGTTCCGCCCGGTGTTTCATAAACGCCGCGGGACTTCATGCCGACGACACGATTCTCAACGATATCAACGATGCCGATACCATTCTTACCGCCAAGGTCGTTTAACTCACGGATGATATCGGAAAGCTTCATTTCTTTTCCGTTTAATGTCTTCGGAACACCCTTTTCAAAGGTCATTGTTACTTCGGTTGCTTCGTCCGGTGCATTCTGCGGCGTTACGCCAAGGACAAGCAGATGGTCGTAATTCGGCTCTGCGGAAGGATCTTCCAGCTCGAGGCCTTCATGGCTGATGTGCCAAAGGTTTCTGTCACGGCTGTAGCTCTGGTCAGCAGAGAACGGAAGATCGATGCCATGCTCTTTGCAGTATGCGATCTCTTCTTCACGGGACTGCATCGTCCAGGAATCCTGACGCCATGCAGCGATGATCTTAAGGTCCGGAGCAAGTGCCTTGATGCCGAGCTCGAAACGGATCTGGTCATTTCCCTTACCGGTTGCACCGTGGCAGATCGCGGTAGCGCCTTCTTTTCTTGCGATATCAACCAGTGCTTTTGCGATGCCCGGACGTGCCATGGAAGTACCAAGCAGATATTTGTTTTCATATACAGCGCCTGCCTGAACGGTCGGCAGAATGTAGTTATCGCAGAAATCATCTACGATATCAACGATATAAAGTTTGCTTGCGCCTGAGTAGGTTGCGCGCTCCTCAAGTCCGTCAAGCTCCTCGCCCTGTCCTACATCGATGCAGGCACAGATGACATCATAATCATAGTTTTCTTTCAGCCACGGAATGATCGCAGTGGTATCAAGTCCGCCGGAATAAGCCAGAACTACTTTTTCTTTCATAATAGAATACCTCGCTTTAGTTATATTTTATTCAGATGTTTTTCATCATACTATAAACAGAAACGGGAATCAAGTGCAAATTTATGCATATAATATGAATAAATATGCATAAATATGCAAATAAAGCCTTTACTTCCTTAAAATAGTGTATTAGAATGGGATATGTTTTTAAAAATATACAGATTGACAGGAAGGAAAACAATTCATGTTTGAGATTATAGAAGGCGGCGTAACAGCGCCACGGGGATTTCTTGCAGCAACCACAGCGGCGGGGATCAAGTATCAGAACAGAAACGATATGGCGATGATCTATTCAGAATGTGATGCATATGCGGCCGGGACCTATACAACAAACAGGGTCAAGGCTGCGCCCGTTCTCTGGGATCGTGAGATCACATCGCAAAAGGGAATTGGTCGCTGTGTCGTGATCAATTCGGGCATTGCCAATGCATGCACCGGCCAGGAGGGATATTCCTATTGCTCTGAGACCGCAAAAGAAGCAGCGAAGAGTCTGCAGATTTCAGAAGATGCTGTTTTAGTCGCATCGACCGGTGTGATCGGCATGCAGCTTCCGATTGACAGGATCTGCACCGGCATTCAGAGTATGGCGCCGGAATTAAAAGGGACGAGAGAAGCAGCAAATGCTGCGGCGCGCGCGATCATGACAACGGATACCAAAGAAAAGGAAGTGGCTGTTACCTTTATGGTCGGGGATCACAAGGTGACGATCGGCGGAATGTGCAAAGGCTCCGGCATGATTCATCCGAATATGTGCACGATGCTTTCTTTTGTGACAACGGATCTGGCAATCTCAAAAGAGCTTTTGCAGGAAGCGTTATCCGCAGATGTCTCTGACACCTACAATATGATCTCGGTTGACGGAGATACTTCTACAAATGATACCGTGATCCTTCTGGCAAACGGGATGGCAGGCAATCCTGAGATCACAACGAAGGATGAAGGGTATGCTGCATTTTGTGAGGCACTTCATTATATTAATGAAACACTTGCGAAAAAAATGGCGGCAGACGGAGAAGGCGCAACCGCACTCTTTACGGCAAAGGTGATCCATGCAGCGACCAAAGAGCAGGCAAAGGTGCTGGCAAAATCCGTGATCTGCTCGAACCTGACCAAGGCAGCGATCTTCGGTCATGACGCAAACTGGGGTCGGATCCTCTGCGCAATGGGATATTCCGGTGCGGATTTTGATCCTGAAAAAGTGGACCTGTTCTTTGAAAGCAAAGCGGGCTCCATTCAGTTGATCCAAAACGGGGTTGCACTTCCCTACAGTGAAGAAGAAGCGACAAAGATTTTGTCAGAGCCGGATGTGACAACCATCGCAGACATCAAAGAAGGAAATGAAGAGGCACAGGCATGGGGATGTGATTTGACCTATGATTATGTCAAGATCAATGCGGATTATCGTTCTTAAGCATCTGCCTGAAACCAGATACCGGATACAAGACGGTAATCAGTAAATCAATTATACAGATGGGAGCAGTACTATGAATCAGAATATCAGTGTAATGGACAAAGCAGGGGTGCTTATCGAAGCACTTCCCTATATCCAGCGGTTTAACAGAAAGATCATTGTCGTCAAATACGGCGGCAGCGCAATGGTCGATGAAGAGCTTAAAAACAGTGTGATCCAGGATGTGACCCTGTTAAAGCTTGTCGGATTCAAACCGATCATCGTACATGGCGGCGGCAAAGAGATCAGCCACTGGGTGGCAAAATCCGGTAAAGAAGCCGAGTTTGTCAACGGACTTAGAAAAACAGATCTTGAAACCATGGAGATTGCGGAAATGGTGCTTGGCCGGATCGGCAAATCTCTGGTGACCATGGTCGAGCAGCTCGGTGTTGCTGCGATCGGCATCAGCGGAAAGGACGGCGGTCTTCTGCGCGTTGACAAAAAGCTTTCTGACGGACAGGACATCGGCTATGTCGGTGAGATTAAGGAAGTGAATCCGAAGATCCTCTTTGACCTTCTCGAAAAGGATTTTCTGCCGATCGTCTGCCCGATCGGACTTGATGATAACTTCAATACCTATAACATCAATGCGGATGACGCGGCCTGCGCGATCGCACGTGCGGTCCAGGCAGAAAAGCTCGCGTTCCTGACGGATATCGAGGGTGTCTACAGAGATTATAATGACAAAGACTCCCTGATCTCCGAACTGACGGTTTCAGAGGCAAGAGAGCTGTTAAAAGACGGCGGCATCCAGGGCGGCATGCTTCCGAAGCTCAACAACTGTATCGATGCGATCGAAAACGGTGTTTCCCGTGTCCATATCCTCGATGGCCGGATCGCACACTGCCTGCTTCTGGAAATCTTTACGAATAAGGGAATCGGAACCGCAATCTTACACGAAAAAGAAGAGAGGTACTACAATGAGTGATACAAAAAACCTGATGCAGAATGCAGATCAAAACCTGCTCCATACCTATAACAGATTTCCTGTTGTATTAGACCATGGAGAAGGTGTACATATTTATGATAAAGACGGCAAGTGCTATCTGGATTTTGCTGCAGGCATCGCCGTATGCGCGCTGGGCTACAGCAATGAACACTGGAAAACTGCCTTAAAGGATCAGGTAGACAAGCTGACCCATTGTTCCAATCTGTTTTACAATGAGCCGATCATCAAGGCGGCAGAAAAAGTACTGAAAGCTTCCGGCATGGACCGCGTATTTTTTACCAACAGCGGTACAGAGGCCATTGAGGGTGCGATTAAGGCCGCTAAAAAATATGCTTATACCAGAGACGGTCATGCAGGGCATGAAATCATTGCAATGGATCACTCCTTCCACGGAAGAAGCATCGGCGCGCTGTCTGTAACAGGTACGAAGCACTATCAGGAGCCGTTTGAACCGCTGCTTCCGGGTGTCAGATTTGCGACATTTAACGATCTGGAGAGCGTAAAGGCACAGATCACTGATAAGACCTGCGCGATCATTACCGAAACACTCCAGGGAGAGGGCGGGATCTATCCGGCTGATCCGGCGTTTTTAAAAGGCCTTCGTCAGCTGTGTGACGAAAAAGACATTCTGCTGATCTTAGATGAGGTTCAGTGCGGAATGGGCCGTACCGGTGAAATGTTTGAGTACCAGAGCTTTGGCATTTGTCCGGATATCTTAACAAGTGCAAAGGCGCTTGGAAACGGTGTGCCGGTCGGTGCGTTTCTGATGACAGAGCGTGTGGCCGAAAAATCCCTTGCACCCGGCGACCACGGAACAACCTATGGCGGCAATCCGTTCGTCGGTGCGGCCGTGAATGCGGTATTTGATGTATTTGAGAGCGAAAACATTCTGGAGAATGTCCGTACAATGGGGGATTATCTGGAAGGAAAGCTTGAGGAAATCGTACAGGAGTTTTCGATCGCAACCGCACATCGGGGAAAAGGGCTGATCCGCGGACTGGTCTTAACCGTACCGGTCGGCAAGGTTGCGGCACGCGCGATTGAAAAGGGACTTCTGGTCATCACGGCAGGCAAGGATGTGATCCGTATGGTACCGCCGCTTGTGATCGGAAAAGAAGACATCGATGAAATGGC
>JAFUBZ010000049.1 GCA_017459945.1 Eubacterium sp.
CGCCACGCGGATCTGTTCTCTGATCAGGTCAACCCCCGTGACCATTTCTGTCACCGGATGCTCCACCTGGATCCTGGTATTCATTTCAATAAAATAGAAATGTCCATCCTGATCCAATACAAACTCAACGGTTCCGACACTGAAGTATCCGGCCGCCTTTGCGGCTTTCAGCGCTGCTTTTGCGATCGCCTGACGATTTTTTTGCGTCAGGCATTTCGCCGGTGCTTCTTCGATCAGCTTCTGGTTTCGCCGCTGCATCGAGCAATCCCGCTCCCCAAGCTGTACGATATGGCCAAACCGGTCTCCTAAGATCTGCACTTCAATATGCCTCGGATTCACGATCAGTTTTTCCAGATACATCGAGCCGTCTCCAAAGGCTGCCTTAGCTTCCGCCCTTGCACTCTCAAATGCCTGCTCGATCTCATCCTCTGAAAACGCCGTCCGCATACCGCGTCCGCCGCCGCCTGCAGAAGCTTTGACCAGTACAGGGTATCCTGTTTTTTTCGCGATCTCTGCTGCTTCTTTTGCGTCTGCAACCAGTCCGTCTGATCCCGGCACAACCGGAACACCGTGCTTTTTCATCAGCTCTCTTGCCGACTGCTTATCGCCCATTTTCCGAATGATCTCAGCTGACGGACCCACAAAAACGATTCCGTTTTCCTCACATTTCTCTGCAAATTCGGCATTTTCGGATAAGAAGCCAAAGCCCGGATGGATCGCATCACACGCATATGCCTTTGCTGCAGTCAGGATCGCATCAGCGTTCAGATAACTGTCCTTTGCTGCCGCCGGTCCGATGCAGACCGCCTGTGTGCAAAGCTGTACCGGCATCGAATCCGCATCTTCCGTTGAATGGACCAGAACTGTCTCTATCCCGAGTTCTACGCAGCACCGCAGGATCCGCATCGCGATCTCGCCGCGGTTTGCGATCAGCATTCGTTTAAACATAACGTTCTCCCTCCTGCTCAGCCAATCTCCATCAGTAAGTCTTCATATCCTACAAAGGCTTCATTGTCCGCCAGAATATTCTCGATCACACCGTCACATGGCGCAGGGATCTCATTCATCACCTTCATCGCCTCGATCAGGCCGATCGTCTCGCCCTTTTTCACTGCCTGACCGATCTCAACATACGGCTTTGCATCCGGGGATGAAGAACGGTAGAAAATACCGGCAAGCGGTGCCTTCACCTGTGTGAAGGCTGCATCCCCCAAACTGATATCCTGCTGCGGTTCTGCAGTTTGCTGCGGCGTTGCATTCTGCTGCTCCTCTTGTACATATACAGGTTCTGCCTGCGATGCTTCACTTGCCGGAACGGATGATAGCACTGCTGTTTTAATGCTGTCAGATACCGTCGGAATTGCCGGCGCCTTTTTTAACGCCAGCTCGATATCGGACTGTTTAAGCTCCATCTCAACTGCTTCTGAGTCAGAGAAAGCTCCAATTAATTCCTTGATTTCCTGTACTGTCATTACGCTGCCTTCTGATCGATATATGCGGAAATCTTTCCAAGTGTTGTCAGATTCTCAACATCCTCATCCGGGATCTCGATGTCATACTCTTCCTCAAGTGCCATAACCAGCTCAACCACATCGATTGAATCCACCTCCAGATCCTTGATCAGGTCTGCATCCGGTGTCAGTTTCTCAGCTTCCAGGTTTAAAGTGTCAACAATAATCTCTTTTACTCTTTCCATAGACATAATCGTGTCCTCCTGTTTTCAACTTGTTTTTTAAACGAGAGCTTTGTTAAAATCATTTATTTAAATTGATTTATTTAAATTCCTTTAACTTTTCTCGACGTGCATCTTATGTCATTTCAAATCGAATGTCAACACTTTTTAAGGAAATTTAATTAAATGTTTTTAATTATGTGCAAACTTATACATTTTTGCCTTGCCAGAGCTACACGTCACGCAGTTGCTGCACATCGTTTTTCCTTGCCGTTCGCAAAGTATTTCCATACAAGCTTCCTGCGATTCCTGAGGGGTACGTCTCACAGTCGCTGCCGTTTTTTGATAAAAACGCCACTCCTGTTCGCCCAAAATTTATAGCGGATAATAAATTTTGCCCCCTCAGTAATCTTGTAATCTTGTGGAAACACTAATGCTCTCTCTACGTAAAAGCGATGCTACAGCAATCTGATGTGACGTATGCGATTGACAAGTGGCATAATTCTGCAAAGTTTGCTTTTCTTTTGCGACGAGCAGTAGGTATTTCGATAAGGTATCAAATCCGGAAAAGGGGCAGAATTTGTGATCCGATACAAATTCTGAAGCGTGATGAGACGAGTTGTTATCAAAGAACTCGTCGAAAAAAGCGGTACCCTTTGGAGAATGCAGATAGCTTATCTGAAATACTCTGCGCAGGAGACTTGAAAACAAACTTTACAGAATAGGGCACTTGGAAAGTGTGTGCGTAAAAATGTATATTTAAAAAACCGGACTGCGATGAACGCAATCCGGTTTCCCCAAGAATCCTTATGTACTTATTTTATACGCTTTTCTGCTAGCGGTTTTCCAGCTCCATCCGGTTCATCTTTGCATGATACCGGAATCCATAGATCTGCAGCAGGATACATACGACTGCCAGCACAAGCAGGAATAAAAAGCCGTGTGTCGATCCAACCTTGGTCGCATCTGCAAATGCAGAAGCATCTTCTCTTTCCACGCCGCTCTGCGAGAAAGCAACACAAGCGGCACAGACGCTGGTTCCGACGGCACCGGCAAACTGCATCAGTGTGTTCAGCGCCGTATTTCCATACGTTTTTAACTCGACAGGAAGACGCATCATCGCTGTTGTCATCGTATTACCGAACGCGATTCCGCAGCCGGATCCAAAGATGACATAAAATGCAACGATCAGCGCCGGTGTCAGATGTGTCCCGAAGAGAACAAACAATAATACAGAAAGACAGATCAGTGACAAACCGGTCAGGATCGGGCCTCTCGGGCCGATCTTATCGAGTGCCGCCCCGCTGATTGGGCCAAACACTGCATTTAATACAGAGCCCGGCAGAAGCATCAGTCCGGCGATCATGGAAACAAGCCCAAGCGCAACCTGCAAGTAGTTCGGCAGCAAAAACATCATACCGAGCATGACCAGGTTGATCAGAAAAAAGCCTGCCAGGTGGCAGTCAAATGCAACGTTCTTAAAGATTTCTACATTAATGAGCGCATTCTCTCTTCCTTTGCAGTGTCGGATGAAGAGGAACAGGAATACCACGCCAACAGCCAGGAACAGGATCTCTGAAAGCGGCTGTACCGTGATCATGCTGATATTTGCAAACCCGTAAACCAGGCAGAAAAATGTCACCATGATCATCAAAATCCCGCCGATGTCGACCGGTACTTTCTTCGGTTCACCGTTTTCCCTGATCGTTGCGATTCCCAGGATCAGGGTAAAAATCAGCACCGGGATCAGAACCGAAAAGATGTTTTTCCATCCGATCGCCGTCGTAATGACACCACCATAGGTCGGGCCAAGTGCCGGCGCTGCTGCAGATACCAGCGCACCAAAACCGATGTAGGTGCCAAGCTTCTGAAACGGGATCTGCTCTAACATGATACAAAACGCCAGCGGCACGCCTACACCTGTCGCCACACCGTGAATGATACGGCCAAGCAAAAGCAGCGGGAAAGAAGGCGCCAGAAACGCGCAGATTGATCCTACCAGAAAGCAAACCGCACTGAATACAAACAGCGACCGTAACCGAAAGCGTCTCTGTAAGAATGCGGATAGCGGTGTGATCATCGCAATCGTCAAAAGATTACCTGTGGTCAGCCACTGAACCGTTCTTGTCGTGATCTGAAAGTCTGTCATGATCGCCGGAAAGGCGATATTAACTGCAGTCTCCGTTAAAAGACCGCAAAAAGATACAAGGCATGCCGCCACGACAGAAAGCGTCAGCCTTGCAGGTACTTTCACAGTTTCCTGATTCATATTTACCTCACTTCTAGTGCCCCGTTTTTATCGGGCCAATTGCCAAAAACGATGCACTGGTTCATTATTGTCAGTAACTTTTAGGCATTTTCATTTGCCTGCATATTTACGCTTTCCCATCCAGGTCTTTGTATGCCTGCACGAGAATCCGCGCACACTCTTCTTCGCCGAGAAAGCCGGCATTTAACATAATGTCATAGTTGATCCGGTCACCCCAGTTCAAGCCTGTAAATGTCTTCATATGGATCGAACGCTCCTTATCCATACGAATGATCTCTTTTTGCGCCTTTGTCTCATCAATCCCGTAGTTTTCCACCGCATGACGGATCCGACGCTTCATATTGGAATAAACAAAAGCACGCAGTGTCGGCAGTTTTTCTGCCACAACAAAATCCGCACCGCGCCCTACGATCACGCACGGACCCTCAGCAGCCTTTTCAAGCACGATCTCTTTTTCCGATTTGTAGATCTGCTCGATATAATTTCGCTCTGAATTGACACTCATCACAAGGTTGTATAAAAAGCTGCCCGTCATTCGCTGCTCCGCTTCCTTTACCAGGTCTTCAGAAAGCCCTGTCCGCTTCGCTGTCTCCTGAATGATCTGGGTATCATAGCAGGGAATCCCCAGCTCTTTCGCTGTCAGTTCCGCAACCGTATGACCACCGCTGGCCCACTCACGGCTTACCGTAATAATTCTGTGTTCCATAACTTCTCCTTTTTATATTCATTTGGTACATCAAATATACAGGGTGCTATTTTACTAAAAACCGACAAAACACGTCAAAGCAAAAAAAGCATGCGGATATGCGCAATTTGCACAATCCACATGCCCGTTTTTCTTTTCGTTTGTATAAGAAAAACGCACAAATTTCTGCCTTTTGATCAGCAAAAACCTATGCGTTATTCTTATCGTTATACATCATCCCCTCTAAGAAAAAGGGAAAACTTTTGCTTTCAGCAAAAATATTCGGTCAACGCCTTCTTCCTACACGATTTCCATCGCTGCGGTCCAGCCTTCCCGGATCGAGTCACCGATCTGTCTGGCTCTGACACAGTCTCCGATCGACCAGCACGGTACATTGATCGCTGCCTTCAGATCCTCTACACCATGTGCACGGCGTCCCATCGCATTTACGACAGTGTCTGCATGCAGTGTGATCTCTTTGCCGTTCTGCTCTGCGACTACGAAGTCCTTCCCTACTTTTACAACCTTCGCACCGACTTCATATTTTCCGCCGTTGTGATCAATGAAATCATGCACCGCTGTACGGTAAAGTCCGGTCGTCTCCGGCATCAGGCATTCCTGCATCTCAACGATCGTTGTCTCAATGCCGCGATCGATGTAATCCGCTGCTGCCTCACAGCCTACCAGGCCGCCGCCTAAAACGATAACCTTTTCCCCAAGGTTCTTGAAATCTGCATTGTAAACAGACATTGCTGTAACCGCATTCTCGATTCCCTCGATCGGAAGGATCAGATCATCGGAACCGACTGCCAGGATCACTGCTTCCGGTTTGATCTCAGCGATCACTTCCGGCGTCACCTCACAGTTTAAGCGGATCTCTACCGGCCGTTTTTCAACCTCTCGAACCAGGAGATTCTTGAAGTTGCGGATGTCGATCTTGTGGTCAGTATGATCGGTAAAGTTGATGAGTCCGCCAAGCTGATCTGCTTTTTCACAAAGGATCACCTGATGACCTCTGTCTGCCGCTGTGATCGCAGCCTGCATACCACCGCAGCCACCGCCGATGATCAGCACCTTTCTGCTTGCTTTTGGCGTCGGCATCTCTTCCGGCAATACCTTATGATGGGAAGCCGGCCATACCGTATCCGGATTGATCGTACAGGAGTCAAGCGGCGGGAACTTCACCGTCCATTTTTCTGTCTCATGCTCCCCTGACGGTCCCGGATAGCATCTTGCACATCTTAAGCAGCGGCGGATCTCATCCGCTCTTCCTTCTTTTGCCTTATTCGGGAATGCCGGGTCTGAGAAAAACTGTCTGCCCATTGCGACCATATCCACTTTGCCTGTAGCAATGGCTTCCTCTGCCTGTTCCGGTGAATTGATACCGCCGACAACAGAAACCGGGATCGATACATTTTTCTTGATGATCGACGCGTTCTCAATATTTGCGCCATGCGGCGCATAGGTCGTCGTAAACTCCCAGCTTCTTGAGGAGCTCAGATAATGACCGCAGGATACGTGGATCAGATCAATATACGGCTCACACAGCTTGCAGTATTCCACTGCGTCCTCAATCTCAAGACCGCCGGCCAGATGCTCGGAACCGCTGACACGGATCTCGATCAGGAAATCCGGTCCCATTGCCTCACGAACAGCCGACAGCAGTTCTGTCGTAAAACGTGCTCTATTCTCAAAAGATCCGCCGTACTCGTCCTCACGATGATTATACATCGGGGACAGGAACTGTGCCGGAAGCCATCCGTGACCACAGTGAATGATCACACCTTCCCAGCCCGCATCGCGGAACCATTGACATGCTTCAATATGCTCCTGTATATGCTCTTTGATCTCTTCTTTGGTAAAAGCATCCTGAATCGTACCGTCTTCCAATACCTTAGCGTCCGGTCCTTTTGCATGCCATCCGTCACCGATATCGGATTTGATCTCGCCAAGAGAAAGCAGCTCGCCTACCGGCAGCGCCCCATAGCTTTTGATCATCTCAGCGGTCTTCTTTGTGATCTCAAAGATCTCATCATCGCGTGAAGTAAAATCAATTTCCGGTTCAAACGGGAAACGCTTGCAGTAAGTATGATTCGGGCTCAATTCTCCAAGGGAAACGATCCCGGCCCCGCCTTCGGCTTTTGCTTTCAGCATGCGGAACGCGCGCTCCGGCGAACCCGGATGGTAGTTAAACGCGGTTCCTTCGATATAGTGAAGAAACGCAAACAAAGCAGGTGCTGCTTCGATTCGGTTCTTGATCGTCTTCGTACCTACTTTCAACGGACTGAACAGATGTGGAAAATACTTGTTGACTTCTGCCATCGTGAAACTCCTTTCAAATCAATTAACCCTCACCAGATTGATGTTTTATTCGATAATCATATTATATATTGGATATAATACATTGAAAAGCGTAGGATTCACATGTTATGATAAGTAAAACTTATCATTTGGAGGGTATTATGCAGATCAGACAGCTGGAATACTTTGTTGCAGTGAGCGAAACGCTCAATTTCACCCGTGCAGCCGAAAAATTTTTCATTTCCCAAACTGCCATGACTTTACAGATCAAATCACTCGAAGAGGAACTCGGCGTCAGACTTTTCGACCGTACGAATCGGAAAGTATCACTGACGCCCGCCGGCAGAACATTCTTAGACGATGCGCGCGCGATCTTAAAGCGGACCAGTGACGCGATCGACAGAGCCCGCCAGGCCGATACCAAGTTCACCGGAACACTCCATCTCGGCTTTGTAAAAGGGTATGAAAAAACAGGTCTTTCCGATCTGCTTTCTGATTTTCATATTCAGTATCCGAATGTCGGCCTCTCTCTGACCAGAGAAAATGTCTCGGAATTATACGATGGAATCTTAAACCACAGCCTGGATATCATCATCAACATCCGTTATTCCAAACAGGATCTGGATGATATGGAACAGATCGTCGTGAGGGAATATCCGCTTCTTGCAGTGATGCCTGCATCTCATCCCCTCGCGCATCGCAGCAGTATCGTCCGCAGCGACCTGAAGGATTATCCGCTGGTTGATATCAAGAAAAATGACAGCCGTTATGGGGAAACGACTGCCATTATAAAAGCTTTTTCCAATGCCGGCTTCCTGCCGGATGTACGCTATGTGTCTGATGATATCGAAACCAGTATCCTGGCAGTGGCCGCAGGCATCGGCTATGCGCTGCTGCCATCCTATGTCACAGATCATCTCTCGATGAAGGAAAAGGTCATCGCTGTCCCGATCGAAGGAGAAGAACACCAGATGACCATCATCGCGGCATGGCATAAGGAAAATGAAAACCCAGCCCTGCAGCGCTTCCTGAAAGACTGCCTCTATCCGGCGATGGAGAATGAACGGTTTTAAATCATCTCATTCAAAAACGCTTCATAATCTGCCCGCGTCTTTGCTTTCCGAAGCTTCTTCATCGCTTTTTCAGAACCCGGGAACAGATCTTTCAGATAAGTCCAAAGCTCCTTCATCTTAAACATGACCTGGACATCACCGGACATTTCCCTGCTGTATTCACCAAACAATTCATCCAGAAACGGACGCAGTTCCTCTTTTGTAAGAACTGCGCTCTGGGGATCTCCACCTCCTTCGGCGCAATGCAATATCCGAAACAACGCTGGATTCCGTAATGCGCCCCGACCGATCATCACTGCGCCAAGATCCGGAAAATCCTCCTTCAGTCTCTCGACATCTTCGATCGTACACAGATCACCATTGAACACGACCGGATGCTCCAGTTCAAGATACATCTCATGAAAGATCTCACGATGTACGGTTCCGCCATAGTATTCCTCCCGCAGCCTCGGATGAATGATAATCTCACAAAACGGATAGCGGTTAATAATCTCTGTCAGACGCACTGCTTCTTTCACATCCGAAAAACCGATCCTGGTTTTCAGTGAAATTCCAGGCAACTCAACGAGCGCACCTGCTTTCTTTTCCAGCCTATCAAACACTTCCTCAAAAAAACGGTCCAGCCTGTCGGCATCTTCAAGCATCCCGGCGCCCTTGTGCCGTGTCACGACCGTCGCCGAGGGGCATCCGAGGTTTAAGTTCACTTCCCTATATCCCAGTTCCCCGAGTACTTCGACTGCCCAGACAAACTGCTCTGCCTGTGCCGTCATCACCTGTGGAATCAGCGTCAGTGTATCATTGTTTTCAGGTGCCACATCGCGCAGCTCTTTTTTCTTAAAATGAAAGGTCTGGTTGGCCACCAAAAACGGTGAATAATACCGGTCTGCGCCCGGGAAATATTTTTGAAATGTATTCCGGAACGGATAGCCTGTGATCCCCTCCATCGGGGCAAAATAGTATTGCATCAAATTGTCCTCACTTACGAAAAACGTATCAGTCAGATTTTGATGATTGTATCGTTAACCTCAGGCCGTTGTCAAACACATCTTCAGCGTTTCCACATAACAAGACGCATATTATTCGAATCAAACCGGTTTTGAATACTTTCCCATTTTTACGACAGCGCCACATCCAGCGCCATCATCAGCGCGAACCCCGCCGCGAACATCAATACGCCGGTATTCGAATGCTCGCCTGCTGACATTTCCGGTATCAGTTCTTCCACCACCACATATAACATCGCCCCCGCAGCGAAGCTTAAAAGATACGGCATTGCAGGAACGATCAGTCCTGCTGCCAGAATCGTCAATACTGCACCAACCGGTTCAACCGCGCCTGACAGAACACCGTCACGAAACGCTCTGCCTTTGCTTTTTCCTTCTCCCTTTAACGGCATGGAAATGATCGCGCCTTCCGGGAAATTCTGGATCGCGATACCAAGTGCAAGTGCCAATGCCCCGCCTGCTGAGATCCCTGCATTTCCGCTTAAGAATCCGGCATATACAACGCCTACAGCCATGCCCTCCGGGATGTTGTGCAGTGTCACAGCCAGTACCATTTTTGTAGTCCTTGGCAGCCTGCTTTTTGGCCCTTCCGCCTGATCCGTATTCTGATGCAGATGCGGGATCAGCTTATCCAAAAGCAGCAGAAACAGGATGCCGATCCATAATCCGATGACTGCAGGCAAAAAGGAAAGGCGGCCGGTCACCTGCTCCATCGCCGGGATCAGAAGACTCCAGATTGAAGCCGCCACCATCACACCGGCTGCAAATCCTGTCAGCGCCCGCTGTACTTCTCTTTTTAATTGTTTTCTCATGAAGAATACACATGCTGCCCCGGCTGATGTGCCGATAAAGGGAAGCAGGATTCCTCTGATGAGATCTGTTGTTATAATCATGTTATCACGTCATATCCCTTACGGTATCCTGTAGTTCTTCTTTGTTATTATTTTGGTTAGTCTAGTCTAACTAATATGATAATACCATTTTTTTCAGTATGAATCAAGCAATTACAATATAGACTGCAGTTTTGCCAATCTAAAGCCTAACATATTTTTCCAATCCAAAGCCCAACACATTTATTTGACGCGATCAAAACAAGCGTATATACTATATATTGTTCATTTTCTTGAACTAATTTACCTATAATCCGCATTCATTTATCTGACATAAATCGATATTAGACATTTATAAGAACTAACAATGTAAAGGACACCACTGGTATGAAAAAAGAAATCAAACCCTACTATCACAAAATACAGTATTATGAAACAGACGGCATGCGCATCGTCCACCACTCCAACTATATCCGCTGGATGGAGGAAACCCGGACCGACTATCTGGTCCAGGCCGGATTCCCGTATGATGTGCTTGAAGAACGCGGAATCCTGTTTCCGGTTTTGTCTGTTTCCTGTGATTATAAGACGGCTGTCCCCTTTGGCGGGACTGTGAAGATTCAGATGCAGCTTGACTGGTTCGACGGTCTGCGCTACGGCGTATCCTACATCATGACCGATGCAGATGATGAGAGCATCGTTCACCTGACCGGAACGACTACACATTGCTTCCTCAATAAGGATCTGCGTCCGATGAGAATCAAAAAAGAAGCACCTGATGTATATCAGGCCTTCTGTGAATATGCCAATGAGCTGCGCGGCATGGCTGCCAAATGAAACTTCCCAAAAACAAAAGGATGGATCTCATAATCTGGATCCATCCTTTTTTATTCCCATATTGGTAATTGCAAATCAATCTATTTTTTCCCTGTCACAAGCATGTACCCATTTTCTTTTACATGGGTTTCAACATCCACAAAACCAATCTGCTCAAGCAGTTCTTTTAATTCCTCCGGCCGATAGACCTTGATGTCAAAGTTCACCTTATCCCAATCCATCCGCTCCGGTCCGTCCACTTCACAGAGGATCGCAAAGGTTCCGCCTGGCTTCAATACGCGAAGAATCTGTTTCATTCCGGCAGACAGATCCGGCCAGAAATAGACGGTTTCCACAGCCGTAACCAGGTCAAATTTGTCCGCATCATACGGTAATGCGCCAACGTCTCCCTCTTCGATAAAAGCGCGAAAATAAAGATCCGGCGCATTATATTCACTTGCAGCCGCAACACAGTCAGCCGAATAATCGATCCCGTGCACCATGCTGTCCTTTGACAGGCGCAGCATTTCATAGATCGCAGCACCGCCGCCACATCCGACATCTAAGATCCACATCGCATGCTTCCACTCCAGAAACGAAAACGCCCAGTCCCTTAACGGTTTATGGGAATCATTCATTCTCTGTACCATTTGACGGCCGCCCTCTCCGACCGGTTTCCCCGGGTTTGCTACTTTCCAGTCATCCATAATCCTGTCTCTCCTTTGTCATAATTCTTTCTGTTGTCATTCACTTCCGCGCTTCTTCAGAGTCAAAACCGACATTGACATCTGTCAGATTCAATGTCCGAAAAATGATGTCTGCATCAGATAGACTTCTTCCCGCAATGCACGTGCTTCCGATTCCGTCAGATCACCGTCAAAGCGCATCCTGCGGATCTGGTTGAGCTCCATCTCCAAGACATTTGCATCTACCTCATCCGCATACTGCAGCGCTTTTACAAACTGCTCTCCAGTCACGTTGCGTATGCCTTCCGGCAACGGCGTATTCACATCCCCGATCAGACGCATGGGACCCGTTTCACCGGCTCTGTACAGAAAACCGCAAAGCTCACGTTCCTTCGCTTCTGCATCAGCAGAATATTCCTGTCCGTAATGAATGCGTCCCCAGAGCGACTGCAGGGAAGCCTCATGCTCTTCTAACAGAATATCCGCCACTTCTGCCCGCTCCGGTTCGTTTTCTTTTACTTCATTCAGATAATCGATCGCCGCATGCTCCAGCTCGATTGCAAACAGACAGGTGTCATAATAGGTCCTTGCCACCTGATCATCATTATAATCACGCTTTTTCAGACGCACAAGTTTTAAGAAAATGCGACCCTTTCTGCTCTCAAACTTTGCTCCGGTATCTTCCATGCCGCCAAAGTAGCCCAGTGAAGCACGGATCTCACGCAGCAATGCATAAAACGGCGCCCGTTCTGCCACCGGAATGTCATAGGACTGTTTTTGGATCTCATCCGCTCTGTCCTGCTGGACCTTTGTGATCTCCTGCGCCATCTCCTCAACCATATCCCCACAGGCATCCAGCGACAGACGCTCCCGCATCAGCCGCCTCCTGTAGCGCATCAGAGCCAGTCTGGCCGCCGGCGCATAGTCAGACTCCGCATACTCATCCAATGTCTGCCGCAGCTCTCTGATCACGCCCTCCAGTACACGAACTCTGGCTAGCTTCAGCTTTCGTTCCTTACTCTCGTCCACCACCTTTGGCGATAGTACCGGCAGAAAAATATCTGCGATCAAAAGTGTCAGCAGGATCACACCAGATGTCAGGAATATGATCAGATTTCTCTGCGGAAAAGCATTCCCATGCTGTGTATAAAGCGGGATCGTCATGATGATGGAAAGCGTCACCGCACCTTTTGGCCCGGCGATTGTTGTTACAAGTGCTTCTTTTACTGTACGGCCGGGTGTTTTTATCCCCCGCAGGCCACTTTCAGGATCTTTGTAACGAAAGCCTCCCACAATCAGCCAGATCCATCGAACGACGATAATCAATGCTGTCACAGCAAACATGGCTGCAAAAACAACCGGGATCCTGGTCCCGCCCATCGTTTCCGGATGCAGCACTTTTGGAAGCTGCATGCCCAGCATGACAAAGATCACGCCATTGATCAGGAAAACGATGACTTCCCAGAAGCTGTTCGAGACCATTTCTCTCTGGGCCGTTTCCGCCGGTACGATGTTTCCGCTGTGCTCCTGCATCAGAAGTCCTGCTGCAACCACAGCGAGAATTCCGCTCACATGCAGTTCCTCTGCTATGAGGAAGAGCAAAAACGGTGACAGCACTTCATAGATCACATGCATCGTCGTATTGACATATCCTCTACGCCGTAAAAACAGCATGCCGCGTTTTAACGCAAATCCGAGTACAAGCCCCACCGCGATACCGCCAAAAAACAGGACCGCAAACGATCCGACTGCCTCTTTCAGCGAAAAGGCACCTGTGACCGCTGCTGCAATCGCAAATTCAAATGAAACCACACCGGATGCATCATTGATCAGTGCTTCCCCTGAAAGCAACGTCTTCTGCCGCTTGTTTAAGCTGATCGTTGAACCAAGCGCGGAAACAGCCGCTGCATC
Organism: Eubacterium sp.; assembly: GCA_017459945.1. Taxonomy (GTDB): domain Bacteria; phylum Bacillota; class Clostridia; order Lachnospirales; family Lachnospiraceae; genus SY8519. The sequence continues at coordinate 13,248 of JAFUBZ010000049.1, forward strand.
CGTCGGTCCGAGCGCTGCCGTACAGGCGAATGCTGCCGCAAGCGGGATCGATGGGATGATCCAGTGCAGCGCAAATCCGGCGATCAGAACACTTGCGATGACCAGTGCGATCGCCATCGACAATACAGAGGTTTTGTTTTTCCAAAGTTGGATGCGGTCGGATTCTTTTGCTTCGCGAAACAGAAGCGGCGCGATAAACAGCATCATAAACACTTCTGAATCGATGTAGACATTTGCCAGGTGTGGGATCACAAGCGCGATAACAAAGCCTACTGCGATCTGAATCAGCGGCAGGGACACTCTGGCGATCATCTGGTCCAGTGCCGAAGAGACCACAACGCATATTAATAAGAGCAATATCAGTTCGAGTACTTCCATATCGTATAATCCTTCACACAGGATCCCTTTAATCCTGCCTTTTTGATAAAAGCGCCACGGTTTCTACATTTGCCGTACCAGGAAACATGTCCACACAGCAAAGCCGTTTCACCTGATACCCGCCTGTTTGCAAGGGAACCAGATCTCTTGCCAGACTGGTTGGTTTACAGGAAATATAAAGGATCGAATCCACCCCATAGGAAATGATGTGGTTTAAGGCTTTCGGATGCACACCGTCACGCGGCGGATCGAGCACGATCAGATCCGGTTTCTCCGTAATCTCATCCAACACTTTCAGAACGTCGCCGGCAAGAAATTCACAGTTATCCAGCCCGTTCTTTTTCGCATTGATCCTGGCAGCATCCACTGCCTCTTCCACGATCTCTACACCGATCACTTTCTTAGCGGCCGGGGCGAGGAGCTGCGCGATCGTACCTGTCCCGCTGTAAAGATCATAAACCGTCTTATCAGAACCCGCCAGTTCATCTGAAATATACTCTCTCGCTGTTTCATACAGTACTTCCGCGCCAAGTGAATTGGTCTGGAAAAAAGAAAACGGTGTGATCGTAAAGGACAATCCGAGGCAGGTTTCTTCAAACGAATCCTTGCCATACAGGACCTGTGTCCCTTCGTCTTTTACAACATCTGCTACGCTGTCGTTTGTGGTATGAAGAATGCCGGCGATTTTCCCTTCCAAAGAGAGTTCGAGGATCGCAATACGCCATTCTGACAATAGTTTCTGTTCAAGCGACTCATATGCAACAGACGCATCTGCTTCAAGTGCCAGTGCAGCACCGGCCAACCCCTCGGCCCCCGTTGTTACCAGATCGATCAGGATCTCGCCTGTATATGCTGCCTTTCTGACCAGCAGATGCCTGAGATACCCATCATGCCGCATCCGATGAAAATGCGGTATTCCTTTTTCCGCAAAATAATCCCGTGTCGTCTGCAGGATCTTCCCGAAATCCGCATCCGCGATCCGGCATCCGGTCACGGGCACGATATCATAAAACGCGCCCCGCTTGTGCATCCCCACAGAAAGCGGTCCGTCTTTGTATTCATCACCAAAGGTATATTCCATCTTATTGCGGTATCCGAACTGACGCGGACTCTCTTTGATTTCTTCAAACAGTTCATCCGCGTCCGGCAGCACGGGCCGCAGCAGCGACAGTACCTGCTCCTGCTTGATCTCAAGCTGCTTTTCATATGGAAGGCTCTGGTAGATGCATCCTCCACAGATTCCTGCGTGAACACACGCCGGCTCTGCCAGTTCATCCTCTCCCAGTCCGGTCACGGACAGCAGATTCCCTTCCAGTTTCCCATGCTTCTTTTTGGTAAGGCAAAAAGAAACCGTCTGCCCCGGCAACGCATTTTTTACGACCACCGGCTCCGGTTCACCCTCTACATATACATATCCTTTATTCGGAAAGGTCATTTTTTCTACCTTTCCTTCATAAATCTCCCCTTTTTTCACGAATCGCCCTTCTTTAATTTGATCACAGGGATGCGAAATCCCCAATCTAACGTAATATACAAAAGGACTGCCGCATATTCCTTCATATGAGCAGTCCCTTTACATGTTCAAGATTATTCAGACAACTTCTTTTATGCTTCGTCGTCTTCAAAAACCGGCTCTTTGATCTCAGCTACATCATCATCAAAGAAATCCTCATCAAAGTCATCATCGAAATCATCAAAATCATCCAGATAATCCGGTCTGAAGTAGCGGTATACGCAATACGCTACTACTGCTGCGATCGCAATCAGTCCGACGATGATCAATATTGTCTTTAATTTGTCATCTTCTTCTTCTCTTTTGATCAGTTTTGCCAGTCTGGATAAAGCTGCCATATCTTCTACACTTCTCATAATATCCGCTCCTTTTTTCAATTCTAATGAACGCCCTATATATTAGTAACCTTCATGTAACCGAGTTTATCATATTCGGGTCATTTTTGCAAACTGTGCGAACATCTTTTTTGTGCCAAAATCATCAAAATCAACCGTCACCTCATAGTCCCGGCCGCCGAGTACCATCGATGTCACCGTACCCTCGCCAAACTTCGGATGCCGCACGCGGTCACCTTCTTTATAATCCGGTTTTCCGGCCGCACCGGCATTGCCGATATTCTTTGCCTTCGGCGCATTTGACGGCGCTTTGCTGCTCTTTGTCCTTGCTACGCCATAGACATCTTCGCTGCGGAAGCTCTTTCTTGCCTGTGCAAAGCCACGGTTCGCCTGCTGGTAAAGTGGCAGTGCGTCTTCCTGGCGTCCGTTCCCGGTCAAAAGCTTTTTGGGGATTTCCGCGAGGAAACGCGACACCTTGTTATACTGCATTTCGCCGCGTGTCATTCTCGTCTTTGCGCAGGTCAGCGTCAGACGCTTTTTCGCTCTGGTGATGCCGACATAAGCCAGTCTGCGCTCTTCTTCCATCTCAGACTCATCATCTGCCGTGATCGTCATAAAGCTCGGGAAGAGGCCATCCTCCATCCCGGAAATGTAGACATTGGCAAATTCCAGACCCTTTGCGCTGTGCAGCGTCATCAACGCGACATAATCCTGGCCTTCTTCAAGGTTATCAATGTCTGCCACCAGAGAAACCTCATCCAGGAACTCTGTCAGTGTCGGATTCTCTGCCGTTTCCTCATAGTCTGTGATCTTATTCAAAAGCTCTTCGATGTTCTCGATCCGCGCATCTGCTTCCTCGTCATGCTCTGCACGAAGATCGTCAATATAGCCCGTCGCATCCAGCAGGTATTTCGTCATCGCTTCAATACCACCCTCAGCCAGCTGCGTTCTGCACACCAGGATGAAATTCGCAAAGTCCCTGATCTTTTCTGCTGCCTTTTTGATCGTTGGAATCAGCTCGATCTGACGACATGCGTCAAAAAACGACATTCCCTGCTCATCTGCAAATTCCTGGATCCGGCCGACTGTCGTCGCCCCAATACCGCGCTTTGGCACATTGATGATCCGACGGACTGCCAGATCGTCCTGCCCGTTCTCGATCGTCTTTAAATATGCCAGGATATCCTTGATCTCTTTTCTGGAATAGAAATTGATCCCACCGATGATCTTATACGGGATATTGGCTGACACCAGCTTTTCTTCCAGCAGACGCGACTGTGCGTTTGTCCTGTAGAGGATCGCGCATTCACCATAAGTAAACTCGTTTCTCCGAACAAGAGAAGAGATCTCATAAGCAATGTGCTCCGCTTCTTCATAAGCCGTGTCAAACTGATAGAACCCGATCTTCTCGCCTGCTTCCTGATCTGTCCAGAGGTGCTTTTCCTTCCGTCCCATATTGTGCGAGATTACGGCATTTGCCGCATCCAGGATATTCTGCGTGGAACGATAGTTCTGCTCAAGCTTGATCACCGTCGCATTCGGATAATGTTTTTCAAAGTTCAGGATGTTTTTGATATTTGCACCACGGAATTTGTAGATAGACTGATCATCATCTCCGACGACACAAAGATTCTTGTATTTCCCGGCCAGCAGACGCACCAACTCAAACTGCGCCGTATTGGTATCCTGATACTCATCAACGGAAATATAGCGGAATCTGTCCTGATAATAATCCCGGACCTCTTTGTCCTGCTTCAAAAGCTTCACACAAAGAAAGATCAGATCATCAAAGTCGAGTGCATTGCTCTTTTGCAGGGTCTTCTGATATTCCTCATAAATATCTGCCTGCATCTTTCTGATGAAATCCTCTCCCGCCTGTTCCCTGAACGCCTCCGGGGAGATCAGTTCATCCTTTGCCGAAGAAATGACATTCAAAAAAAAGCGTTCTTTATACATTTTGGTATCGATCTTACGGCGCTTGATGATCTCTTTCATGACATTTTTCTGATCATCAGCATCATAGATCGAAAAGTTCGTATCATATCCGATCCGGTCGATAAACCGTCTTAAGATCCTGACACAGGTCGAATGAAACGTTGCGACCCAGATGCTCTCAGATCCCAGGCCGACAAGATCATCGATGCGCTCGCGCATCTCATCTGCTGCCTTATTGGTAAATGTGATCGCCAGGATATTCCAGGGCGAAACATTGCATTCACTGATCAGACGAGCGATCCTATTTGTCAGAACACGTGTCTTTCCGGAACCTGCTCCGGCCAAAATTAAAAGCGGTCCATCAACATGGAGAACCGCTTTTTGCTGCTCTTTATTGAGTTGCATAGATACTCCTATTCTTTTAACATACGATCAAAGATCATATCATAACCGTCTTTTCCGTAATTCAAAGAACGATTGACACGGCTGATCGTAGCGGTAGATGCACCGGTCTTTTCAGCAATATCAAGATAAGTCTTTTTCTCCCGCAGCATATACGCCACTTCAAAACGCTGTGACAGGGATAAAAGCTCATTCACCGAACATACATCTTCAAAAAAAGTATAGCATTCCTCTTTATCCTTAAGCAGCAGGATCGCTTCAAAAAGATGGTCTACTGCTTCTGTTCGAATCGTTTTACTCATTTTGCACCTCCTGCCGCTCATTTTAACATTTTAACGTTGTAAAGTAAAGAGTTAATTCTACTATATATATCATTCAAACAACGGATTGTAATTAATATACGAAAAATACAGATCCAGATCCGTATTAACGATCAGACGCTCCGGGAAATCCACTTCTTTGATCAGATTCCACGCTTGTGTATGCTCGCCCACTTCCAGATCCAGGTGCGCATCGGAATTGATGATGATCGGTTCTTCATACTGTCTGCAGTATTCCAGCATCTTCAGGTAATTTTCCCTTGCCCCCTGACGATAATTCCGCTCGAGAAATGAAGTATTATTCACTTCCAGCAAAACATGATAAGCCTTTGCGGCACGGACCAGCTCATCATAATGAATCGGGTATCTGCCGTCATCCGGATGTCCGATGATATTGACATAAGGATTCTGCATCGTACGGATATAGGCCGTCGTGTTTTTCTCCGCGACCACTTCTTCATCTGCATCTTCTATCTTCGTATACGTCGGCGGATGAATGCTCGCGATCACGACATCAAGCATCTTTAAGGTGCTTTCCATCAGATCCAGCTTTCCGGTCCAGTCCATGATATTGACTTCTGCGCCAAAAAGCGTCCAGAGTCCGTCCCGTGTCCTTGGCTGAATCTTCAGATTGCGAAAGTAAAGCTCCCCGCAGCTTCCCAGCATCGACGGACCGTGTTCCGTGATTGCGATCAGTTCTAAGTTTTTCTCTCTTGCCTGCGCGATCATCTCGTTGATCGAATTATACGCATGTCCGCTGACAAGACTGTGTGTATGTGAATCTAATAAATCTACCATAATCCTTCTCTCTTTTTTGCATGTACTATTGTTCCAGATTACTGTCTTTTTCACAAAAAAGCAAGAATCAATTTATTTGTTCTCCCAGCGGTCACAGATCTCATTGATCTGGTTTGCCAGTTTTTTCTGATCCTTATTTGCCATACCGGCACAGGAACGAACGAGTGCAGCAAGCCTCTGTGCTGCTTCTGCCAAAACAGGAAGCAGTTTTGCGGTCGGTACAGCGCTCTTCTTTGTCTTCCGCTTCCTGTCGCCGATCGCGATCTGTGTATTCGTCGTCAGATCGAAAACATCTCCACTGTACGGCGCAGTTGCCGGTACGCCGGTCGTCTCTGTCAGATGTACGGCAAAATTGTCCGTAACGACATCCTCACCGTGCACAACGAAGATGCGCTTCGGCTTTTTCTCCATGCCTTCCACCCAGGCAGTCAGATGATCCCTGTCCGCATGTCCGCTGATTCCCGGAAGATTAATGATCTGCGCTGCCACGTTGATCTTTTCACCAAACAGTTTTACCTCAGGAACACCGTTTAACAGCTGGTTTCCAAGCGTACCCGGCACCTGATATCCGACAAATACGACACTGCTTTCAGGTCTCCAGAGATTGTATTTTAAATGATGTCTGATACGGCCTGCCTCACACATACCTGAAGCAGAGATGATCACGATCGGTTCTTCCACAAAATTGATCGCTTTTGAATCATCACTGCTAACGGATACCTCAAGCCCCGGGAACCGGATCGGATTGACGCCCTGTCTAATCAGTTCAACATCCTTCTCCCGGAAGCATTCCAGCACGTTCCGGTTGAATATATTGGTCGCCTCGACTGCCATCGGGCTGTCCACATATACCTTAAATCCTGCAAAATCAGGCAAAAGCTGACGCTGCTTGATCTCACGCATATAGTAAAGCATTTCCTGTGTCCTGCCGACTGCAAATGCCGGGATCACGACATTTCCACCCCTTTGGAACGTCATCTGCAGGATTTTTGCAAGCTCAACGGCATAATCCGGCGGGGTCTCGTGCAGGCGGTCTCCATAGGTTGACTCGATGAACAGATAATCCGCATCCTTTGGCACCTCCGGATCACGGATCAGTACACGGTTTCCGTTTCCAAGGTCTCCGGAAAAGACAAGCTTTGTCTCCTCTCCATCTTCTTTCACCATAATCTCAATAAAGGATGATCCCAGAAGATGCCCTGCATCGCGGAAGCGCAGCGTGATCATATCATTCACTTCCACATCCTGATCGTAACCACAGGGTACAAACTGCATCAGTGCGTTTTCCGCATCCTCTACACTGTAGATCGGTTCCACTTTGGCGCTTCCTGCACGCATCGCTTTTCTGTTTTTCCACTCTGCTTCCTGTTCCTGGATGTGTGCGCTGTCCTTTAACATGATCACACAAAGCTGTGTTGTCGCATTGGTCGCAAAGATCTGCCCCCGGAAGCCTTCTTTGTATAACAGTGGAAGGAGTCCCGAATGATCGATATGGGCATGTGTCAGAAACACTGCCTCAATATCGGACGCAGATACCGGCAATCTTTGATTCTCATACAGATCCGGTCCCTGTTCCATACCACAATCCACCAGATAATGCTTGTCGCCAACCGTAATCATATGGCAGCTGCCCGTCACCTCATGCGCCGCGCCAATAAAACTTACTTTCATACCATGCTTCCTTTCTGTGAATCACCGATCATCATCCGCAACTACTGTATTGCCTATTGATAAATGATATGAGCAGATCAATTGCTTTCAACAGAGAGCAAATGATTGATATATTGTGTCGCTGTTCTGCCCGAAATACCACCATGCGAAAGCTCCCATTTATTTGCTCCGCCAAGCAGCTCCTCCTCAGGCAGATCGATTCCGGCTTCTTTTGCAAGATGTTTTACGATCTCGAAGTACTCCTTTTGTGACGGTTTTCCATAGAAGATCGTCACACCAAAACGTGCGACCAGAGAGAGTTTCTCCTGCATCGTATCGGAACGATGCATGCCCTGGCTGATCTCAACATCATTCCTGTCATTCCAGGTTTCCTTGATCAGATGTCTGCGGTTTGAAGTCGCATAGATCAGGATGTTGTCCGGCTTTGTCTCAACGCCACCCTCGATCACCGCCTTCAGGAACTTATACTCGATCTCGAACTCTTCAAAAGAAAGATCATCCATATAAATGATAAACCGGTAATTCCGGTTCTTGATCTGTGCGATCACATTCGAAAGCTGTCCGAACTGGTGCTTATAGATCTCGATCATCCGAAGTCCCTGATCATAGAACTCGTTGACAATTGCCTTGACACTTGTCGACTTACCTGTACCCGCATCCCCGTAAAGCAGGACATTGTTGGCCTTGGCGCCGCGAACAAAAGCCTGCGTGTTTTCCACGAGTTTTTCCTTCTGAATCTCATAACCAACAAGATCTGAAAGCATCACGGTATCCATGTTATTGATCGGTAAAAATGTAAGATCGCCGTTTGTGTTTTCACGGATCCTGAATGCCTTGTTTAAGCCAAACATGCCGACGCCAAAGTCTTTATAGAATCCTGTTACGATATCAAAGAAATCTTCGGCGGTTTCCGCCATTTCAAGCCGTGCCGACAGCGCCTGTACCTTCTCGCTGACATTGTGATTATACATAAGATCTTTTTTCTGGATCGACTGATAGTTTGAGATCATAGAAAAGCAGTCTACGCCAAGCGCTTCTTCAATCGGTTTGAAATCATAATCAAACAGCGCCTTCATGACCGCAAAATCATTTGTCGCAAAATGATTGACACTTCCGTTATTGGCACCGACCTTTTCACAGGTCAGCGAAAACGGGTTCTCATTCATGATGAAAAACCAGGTCAGATAATTATGCCACAGATTTTTATCAAATCCGTAATCCGTCGCCACCATCAAAAGATGCTTCACTGCCGTATAAACCTTTTGTGTCAGCTTCGCAGGCGAACTCTCTTTTTCATCAAAATCACGAAAAATCTCGCCCATTTCATAAAGTACACTGGAATGGTCAAGATCTCCATACATGATCAGCTTCGCAATTTCCCGATACATATTCTGCTCCTTTTTATTTGATTATTACTGAAATTATCATATCATATTCGCAAACAATTGGCACATAAAAAACAGAATACTGTTACTGTTAAAACATTTTCCTGTTTGGGCGAGCAGCTTATATCTATACCGTAAGTCAGGTTGGAATACTTTTCGAAAAACATGAATTTGTCTTTTCACAGGAAATCCCTTATAATACCCCCATGGGATATATGTCAATGTTTAAACCAAGGAAAAAACAATCTCTCTGGGATGATGATGACGATTGGAAGAAAGATGGAGATGAAACGGAAGAGGAAGAAATACCCGAACCGGCCTTCCCGCTTTCAGCCGTTCCAACGGTAGCTGTTTCAATCGCAATCTCGCTCGGACTGAATTTTATCGTTCTTGGCGTCTTCGGTCTGATCGCTTATGCTGTGACAGACGGGCACTCCATTCTGCATAAGCTGATCTTGTATGTAAGCATCCTGGTGCTTGTTACAGGCTGCGTCAGCTTTCCTTTTGGCGTGCGGCGCTACAAGTACCTCGCCCGGTTCTTCCGCTACATCGGATGGATCGAGCGACGAACCGAGGTCTCCGTACAGGAACTTGCAGAGAAAGCCAATCTGTCACCGGATGATGTCAGGAAGGATCTACATAAAGCATTCGTCGATCAGCTGCTGCCGGAAGGGCATATGAATGAAGATCGCACGATGCTGTATCTGACAAATGAAGCATATGAAAAGGCAGGGTCGCCATGACCCTGCCTTTGTTGTAGCTTATGTATCAACTAACGGATTGCTCCGTGTTTCACACTCTCGCAATCCTAACAAAAATTCGCAAATCGCGCCTTTACAAGTCGCTTTTTTGCTCATTTTCGTTACCCTGCGCTATAGATACGAAATCGCATACAAGCATGCATTTCGTATCTGCACCGCAGGAGTTTATACATTAATATTTGAAGAAGCCTTCGCCTGTCTTGCAGCCAAGCTTGCCTGCACGAACCATCTTTCTAAGAAGCGGTGACGGACGATACTTGGAATCGCCTTCTTCGTTGTAGATAACTTCCATGATTGCCAGGCAGATATCCAGACCGATGTAATCTGCAAGATGCAGCGGGCCCATCGGATGGTTGCATCCAAGCTTCATAGCGGTGTCGATGTCTTCTGCATTTGCAACACCTGCTGCCAGAACGCAAACTGCTTCGTTGATCATCGGAACCAGGATACGGTTAACAACAAAGCCTGCAGCCTCGTTTACTTCTACCGGAACCTTGCCGATATCTTCTGAAATCTCAATAACTTTTGCTACCATTTCATCTGTGGTTGTCTCGCCGCGGATAACCTCGATGAGCTTCATAACCGGTGCCGGATTGAAGAAATGCATGCCGATGACCGGGCGGTCAAGGCCATTGCTGATCTCTGTGATGGACAGAGATGATGTATTGGTTGCAAACAGGCAGCTAGCCGGAACGATGTCCTGCAGCTCTTTGAAGGTCTGCTTTTTGATATCCATAACTTCAAGAGCAGCCTCAACGATCAGATCAGCTTCTGTACAGATATCTTTTACACCTGTTGTGATCTTCGCAAGAATAGCATCCTTAGCAGCCTCTTCCATCTTTCCTTTGGAAACTGCTTTCTCAAGAGATTTCTGGATCTTAGCTTTACCTCTGTCAGCAAACTCCTGATTGATGTCGCACAGATATACTTCATATCCGTCTTTTACTGCGAACGCCTGTGCAATACCGCTACCCATCGTACCTGCACCGATAACTCCAACTTTCATGACATCTTTCCTCCTTTAAAATAACTTTCGTTGCTAATGACTTCCAAACACTAACTTCCGTTTTTTTAACTTTAATGGTTACTGTTTGGAAAGCTCTTAATTACATTATAAATCACTTTTGCTAAAAGTAAATAGGAAAACGGAATATTTTGATATTTTTTTAACACATTTGGTACTACCAATTGTGTTTTATAAATAAATGAAATAAAGATCCCGAACCTCATATGAGATTCGGGATCTTTCTATTTCGTAAGAATCAAACAGCAAACTTACAATTAAGCTTTTTCTACGATTGTAGCGCAGCCCATACCACCGCCGATGCACAGTGTAGCAAGTCCGTATTTAACATCCTCTTTCTTCATCAGGTGAAGCAGAGTAACAAGGATACGGCAGCCTGAAGCACCTACCGGATGTCCAAGAGCGATAGCACCACCATTGTGGTTCAGTTTCTCTGACGGGAAGCCCAGTTCTTTCTGAACTGCTACAGACTGAGCTGCGAATGCTTCGTTAGCCTCGATGATGTCGATATCATCCATTGTCAGGCCAGCTTTAGCCAGAGCTTTCTTTGTAGCCGGAACCGGTCCGATACCCATGATCTTCGGATCACATCCGCCAAGAGCACCAGCAACGAAAGTAGCCAGCGGCTTAACGCCAAGCTCTTTAGCTTTCTCTTCGCTCATCAGAACAACTGCTGCAGCACCATCGTTGATACCAGAAGCGTTACCAGCTGTTACCAGACCGCCTTCTTTGCCTGAGCAGCAACGAAGTTTGGAAAGAGACTCAGCTGTTGTACCCGGACGCGGACCCTCGTCCTTTGTGATCATAACGGTTTCTTTCTTAACTTTAACCGGAACCGGAACGATCTCTTCGTCAAATGCGCCGCTCTCCTGAGCTGCTACTGCCTTCTGCTGAGAAGCTGCTGCAAACTCATCAAGCTCTTCACGTGTCAGTCCCCACTGATCGCAGATATTTTCAGCAGTAATCATCATGTGATACTGATTGAAAGCATCCCACAGTGCGTCATTGATCATGCAGTCCATCAGAACGCCATTGTTCATTCTGTAACCAAAACGAGCTTTCGGCAGAGCGAACGGAGCCATGGACATGTTTTCCATACCACCTGCTACAACGATGTCAGCCTGATCAGCCATGATCATGTTAGCTGCTTCGTTTACGCACTTCAGACCGGAACCGCAAACAACGTTCAGTGTGAATGCCGGAACCTCATTCGGAAGTCCTGCTTTGATGGAAGCCTGGCGAGCCGGGTTCTGGCCCAGACCAGCTGTGATTACACAACCCATCATTACTTCGTCAACCTGCTCCGGCTTGATGCCTGCACGGTTAACTGCTTCTTTGATAACGATTGAGCCAAGCTCTACTGCCGGTGTGTTACCGAACTGGCCGCCCATTTTGCCGATTGCTGTACGACATGCACTAGCGATTACTACTTTTTTTGCCATTTTTCTTCTCCTTTACCTCTAAGTTAAACGTCTTTACCGGGATGATTTATTAAAAATCCCCCAGACAAAAACCATCTTATCACCATTAGAAGTTATTTGCAACAAACGAAGGCAAAAACTTCTGAATAAAATTACACAAAATATGGTATATGGTTTTACTTCAAATCGCTACATGACTGCTGAGTAAGCAGGAAACCAAATGGTAAGTGATTATCGAATCTCTTCCTTGCCACCCATGTAAGGACGAAGCGCTTCCGGGATCCGGATGCTGCCGTCTGCCTGCAGATTATTCTCAAGGAATGCGATCAGCATACGCGGCGGTGCTACGACTGTATTATTTAAGGTATGCGCAAAGTATTTGCCGTCTTTTCCCTTAACACGGATCCGCAGACGTCTTGCCTGTGCGTCGCCAAGGTTCGAGCAGCTGCCGACTTCAAAGTATTTCTTCTGACGCGGAGACCATGCTTCTACATCAAGGGATTTCACCTTCAGGTCTGCCAGGTCACCGGAGCAGCACTCTAATGTACGGACCGGAATATCCAGTGTACGGAAGAAGTCTACCGTGTTTTTCCAGAGCTGATCATACCAGTACGGAGAATCCTCCGGCTTACATACAACAACCATCTCCTGCTTTTCAAACTGATGGATTCTGTAAACACCACGCTCTTCGATACCGTGTGCTCCTTTTTCCTTACGGAAGCACGGAGAATAGCTTGTAAGTGTTCTCGGAAGGGAATCCTCTTCCAGCATCTGATCGATAAAGCTTCCTATCATGGAGTGTTCGGATGTACCGATCAGGTAGAGGTCTTCTCCTTCGATCTTATACATCATCGCATCCATTTCCTCAAAGCTCATAACGCCGGAAACAACAGCGCTGCGGATCATGTACGGCGGAATGCAATAAGTAAATCCGCGATCGATCATAAAGTCTCTTGCATAGGACAGAACTGCGGAATGCAGTCTTGCGATGTCTCCCTGCAGGTAATAGAAGCCGTTTCCTGCTACTCTGCCGGCTGCTTCCAGATCGATCCCAGCAAATTTTGCCATGATCTCTGTATGATACGGCACTTCAAAATCCGGTACAACCGGCTCGCCAAAGCGCTCGATCTCAACATTTTCACTGTCATCCTTACCAATCGGAACGGACGGGTCAATGATATTCGGGATGCGCATCATCCGGCTCTTGATCTCCTCCTGGAGCGGGCCTTCCTGTGCCTCGAGTTCCTCAAGGCGGGCTGCAAATTCCGCAACTTTTTTCTTTACTTCCTCTGCCTCTTCTTTTTTGCCCTGTTTCATCAGCGCACCGATCTGCTTTGAGATCTGATTTCTTTCGGCACGAAGTGCGTCCGCCTCCTGCTGAGTAGCACGAGCTTTCTTATCCAGCTCGACCACCTCATCAACAAGCGGAAGCTTTGCATCCTGGAATTTCTTTTTGATGTTCTCTTTTACGAGATCCGGATTTTCTCTGATCAGCTTTATGTCTATCATGTCATCCTCCTCTATCATAAACCAACACTCCCGAAACCGGATCAGGGTTTCGAGAGTGTATTGTCCATTAGATCAGCGGGTACTTATCGGTCAGTTCTTTTACGATCGCACGGGCTTTCTCTACGCCTGCTTCACCTTCTAAGATCACGATTGAAATTGCCTCTGCAACACGATCCATATCGTCTTCCTTCAAGCCACGGGTCGTCGCTGCCGGTGTTCCCAGACGGATACCACTGGTGACAAACGGAGATCTCGGTTCGTTCGGGATCGTATTCTTGTTTGCAGTAATATGTGCATCATCAAGAAGCTTCTCTACTTCTTTTCCGGTCTTATCAAGCGTTGTCAGATCAACCAGCATCAGATGGTTGTCTGTACCACCGGAAACCAGCGGGATACCGCGGCTCATCAGGCCTTTTGCCAGCGCCTGGGCATTGTCTACAACCTGCTGCTGATATGCTTTATACTCGTCCGTCATCGCTTCTTTCAGGCAAACTGCTTTTGCTGCGATCACATGCATCAGTGGGCCGCCCTGCACACCCGGGAAGACAGCTTTGTTAAAGTTGAAATTATTCTTCTCCATGGATGCCTTAGAAACAAGGATCATGCCGCCACGCGGGCCTCTGAGCGTCTTATGTGTTGTCGTAGTAACAACATCTGCATAATAGATCGGGTTCGGGAAAACGCCTGCCGCGACCAGGCCTGCAACATGTGCCATATCTACCATCAGATATGCACCTACTTTGTCAGCGATCTCACGGAAACGTTTCCAGTCAACGGTACGCGGATATGCACTTGCGCCTGCAATGATCAGCTTCGGCTTGCACTCCATCGCGATGCGCTCTACTTCATCATTGTCGATGTTTCCGTCAGCGCCAACACCGTAAGGAACGATATTAAAATACTTTCCGGAGAAGTTAACCGGACTTCCATGTGTCAGATGTCCGCCATCGCTTAAGTTCATACCCATCACGGTATCGCCCGGCTCAAGGAGCGCAAACTGCACTGCCATGTTTGCCTGTGCGCCGGAATGCGGCTGTACATTGACATACTCTGCGTCAAAAATCTTTTTGGCGCGCTCAATCGCAAGCTGTTCAACAACATCAACGCACTGGCATCCGCCGTAATACCGTTTGCCCGGATATCCTTCTGCATATTTGTTTGTTAAAACGCTTCCCTGTGCCTGCATCACTGCTTCAGACACCCAGTTTTCAGATGCAATCAGCTCAATATGCTCATTCTGTCTCTTTAATTCACTGTCAATAGCTGCTGCGACCTCAGGATCTGTAAGTCTTAATTCTTCCATCGCGTGCATATGTTTCCCCCTCTTAAAAACCTGGTTTGTGGTACTGTTATTATACGATGATCTTGTCATCATGTTCTTTTTGCTTATTGCGTTTTTTCTTTTTCTTCTTACCTGCGTCTGCGCCGTAGGTTACCTTGCTTGCTCTCGCATTGGCGATTTCATAGCGTTTCTTGTTCTTTTCTTTTCCGATCTTCGTCCGGAATACATACCAGAGTGAACCGGTTACAAGTACGGATGAATAACAACCGGCGATGATACCTGCGATCAACGGACCGGAGAATTCACGGATCGACGAAACACCCAGGACGAACAGACATACCAGTGTGATCAGCGACGTGATATTTGTATTGATGGATCGTGACAGAGTCTCCGTAATACTTGTGTTAACAATATTCTTGTAATCCTCGTCCGAACCAATGCTCTCTGTTTGTATGTGCTCCCGGACTCGGTCAAACATGACAATGGTCGAGTTGATCGAGTATCCGACAATGGTCAGCATACATGCGATAAACGTCGTTCCGACTGATGTCCATGACAGTGAGTAGAACACCAGAAGAATCAGTACGTCGTGTACCAGTGCCAGAACCGCCGCGCCTGCGAAGCGCAGATCCTTAAACCGGAACCAGATGTAGATCAACATACAGATCGTCGCAATAATGACTGCACGGATCGCATCTGAACGCATCTCGGAACTGATGGTCGAGCTGATATTTTCGTAAGTAATGTCTTCCTCAGCCACGCCGTAATTTGACATCATCACTTCATTGAATTCCTGACGCTCATCCAGACTCAGGGTACGTGTCTTAAACTGTACCGTTGTGCTGTCTTCAACCTTATTTGCCTGAACATTACCGTCGCCTGTGATCTCTTCGATCTGCGGAACGATCATATCATCGATCTCTTCCAGCGTGTAATCTGTGTCAAACGTTACATTGCTTGAAGTACCGCCCATGAACTCAAGGCTGAAGTTCAGCGGGTTGCCCTTGTTGGAATTATGGACACCCATGCCTGCAAGTCCGATCACGATCAGGCAGATCGGGATCAGGAAGAATACCAGACGTCTCTTGACGATATCCATCGTCCTGCGCTGCTTCTTCACGCCGTAGAACTTAAGATCTTTGAAACCAATCGCATGCAGTGAACGCAGGATCCAGCGTGTGATCACAAGTGCCGTAAACATCGATACCGCTACACCGATTGCCAGTGTTGCCGCAAAACCGCGGATCGGGCCGGTACCAAAGATACCCAGAACTGCTGCTGCGATCAATGTCGTGATATTACTGTCGACAATGGCTGATAATGCCTTTTTAAAACCAGTCTTGATCGCATTTTCAGGCGTTTGTCCAGCCGCCGTCTCCTCCCGGATACGGGCGAAAATGACGACGTTCGCATCGACGGCCATACCAATTGATAGAATGATACCCGCGATACCCGGCAACGTCAGTGTAATATCATACAGGTGTAACAACGATACAATGATGCCGGAATAGATCAACAATGCAAGCGCTGCTGCAAGACCCGGAATCCAGTAAATGAAGATCATAAACGCCATAACGATCAGGACACCGATCGCTGCGGCTTTGATACTTGTCGAAATCGCATCTGTTCCCAGCTGAGCGCCTACCACCTTAGACTCCAGTTCCTTAAGCGGAAGGGAAAGGGAACCGATACGGATTGAAGAAGCCAGTTCATTGGCCTCATCCAGGCTGCTCATACCGTTGATCACACATTTGCCATCTGTGATCGCTGTCTGCACAACCGGTGCGCTGATGACTTCATCATCATAAACGATCGCGATCTGATTGCCGACATTCTCACTTGTAGCTGTCGCCCATTTTTCAATTGCATCGTTGTTCAATGTCAGCTCAACAACATACTCACGTGCTCCGGTGGTCTGGTCTTCCTGCTGTGCGCCCTGCGCATCCGCAACATCATTACCGTTTAATACAACGGTTCCATCCATTAACATAAAGGAAAGGCTTCCCGGAGAACCGAGTTCTTCCAGGATCTCAGTTGCATTGGAAACACCCGGGATCTCAACGGTGATACGGTCATCGCCCACCTGATAAACCTGTGCCTCTGTACTATACCCTTCTACACGCTTCTGCAGCTTATAGATGGTATCATCCATATCTTCCTTGGACGGATCGCCGTCTGCATCTACCTGATATGTGATGCTGACACCGCCGGCCAGATCCAGACCCAGCTTAACGCCTTCTTCACGGTCTTTGTGCATCGTTCCTCTCAGAACCCCAAAGGAGAAATATCCCAATGCGACAATGATCGCCAGGAATATTACCAAAAGGATGGCACCTGTTCTCTTTTTCATACTCTTAACACTCCTCTTGCGCCATTGCGTCAGCGACCTTTAACATGATCGCGCACTCGACGCGCTTTTTCTGCAGCTCACATCCAAGCTCATATGTTCCGCTAATCGTTCCGTGGAAGTTCCACGAATTCGCCGCACAGCCTCCGCTGCAGTAAAACCGTGCGAAACAATCTTTACAGTCTTCCTTCGCATAGACATTCAGTGCCTTGAACTCACCAACCAGGTCAGTCCGTTTCACACCCTCAAAAACATTGCCCATGCAAAATGCCTCGTTGCCGACAAACTGATGACACGGATACAGATCTCCCCACGGCGTCACCGCCAGATACTCTGTGCCCGAACCGCAGCCCGACAGTCGCTTTGCCACACATGGCCCGCCTTCCAGATCGATCATAAAATGGAAGAAGTTAAATCCTTTTCCATCTTTTTTTCTCCTGATCATCTCATCTGCCAGGCGGTCATACTCACTAAGAAGCTTTGGCAGATCTTCCTGCGTCAATGCATAATCACATGACGGCTCTGCCACGACCGGTTCCACTGAAATCTGATCAAACCCCTGGTCTGCCAGATGAAGCACGTCCTCTGCAAAATCCGGATTAAAATGCGTATATGTGCCGCGCACATAATAGCTTTTTTCTCCTCTGCTTTTTGCAAACTTCTGAAACTTCGGCAGAATCAGATCATAGCTTCCCTTGCCGTTTCTGGTCGGACGCATTTTGTCATTGACTTCCTTTCGTCCGTCAATGCTCAAAACCACGTTTGACATCTCACGATTACAGAATTCCTCAATCTCGTCATTTAAGAGAACGCCGTTTGTTGTCAGAGTGAATCGGAAGTTCTTATCATGTGTCTTTTCCAGCTCTCTTCCGTAATGAACCAGTTCCTTTACAACCTCCCAGTTCATCGTCGGTTCCCCGCCGAAAAAGTCCACTTCCAGATTTCGTCTGCCGCCGGAATTTTCCACCAGAAATTCCAGTGCCTTCTTTCCGACTTCCAATGACATCAGTTCCCGATGTCCGCCATGATACTCTCCCTCTTCCGCAAAGCAATATTTGCATGCAAGGTTACAGTCATGCGCGATATGCAGACACAACGCCTTAACAACCGTCGGACGATCTGAAAATGAATCGATATACGGTTCATAGTCATCTTCCGTAAACAGCGTCTTTTCTTCAATCAGCTGACGGATCTCCGCCAGACTCTCACGGATCTCATCCTGTGCATATTTTTCGGACAGAAGCCTGCAGATCTCATCTTCTGTTTTTGTCTGATACAACGGCAGGATCTCATATGTGATATCATCTGTCACATGTACCGATCCGCTGTTGATATCCATCACGATATTGTAACCGTGACTCTGATATTGATGGATCAAATGCTCCCCTCCTGCATAAACATGTAAAAGACCGCATGCCTGGCATACGGCCTAACACAAAACCCCATTACGTTGCTAAAAAATTACTTTTTCTGCTCGCAGCTCTGGTTTCCTACTGTGCAGGAAGTCTTGCATGCGGACTGGCAGGAAGTCTGGCACTCACCGCATCCGCCTTTTTTTACGGACTGCTGCAGATTTCTGGTGCTTAATGTCTTGATGTGTTTCATCTCGTACGCACTCCTTTCCTATAATTTATCCCATTTTGAGAATATGTGCTCATACATTGACGAGTATAGCATACTCTCCTTCGGAAAGGAAGAGTTTTCTCGATAGAAAACTCTTGAAAAAATTGCCGCATTCCCGTCAAACTTGCCAAACGGGTAAAGATTCGATATATTACTCTCATGAACTCTGAAATCATAATTAAAATAATCATATTGATCATACTGATCGCTTTGTCCGCATTCTTTTCTTCATCGGAAACGGCACTGATGACTGTCAGTGAGATCCGGATGCGTGCGTTGGTTGAGGAAGGAAACAAACGGGCCGCACGGGTTCTGAAGCTGAAGGAACAGCCTTCCCGTATGCTCTCGGCGATCCTGATCGGCAATAATATCGCAAATCTGTTCGCATCCTCTCTGACGACATCCATCATACTTGCGTTGGTCGGAAGCCGGGGCGTCGCGATCGCAACAGGTGTCCTGACACTCATTGTCCTGATCTTTGGCGAGATTACACCGAAAACCATGGCAACCCTTCGGGCGGAACGGCTTTCCATGCGCGTCTGCAATATCATTTATGCTATCATGACTGTACTGACGCCGGTGATTTTTGTCATCAACCTGCTGGCAAGCGGCGTCCTGCGTATCCTGGGTGTGGATCCCTCTAAGAAAAAAGACGGCATGACCGAACAGGAGATCCGCACGGTCATGGATGTCGGACAGGAAAGCGGCGCGATCGAAGAAGAGGAAAAAGAGATCATCAACAACCTCTTTGATTTTGGCGATGACCAGGCCAGCGAGATCATGATCCCGCGTATTGACATGACGATGTTTGACATCGATGCGACACTTGAAGAAGTCCTTTCGGTCTTCCGTGAAGAAAAACACACCCGCTTCCCGATCTATGAAGATTCCACCGACCATGTCATCGGCATTCTGAATATCAAAGATCTGTTGCTAAAGGATTTTGACCAGTTTTCCCTGCGGGAAGTCATGCGGGAACCGTTTTTCACGTATGAATCGAAAAACAACGCCGAACTGTTTATGGAAATGCGCGAGGCGCGCGTCGGCATAGCGATCGTACTTGACGAATACGGTGCCTGTGCCGGCATGGTCACCTTAGAGGATCTGCTCGAAGAGATCGTCGGCGAGATCCAGGACGAATACGACACAGATGAAGAAGCGCCCTGGACACAGATTTCCGAAAAGGAATATCTGGTAGATGCTTCCTATAATCTCGAAGACTTCTGCCATGATTTTGATCTTTCTCTCGTCTCTGAGGATTATGATTCCCTTGGCGGATACCTGATTGGGTTAACCGACCGGATCCCAGAGGAAGGGGAAACCTTCATTGAAGAAGATGGCACGATCTTTAAAGTGCACGCAAAAGACGGAAACCGGCTTGAAAAAATCTACGTAAAAATGCCCTAGGGTTTGACCCCGGGGCATTTTCTCTTTTACAGATATGTGTATTTAAAGATGTGTATTTTATTCTGTCATCTTTAGCTCTGTGCTCTATCACAGAATCTCTTTCCTCTACAGTCTTTCCAGTTCTTCCAGCCACAGCCTCGACGACGCATCAGACGGCATTCTTAAGTCTCCGCGCGGCGAAACCGCCACAGATCCAACCTTGGGTCCGTCAGGCAGGCAGGAACGCTTAAACTGTTGGCTGAAGAATCTGCGATAGAATGTTTTCAACCATTTCAAAATGGTCTCATCATCATACGCTCCGTCAAATGCGATCTTAGCAAGGCGGAGGATTTTTTTCGGCGAAAAACCAAACCGCAGCACCTGATACAGGAAGAAATCATGCAGCTCGTAAGGGCCGACGATATCTTCTGTCACCTGACTGATCTGGCCCTCTTTTGGCGGCAGCAGCTCCGGGCTGACCGGCGTATCCAGCACATCATTTAAAACCGCGGAAAGTTTTTCGTCTTCACAGGTATCCGCATAATACCGGATCAGGTGACGTACGAGCGTCTTCGGGATCGATCCGTTCACGCCATACATCGACATATGGTCTCCGTTATAGGTCGCCCAGCCAAGCGCCAGCTCTGAGAGATCGCCGGTACCGATCACCATGCCGCCGCACTGATTTGCGACATCCATGAGGATCTGCGTCCGCTCTCTCGCCTGGGAATTTTCATATGTGACATCATGATTGTTGATATCATGTCCGATGTCTTTAAAATGCCCTGTCACCGCATCGCGGATACTGATTTCACGGAACGTTGTCCCCAGTGCATAAATCATGGAAACAGCGTTGTCATAGGTGCGGTCTGTCGTACCAAATCCCGGCATTGTGATGGCCTGGATGCCTTCTCTTGGAAGCCCCAGGATGTCAAATGCGCGCACGGTTACTAAGAGTGCCAGCGTGGAATCCAGTCCACCGGAAATACCGATCACTGCTGTTGTTGCATTGGTATGTTCAAGACGTTTCACAAGTCCCATCGCCTGGATGTTTAAGATCTCATCACAGCGCTCATTCCGGTCTGCTATGTTTTTGGGAACAAACGGTGACGGATCGATCGGACGGGTCAGCTCTGTTTCCTGTATCTCCAGATCAAACGGAATCTCTTCATAGTATTCATCAGAATAGGAAAACGTCGTTTTCTGGATCCTGTCGTGCATCACACGTTCCAAATCAAGGTCTGTTATAATCGTTTCATTCGTAAAACGCTTTGCTTCTGCCAGGATCGAACCGTTTTCCGCGATCATGTTATGTGCGGCGTAGACGACATCCTGCGTGGATTCGCCAAGTCCCGCGCTTGCATAAATATAACCACAGTAAAGCCGTCCTGACTGTCCACAGACCAGATCGCGTCTGTATCCTGCTTTCCCTGTGATCTCATCGCTCGCAGAAAGGTTTGCGATCACCGTTGCTCCCGCCAGTGCATGACGGATGCTCGGCGGCGCAGGCACCCAGAGATCCTCACAGATCTCCGCTGCAATCTTCAGATCCGGCACCTGTGTGCAGGCAAACAACAGATTGGTTCCGATCGGCACAGTCACGCCTTCTTCCAATTCGATATCTTCCGGTTCTTCCATGCCTTCTGTGAAATACCGTTTCTCATAAAACTCGTTGTAATTCGGGATGTTTTTCTTTGGCACCAGTCCCAAGACTTCTCCGCCGCTGACAGCCGCTGCAACATTATAAAGCTTTCCTCTGAAAACAATCGGCAGTCCGACAAAGACGATCACAGGCAGCCCCATCGTATGCTTTGCGATATGCAACAGCTGCTTTTTCGCCTCATCAAGCAGGATCTTCTGAGAAAACAGATCTCCACAGGTATATCCTGTAATGCAGAGTTCCGGAAATACCAGAACCTGCACACCGTCTTCCGCTGCTTTTGTGATCATCTCGCGGATCTGGGCGCCGTTATATTTCGCGTCTGCCACGCGCACCTTTGGTGTCAATGCTGCCGCCTTGATAAAACCATCTTTCATAATCGACCGTCTCCTTTTGCTTTGTTGTATTCTTACAACCCGTCATTTTATATTAGCACATTGAGTGATACATGTACGATTCTTTCTCTATGCCTGCTTTTTCTCTACGCCTGTTTTTTTAGCTACGCCTGTTTGTTTTTCATACACTCGCGTGCCACAAAGTACATGCGTTCATCTGTATCTTGTAGTTCTCTAAAATTCCCAGACTGATCCTCATCCGCTCCGTACACTCCAAGATATTCCAGGCCGGATTCTTCCAGCAGCTGTATTACCTCGTCCGGATTCCAGGCCCGCTGGTAGTGCGTTTCCACAAAGCGTCTATAACTTGCTTCTATTTCATGGCAATCTCCGCTCATTCCATCTTGCTGCAGGTCGTTTTCATGTTGGCCGGCATTTCTGCTATCATTCTCCCTGACAAATAATGTCAGGTCATACTCATTGATCCTGCTCTCGGGATCATAATCGTTTTCCCAAAGAAAAGCCGCCTCATCCCGGCTTTCGCAGAAGGAATTCTCTCCCAGAACAGTTTCATACTGGTATGGCGTCGTCATGTCAAAGACGAACAGCCCGCCGGGATCCAGATAGTTATTCACAAGCTTAAAAACCTGCTGCAGATCCTCTTCTTCCAGGATATAATTCATCGAATCACAGACAGATACCACTGCAGCCACCGTCCCATATAACTCAAACGAGCGCATATCCTGCTGCAGGTAGAGGATGTCTTTTTTCAGGAATACTTTCTGTGACGTATCATCGCCTTGTTTCTCACAAGCATCTGAATCCACGCTCAGATCCACATCCTTCGCTGACTCTGCATCTCTCGCCATATCCAGCATCTCCGCAGATGCATCGACACCGATCATATCAAATCCTTTTTTTGCAAACCGACGCGTCATCGCACCTGTCCCACAGCCACGATCCAGCAGGATCCCCTCCGTGATTCCATGCTCTTTCAGGATATCCGCAAAGAGCTCGCACCAGTCATCATACGGCACGTTATCCATGAACAGGTCATATACACTTGCAAATGTTTGGTAACTACTCATTTTATTTCTTCATCCATTGTGTCGAATTATATAAATAATCGATAAAGCACTGGAGCCAGCACTTGCTTTAGCATCGTACTCTATTGCTTGCACATTTTATATAAAACAATCTTTACCCCACCAGACACATGTGCCCATCTTCAATGGTATTACTCCAGACAGTCCCGTATTCCATCAACATATCTAACAAGTGCAATTTAGTATCACTCTTAACAATCCCATATTCCACCAATTAGTATCATTAACCTGTAATGATATTACTTAAGGCGACCATTTTTCGACTCAGCTAGCCTTTTGTGACTCCACTGGTACCATTATGTAACACCGTTTTCGACTCAGCCAGCCTCACGCACTCACACTGATGATCTGCATCTGCAGCTTTGTCTCGCCGCGCCAGGTGTTCAGCTCAGGATAGTAGCAAAAGTGCAGGCTGACAGGCTCTTCATCTCCGCCGACGACTGCTCTAGTCTGCGCGAATAATCTCGCGCGGCCTTCGTCTCGGACAGTATGGCTGCCTGTCCAGCGTCCCTGTCGCATTGCATCTGCTGTTATCTTACCATATTTTTCCTCGATTGCAGAGAAAAGATCTTCCGGGTCGCCAAAATAGACGGCTTCGACTTCATATCCCGCTGCGGGGCGGAGCGTCATGCGCAGCACGTTACGGTTCTTCCCGATGATGCGACAGGAGCGGATCTCCACATTGCGCTGTGCAAATACCGGCTTTTCGTTTGCTTTGCCAAACGGCTCGAGCATCGAGAGCTGGTCGATCAACTCCCTGCTGACATAGCCCATCGGCATATCAACATCTATCTTGACCTTCGGAATCAAATCTGCGTCTGTCAGTGTGCAGCCTTCATTCAAAGCCGTCCGGAGTAATGCAATGTTTTCCTTCGGAAGCGAAAAACCGGCAGCCATCGGATGACCACCATACTTCGTAAACAGTTCACCGTGACGGTTCAGCTCTTCAAACATCGAATATTGCTCAATCGAGCGTCCTGATCCCTTCGCGCCGGATTCCCCTTGTGTGATCACAAGCGATGGGCGATGATAACGTTCCCGCAGGCGGCCAGCCACGATACCGGCCAATGATTCATGGCAGTCCGGCAGATAGATGACCAGCACACGCTGCGCGTCATATCCATTCTCCTCAATCGACCGGATCGCCTGAAGTACAGCAGCCTCCGTCATTTCCTTTCTCTGCAGGTTCAGATTCGTGATTTCGATCGCCATCGGAACAGCATCCTTTGTCTCTGTGCTTTGCAGGAGTTTCAGAGAAAGCTGTGCTGTCTCAAGCCTTCCGCTGGCATTCAGACAAGGGCCGATTCGAAAACCGACATGATAAGCTTTCAGTTTTGCGTCTTCCAGATCATTTTGCGCGATCAATGCACGAAGGCCGAGATTCTCCGTATGGTTCAATGCTTCCAAGCCTAGTTTTGCCAGGATCCTGTTCTCACCCTGCAGATCCATCACATCCCCGATCGTCGCAAATCCGGCATACTGATAAAAGACCTCTGCCTCTGCTGCAGGGATCCCGCACTTCTCATACAAGACCTGGATCAGCTTCATAGCAACTGCGCCGCCGCAGAGCCCTGGGAACGGATAATGGTCTTCCTCCTGTTTGGGATTGACGATTGCATCCGCCTCGGATCTTTTTTCCACCCGCCGACCGTCAACCAGATCAAACGGAACCTCATGATGATCGGTCACAATGACCGTCATGCCAAAGCGCTTTGCCAGTGCGATCGGTTCGATCGCAGATATTCCGTTATCGCATGTCACGATCGTATCGACCAGGTCTTCCTTCGCCTGCAGGATCAGCGCCTCATTGATCCCGTATCCATCTCTGATCCGGTCCGGGATCGCCGCATCTGCCACAGCACCACATCTTGCAAAGCCCTGCAGCAGAATATAAGATGCCATCACACCATCAATATCGTAATCTCCGATGATCCGGATTTTTTTGCCTGCAGCAATCTTTTCACAGATGATCTCTGAAGCCAGGTCAATATCTTTTAACAGATGCGGATCATGAAGCGCTTCCTTTCCTCCATAGAGATAAATCCGCATCTCCTCTTCCGTCTTCATCCCACGGTTTACCAGGATCCGCACGATAACAGGATCCACCCCCAGCGCTTTCGCCAATCCTTCATAATCCGCACCCTTTCTTGTCAAAACCCATTTTTCTTTCATTTCAGTCGTTTACCACTTTACATATGCTGATATGCTGATCATCTGGTTTTCGAGAATTATATCATATTACTCGATCAGATCAAAAAACTGCCGACTTCCATACTCTCATATGAAAATCGGCAGTTCATCTTACAGTTCGCAGTTATTTACCGTACGCGGGAACGGTATCACATCGCGGATATTGCCCATACCTGTCAGGTACATCACGCAACGCTCAAAGCCAAGCCCGAATCCTGCATGTCTGGTCGTTCCATATTTACGAAGATCCAGATAGAAGCCATAATCCTCTTCCTTTAAGCCTAGCTCATGGATTCTGGTAAGGAGCTTGTCGTAATTCTCCTCACGCTGGCTGCCGCCGATGATCTCGCCGATTCCCGGAACCAGGCAGTCCATCGCCGCAACGGTCTTCCCGTCATCATTTAACTTCATGTAGAATGCTTTGATCTCCTTCGGATAATCAGTCACAAATACCGGACGCTTGAAGATCTCCTCTGTCAGGCAGCGCTCATGCTCTGTCTGCAGATCACAGCCCCAGGAAACCTTATACTGGAACTGGTCATTGCGCTTCTCAAGCAGCTCAACAGCCTCTGTATAAGTTACTCTCGCGAACTCTGAATCCAGCACATGCTGCAGACGCTCCAGAAGTCCCTTATCTACAAACTTGTTGAAAAACTGCATCTCTTCCGGCGCATTGTCCATGACATAACGAATCACATATTTTAACATGCTCTCCGCCAGGATCATATCATCCTCGAGATCTGCAAATGCGATCTCCGGCTCGATCATCCAGAACTCAGCCGCATGACGTGTCGTGTTGGAATTCTCCGCACGGAATGTCGGTCCAAAGGTATAAATGTTTTTAAACGCCTGTGCATAGGTCTCGCCGTTTAACTGTCCACTGACGGTAAGATTTGCCGGTTTTCCAAAGAAATCCTGTGTGTAATCCACTTTTCCATCTGCCATCGGCACATCGGAAAGGTCCAGTGTTGTAACCGCAAACATTTCGCCTGCGCCCTCTGCATCACTGCCTGTGATGATAGGTGTATGCACATAGACAAAATCTCGCTCCTGGAAAAACTTATGGATTGCATAAGCGATCAGCGAACGCACACGGAATACCGCTTCAAACGTATTGGTACGCGGACGCAGATGTGAGATCGTACGCAGATACTCAAACGTATGACGCTTCTTCTGCAGTGGATAATCCGGTGTGGAAGCACCCTCGATCTCGATCTCTTCCGCCTGAATCTCAAACGGCTGCTTTGCCTGCGGTGTTGCGACAAGCTTACCCTTAACGATCAGTGCCGCACCGACATTGATCTTTTCGACTTCTGCAAAATTCGCAAGCGTGTCAGAATATACGATCTGGAGCGGTTCAAAAAACGTACCGTCATTGATCACAATGAAACCGAAGTTCTTGGAACTTCTGATGTTTCTGACCCATCCGCCAACCGAAATGACCGTATCAACATATTTTTCCTGGTTCCGGAACAAATCCCGGATATTTACAAGATCCATTTCATTCTCCCCTGTTTTCTTTTACCAAACAATCGGTCAGGTACCCCGATTCCTCTATGATTTACCCCCGCCTGTCAAAAAGAGGGCTGCATATGTTTCGCTTTATTCTCCTGTTGCAGACGTGTCTGTCGCAGCTTCCGACGGTGCAGAACTGTCCGTATTATCAGATCCCGGAACCGGCATCTTTGTTGTCACATCAGCAGCACTCATGACTGCTTCGAGTGCCTTATTCTCTGCATAGCTTAAGATCATCTGGCGCTGTCCGCCGAAAATGTCGATGATCTCGTCTCTCTCCATACCATAATAGTTGGAGTAATCAGAGATAAAGGAGTTGTAGTCCGCCGTTTCGACCTCGATCTTCTGATCCTTGATGATCGCCTGCAGGATCAGTCGCTCTACGACACTGTCCTCGATATCCGGCCGAACTTCCTCAATATACTCATCCAGAGACATGCCATAGTAGGTCGTCATGAATTCTTCCACTTCCATACCATATGTCTCAGCCTGCTGTGCCATACCGTCTTTTGCCTGCTCAATCTGCTTGTCAACCAGACCGTCCGGAACCGTCACTTCACTGTCTGCAACCAGGTTATCGATCACAGCTGTCTGGATATCCTGAGACTGCTGTGAC
Source organism: Eubacterium sp. (assembly GCA_017459945.1). Lineage (GTDB taxonomy): Bacteria > Bacillota > Clostridia > Lachnospirales > Lachnospiraceae > SY8519. The sequence goes on from JAFUBZ010000049.1 coordinate 40,760, forward strand.
TGGTTTTCGTTCTGCAGCTGCTGTGAGATCATGTTCTTAAACTCATCAACGGTTGACACACCATACATCGTAAAGTTCTCAGCCACATAATCATCCGTCAGTTCATCATACGTGATGGTCTTTTCTTCTGAAATGTTCTTCAGATTGATATGGAAAACAGCATCCTTTCCGGCAACTTCATCACTTGCATAGTCCTCCGGGAAAGTAACATTGATATCAAACTCTGTTCCGACATCTTTGCCGACCAGCTGCTCCTCAAATCCCTCGATAAAGGAACCGGAACCGATCGTCAAATACTGATCCTCTGCTGTACCACCGTCAAATGCTTCCCCGTCAATGGTTCCGCTATAATCAAGATTAACGATATCACCATCCTCAACCGTGGTCTTATCGGTCGCTTCATAAGCCGGACTGTACATCAGCATTTGCTCTGCGTATTCCTTAATCTGATCATCTGTTACCAGATAGGAATCCTCGAGCTTGATCTTCATATTCATATAATCCTTCGGCAGTTTTACCTGATCTGCCGGATCATAGTCCAGTACGGATAAGATCTGACGTGTGCCGATGGTCTCATTTGTCGCCGAAGTGATGCTGCTAAGCTCACTTGTTCTGCTGCCGCATCCGCCAAGCAGTGTAGCTGCTGCCAGCGCGATTGCCGCTGTTAATAAAACAATTCTTTTCTTCATGTGATAGCCTCTCTTGTCAAAATAAAACCAATTTGAAATCGGTTCATATCAAAACCGCAAAATAAAAATGCGAAATAAACCATTGTTTTACAATATAGCACATTCGAACATATATGAAAAGGCATAATTTGTGTCAAAAATGTGTCCTCCCGCCTTGCCAATCCCTTTTGGAAATGGTAGAATAGGCGCAGTATGACAATAAAGGAGGAGATGCTTTTTGAGTATTAAATTTCTGATCAGCATCATTATCATGGCTGCGATCGTCGTTGCGTTTGCACTTGTTTTGTATTTCTTAAACAAGCGTGCCAGCAAGCGTCAGGACGAACAGCAGGCGCAGATTGAGCAGTATAAACAGCAGGTTAACATGCTTGTCATTGACAAGAAAAAGATGAAATTGAAAGAATCCGGTCTTCCACAGGAAGCGATCGACGGTGTGCCGTGGTACAGCAGACTGTTTAAAGTACCGATCGTCAAGGCCAAAGTCGGTCCCAGGATCATGACCTTCGTTGCAGATGCACAGGTATTCCAGGTCATTCCGGTTAAGAAAGAAGTCAAGGCCACGATCAGCGGACTTTACATCACAGATGTACGCGGTATTCGCAGCCAGCTTGAAAAGCCACAGAAGAAAAAGAACTTCTTCAGACGGCTGATGGGCGAAAAATAAAACATATGTCTAATAAATAGTGCCAGGCAGGGTTGCCTGGCACTATTCGTGTAATAAAGGAGCCAGGCATCCCTGCCTGGCACCTTGTTCCTGTCATCTCATTTCTAATATGATTCAATATCGATCAGCTGTGTTCTGTCCACTCCATACGGCAGGATCGAATCCGCGAATGCGCGGAATTTATTTGCAGCATCACTCACGTAAAACTCATGCCGCTGACCATCTGTCCTTCCGGCACCGTCATTGGCAATCCCATTTTCTTTCAGGACTCGTTCCAGATCCTTTGTTGTCTCATAAGCCGGATTCACAAGCATCACCTCTTCCCCGAGGATTTCTCGAAGCAGGGAACGAAGCAGCGGAAAATGCGTACATCCCATGATCAACGTATCGATTCCCGAAGCCATCAAAGGCTCGAGATACCGGCAGGCCACCTCTTTTGTGACCGGATCCTTTAACCATCCCTCTTCTACCAGCGGAACAAAGAGCGGGCAGGCTTTTCCAAACACCTGCGCTTTCGGATTGTGCATATGGATCACGCGGTTATACAGCTGGCTTTCGATCGTACTCGATGTGGCGATCACCCCGATCTTATCGTTTTTTGTGACCTCTGCCGCCACGCGCGCCCCCGGCTTTACTACGCCGAGGATTGGAATGTCCAGCTCCGGTCTGATATCCTCAAGCGCCTGTGCGCTTGCGGTATTACATGCCACAACGATCGCCTTGACATCCTTTGTCTTTAAAAAACGGATGATCTGCCGCGAAAAACGGATGATCGTATCCTTTGATTTACTTCCGTATGGCACACGTGCAGTATCACCGAAATAAATGATATCCTCATGCGGGATCTGCCGCATGATCTCGCGTGCTACCGTCAGTCCGCCGATACCGGAATCAAAGACACCGATCGGCGCATATTTTCTGTCTTTATATGTATGTTCCATAGACCTTTCCTGTCTTACGGTTCCAGAGTACGCACCGTAATCTCCATCTTACATTCTGTTACATTTGATCCGCCGGATTCCATCCGGTAGCTTGTGGCAACACGAATCTCGTTTGCATCTTCCAAAAGCTCCGTCACCTCATAGGCACTCGTATCGATCACGAGCGGAATTTGTCCGTAGGGTGTGATGTAATCGGTCGCATGCTTTTTGTTTGCAGAAAACACCATCTTTGAACGGATCGCGCCCTTTTGTCTGAGCTCCATCTGCTCCTCTGACAGGATCAGATGATTTTTGATCACTGCGTCTCCGCCTTCCTGTACTTCGTCATACAGGACATGGTATTTTCCGTTTTTGATAAAGCAGGTGCCTGGTGCAGAGGACGTCATTTCCTGCGCCGTCTGCCCGGGCACCTGATGGCTGCTCTTTAGGTCAAGCCTGATATTTCCAGTCATATTACTCCTGCTCGCGGATGATATCTCTCACCGCCATTGCCTGATTGTGCAGATGCTTATCTAGACACTCTGCTGCCGCGTCCTGATTTCCGCTCACGATGGCGTCATACATCTGTCTGTGTTCTTTCACCAGCTGCGGGAAAATGCTGCTGTCCTTTAAGTACTCCACACGATAACGATACATCTGCTCCCGCAGATTGTTCAGAATATTCAAAAGCTTCGGATTGTCCGCTGCTTTGTAGATCACATCATGAAATGCCACATCTGCCTGTGCTGTTTTTACTACATCATCCTGCTTTGTCGCATCCTCAAACAGATGCATCGCATCTTCGAGTTCTTCCAGTTCCTCTTTTGTGATCAGCTCGCAAGCTGTACGCAGTGCAAGGTCCTCAAGCGTCTTTCGGATCATGAGCACATCGATCAGATCCTTTTCTGTCATCTTTGCAACGTGCGCGCCTTTGCGCGGAACGATCTTAGCCAGTCCTTCCTTTTCCAGCATATGGATCGCTTCCCGGATCGGTGTCCTGGAAACGCCCAGCTTTTCCGCAAGCTGGAGCTCCATCAGGCGCTCTCCCGGCTGCAGTTCTCCTGTCAGGATCGCCGTTCGAAGGGTCTGAAAAACAACATTTCTGAGAGGCAGATACGCATCCATTTTTAACTCAAGATTATCGGTCATCAAAGCCTCCTTCCTACCGCCGGTTGTGGTGGATTTCCGACGTGTACAGATTCTTCACCAATTCTGATGCCTTCAGTGCTTCATATGCTGCCTGGATATCCTTTTCCTCGCGGAAAAGACCGAAAACAGACGGCCCGCTGCCACTCATCATTGCATTCAGGGCGCCGTTATCCATCATGATCTTCTTGATCTCTTTGATCACCGGATACCGTGGAATCGTCACGGTTTCTAAGATGTTCTCCATTTTTGCTGCTATGCCGTTCAGATCTTTACTCTGGATGGCTTCGATCATACCATCAATATCCGGATGCTTCATCCCATCGTAAAGCTTCAGATTCTGATAAACCTCGGCAGTCGAAACAGAAACGCCCGGCTTTGCGATCAGGACAGGGCATTTTGGCATCGGCGGCAAAGCCGTCAGTTTTTCCCCGATTCCCTCTGCAAGCGCCGTCCCACGCATCACACAAAACGGAACATCCGCGCCGATCTGGGCACCAACCTTCATCAGTTCTTCCTGCTTTAAGCCAAGCTTGAACATCCGGTTCATTCCCACAAGAACAGCTGCCGCATCCGAACTTCCGCCGCCAAGACCTGCAGCGACCGGGATGAACTTCTGCAGTGTGATCCGCACGCCTTCCTTGATCCCATAGCGTTCCTTCATGATCGCTGCTGCTTTATAGACCAGATTGTTCTCATCAACCGGAAGATAATACAGATTAACCTCCACCCGGATCTTCGGAGAACGTGTCTTTTTGATCTCTACTCTGTCATACAGATGAATGGACTGCATGATCATTCTGACATCATGATAGCCATCTTCCCGCTTACCGGTTACGTCCAATCCGAGATTGATCTTCGCAAGCGCTTTCAAGCTGATATTATCCATAATGATATCCTCTATCAATAATCAAAAATTGTTTTTTGTATACATTCCATGTACTATTTTACATACATAGTAATATTCTGTCAACCGATCACATTCCCGACCAGCCCATACATCAAAAGGCTCATAATAACAGTCGCAATGCAAATGCCAAGCAGCTCTGCCACAACCGCTTTTTTGATCTTGACATCCAGAAGCGATGCCACCAGAGACCCTGTCCATGCACCGGTTCCCGGCAGCGGGATGCCGACAAATGCAACCAGTCCCCAGAACTCTGCCTTCTCGACACCGTCTTTTTTAGACATTGCCCGGTCTTCGATCTTCTGTGCGACTTTTCCAAGTCCCGGAATCTTTTTTAACCACTTTAAGATCTGTTTGATAAACAAAAGCACAAACGGAATCGGAATGATATTCCCGACCACACAGAAAAAAATCGCCCGCCACATCGGGAGATCCAGAAGTCTTGCCACGATCAGCCCCCCGCGAAGCTCTAAGATCGGGCACATCGAAATGATGAACACCGAAAGCTCCCGCGGAATATGCGTACCAATCGTGGACATATACCAATTTACGATTGCATCCATATATTGCCTGTCTCCTTCATACTGCTATAAACAGGCGGATATTCAATCCGCCTGCACTTTATTTCCCAATATTTCTTTGACCACATCCAGGAATATACGCATCTGCGCATCCGTCCCGATGGTGATCCTGATATAATCATCAATACGCGGTTTTGCAAAATACCGCACGTAAATCTTTCTTTTTTTCAATTCTTCAAACAGCTTCTTTGCCGGATAGTCCGGATGTGTTGCAAAGATAAAGTTTGACTTTGAATCCGGGAACGTAAATCCCAGCACTTTCAATTCTTCTTTGACCCATTCACGCGTTGTGATGATCTTTTCGCAGCACGCCGCAAAATATGCGCGGTCTTCTACCGCTGCAGCGCCTGCTGCCAATGCGGTCTGGTTCATTGTATAAGAATTAAATGAAAACTTGACATCATTCAGATATTTGATCAGTTTTGCATCGCCAAACGCAAACCCGATCCGCATACCCGCAAGGGATCTGGACTTTGACATCGTCTGAACGACCAGAAGATTATCATATTTTTGAATCAACGGCAACACGGAAGCCGCACCGAAATCCACATATGCCTCATCAATGATCACAACAGAATCCGGATTGCTCTGAATGATCGATTCGATCGCATCCGTTCCCATGCAGACGCCTGTCGGCGCATTGGGATTTGGCAGGATCACGCCGCCGTTTTCTTTTTTATAATCATCCGGGTCGATCGTAAAATCGTCCTTTAACGGCATACATTCATACGGGATCCTGTAAAGGTCTGCCCAGACATCGTAAAACGAATAGGTAATGTCCGGAAACAGGATTGGTTTTTCACTATTAAAAAATGTTAAGAACGCCATGGCCAGAACATCATCTGAACCAACGCCCACAAATACTTCCTCTTTTTTGACGCCATACTCTTTTGCGATCGCGGACACCAGTACATCTGCACTCGGATCCGGATAGCGTCGCATCCCTTCCTCGGAGACCTCACGGATCGCCACACGCACCGCCGGAGACGGCTGATAGGGATTCTCATTGGTATTCAGCTTAATGATGTTATGTTCCTTTGGTTGCTCGCCCGGTGTATAAGGAACCACTATGCGCACATTATCAGTCCAACTCATTTAATCTTCCTCAGTATTTGACCAGTAGACAATAACCGGCGTTCCGACTTCGACCATATCGTAAAGCTCCGCTGCTGCAGAAGTCGGCAGGTTTACACAGCCGTGTGATCCGCTGTACACATAGATCGATCCACCGAACTTACCGCGCCATCTTGCATCATGCAGGCCCTGTCCGCCATTAAACGGCATCCAGTAGGCAACCGGCGAATGATATTCAGAACCGTCATCATTCCGTCCGTTCAGCGTACGGTTTCTCTGCTTAATATAGATTGAATACATGCCGGGTGTCGTGCCGTGTCGGCGGGAAGTCTTTCCGGTAACGCACGGACTTTCCCATGCGACCTCTCCGTCTTCCATCAGATAAACGGTCTGTCTGGTCAGATCCACCTCGACATATTTATCACCGTATTCATGTTCCCCAAGGCTGATCGCCGTGTGCTTCCAGCATGGTTCTCTGGTCACATCTTCTTTTTCTTCGAGTTCTTCGAGCAAAAGCTCCTCTTCTGCTTTTTTGTCAAGCTGCCATCCGAAATAACCACCGGGGACCGTAACAGTCTCGCCTGCATGGTTGACAAATTCCCTCTCTGTAAAAGATGTGTCGTATTCCTCTGCAAATGCATCGACAAAGTCTGTCACATATTCTTCATCGAAGGTAACTTCCAGATCATCGCTGACATCGATCCACTGGCGGATCACATTCCCATCGATCAGGTACGGGTCTGTACCTGCCATCTCATAGGTGATCGTCATACAAGCGATGTCATTCACTTCTTCAAGCGCAGCCTGTGCTTCCGGAGAATCAGCTTTTAACTCCGGATCATAATAACAACCTTTGTCAGCAAGATTAACGGACGGTTCCATGCCCGCAACCGCTTCATTGATCGCAGCATAAACATTATCCGGGATTGCTTCCGTACCATAGACTTCATCTACAATCGTAAAAGCACCGTCTGTCATCGTCTCAGAGATCGTCGCGTTTTCCGACGGGATCATCTGTGATTCATCAAGACAGTTCAGCGTCGGGATCACTTCGTTTAATGCATCCACATCGTATACGGCAATATCATCCACATGGATCTCTTTGTCCTTGAATACCTCAACAAACCAAAGTCCTGATTTCTGACTGGCCAATGCGGTCTTTACCTTATCATCCAGCTTTGCCTGCACTCCGAAATCAACACCTTTGAGTACTTCCGTCTGATCATTCCGCTCTTCGATCGTCAGTGCATAGCTTTCCACATCAGACGTCAGAAGCGCTTCGGCATCCTTGTCTGTCTTCATGGAAACATCCACCTGATTCATGGTCGTTTTCGGCATAAAAAGCGCCGTCTGGAAAATGATAAATCCAGTCAGGTATACGCCCACGACAACGATTGCTGTTACAAGCAATGCAATCAGTCCTTTTTTCTTCTTTTTCACATCCGGTAGGGGATCGCTCCCATCACCATCTTCATCTGCAGTCTCTACTGCTGTCTCATCGATCTCTGTTGCTTCATCCGACGGTACATCCGCCGCTTCCGATGTCTCTTCCGGATCTTCTGCCGATTCAATCTCGTCTTCTACAGGATCATCTGCATGATCAGAAGTCTCTTCGTTTTCGAGTTCCTCTTCGAATGCCTCTTCAACCTCTTCGACAATCTCCTCCTCGTCAGGCTTGTAATTGTCCGGTGTAATCTCTCTCACAGTTCAAATCTCCATTATCTAAAAAACAATAACAGTATCAATATAGTATAAAAAAAACAAAAAGGCAATGCTGTGAGACCCAAAATCAATCTCATACATTGCCATTTTCACTAAAATCTATTTGCATGTCTTAAAAAATATGCTATACTTCTTGCGTTCGAAAAATCACGGGGTGTGGCTTAGTCTGGTAAAGCGCTCGTCTGGGGGGCGAGAGATCGCAGGTTCAAATCCTGTCACTCCGATTGTGCGAAAAAGGAGACAGGGGACGCCCCTGTCTCCTTCATTCTTATTCTTCAGAATCAAAGTCACCTGCGAAATCAAATCCCCGGAAGATATTCACTCCCGTATAGGTCTTAACTTCTTCTTCCCCTGATAATACACGGGAAGCTCCGGCAGCCATCGCTTCCATTTCAAACTCGCCCGGATATGCTGTAACCGGAGCGATCCACTCGTTCGCTTCACGAATCTTGGCTACAAGATCTTTACTGTGGACCATTCCGCCACCGAGCAGAATGCCGTCAATCTTTCCATGAAGCACGGATGCCATAGAACCGATCGCCTTGTTGATCTGATAGATCATGGAATTCCAGACCATATCCGCATACTTGTCACCGTTTGCAGCACGCTCGGTCAGCTCGATCGCATCTGAGATTCCCAAGTGGCTGACAAAACCGCCGCTTCGTGTGCAGAGATGTCTTAAGTGTCTTAAGTCCTTGCCTTCCGCATAATCCACAAGCTGTGCCACCGAGATGGATCCGCAGCGGGTCGGTGCCATCGGACCTTCTCCGCTAACAATATCAAAGCCATCTACCATTCTGCCTGCCCGATGCGCAGATACGGAAATACCGCCGCCGATATGGCAGACTACAAAATTGCAGTCCTCATATTTCTTGCCCAGGGTAGCAGCATGTCTGATCGCTGTCTCCTTTAAGTTAAGGGAATGCAGATGCATAATACGGTATACGCCTTTGATACCCGTCATTCTGGCCACATCCTGCATTTCGTCTACATCAGGCGGATTGACAACAAATGCCGGTTTGTCATACTCTTTTGCAAACTCATTCGCAATCTGCGGTCCCAGCTGGGCCGGATGCTGAATGCCGTTCGCTCCTCTGGTCGCATGATCCAGAACCAGTGCATCAACCTTGTACGTACCACCTTCCATCGCCATCAGGCCACCGCCGCGTCCGACAAATGCATCTACATCGTCCAGTGTAATGTCATTTTCCTTTAACAGATTCAGAATGGTTTCTTTTCTATACGGCAGTTGCGCTGAGATTCCGTTGAACTCTGCCAGCTTGTCCGCATCGTGGGAAACATTTTTTGCAAAAAGCACATTCCCGCCATCGATCAGCGCAATCTTCGTGGATGTAGAACCCGGATTGATCGCAAATATTTTATAACTCATACTGTCATTTCCCTTTCTACTCCTGATACAGGTCTATTTGATCCCCGCAGCGCGTACCGCTGAGATGACAATATTACCCTTGATTTCTGAAACCGGTGCCCCTCTGGAGCAGTCACAAACGACTTTGTTAAAGCCCTGCAGCATCGGACCATATGCATCTGCATGACCAAACTGCTGGATCAGCTTAACGCCACAGTTGCCGACATTCAGATCCGGCCAGATCACAACGTTTGCCTTACCTGCAACCTTGCTCTCTCTTTTCACCTTTTTCTCTGCAACTGCCGGAACGATCGCTGCGTCAAACTGGAATTCTCCGTCGATCGCCAGATCCGGACGTTTCTCATTTGCGATCTTAACCGCTTCTACAACCTTATCGATCAGCTCACCCTGGCCGCTTCCAAGCGTTGAATAGGAAACCATCGCACAACGCGGCTCCCATCCGAGCAGGGATGATACTGTTTCGCATGCAGAGATCGCAATACTTGCCAGCTGATCCGGATCCGGATTCGTGCACACTGCACTGTCGCCGATCGCAAGCAGAGATCCTTCGCTGCCTTCAAATCCCGGAATATCACACAGGCCGATACTGGAGATCGTGCTGATGCCTTCCTGCATACCGATGATCATCTGACCAGCCAGGAGCACATCGCCTGTTGTGTTGTTGATGCCTGCAAAAGTAACATCCGCATCACCGACTGCCTGCATGGTCATCGCAAAGTACAGCGGATTCTCCATTCTGCGGCCGAGTGCCTTCTGTTTCAGTCTGGTATCCGGCATAGCCACATATTTTTCAATCACTTCATTTTTATATGCCTCATCCTGAATATCTACGATGGTAAATACGGATTCCTCATATCCTCTCTCAGCAACCAGGGCTTTCAGCTGTGCGGAATCTCCAACCAATACAGGGATGATATAGCCGTCTTTTCCACATTCGTAAGCAGCCTGCATCATTTTTTCATTGTCTGCTTCCGGAAAAGCGACCTTCTGCGGATTCAGTTTCGCTTTTTCATAAATTTGATCTAATACGCTCATAAGTTCTCCTTTTATACACCGAACATCTCTTTGAGAACAGCTCTGAACTCTGCCACTTTGCTCAATTCATTCCGGCAATATGCACGCATACCGAGCATTCCGTGTGCCATAAACGCAGCGCGCGCTCTGGGATTGTCAATATAGAACAGACCGGATTTGCATCCATCCTGAATGAATACGGTATAGGCGTCTGTTAATTCTTCATACAGTTCCGGTGAACCAAACGCAGATTTTCTGGCATTCTCGATATTCCGGCTGCTGCCATACTGCAGACGATCGATCACTTCCGCTTCGATGCTCAAGAGTCCGATCAGATCTCTGATGCGAACCTCCGGCGCTTTCTCCTGGTTTGTCAGAAGTTTACATGCCTCCCGCAGCATATGGTTTTCCATCGTCTCGGTGCACTTCTCATTCAATTCCCACTGTGACGGGAAGAACTGATAAGTATATCCGGGTTCTTTTCCAAGCTCCTCATCCACTTTTGACAACGGAATGTTACTGGTCCCCATAGCCCGTGCGATACGGATCGCGGCATCAACGATCGTGTTGATCTCCTTGGTCTCTTCAGACATTTCTTCAACGAAGCTCTCCGGTGAATAGGACCGTTCTCCGGGCGGCGAAATGATCATCGGCTCAAGGACAACCTCACGTCCTTCCACTTCTTCCGCGTACAGATACGGCAGCATATGTCCAAGGTTGGAATATTCCTTAATGCTGTGCAGTGCAAGACCGCGGATTGCTTCTTCCGGAACCTTGATCCCATCCGGTAGGATTTTTACCGGTTGTCCGTCTTTCATGGTATAGCCGATCCAGAAATGAGATGTCAGGATCACACCCTTGCCGTTCGGATTTCCAAAGACTGCATGACACATAACAGCAGTAGACCCGTTTGCCCAGATCACACTCTGAACACCGGATTTTTTCATTTCTTCCTCTGAGAAAAAGTCTTTCGGATCCTGGAACTGGATCACAATTTTCTCCGGTCCCATACCGGTGTCTTCGAGTACTTCGTGTGTAACGCCGATGATCCGCTCCTTCATCGGAATCGATTCGTCAGCCAACTGATCCAGCTTATCACTCTTTACATAGTAATGATCTTCCTTGTCCCAGATTCCATAACGGGATTCCTCCTGACCATGCCACACAAACCACCAGTCGATCATATCAGCCGTTGCATTCGGCATGAACGTGCAGGTTGAGATATATCCACAACCGCCTTCCAGATAACCGTATCCGATATACTCCTGCTCCACATAGCCCTTTAATACCTCGTCCCGGTTCTCAAGTGGAATCATATGCTCCTCATCGAGCACACGGCTTTTGATGTCCTGCTCCATCTTATATGGCGGCGGAAAAAGCGACAACGCATAGTATTTGGCGTACTGTTTTTCCTGATCTTCTTTCGACAATATTCTCATGTTTTTCTCCTTTTTATGCTATGAATTTTGCAGTGAATATGTATCACGACCCCCACTCTTTTCAGGGAAGAATGAGGATCGTGACAGGAAACATAGAATTAAAGGTTTTCTTCAACCAGATCGATCAGCTCTTTCATGGTATCGCATGCAGCTGCTGTCGGGATCTCAAGCGGCTCAGTGTCCAGCTCATTCTCGATCTCGGAAAGAAGTGCTACCATGTTCATGGAAGTTTTACCCATGTCTTCTTTTACTTTTGTATCAATCGTGATCTCTCTTTTAAATGCCATTGTTGCCAGTTCCAGTACTTTCTTTTCAAGTTCAGCTCTATCCATTGTTTTTCCTCCTTAAACTTTTGATTCATTATGTAAAATTAAAATGCTGACAATATTACCAAAATCTGCTTACTCTTCTTCCTCAACAAACTCCCAGAAAACGGTTTTGTAATCATCTCTCTGAACGATCTTGGCTCTGACCGGAACCGGAAGCTGGTCAGCCAGTGCCTTCTTTTTCTTTTTGTTGATTCCAAGGATAACTGCGTTCACACTCGGACCTTCCTCAAGCTGTACTTCGCCAAAGCAATACGGCTTGAATTCGCCCATATCCGGTCTGGATGAAAGCAGTCCCGGCAGAATCATGGTCTTCATGACACCCTTGCCGCTGATCTCATACCATTCGGTTTCCATGGATCCGCAGGTATTGCATGCATAGACCGGCGGATATTCTACCGCGCCGCACACCGGGCATTTACGGGCAAGGATCTTACCTTCTTCCAGATTTTCATAAAAGGTTCTAACAATTTTTTCTAATTTGATTGCCATTGTTCATCCCTCCCGCTTACTCTTTTGTTCTCAAAATGATCGATGCTACGTTCTGTCCGCCGCCATATCCGCGAAGGAATGTGGTCTTCGGAAGCTTTTTCACCTGACGATCGCCTGCTTCACCGCGCATCTGGGTCACCGCTTCATGGATGTCTGCCATTCCGCTTGCAGCATGTGCATGTCCGAAGGAAGTACGTCCGCCGTTGGTATTGATCGGTTTGTCACCGTCATAAGCGGTGCGTCCTTCAATGATGTATTTCCATCCCTCATTCTTCGGAAGGTATCCTGCCACTTCTGCAGCCATCAGATGGGAAGTGATGATGAAATCATTTGCAAAGAACAGATCAATCTCTTCCGGTTTTACGCCGGTCTGCTGATAAACCTGCTCCGTTGCAAGTTCTGTTGCTTTCCACTCGAAGTGCGGGTTAGATGCCTCAACAGCTGCACTGCCGATTCCCAGGATCTCGATCGGCTTCTTGCACTTGCCCTTTGTGATCTCTTCTACTTTGTCTGTAGCACAGATGATCGCGCAGGCTGCACCGTCACACTTCATCTCCATACCGGATACACGAAGCAGATCGCCCACTTTCGGATTGAACGGAGAACGCATGTAATCCATAACATCGTCAAATCCCTGCTCTTTTGCTTCTTCCTCATAAGATTTCTTCATGAGCGCCAGCGGATGATGCAGGGCATTCTTTCTGTTGTTTAAGGACATGTGGATAAGGGTATCATCCATTTCCTGATCGGAAAGACCTGCTTCTCTCTTATAACGTTCAGCAGTATTGTCAAAGATCAGCTGGGTACCTGCTACGAAGCTTCTGTTGTAGCAGCGGTCATACAGCCAGCCAAGTGTACTGTTGAAGCGCTCCATGCTCATCTTCTCACGCTTCCACGGATGTGTCGGGATACATACACCGTCACCGAATTCCACACATCCGGTCAATACACAGTCGTACTTTCCGCTTGCCACCGCATTGACTGCGATCTCTAATGCAAGATATCCGGTACAGCATGCTTCGGAATGATGCATGGAACCTTTTCCCTTCATACCGAACCAGTTTGCGATCTGGACATTCGGTGTCAGATAGTCGGATCCGTTCAACGGGCTTGCTTCTCCATGATAGTAATACTGTACATCTTTCGGGGTAACTCCTGCGTCTTCCATCGCCTTCAAAGCCGCATACCCATACAGTTCTCCTTCGGAAAGTCCATTTGTCTCATCATTGTCAACCGTGTACATAAATGGCGTAAGGCCAACGCCGATGATGGAAACACTTCTGGCATACTGGTTTAATGTTGTCTGATTAAACTGACCCATATCGTTACTTCCTTTCTCAAAAATATTTACGTGTACCTGTTGTCTCAATTATAGGGAAAACATTCCCGCAAAGCATCGTTCTGACTCATGATTTTCTGACAAAAATCATGATTTTGATTGTGCGAATGCACAAAACATTTGACTGGCCACTAATACAAGATTACAATACTGATAAGCATAACAGTCATAAACCTTTGTTTTCCTGTGTATTTTGGAGGGAACAACAGTGATTTTATCCCAATTACTTGCCAGATTAAAGGATTATCATGTGGAATATTTCGGAAGCGAAGATCCGGAATTTGACTTGCAGACCGTTCGTTATTATGTGCATTCGAATAAACCAAGCAGCCCCTACACATTATATCTGGCAAATACCAGACGTCTTCCTTCACCGGATGAGAATCTTCGGATCTGCATTTTCTGTTATGGCAGCCGGATCGATTTTTCACCTTATGTCGGAACAAATACCGGTCTTGTATATGTAGGTGAAGACGTCTCTTCTCATGAATTATTCAACGACCTTTTGGAAGAACTGACGGAAGTCGAACAGATCACAGCAGGCCTTCATATCCTTTCGAACGCCCTTTTTTCAGGTAATGGACTGCAGTATCTGGTCAATCAGGCTGCCGTTGTTTTTGAAAATCCCATTTCTGTCGTTGATCTGCAGGGAAAATATCTCGCCATTTCAGAATGGTCCGGGCCGGAAGATCCCGTTTTAAAGGAAGCAGAAAACGGATACATCAGCGAAGACGGTATCGCCCTGATCCGCCGCATGAAACTCGATGAGAAAATGCGTGCCAAAGGACGGGCGATCTATTTCGATAATCCAATGCTCGGGCACGGAACACTGCTGGATGCAGTCTACATTCAGGGCATCGAGGTCGCGCATGTGATGCTGCAGGAGCTGGGCCGTCCTTTTGATCGTTTTGACCCAGAGCTTCTGCATCGTTTTTGCAGTATGGTTGCGATCGAGCTCCAGAAAAGTTCTTACTACACACGTCATAAGGGCGTCATGTATTCTTACGCGCTTTCTGACCTGTTGGGAAACCCCGGCGTCAATATCGCCGCTGTAAAGTCCAATCTGAATTCATTGGGCTATATCCTGAAGGAAGACCTTTACATCATGGTCATTCCTGCCACTTCCTATTACAGCAGCGACCTGCGGACCGACATCATCCTGCACTCGATCCAGCAGATTCTGCCGGGCAGCCTTTATTCGGTCTATGAAGACACCCTGGTCTTCCTCTTTTCAAAAAACCGGTTTGAAGGGTTTAGTGAATATGAAAGGGACAGGCTAAAACGGTTTTTAGAAGCCAATCAGCTGTCCGCAGGCATCAGCAATTTCTTTGAAAAGCTTGAAGATGCCTCCCGGTTTTACAACCAGGCCGTAACAGCTGTGGAACTGGGCATCCGGTTAGATGGCCGGCACAAGCTCTATTATTATCGGGATTATTACATTTTCCATATGCTGAATATTTACGAACAAAGCGACAGTGAGCTGCGCTATTTGATTCAGCCGGGACTGATGCGCCTTTTGTATTACGACAAAGACCATGGCACAAACTTTCTGGAAACACTCGGCGCTTTGCTCTCCTTTCCGGGGCAGCCCGCCCGTGTTGCCGAAGCGCTGCATGTCCATAAAAACACGCTGCTTTACCGCATGAAAAAGATCCGCGAGATCACACATTGCACCTTCGATGACGGCGAGCAAAGTATGGCATATTACTTTTCCTACAAGATTCTGGATTACCTTGGCATTCTGACAAACAGCCGGGACGAAGTATATGATTTTAGAAAAAAGAATTGAAAATCTGTTATAATCATAAACAGAAAGAATTACACAAGCACTATGGAGGGAATCTGTTATGGCGCAAAAACAGCAAACCTTAAGTGATATTGAGTATGGAAACCGGCGTGTCAGAACGCAGCGCGATGTACTGCTTGAGAAGATGAACGAACTGCTGCCCTGGCAAAAATGGATCGAAGAAATCCGTCCGCACTACTATACCGGCACGCGCGGACGCCGGCCGAGAAACTTAGAAACCATGCTTCGCATGTATCTGGTCAAATACTGGTTTGGCTGCTCAGACGAAGGCATCGAAGATGCCATCTATGACAGCTATGCTTTGCGCAGCTTCTTAAAGGTTGATTTCCTCAAAGAACAGGTCCCTGACGCCACGACACTCGGACGGTTCCGTCATATGCTTGTCAAAAACGGCCTGGATCAGACCATTCACGATGAGATCGAACAGATTTTAAAAGAAAATAATCTGGCTCTGCGAAGAGGATCCTTCACAGAGCCAAAGCTGCATAAGATTTAGTGTTATTCTGAATCTCCGGTTTCAGAAGCAGAAATCAGATTCATTTCCGTGATCAGCCATTTTCCGTCTGTCTTTGTAACGGTAGCCTGTATCTGATCTGTTTCGCCTTCGGATTCCAGAAGTGCCTCTGTATATCTGTCAAGCAAAGTCGGCATTAAGTCATTCATGATCTTGGCCATCATCGCGGCTTCGCCTTCATTCATATAAACATCGGCATATTCTGACATCTGGTCTTCCGGGATATCACTCATCACTTCATCATTGATCCCGTCAATATCGATATCAAAATCCGTATTGTATCCATATGTTACTGTACCATCTACAGTTGCTGTATCACCATTGACAGAAACATCCGAGATCGTATAGCTTCCGATCAGTTCCCGAACAATCGTATTCGCCATATTGGTAACGGAAGCTTTTGCCTCATCACTGATATCATCCTCAGAAAGCCCCATGTCCTCTAAACCAAAGGACTCATAGAACATCTCATCAAAGCTCTCTGCCTCAGCCAGACCGGCCAATTCCTGATTGTCAAGAACTTCCTGTGAACAGTAATCTGTCAGCTTTGAAAGCTCTCCGGACTGCATTGTGGTAAAGAAGCCGTCCACCACAGCCGTCACTTCACTTTCGGGGCTGGCTTTTTCTGCTGCCGCACTTCCATTTCCGCCACCAGCACTGCTGCCGCAGCCGGAAAATACAATAGCCGCACCGATCATTACTGCACCCAATAAGCACAGGCTCTTTTTCATTCGACTTTTCATTTTCATTCCTCCAAATATTATTTTTTACTGTATCAGATGTCCCATCTCTTCCAGTTGTATCTAATATACCATATAATCTCTTGTATGTGACACAATTATACGGATATTATATAAAACAATTATTCCTCATACATCTCACCATGTATTACTCGGTCTCATACGTCGACACATCCACGCGCATCGTATCAAACCCTTCATAGTTCAAAGACAGATATTGGTCACAATCCCTGTGATACGCATAATAATAGTCATTGCCCTTTACCATATCCCGGTCGAACCCTGCCTCTTTGCATGCCTGTACATACGTGTCATACGCTTCCTTTGTTGTATTTCCGACATGCACCAGAGCGGAATCCGAGTATTCCCAGTCGATCTTTCCCTGATCCGATTCCGGTGCCGGCAAAAGCGCAAACGCATCAATATACGACCAGTTTATAGTACTCATTTTAATCGGCGCCTGCAGATTGATGTACATCTCATCATCATAAGAATAGAAATAAACCCTCAGACTATAGCCCTCTTCATTATAGGCCTCATAAGAGGTATCTTCGTTCTTCGCATCAATGGTAAACCCTGATGCGATACAGTCATCTACATACGCGCGATATTCATCTACAGAGCTCTTATAAACATCCATACTGAACGCGTCATTATAGTCATAATAAACCTCGCCGTAGTCTGATGCCGGCTTCGGAAGCATCGTAGAAAGACCGGACGAAGGCCACTCATATTGCACATGCTTATTCTTGTGCGTCGCAGCAAATCCTATGATAAAGGATACAACCACAATAAACACGATCACGAATGCGATGAGCCGGAGCGCCACTTTAAGCGGATGACGATCAGGCTTAGCCTGCTGTATGGTCTGCTGTTTTTCCTTCGTTTCCGGTTGCTTTTTTAACAGCATATGACCGTTTTTCACCAGCACTTCTGTCGCACCACAGTACGGGCATACTAAGACATGATGCTCAAAATCGATCTGCATATTTCCGCCACAGGACTTACATTTGAGTTCTTTTAATTCCGTCTTATTATATTCTTTCACATCAATTCCGCATGCCGGGCAGAACCGTGCATCATCCGGGATATATTGACTGCATTTAGGACATTGCATAAACTGCCTCCTTCACGTTCCCAATCATTTTATTGCCATTATAGAATATTTTACGTAACCTGAAAAGGCTATATCCTTCGTTCATGACATCTTGCGGGAGAAGCCAATATTGATTTTCGTCTGTTTTTCCTATAAAATACAATCAAATTTGATATGGAGAAAACCAGATATGAGAAATAATCTTTTGAAAAAATGTGTGCTTTCTATCCTGACACCGGCAGTCGCGGCCGCACTGCTGGCCGGATGCAGTTCTACGGGGACCACCAGTGACTCCGCTGCCAAAGAGAACAGCTTCCACAATGCTTCCTTTTCTTTGGAAAGCGAAGATATCGAATATGATGAAGCGACTTTCAATGGCATGACATTTGAAGCGCTTACCGACTGGCGCGTAGGTGAAGACAATGGCGATACCATCTATTATCCGACAGATGACGATACCGACTGTATTCGGGTACACGAAGGATCCGCGGACCAGGAGTACGAAAACCAGCAGGAGCTCGTCAATGCCATTTTCGACGAGCTTATGAACGAGCGCATCGACGCCGGCTGTTTTATGGAAAGTCATGATCTGAACATTGCCGGTCATCGCGGCAAATGGTATCGAATGGATGCCAATTTTATTGACGAAGACGGACAGCCTATTGCCGGATACGAAATAGACGAGTCCATGAACGGATATCTGAAAGAATGTGTAATCTTTGCTTCCAACACAAAGGATTATGTATATCTGGAAGCAACATATCCGATGGGAAGCGCCACAGAAGACTTATTTGGCAGATTCTATAAGAGCCCGCATTATCATAGATGATGAGATAAAGAACCGTCCATCTTGCGCACCGTGCTAGATGGACGGTTCTCTATGTCTCCTCATCGCATTTTATGTTTTTCTGCCCGGAAGAAATCTCTTACCTCTTTTGCCACTACACTGCTCAACGCAAACAGCGCGATCATGTTCGGGATTGCCATCAGTCCATTGAAAATATCTGCAATGGTCCAAACAGCACTGACAGTCATATACGGTCCGATGAAAACGGCGATAATGTATAGCGTACGGAAAATCCTGATTGGTCTTGTTTTTCCGCCTGTCAGATATTCCAGACATCTTTCACTATAATAATCCCAGCCGAGAATGGTTGTGAAGGCAAAAAACACCAGACATATCATTAAGATAAATGCTGCCACCTGATTTGGAAACGGAAGACCGTTCTGGAAGGCGTATGTTGTGACCTGCACACCCTCCAACCCAGGCTGCTGCCACGCTCCTGTTAATACGATCGACAGGCCTGTCATCGTGCAGATGATGATGGTATCAATAAAAGTACCTGTCATACTGACCAGTCCCTGGCGCACAGGCTCTTTTGTCTGAGCCGCTGCCGCTGCGATCGGTGCGCTTCCAAGTCCGGCTTCATTAGAAAAGATACCCCTGGCGATACCCTTTTGCATTGCAACGATCATCGATCCGACAATACCGCCCGTCACGGCGCGTGGATTAAAAGCGCCTTCAACGACTGTCACGACTGCAGCCGGGATATGTGTGATATTTGCAACGATCAGAATCACGACAAACACTACATAGATCACTGCCATAAACGGCACAATGATCTGGCTGACATTTGCGATTCTCTTAATCCCGCCGATCAGAACCAGCGCCACGAAAAAGGTCAGAACCAGCGAAGAAATAATGACTGCAATGGAATACTCTCCCAGTCCGGGGATTGTTACTGCGTGCAGGGTTTCCGGATCAAAGAAATTTTTGATCGCACTGGAAATCCCATTGACCTGACTGAATGTTCCGATGCCAAACAGACCAACGCAAACTCCAAAAAACGCAAAGATTTTAGCAAGCCATTTCCATTTCGGGCCCATACCTCGCTCAATATAATAGAATGGTCCTCCCAGACTGTGTCCGGTTTCAGGATCGACCTGCCGGTATTTTACGGCGAGCAGACCTTCTGAAAACTTGGTTGCCATTCCAAAAAAGGCAGCTACAAGCATCCAGAACAGCGCCCCGGGCCCGCCGGCACAGACCGCTGTCGCAACACCGACAATATTTCCGGTACCGATCGTAGCCGAGAGCGCCGTGCATAGTGCTCCAAAACTAGAGATTTCTCCGCGCCCGCCTTCTTCATTTTTGATCATCCATTTTAATGCAAGCGGCAGTCGCCTGATCTGCAGAACACCTACGCGAACAGTCAGCAGAATACCGCCTGCTAAGATTAATACAATCAGAGGCACTCCCCAAACATATCCATCAATTTTGTCCAACAATTGTCCGAACAGCTCCATTTTCCAGTCCCTTTCTTATGTAAAATAAAAAGCCCGACGTAATGCACTCCGCCGGACTTTGAACAAACATAACACATGGTCTCTGTCCTTTTGCCTGAGAGATTCATACAGATACTGCCTGTAATTTGCCCCTTCGGCACCCGCCCTGAGCGGGATTCTCCAGAGTGCGATCCCCCCACAGTCTCAGTTCATCTGATTCTGCAGGATTCCCTTCGCCGTATTCATTTTTAATCGAGTAATATCATAGGTTATTCAGGCACTCTAGTCAACTAACTACAAACAATTATTCTGCTGCTGGCTGTCTTTTTTCCAATACAATGCGCAAGGAGACAGAGGCCGCTGTCTCCCCGAGCGTCCCCTGTCTCCCTACAAAAGCGTTTTGACCATCAGTAATTCATCCGCATAGGTTCCATCTTTATATTTGATGGCCCGCTTTCGTTCTCCGATTGTTTCAAATCCCAGCTTCTCGTACAAACGAATCGCGTTGGTGTTCGTTGTCACAACATCCAGTTCCATTATTTCAAAGCTGGCCTTTTTCGCCTGTTCCATCAAAATGTTAAGGAGCAATTCCCCTATACCCATTCCGCAGAACTCCCGGAAAAGCGCAATTCCCATTGAGCATCTGTGCGACAAACGTTTTGCATCCCGAACAGGCGCAAATGATCCATTCCCAATCAGTGTCCCATTTACATAGGCATTCAGCATAAGCGAATTGTCTGACGTCTCATAATCAGATATAAACTTTTCCTCTGATTCCACAGTATAAGCAATATCTTCTGGCTCGGAAAGCAGGTATCTCGTCTCTTTGCAGCATTGCTTCAGATACGCGATTTCAAGTTCTGCTTCACCGGGGTCAGCGCTCTTAAATTCGACCTCCATTCCCGTCTTTGTTATCATTTTAATCTGAGTAATTCTCATCCACATTCACCATAGATCAATTTGTCACGCACCATCATCAGAGCATACCCGAGCAGGTTCTGCCCTTTCCATTTCGAACTGTCCATGCGATCCGGATCCGTCATAGACAATCCAATACCCCAGATTCTATCTCTGACCGCACATTCCGGTAAGTTACATAGACTTCTCCTTGAATCGTTCATTCAGATATGCAATGAAATAACCATTCTGTACTTGCACATAATAATCCACCGATCATCATTATACAAAAATATCAACCTACGCCCCTCGTGCGAGGGGCGACGGCGATCCGCAGACAAAGCATTGTTTATCTCTTTATTTCAATCCACGCCCCTCGTGCGAGGGGCGACGTAGGTGTGAATATGTGCCCTAGCTGTTCCGCTAAATTTCAATCCACGCCCCTCGTGCGAGGGGCGACACCGGCGCGATATCGGCCCGATCGGAGATAACCGGATTTCAATCCACGCCCCTCGTGCGAGGGGCGACATAATACCTTCCGTCCTTGCCTTTCCGGGATGGATTTCAATCCACGCCCCTCGTGCGAGGGGCGACGAGAATTAAGCACATGACGATCGGAAATCCTATCATTTCAATCCACGCCCCTCGTGCGAGGGGCGACGGTTGTTTTTGCAAACAGGATTTCTTCCGGTTCTATTTCAATCCACGCCCCTCGTGCGAGGGGCGACCGGAATCACGCTGACAATGGACAAGTCAGCTGAATTTCAATCCACGCCCCTCGTGCGAGGGGCGACACATCTTCCGTTCGTTGCCCGTTTACCACACGGGAATTTCAATC
>JAFUBZ010000050.1 GCA_017459945.1 Eubacterium sp.
CCCCAATATTTTTCCACTTGTAAAATCTCTGTCTTTCCCCATATGCTCTCCTGCATGGAACATTTGCTTTATATTCTTTGAAGTAAACAAGAAGCTCGGTAATAGTATACCAGAATATTTAATACTGTGAAGTGCTAAGGGGTCAGGCACCTTCGTGCTTTAAAGCACTAAGGTGCCTGACCCCTTTTTATATGGTATACTGTCATTAATCGTTTTGACAGGAGATAACACTATGGCTTTTGATGGGATTGTGATCGCAAATATCAAAAAAGAGCTTACGGACCAGTTTATTGGTGCGCGGATCAGCAAGATCACGCAGCCGGAGCCGGACGAGCTGATGCTGACGTTAAAAGGCGCAGACGCGCAAAAGAAGCTGCTGATCTCGGCAAATCCGTCTCTTCCGCTGATCTATCTGACAGCAGAAAATAAGAAGAGTCCGATGACGGCGCCGAACTTTTGCATGCTTTTACGAAAGCATATTTCTGGCGGACGGATCCAGTCGATCGAGCAGCCTGACATGGAGCGGATCCTGGTCTTTCAGATCAGCCATCTCGATGACATGGGTGATATGCGAAAAAAGAAGCTGATCGTCGAGCTGATGGGCAAGCACAGCAATATCATTTTCTGTGATGAGGAAGATATGATCCTTGACAGCATCAAACATATTTCCGCACAGGTCAGCTCAAAGCGTGAGGTGCTGCCGGGCCGGAAATGGTTTATCCCGACACAAGGCGAAAAAGCCTGCCCGCTCGATGTTTCTGCAGAAACGTTCAAAGCACAGATTCTCTCTTGCCCGACGACTGCCGCAAAAGCAATTTACACATCCTACAATGGCATCAGCCCGTTGATTGCAAATGAGATCTGCTACCGCGCAGGCGTGGACGGAGATTCGCCAACCGCGGCATTGCATGTTGACAGCTCTGTTTCCACTGCTCAGGATGCGGAAATGCAGTCTGCGTTTTCCTCCGCCATCCCGGATGCGGCGGCACTCGACCGCCTTGCTGATGTTTTTTGCAATGTCATGCATCAGGTGGCGGCCGGTGAATTTTCCCCGAACATGGTCTTAGACGGCGAAAAACCTGTCGAGTACGCTTCCCTTCCGCTCACGATGTACGCGGACTGTACCGAAGAGACGTTTCCTGACATTTCCTCGCTCCTGTCTGCTTATTATTCGAAAAAAAGCGCCTACACGAGGATTCATCAGAAATCATCTGATCTTCGTCATATTGTAACGACATTGCTGGAGCGTGCCCGCAAAAAATGCAGTTTGCAGGAAAAACAGCTAAAAGACACGGACAAAATGGACAAATACCGCAAATACGGTGAGCTTTTACACATTTACGGATATGAGATTCCGCCGAAATCCTCCGGGCATGAGATCGAGGACTATGAGACGGGGCAGCTGATCAAGATCCCGCTCGATAAGAACCTGACAGCGATGGAAAACGCGAACAAATATTATGACCGCTATAACAAGCTCAAGCGCACGAAGGATGCGCTCTCGGTTCAGGTCGAAGAAACAAAGGATGATGTGAAGTATCTCGAATCGATCGCTTCTGCGCTTGATCTGGCAGAGGACGAATCCGATCTTGCCCAGATCCGTGAAGAACTGGTGCAGGCCGGCTATATCAAGAAACATTCATTTAATAAGAAGAAGGCAAAAACACCGGCCGGGAAGCCGCATCACTACCGCTCTTCGGACGGATTTGATATGTATGTTGGCAGAAACAATCTGCAAAACGATATGCTGACGTTCAAAATCGGCCAGGGAAATGACTGGTGGTTCCATGCAAAGGGCATCCCCGGCTCGCACGTCCTGGTCAAGTGTCCGGACGGCGACATGCCGGACCGTACCTTTGAGGAAGCAGGGCGCCTCGCCGGATACTACTCCCGCGGGAAAGACTCTGAAAAAGTCGAGATCGACTATCTTCAGAAAAAGAATGTCAAAAAACCAAATAAAGCAAAGCCCGGTTTTGTGGTCTACTACACGAACTACTCGCTGACCATTCACCCGGACATCACAGGAATCGAAAAGCTGCCGGATTAACGGCAGCTTTTTTATATATGAAACCGCTCCCCGGAAGCGCTCTGCGCAGCCATCCGGCGGAGTTCTTTTTTTAACATAAAATGCTCTGGCGCGGCCAGGTCCGGATCCACCGCCAGGATCTCCTTCGCTTCCTCAGAAGCCTTCTGCAGCATCGCCATATCCTGGAAGACGTCAGCGAGCTGGAAGGAAAACGTACCGCTTTGCCGGATCCCGAAAAAGTCTCCGGGACCGCGCAGTTTCAGGTCTTCCCTGGCGATCTCGAAGCCGTCGTTGGAACGGTTTAGAATCGAAAGCCGCTCGTTCTCGGTATTTGCCTTTTTCCCCTGCATGAAAATGCAATAGGACTGCGCATCGCCTCTGCCGACGCGCCCGCGCAGCTGGTGAAGCTGTGCCAGGCCGAAGCGCTCGGCATTTTCAACCATCATCACGGTTGCGTTCGGCACATCCACACCGACTTCGATGACGGTGGTCGAAACCAGGATCTGTGTTACACCCTGCAAAAATGCCTCCATGACCGCATTTTTTTCTTCCGGCTTCATACGGCCGTGAAGCATCCCGACCGTTGCAATTCCCTGAAAACGGTCTCTGATCTTCTTCGTGTACTCGATGACGTTTTCCCCGTCCATCTCCTCGGACGGTTCCACCAGCGGACAGACGATATAAACCTGATGCCCGGCCGCAACCTGTTTTTCGATAAACGAATAGGCATTGTTCCGCCAGGTCGGGTCGACGACGCAGTTTTTGATCGGCAGACGCATCGCCGGCACTTCATCGATCACGGAAATGTCAAGATCCCCATACAAAATGATCGCAAGCGTTCGCGGGATCGGCGTCGCACTCATAACGAGATAGTGCGGCAACTCGCCCTTTTCTGCCAGGCCCGCTCGCTGCTTCACACCAAAACGATGCTGCTCATCCGTCACAACAAGCGCGAGATTGGCATACTCCACACACTCTTGGAAAAGCGCATGCGTGCCGACGATTAAGGCATTCTTTTTACTGCGGATGATCTCAAGTGCCTCCCGCTTCTGCGCGGCCTTTAAGGAACCAGTCAGAAGCACGACCGGCGCATCCACACCCATTTGCTCGCAAAATGCCGTCAACTTGTTTGCATGCTGTCTTGCCAGCACATCCGTCGGCGCCATGATCGCAGACTGATAGCCCTGCAGAGAGATCTCAAGCATCGCAGAAAAAGCGATGACCGTTTTCCCGGATCCGACATCGCCCTGGATCAGACGCTGCATCGTATACGGGCCTCTCAGGTCCGCAAACACATCCTCCATCGCGCGCTGCTGCGCACCGGTCAGCTGATACGGCAGCCGTTCTATGATCTCAGGCAGGATGGATTCCTTCGAAAATGTAAGATGATTTGCTGTCTTTTCCTCCTGCTCCTTCATCAGATGCATCTGCAAAAGGAACAGCAAAAACTCATCAAACACCAGGCGTTTTCTGGCCTCGATGCATGCATTGACGTCAACTGGAAAATGGATGTTCTGAATGGCATACGCATATCCGCAAAGCTCATATTTTTGCCGAATCTGCTCCGGAAGCCTGTCGCGAAGCGCTGCTGTCTCGTCATCTGAAACGCAGTCAGAAAGCGCCTGATCCACGGCCTTTTTCACCGTATTGTTTCCAAGACCCTTCGTCAGCTGATAGACAGGCTGTACCGTCTTTTGCAGATCCAGATACTGCTCGGGCGAATGGATCAGCGGCTGCTCCAGATACAGGATCCCGTTTTTCTCCGCAACTCTGCCATAGAGTACGTAATCCTGCCCCTTCTTTAGCACCGAGCGGATATACGGCTGGTGAAACCAGATCGCGCGCAGCTCCTGCGCGCCGCCAGGCGCCTTCGCGCCCGCCAACGGCTCCGGCTTTTCCACTTCACCGCACGAAGGTGCCTGGCACCTTAGCGAATTAACGTGCGAAGGTGCCTGACCCCCTATCTGAAGAATGGCCGTTTTGAGGCGGCTTTTTGTGTTGACGATCGGGGGACGGGTGATGTGGACGTAAATGGCGGCGTGCTCGCCGGGGGCGAGGTCGGCCGGGTCTTTGACGTCGGGATATGAAATATAATCGCGGGGAAAATAGAGGAGTATATCACGAATCGTGTATACTCCTACTGCATGAAATAACTCTTCTGTTTTTTTGCCGATGCCTTTTAATTCTGAAACCGGGGCATCCAAGTTCATGGCAATCTCCTGTCTAAAAATACGACGGCAGCAAATCGGCCATCATGATGACTTCTATTCTACAGAAATGATATAGTAATAAACCGGCTGGCCGCCATGGTGGACTTCGATCTCATGATCCGGGCAAGCTGCCTCGATCTCTTCCGCAAGCGCCTGTGCATCTTTTTCTAACCGGTCCTCGCCATAGTAGATGCAGATCAGAGAGGTCTCTTCATTGGTCATGTCAAGAACCATCTCTTTTGTCACATCGCTCATGCTTGCGCCTGCTGCGCGGATCTTACCGTCAGCAATACCCATGTAATCGCCTTCTTTGATGGAGATATCATCGATCATGGTATCGCGGATCGCATAGGTCACCTCACCGGTATGAACTGTCTCGATGATCTCCTTCATCGTCTCCGCATTCTCCTCTGCGGACTGCTCCGGAATATAATTGATCATCGCAGTGATGCCCTGCGGGATCGTCGTCGTCGGGATCACGATGATATCCTTTCCTTCGCTCATCTCCGCTGCCTGGTTTGCGGCAAGCAGGATGTTTTTATTATTCGGGAACAGGAAGATCGTCTTCGCAGAGATCTTCTCAATTGCGTCAAGGAAATCCTCCGTACACGGATTCATCGTCTGACCGCCTGTGATCAGGATATCAACGCCAAGCTCCGCGAAAAGAGACGCCAGGCCTTCACCGGCTGTAACTGCCACAAAGCCCATCTCCTTTTCCGGCTCTTTCGGTGTATCAGCTTCCTTTTCCTTCGCCACTTCTGCCTGCTGTGCAGCAAGCTTCTCCGCATCCTTGAACAGACGCTCCTGATGCTCCTCGCGCATATTGTCGATCTTGATCCTAGAAAGGGATCCTAAGGAAAGACCTTTCTGCAGCGCATTACCCGGCTCATTGGTGTGTACATGCACCTTGATCAGGTCATCATCCGCCACCAAAACGATCGAATCGCCAATACCCTCTAAGAACGCACGGAAATCCACCTCCTGCTCCTCGGAGATCGGCTCATCAATCACAACAATAAACTCGGTACAGTAACCGAACTTGATCTCTTCTTCTGTCTCTGCAGTGATCTTTAACGGCTTCGCAACGGCTTCTGTCTCAAACTCAGAGTAATCGATCTCTTTGCCCAGGAACGCGTCTCTTGCACCAGAAAGCACACAGACAAGACCCTGTCCGCCTGAATCCACTACGCCGGCCTGCTTTAAGACAGGCAGCATCTCCGGCGTCAGTGCCAGAATGCGCTCCGCCTCTTCAAGGATGGCGTTCAGATATGCTTCCATATCATATTCATCATCATACGCCAGATCCATCGCAACCGTCGCGGCTGCCTTAGCCACTGTCAGGATCGTACCTTCTTTCGGCTTCATAACAGCCTTATACGCTGTCTCAACCGCTCTTTCAAACGCATCGCCGATCACCGGCTTATCGATGACATCAACCTTCTCCACAACCTTGGAAAAACCACGCAGCAACTGGGAAAGGATAACACCTGAATTACCCCGCGCGCCGCGCAGGGATCCTGATGAAACTGCCTTCGCAAAGGTCGGCATCGTCGCCGGATCCAGTGCGGAAACCTCTCTCGCTGCAGAAAGGATCGTCATCGTCATGTTCGTACCGGTATCACCATCCGGTACCGGAAAAACGTTTAACTCATTGATCCATTCTTTTTTTGATTCCAGATTCTTCGCGCCAGCCAAAAACATTTTTGCAAGCAGCTGCGCATCTATCGTATTCGTCTGCAAAATGCATCCCCCTAGTCGATCACACGGACACCTTCAACAAAAACATTGATCTTGTCGATCTTCATGCCCGTAAATTCTTCTACTTTATATTTGACTGTAGACATCAGATTATCCGTCACTGTCGCAATGCTGACACCGTATGCCACGATGACATGAAAATCCAGCACGATATGGTTATCCTTAATGTTAACGGAAATACCGTGATGCAGATAATCTTTCTTTAACAGCTTAACCAGCCCGTCTTTTACATTCACTGCTGCCATACCGACGATCCCGAAGCACTCAACTGCTACAGAACCCGCGTAGGTAGCTACAACCTGAGAATCGATCAGGATCGTTCCCAACGCATTATCAATCTGACCTCTCATTGCTTACCTCCATATTAAGCTTCTGACCGATAAACACACTCATTATACATACTTTACAGCAAAAAGGGAAGTGTTATGGCTTAAAAATAATCCCGGCATTTATAAAAAAACAGTTGCAATCATGATAAACATCTGCTAGAATACTCATGTTGTCACGAAAATTAAGGAGGTGGAACTATGGCAAAATGCAGTGTTTGCGGAAAAGGCGCGCATTTCGGTTGCAACGTCAGCCATTCTCATAGAAGATCAAACAGAATGTGGAAATCCAACATCAAAAAAGTGAAATGCAATGTGAACGGCTCACCGAAGCGGATTTATGTTTGCACTTCCTGCTTGAGATCCAATGCTGTTGAACGCGCTTAAGGATTAGCAAAATAAAACACTTAAAAAGATCCGGTTTTCCGGGTCTTTTTTCATTTCAAGAAACAAAAGAAAAGCCCTGCATTGTTGTGCAAGGCTTTTTCTTATTTCAATATCCCCATCAGATCTCCGCAGGCTTGGCCTCAGCCACACCGTTTTCCAAGATATCCTGCATCATTTCTGCAGCTTCTTCCTTCGCCTGACGGTATGCCTCTGCCTTCTCCGGATTCTTCTTGGCTTCTCTTCCCTGTACAAAACGATCGACGAATTCCGGGATCATGTCCAGGATCTTCATCACCCCGTCCTGGTTCTTGACACTGATGATGCGCGTCGAACCGTTCTGGATCACGAGTACCGCACTCGGGGAAATCTTCGCGCCGACACCACCGCCGGTATTGCGCTTTTTCTCTCCGGCAAATGAGCCGGATCCCATACCGAAGGAAATGTCTACAAGTGGAAACAGAACCGTATCGCCGATCTTGATCGGATCGCCAACTACCGTCTTACTGGAAACAAAACCGTCCATTCCCTTCATTAAAGCATCAATGGTACCTGCAAATGTATTCTCCGCCATAAGTGCGTGCCTCCTTTATTTCTTCTTACTCTTCTTTTTATTCTTTTGAATAACATGCATGAATCTGCGTACTTCTTTTTTCCGGAACAGCGCCAGCAAAAACAGCAGGACATGCACGATAAAAATATGTCCGCGTGCCTTCACGTTCCCGTCAAAGTAGGACTCCTCTGTGTCGAAGTCCGGATAAAACTTAAGATCTGTCGCAAAAACAAACGGGATCGCTGCCAATCCACCGCATACCTCTCCGGTGGTCGCCGGATCCTCAAACCCGAATGCAACCCTTCCGGACAACTCCCGCGGACGGATCCTGACAAGAAATGTCTGCAGGATCGGCATCACTGCGGAAAGTACGCCTTCTTCAATAAACGCTTTGACGATGCCGGCGATCCGCTTTACGCGGTCCCAAACAGAAGCCTTCTTTTTTTTCTTTTCCGCCTTCTCATCGTCTGCTTCGATATTCTCTTTTTCTTCTTCTTTTTTCTTCTTTTTCGGAAGGATCGGAATCCCCGCGATCCGCAGCTTATAGTGGAAGCTCTCTTTATAGCCCGCCGTAAACGATACGAGCCCGAGCAGCCACTTCAGCTTAAAGTCCGCGCACTTCTCCTCGCTTGTTGCAACCACGCGGTACCGCATGGGCACGAGCAGGATCACTGCGATCGCAATCACAATGACGAGCAGGATGATCCCTATGATCTTTCCGATCATCAGAAGTATCAGCATACCATCTGCCCCCGTCCTGTCCGATGACGATAGACGTCATAGTCCTTGTTTTCCCGATAGGCTTCTTCCAAAAATGAAGCCGTGATCTCCATGGCTTCCCGCTTGGACGCGGCCATTCCGATAATATAGAGCATGTCATCCGGATACTCTTTTTGTAAAAGAACGGTACTTGGCAGGATCGAAAGGCGTCCGCCCTCGGCCCGGTCACAAACGATCAGGTAAACCATCGGATGAACCTGCCTGTGCATGATCTGAAACTTCAGCCTTTTGCTGTTCCTGACCGATGCGCCGATCCTTAATCTCTTATCCCATTCCATAAATCACTCCGTCCGGATCGCGTCTACCCATTCGTGCTTTCTGCGCATCTCCTGATAGGTACGATAAGCATCCTCCAAAATACGCTTTTCATTGGAAAATTTTAACAGGTGGATCGCTTCATGGTATTTATAATACCCGGAATCCGTAAAATACTCTTCCCTCTGCGGTTTACTGTAATAACTATCGGTCGACATCAGGTACCAGTGTACCTCTTTTGTTACCATATCGTCCGGAACGGAAAAAGAATACTGACTCTTTCCAATATAGGAAACGACAGATGCAGTGACACCTGCTTCCTCTTTGACTTCCCGCAGCGCGGTCTCGATATGATTCTCTCCTTCTTCAACTGTTCCCTTCGGCAATACCCAGCCTTCGTAACGACGCTTATACTGCTTGAACAACAGAAGGATCTTACCGCGATAGATTACCACACCGCCGCAGCTTGTTGCTATGATCATGTTCTGTCCTCCGAAATGTGCAGCTTGATGCTGTGTCCGGCAGACCTTTCCGTTCTGCCATACTTAACTAACAGTATACGCCAATCAATAGCAACTTTCAACTATGCATCATGTATGATTCCGCCATTTTTCGGCAGATCTTTTATTCATCAAAATATGCGTCAAACACTTCTCCGGCCACAGGAACCGCTGAGGATGAGCCACTTCCGCCGTCTTCTACGATGACAGCGATCGCGATCTCTTTTTCTCCGTCCTGTGCATAACCGACAAACCATCCGTGGCTGTCTTTGTCTTCATTATATTCTGCCGACCCGGTCTTGCCTGCAACGTCATACCCTCTTCCGGAAAGCGCGCTTCCGGTACCGTAATCTGTCACAGCCTCCATCAGAGAACGGATCCGCTGTGTATCTTCTTTGCTCAAAAGCTTACCGTATTCCTGCTTATCAAACCGTCTGACGACCGTACCGGCTTCATTTTCAATATGATCCGCGATATAGGGCTTGCAAAGCACGCCGTCGTTGCAGATCGCCGATGCGATCATCGCCATGTGGATCGGCGAAACCAGTGTGTCACCCTGGCCGATCGATGTCGTCATGATCTTTCCTTCGCCTTCCGAATCTGAAAGGGCAAACTGGCTTTTGGCGGTCTTAAGACCTGTCGGCAACGCCTGGTTAAACAGCATGGAGTTACAAAAGCTGTTCAGCTATCCGATGTTTAGACTAAGGCCGATCGTGGAAAAAGCGGTATTGCAGGAATGCGCAAAGCTCTCCTCAAGATCCTCTTCTCCGTGCACCGCGCCTTTATAGCAGTGAATGGTATAGTCATCCCGCGTGACCTCGCCTTCACAATCATAACTGAAAGAATTATAATTGCTGTTTTCCCGCATATATTCCAGTGCCGTGATGATCTTAAAGGTCGATCCTGGCGGATACAGTCCCTGCGTCGCACGGTTTAACAGCACGCTGCTGTCTTCATCGTTTACAATGTCATCCCAGTCGTAGGCAACCGTATTCGGGTCAAAATCAGGCTTGGATACCATTGCAAGGATCTTGCCGGTATCCGGCTCGATCGCGATCACTGCGCCGTCATCTCCACCAAGTGCGTCATACGCTGTTTCCTGCAGATTAGAGTCGAGTGTCGTCACGACCGAATCGCCCTGGTCCTTCTCGCCCGCAAGATTGTGATAGATCCGTTTTAAAACAAATGCATGTGACCGCAGCAGATAGAAGTTATACTGTGATTCCACGCCGGCCTTGCCGTTTGTCGTAAAACCGACCGCATGCGCATACAGATCATCGTAGGGGTATTCCCGTGTATCGGAATCGCCGTCATCATCACTTGTCGCCAGCACCTTGCCGTCAGCAGATAAGATGTCGCCCCGGATGACGTTTTTCGCATACAGTTCCTGCCGTTTATTGTAAGAGCTGTTGATCACGGAATCACTTTTTGCCACAAGAAACCATACCATGTAGACCGCAAGCAGCAAAAACAGGATGGTAAACACAATGGCGATAAAGTTCAGCTGACCCTTACCACTTCTCTTCGTATTCTGTTTGGGAGCGCTTGTTTTTGCGCCTGGTTTTCTGTACTCGGTCTTTTTCCTCATCCCAAAATCCTTCTATTTCTTCCTGCGTAACCTGCGGCCGCCGCGTTTTCTTTGGCTGTTCTGTCCCTCGTCCGGCTGCTTTCTTTGGCTGTTCTGCCCCTCGTCCGGCCGGTTTTGCCGTCTGCTTTGTCGTGCGTGCGCGCTCTGTGCTCTGCGGTTGGTTCATATGCCGCCGCAGCACTTCTTCCGCACCGCCCTCGTTGCGTCTTACAGGAATCACCTCATCCTGTTCAAGGTCGAAGTTCTCGACATGAATCTCATTTTCATTATGCCGCAGGATGTAGATTCCCTGAATGATCGCAAATATGACGACCGTGCAAAAGATCGATGTACCGCCGTAGCTGATAAACGGTAATGTCACACCGGTCGACGGGATAAACTTGATGACGCCGCCGATGTTCAAAAAGACCTGCGTGCCATACGCAACACCGAATCCAAGCGCGATCATCTGATAGAACACATCGTGGATCTGTCTGGCTACCCGTGTCAACATGATAAAACAGGACAGGCAGACCAGTATGATACAGATCGCAAAGATTCCGCCAAATTCTTCCGCGATCGCCGCAAAAATAAAGTCCGATGTTTCCACAGGGATGGTCTCAGGCATACCCTGATACAGGCCCAGTCCGAACCAGCCGCCGGTGCCGATCGCAAACATCGCCTGCGCCACCTGATAGCCGCCGCCCTCAATATTGGCAAACGGATCCTTCCAGGCAGAGATCCTGGTTTTGACATGGTTAAATACCTTCGAGGCGCCCAGTGCCGCGACTGCCCCGACGCCGAAGCCGCCGATCAGATAAAGCGGTGCGCGTGTCGCCACGAAAAGCATGCAGATATAAGTCACAAAGAAGATCAACGCCGCGCCAAGGTCTGAGGAAAGTACCAGGATGATCACGTGCAGCGCCGCCGCGATCGTCGTGATCACGATATCCTTAAATGCCGTACTCCGGTATAACCTGCAGGCGACAAAGAATACAAAGATGATCTTGATCAGCTCCGATGGCTGCAGCGTAATGCCCGCAACCGTAAATGTGATCTTTGCGCCATAGGTCACACTGCCCAGAACAAGCACTGCGCCAAGCACAAGAATGCCGATCACGCCGTAAAGCCATGTCAGCTTTCTGATAAAATGCGCATGTACCACGATCCGCGGCACAAATGCCGTGATCGCAACTGCGAGGATCGCCACCTCAAACTGATGCAGGGCCGCGTCAAGATCCAGCCTTGCCAGCTCTGAAAAACCGATCAGCATCAGCATGCACATATGATGGACGATCAGCCGGTCCGCGTTTTTATAGATGATCCGGTAGATCAGAAAGATCACAAGCGTCAGGCCAACCTCGCCCAGATACAGTGCCCAGATGCTCCACTTCTGTTCTACCGCAAAAATGACAAGGTGACACAAAAAATGCAGCACGTACATGCAGACAGACTGTCTGATATAGATCCGGTTTTCTCTGTCCGGATTGCTTTTTCGAAACAGTACTGTAAAGCTCGATAGCGTATAGACCGCGAACAATATGATCACAAGATATTTTGTTAATTCTGTCAGAACATGAACCATATCTTATTCGACTCCCCGGTTGAAATGACCGCGTGTATACCGGTCATCAAAGTTCCCTGTACCGCTTTCAAGATCCGACAGGATCTGCCTGATCTCCCTGTTGCTTTCTATCGTAAAGCTCACCCTGACAGATGCCGGTCCGATCCGTTTTAACTCGTCTTTTTTGTCCGTCAGATACAGCGGTTTATTATTATAGATTATGTTATAGCAGTCTTCGCATCTTGCGTCAACGAAAAATAAGTTCCCGAAGCGATCCTTAAGAAAGACTTCAGATTCTTTGCTGTCTCCTTTGCAACCCGTGTAATTCCGGTAAACACACTGCGCCGAGATCATCAGCGGGATCCTGCCGTAAACAGACAGCATCGCGCCCTGCTTTTTCTGATGGTTTAACTCTTTCTTATTCAGCTCATACGACATTGTGTACTTACAGATCCCATGCTGTTCGAATGCTGCTGCCGTCTCTTTGGAAAAGACATAGACACCTGCATCAAGCCGGATCTGATCCCTGTCTATCCCAAGGCCTGCTATAAAGCCAAGGCTGTCATAGCTTCTGACCAGATATTCGTCAAACGCAACTGCACGGATCAGTGCTTCGATCCGCTCTGTCCCCTCCTCGCGCAGACAATACGGCAGACAAAGCCCTGCCCTGCTTCCGCTCTCGCGGATCTCCTCTGCCAGCCCGGCAAGCAGCACCTTCTCATATATCCCCAGATCAAGCAGCACCAGATCCGGCCGGCTTTCCGAAAGAACCGCCTTCAGCTGATCCGCTTTTGTGATCTGCACGACAAGCTGTGGCCTGGCATCCGAAGCGCGTGTCAACGCTTCCGGCTTTACCGCTTCACCGCGGAAAGGTGCCAGGCACCTTCCCGCTTTAAAGTGCGAAGGCGCCTGACCCCTCCGCGTGCCGGAAAGCAATTCCTCTTTAAGCGCAGCCAACGCGTCCCTGCGGATGCGGTTGACGGCACTGACAGGCAAAAAGCAGTTGCCTTCGATCGTGACGGAAATGTCCCCTGCACGGAAGCCGGAATCGCCTGTCTTTGCAAGGCGCTGTGCCAGATCGTCTTTGGTCAGGGGCTGCTTCGCGGCCTCCTGGACGATATCTCCGGTCACGGTAACGGTCTTCCCGGAAGCGCTTGCCATAAGCCGGAGCGGCTCGCCCGGCGCAAGAAACGCCTCCATATCCGCTGTCGGAGAAGTGTCCGATGCAGTCTGCGCCACACCTGCTCCCTTTTGCCCGGTATGGGAAGAATCCCTGTCAGAGAGCATCTGTCTGCCCCAGGGTTTCTGATAATATCCTTTTGTAAAACCACTGCGGTTTCCGAGATCCAGCAGAAGCTGCCGGTCTGTATCATCCACATGATAGTCCTCCGGCGCCTGCGCATACCGGTCAAGATAACGGCGGTAAACGGCTGTCACGCCCTGCGCATACTCGATCTGCTTCATCCGTCCCTCGATCTTAAAAGAATAAGCGCCCGCCTCTAAAAGTGCCGGGATCAGATCGATCGCACAAAGATCCTTGGGGCTCAACGGGTAGTCTGCACCCATTTTGATCCTGTTTCCTCGCGCGTCCTCCAGCCCGTAAGGCAGACGGCACGGCTGTGCACATCTTCCGCGGTTCCCGCTCCTGCCGCCAAACATACTGCTCATCAGACACTGCCCGGAATAACAGTAGCAAAGCGCACCATGAATAAAGCACTCGATCTCCATTCCGGTCGCATCATATATCGCCCGGATCTCTTCTAATGTCAGCTCTCTGGCCGTCACGATCCGCTCCGCGCCACATTCTTTTAAAAATGCCGCGCCATACTGCGTCGTCACAGACATCTGGGTGCTTGCGTGCAGGGAAAGCCCCGGAAAATTCCTGTGCAAAAAAGAAAGAACGCCGAAATCCTGCACAATAACTGCATCCAGCCCATGTTCATACACTGGCCTGATATAGGAAAACAGCGTTTCTTCCAATTCCCGGTTTTTCAATAACGTATTGACCGTCAGATGCACCTTTTTTCCACGCAAATGTGCATAATCAATGATCTCTGCCAGCTCATCCTGCGACAGATTGGCTGCATAGGCACGGGCGCCAAACGCTTCTCCTGCCAGATAAACAGCGTCTGCCCCCGCATCCAGTACTGCCTTTGCGATCTTAAGAGAACCGGCCGGTGCCAAAAGCTCTGCCTTAAGCATTTTCTCCCTCCGGTTTCTTCTTCAGCTCTTCATTCTGAACGGTCAGCGCAGCGATCTGCTGTCTTGAAAGTGTCAGCTCCTCATCCTTCTTTTTGACATCATCTTCAAGCTGCGCGATCTGCTCTTTCGCCTTCATCAGCTCGTCTGCAATATTGATCTGCAGATAAATGGAATACAGTTCACTGGTAATCCGTTTTCCCTTTGTCTGCTCTTTTAATTCCTGATCTTTTTTGTTTAAGTAGGAAGCGATGCTCTGCAGATACTCCTCTTTTTCATAACCTGCCATCGTCAGGATCTTTCCCTGGATCACAACCTGTGTGTTGGATTTTTCAAACATCATATCCTCCTTTTTCATATGCTTAGCACATTATAAAAACTGTCGGTCTTTTCGGGTTCGTTTCAATCGTCATCAAGGTCTGTGCACTTACTCTGCATCCGGATACGGGATTCCGAAATGGCGATAGGCAAATTCTGTCGCCATTCTGCCGCGCGGTGTGCGGTTGATGAGTCCGTTCATCACAAGATACGGCTCGTAAACATCCTCGATCGTCCCTGCATCCTCTCCGATCGCCGCAGCAAGGGTATCAAGTCCGATCGGCCCTCCGGAAAACTTCTCCATGATCGTCCGAAGGATCATCCGGTCATTTTTATCGAGTCCCAGTTTGTCGACCTCTAAAAGATCGAGCGCCAGTGAAGCGATCTCTTTTGTGATCACGCCGTCATACTTGATCTGTGCAAAATCGCGGACCCGCTTTAACAGGCGGTTAGCCAGACGCGGTGTCCCGCGTGATCTTGACGCCATCTCATGTGCGCCCTCCGGCTCGATCTCGACACCGAGCACATTTGCCGACTGATGGATGATGGTCTCAAGCTCCGGAACCGTATAATACTCCATATGGGAAATGATCCCGAACCGGTCCCGCAAGGGAGCCGTCAAAAGGCCTGCTCTCGTTGTCGCCCCTACCAGTGTAAAACGCGGCAGGTCAAGCCGGATCGATCGTGCTGTCGTCCCTTTTCCGATCATGATGTCGATCGCATAGTCTTCCATCGCCGGATACAGCACCTCTTCGACCTGTCTGTTTAGCCGGTGAATCTCATCCACGAACAGAATGTCATTTTCCTGCAGATTACTTAAAATTGATGCCATTTCACCGGGTTTGCCGATGGCCGGTCCCGATGTGACCTTCATATTGACCTGCATCTCATTTGCGATGATCCCCGCAAGGGTCGTTTTCCCGAGCCCCGGCGGTCCGTAAAGAAGGACATGATCGAGCGGTTCCTTTCGCTGCTTTGCCGCTTCAATATAGATCTTCAGCATCCCTTTGATCTTTTCCTGTCCGATGTAATCCTGAAATGTCGTCGGCCGCAGTCCCTGTTCGATGCGGATGTCTTCCTCCTGCACTTGTGTTTCAATGATCCGTCTTGCCATTTTGATCCTTTTCTTTTACAAAAATGCCAGCTCTTTGAGCGCCTGCTTTAATATCGTCTCCACGTCGTCTTCTTCGCCGATCGTAAGCTTCGAAACGACCGCATACGCATCCGATTTGGAATACCCTAGGGCTTCGAGTGCCTGGATTGCTTCGTCTCTGGCTGTGGTAGCCGTCTCGCTCATGCGAAGATCGCCGCCTGCAACCAGTTCCTCTTCCGAAATATCAATCTTGTCTTTCAGTTCAATGATCAGCCGCTGCGCTGTCTTTTTCCCGATGCCGGGCGCCTTTGCGATCCGTTTGTCATCCTCTGAAAGCACCGCAAACCGCAGGTCATCCGGCGAAAACACCGACAGGATCGCGAGTCCACCTTTTGGCCCGATTCCGCTCACGCCGATGAGGAGCCTGAACAGCTCAAGCTCGTCTTTTGACGCAAATCCAAACAAAAGCATCGCATCTTCCCGCACGTGCAGATAGGTAAAGATCTTGACCTCTTCCCCACGCGGTGGCAGCTCCTGGATGCAGCGTCCCGGCATAAAGAGCCGGTAGCCGATCCCGTTGTTTTCTATGATCACATGATCCTCGCGGATCTCTTCGAGTCTTCCTTTGATATATGAATACATCTTTATCGCTGCTCTCCGATATAATAAAAGCCCTTGCACTCCTTCAAATAAACCGGCACGATCTGTCCGATCAGATCGCTGCCGCCCGGGAAATGCACGACGCTGTTGTTTTCCAGACGTCCTGTCACGAGCCCTGCATCCTGTCTGTTGATCTGCTCAACCAGCACTTTTCCCGTGGTGCCTTCTAAGCGTTTTGCCCGTCTCGCGCCTGCTTCCTGGACTTCCGCAAGCAGCATCGCAAAATGACGGTCCACTTCTTCCTTCGGTACCTGGTCCGCCCGCTTTGCCGCCGGCGTTCCGGTCCGTTTGGAATAGATAAAGGTAAAGGCGCTGTCGTACTGCACCCTGCGGACCACGTCCATGGTTTCCATGAAATCTTCTTCGGTCTCGCCCGGATAGCCGACGATGATATCGGTCGTCAGTGCGATATCAGGCATCGCATTCCGGATCCTGTCAACCAGCGCCAGATAGCTA
Source organism: Eubacterium sp. (assembly GCA_017459945.1). Lineage (GTDB taxonomy): Bacteria > Bacillota > Clostridia > Lachnospirales > Lachnospiraceae > SY8519. Next base: position 16,650 of record JAFUBZ010000050.1, read on the forward strand.
TCCTTGGTATAGCGGCGGTTCATATCCTGTAAAATCCTGGTACTTCCCGACTGCAACGGCAGATGCAGGTGGCGGCAGATCTTTTCAGACCCTGCCATCACTTCAATCAGCTCATCCGAAAGATCCTTCGGATGGGATGTCATAAAACGGATCCGCTCGATCCCGTCGATCTCTGTCACCTGTTTTAACAGATTTGCAAATGAGATCGGGTCGTCAAGCGTTTTTCCATAGGAATTGACATTCTGTCCCAGGAGCATGACTTCGCAGACGCCGTCTGCCGCATAGGCCTTGATCTCAGAAAGGATCTCCTGCGGCTCTCTGCTTCTCTCTCTGCCGCGCACATAAGGCACGATACAATAGCTGCAGAAATTGTTGCAGCCAAACATGATGTTGACCCCTGTCTTAAAGCTGTATTTGCGCTTGGTCGGCAGGCTTTCAACCACACTGCCGGCTTCCTCCCAGACATCGATCACCATCTGATCACTTTCTAACATCTGTACCAGAAGCTCCGCAAATTTATACAGGTTATGCGTTCCAAAGATCAGGTCGACAAAACGGTAGCTTTCCCGGATCTTTTCCACCACTGCATTTTCCTGCATCATACAGCCGCACATCGCGATCTTCATCTGTGGATTGTGTTTTTTATAATTCTGAAGGTATCCAAGATGCCCATAGACCTTGTTATTGGCGTTCTCCCGCACGGTACAGGTGTTGTAAACGACCAGGTCCGCATCTTCCTTTCCGGTCAGCTCATAGCCGACCGCCGAGAGAATGCCGTTTAGCTTTTCGGAGTCGCGGGCATTCATCTGACACCCCATCGTCACGATTCCTGCCGTCAACGGTCTGCCGCATGCCTCGGATTTCTTTTTTACGATTTCTCTTGCTCTTGCGATATAGTAATACTGTCTCTCCGGTTCATCCGTTGGCGGCTCGTTCTGCATAAATGCTTCCTGCAGCCGCAGCTCGATGTCCGGTGCTAATAGATTAAAGTCTTTTTCCATATGTTCTGTTACTCACTCATATTCCTTTATCATCAGGTCATGGATCGCAGCCTTTGCCGCCTGCAGGACATCCTGATAGGGAAGTTCCTTTTCCCTGCAGATCGCACGGATGCCCTCATACTCCGGATAGATCCGCACATCTTCCCTGATCTGGCATTTTTTTGCGGGGATCTCACCGAAGATCGTATTGACCATGATCGCCTCTCGTGGCAGAATGCTTCTTTTGAGCGTCTCGCGCCGGATCCCGATGGATGTCGTCTCCATAAAGATAATCTCTTCGAGCCGCTGTCTGTCTTCTTCTTTGCAGAGAACGGTCAGCAGATAAGCCGGTCGGTTCTTTTTGGTAAAAACAGGCGTGTAAAACACATCCCTGGCACCAGCCTCAAGGAGGCGCTCCATCGCGTAGCCCAGGCATTCCCCGCTGCAGTCATCCAGATTGGTTTCAAGCCGGACAATCTCATCCTGCGGAAACAGTTCTTCTGTCAGGTTGTTTTCGTTTTGCATGCGCTGCTCTTCTGCCATATTCTTCTTATCCATGCTTTTCTCCTGTCGTGATCCGGCAATCGAACAAATCAGTTCCTGATAAATCGTTCGCCTTTTTCAGGGCAAATGACTGAACAGCATTTTACCGGAGCCCGTAAACGGTGGTCTCTGTCACGACCTGATCCATCCTGACATCGTGCTCCTCTGCCGGGATCTCCGGCATGAAAAAGCGGTTCGCGCAGATACCGACCTTTTTGATCTTCGGATGTGCTTCCAGATATTTGTCATAATAGCCCTTGCCGTGTCCGAGCCGGTGCATCGCAGAATCAAACGCAAGCCCCGGCACGAAGCAAAGCGTTTTTTCAAAGGATGGCGTATCACCGCCGACAGGCTCCATCACATGGAAACTGCCTTCGATGAAGTCCTGACTCAGATCCAGAACGCGATAGAACTCCATCTCTTCTCCACTGACGCGCGGAAAATAGACGTGCTTTCCAATCGAGAGCACCTGTGCTGCCAACGGCAAAAGCGAAACCTCTCCGTCGATCGGATGATAAAAGAGATACTCATCATAGTCATCAAACTCGATCGTGCGGATCAGACGGTCGATGATCTCGTTGCTGCTCTGTGCGGTTTTCCCTTCGTTCAAAAGCTTTCTTTTTTCTTTGACGCTTTTTCTTACTTCCTGTTTTGTCATCGGCTTATCCTCTCAATGCTTATCATGCATTTGCTTCTGCGCTTCCTCCACTTACCTGTCTGCTGAGACCGGATTCGTTTTCAATGCTTATCATGCATCCACTCACGAACGAATTCCGGCAGATCAAAGTTTTCATCTTTTTCTGCATAGAACATCGTTCCGATAAAATCTCCGTCAAAGATCTCATGCAGGATCCCGACATCCTTGCCGTTTGCAATGATCATGTCCGCGCCGGATGCCGTCGCGATCTTCGCCGCCGTCATCTTGGTAGACATGCCGCCGGTACCGACGCTGCTGCCGGTCGTGCCTTTTGCCATCTCGAAGTACTGGTCATCCATATGCTCTACGACTTCCACAAGCTTCGCCTGCGGATTCTGTCTCGGATCATCGGTATAAAGACCGTCAATATCGGATAAAAGGATCAGGCTGTCCGCGCCGATCAGAGATGCTACGATCGCGGAAAGCGTGTCGTTGTCGCCGTACTTGATCTCATAGATCGAGGTCGTATCGTTCTCATTGACGACCGGGATGATCCCCATCTGAAACAGCTCATCCATCGTGTTCTGCGCATTTTGCATGGCAACCGGATCGAGCACCGTATTCTTGGTCAGCAGGACCTGGGCCGCTGTCTGGTTATAGGAAGAAAACATCCTCTGATAGGTACTGATCAGGTGCGCCTGCCCGACTGCTGCGAGTGCCTGCCTGGTTGAAACCTTATCCGGCTTCTCCGCCATGCCGATGGTGTTGCGTCCGACGGCGATCGCGCCGGAGCTGACCAGGCATACATCGATGCCGCAGTTTCTGATGTCACAAAGCTCTCTGACGAGCTTGTCGATCTTGGTAAAATCTGTCTTTCCGGTCTCCGGGTGATGCAGGGATGAAGATCCGATCTTTACCACCAGGCGTTTTTTGTATTTAAAATAGTCATTGATCTGCATAATCGCTCTCTCTATTGTTGTATTGATACTTTTTCCGGTTACTGTTTATGGTGCTGTTACTTCATGTTGCACTGCATAGTTATCTGACAGTGTACCATGATTGTGTAAAAAACTCCATACATAGATGAGTATAGCACAGAGCCAGACAAAATGGAAACAGCGGTTATATCAAAAACGATATAACCGCTGTGTAAACTTGTTTTAACCGTAGCAAATTTAATGTGCAAACCAATCCTGTTGCTTCACGGAAAACACGATTTACTGTGCAAGCACCTCGTCAAGCCATGCATATGCTTCCTGCACGTCGTAATCTCCGGCATGCGGCTGCAGCCATGCAAACGCAAAGTCAAGGTTTTCGATCGTCGTATCATTGCTCAATGCATGATACAGAACGGTCTGCAGTGCAAATGCTGTATCGCGGTCACGGAAACCGTGGCGTACATACCAGTTCGGCGCGGAGTCTCCGTTTTCTTCTGCCAGATACGGGATCGGGCTGCTCATCTTCATCTGATCCGCAAGCAATGCACCGTCTTCTGTCTCCATGAATTCATCCCAGGTCAGTCCGGTATCATCCAGACCGCATCCGTTGCCGCTGACTGCGTCATTGTCCCAGGAATAGAACTCATAAGCGCTGTACGGATATTCGGTTGTACCAAACAGCGAATCCTCGTTGAATCCCGATACGGATGCCAGGCCTTCCTCGGAAAGTCCTTTGTTGCTGAATGCGCATGCCACTTTCAGCGTCTGATTACGTGCAACAAAATACAGGAAGTTCTGAAGCGCTTCCTCATCTGCGATATACGGAATGCCGTCTGCATCACTGATCGTCAGGAAGTCTGTCCAGCCTTCACTCGTATTGTTAAAGACACCCGTTACATCCTGCCCGGAATAGTTGGCTGATCCATCCAGATCTGCCATCATCTGCTCTGTCCCAACATCCGCGGAAGCTTTTGCAAGGCTCCTATTGAGCAGCACGATCATTTCCTCTGTCAGATTCTCGCCGGTCAGAGGATCTCCTCCATCCGTCTTCAAGCCAAGGGAAGTCACATACTCACCATACTGCGGCGCGAGTGCTTCGGATGCTTCCATCATCCATTCCGGTGTATAGGTATCGGTAAACGGATCCTGGAATGTTTCGCCTGTTTTCTGGTCAACTGCCGGAAGGCCATCGTCTACCAGCCTCTGGCGGACATCTTTATAGGTAAACTCATATGCTGCATCTGCTTCTCTTAAGTCATTGATCGGGCAATATGCGATCGTTGCAAAAATGTCATCATTGATCGTAGAGGTATAGCTGTCGCCATCCTGCTCGATTCCTGCTGCACCGATCTCATACAGTGATGCAAAATAATCCTCACTGTTTCCGCTTGAAGCAATGATCGTGGAAAGTGCTCCGCCGCCGGATGTTCCCGTGATCACGATCTTTTCCGGATCGCCTGCCGGAAGTGCTTCTGCATTGTTGCGCAGATAGCGGATCACTGCTTTTGTATCTGTGATGGTTGCCGGAGAATGGCTGATGTATTTGCCGTCTGCATCTGGATTGTCACCGCGGCTTCTGGCTCCGGCGCTCACCAGAACATATCCTTTGTCAAGGACCTTTCCGATCACGTCATTGTCACTGTCGGAAGCATAGTCCTTCCCTTCTTCCATCTGTGTTCTTGCCATGTAGGCATCCATGATCCATCCGGCGTTGTTTACGCTGAAGATGATCGGTGCATCTTTTGTTGCATTTTCCGGTACATAGATGCTGATCTTCTGATCCACACCATCTGCATTCGGGATCATTGCTACATTTGTCGGATTCTTTACATAGCAATCCTCATACAGAGTTACTTTCACATCTGAGCCGTCCAGCTTTACCGTCATGTCTGTTACGATGGCATCATCCATGGAAAGTGTCTCATCCACGTTTACCATTGTCAGGGGCGGCATTTTCTCCATCCCTGCTGAACCTCCTTCCTCAGCGCCTGCGGACATTCCCGGCTCCCCTGCCGCCGATGGTCCTCCTGCGCCATTTCCTGCTCCGCAGCCTGCCATTACGGAAGCTGCCAGCACAGAAACTGCTGTGACCGCAATCACTTTTCTCAACTTTCTCATGTCATTTTCCTCCCTCAAAAAAAATGTAAGAGACCATACTTACACTTTCAATTTACTTGAATTTTTTTACGAGTTCAATCGTATGTTGATAAAAGATTTTGTTTTACCTCCATCTCAGATTGACGATGTTTACCTTCATCTTTGATTGTCGATCATTTGATAACAACGATTCGCTTTGCTATAATGTCGGGTAGATATTTTCGCAAATCTAAGCGCCATGACAGATCCATTCAACGGCGTTTCGATCAATCCGGACGGGAGGTCTTATCTTGCTGACATTTACTTATGAAAGATCCATATCAGAACTGCCCGAAGCATCGCTTTTCTATCTCAACGAAGAGATGCTCTTTTTTGATCTTGAAACGACCGGCCTGTCCGCATCCAGGAACCGGATCTATCTGGTCGGGCTCGGATGGCTTGAGGGCGATCAGGTCATTGTACGGCAATACCTGGCAGAAGACGCCTCGGACGAAGCTTCTGTTTTGGCGGCAACGCTGTCTCTCGCATCCGAAAAACGGTTTACGGCACTCGCCACATTCAACGGCACGACCTTTGACCTGCCGTTTTTTGAAAAACGGTGTGAAAAGCATGCTGCAGTTCTCGAAGATGTGGTTTTTGCGGCTTGCGATGTGTGCTCCGATTCTGACACTGGTTCTTCTTCCCGTATATTCTCTGCGATGGATCATCTGGACCTCTACCGTCAGATCCATCCAATCCGCCATTTCTTTCCGATGGAGCATTTTCGCCAGAAAGATTATGAAAAGCTTCTTGGCATCGGACGGGAGGATCAGTATGACGGCGGAAAACTGGTGTCGGTTTATCACCGCTTTGAAAAAACAAAAAAGCAGGCCGACTGCGACCTGCTGTGTTTGCATAATAAAGAAGATGTATTTGGGATGTTCCACCTGATCTCGCTGCTTGCGTGCCTGCAGGTGAAGGAAGAGGTGTCCATCGACAGCCTGCAGGTTACATCGGCAAACGAAGTGTCTGTCCGCTTTCGACTCGAGGTTCCTGTCCCGATCAGCATCCGTCAATTAAAAACAACCGGCAGCCTGCTGTTAAGAAAGACGAGCGGCCTCGCTGTCCTGCCTTTATATAAGGGCGCTCTGCGCTGTTACCTGCCAAATCCAAAGGATTACTTTTATCTGACTGCCGAGGATACCGTCGTACACAAAAGTGTCGGTCAGTTTGTCGATCCGGCCTTCCGCAGAAAGGCGGAACCGGAAGAATGTTACACGGAATTTGTACTTCCGGCCGAATATCTCGACGGCGAAGTCCATCCCTATTGCGAGAACAGCCTGTTTGAGAATGTCGAAAAGGCTCTGGAGGGATTTTTGCGGCAGGTGTAAGGGACTGGTCCCACCTAATCATAATGCACTTCCATCATGCACAGCCCTTTGGCCGGTGCGGTCGGCCCCGCCTGGGTGCGATCAAGTGAGGCGAGGATTCCGGGGATGGCGTCTGCTGGCATCCTGCCGAAGCCGATCTCAAGGAGTGTACCTGTCATGATACGCACCATGTTTTGCAAGAATGCGTTCCCACGATAATAAATCCTGATATAGTCACCCTCTTCTATGATCTCTACTGCATCGATCCGCCGCCAGGTGGATTTTTTCATTTTGGGATTGCCACAGAATGCCTTGAAATTATGATTCCCCAAAAGGTCGTTTGCCGCCCGACGCATCCATTCTACATTCGGCCGATGCTCTAAGATCGTGACGTATTTCCTGTCAAAAACAGGCTTCGCGTCGCCACAATACAAGCTATAACAATAGGTCTTCGCAAGTGCCTGAAACCGGCTGTGAAAGCGATCGGAAGCGACCTTGACGGCATCTACAGAGATGTCGTCCGGAAGATAGCGGTTCAGATAATCCCGCAGACCTTCCTCGTCGATCGTAATGTCGAGGAAGACATTTGCCGTCATCGCGCGGGCATGCACGCCGGCATCCGTCCTTCCGGCGCCGATCACCTGGATTTCCACTTCCTCGCCTCCGCGACTCCCGTACAGCGGCATCATCCGCTTGAGGATCTCTTCCAGCTTTCCTTGGATCGTCTCACTTGTTTTCTTTTGTTTCTGCCATCCCTGATAACGTGTCCCGTCATAGGAGATGGTCAGGCGGTAATTCTTTCTCATGGCCTTCCTATATCAAGCCTCCCGAATATCATACATTTTCACCAATCTCTAAAACAGAAAAACCCGGCAAACGGTATTTCGCCGCTCTGCCGGGTTTAAACTCTATATTTTATTCCTTCTGCTTATTCAGCTGCGTCCTCAGCAACTTCTTCAACCGGAGCTTCAACAACTTCCTCTGCAGCTTCTTCAACTGCGTCCTCAGCTGCCTCTTCCGCTTCTTCTGCCGGAGCTGCTTCGCTCTGGATTGCCTTCATGCTCAGGCTGATCTTGCGATCTGCTTCGTTGAAGTCAACGATCTGTGCTTCGATCTCCTGGCCAACGCTTAAGACATCTGACGGCTTGTTTACATGCTCTCTGGAAATCTGAGATACATGAAGCAGTGCATCTACGCCCGGTGTCAGCTCAACGAAAGCACCGAAGTCTGTCATTCTTGCAACTTTACCGGTTACGATGGTACCCGGTGCATAACGCTCGGAAGCGTCGTTCCACGGATTGTCCTCCGGGAATTTTGCGCTCAGTGCGATCTTGGTGTCGCGGATGTCTTTGATGATCACGCGAACGCTGTCGCCAACCTTGTAGATCTTACGCGGGTTGTCAACGCGGCCCCAGGACATCTCAGAGATATGAAGCAGACCATCTGCTCCGCCCAGATCGATGAATACACCGAAGTCTGTGATGTTCTTAACGGTACCTTCGATCACATCGCCAACGTTGATGCGCTCAAGAAGCTCTGCCTGCTTCTGAGCCTTCTCGGCAACCACAAGCTGCTTTCTGTCACCGATGATGCGTCTCTTACGCGGATTGAACTCGGTGATGATAAACTGGATTTCCTGTCCTTTGTACTTGTTCAGATCTTTCTCATAAATATCTGTTACAAGGCTTGCCGGAATGAATACTCTTGTATCATCTGCAACAGCGATCAGACCGCCGCTCAATACCTGTACAACTGTACCGGTCACAACTTCACCGGACTCGAATGCAGCACGAAGAACTTCGCTGCCCTTCTCCATGTCAAGACGCTTCTTGGAAAGAAGCACCTGTCCGTCGCCATCATTTACCTTAATGACTTTCACTTCCAGAACATCGCCCGGCTGTGCAACAGTGGTCAGGTCAAGGTTCAGGTCGTTCGAGTACTCTCTTCTGGTAATGATGCCGTCTGATTTATACCCAACGTTCAGAATGATCTCGTCAGGCTTAACATCGATGACGGTACCTTCAACTGCCTCTCCGTTTCTGATGATTTTAAATGATTCTTCCAACATTTGTTCAAAATTTTCTGACATGATTTTGAACCTCCTCGATAATATTATTTGGGGTGGAAGCCCCGGCAGTGATACCTACGCAGTCAAAGGAGTGAAAATCAGCCGGATCCAGGTCATCCTTAGTCTGTATCAAAAAGCTATCAGGGCATATCCCTGCGCAGATCTCATAAAGCTTTCTGGTATTCGAACTGTCTTTTCCGCCAATCACGATCATAGCGTCCACTTCGCGGGCGAGAACCTGTGCTGCTTCCTGTCGTTCTCTGGTCGCAGCGCAAATCGTTTCGCACACTTTAATATAATACCCTTTTTGACTGATAATTTCAATAATTTCTTGAAATTTATTCAAATTAAAAGTTGTCTGAGAAACAACGCAAACTTTGCAGTCTTTTGACAGTGAAAGCGCCTCTGCTTCCTTCGGTGTACGGATCACAACCGGGCTCCCTTCCGCGACCCACCCACAGATGCCTTTTACCTCTGCGTGGGCAGGATCTCCGATGATCACGATCTGATAGCCCTGACGGGAATATTCCTCCACATACCGGTGGATCTTCGATACGAACGGACAGGTCCCGTCGACGATCTCATATCCGGCATCTTTGAGCTGTTCAAGTTCGGCCCGTGTGACACCGTGGGAGCGGATCAGCATCGTCCCACTGCCTTTTTTTACAGGTTCCTGCGTACTGCCATCCGCCACCTGTGCATCCCGACCGGCAAGCGCCTGCGCAAGGTCTGTCACCTGTACACCGCGCCTTGCAAGGTCATTAACGACCTCTTCGTTGTGGATCATCGGACCATATGAATATAGCGGCCGCTTTCCTGACGCGATCTGTTCCTCAGCAAGCTTCATTGCCCTGCTGACGCCAAAACAAAAACCTGCCTTATCTGCTAAAATCGTCTTCATCGCAATGTCTCACTTCCGCCTTGATCGCGTCTACGACCTCATCGATCGTCATGCTGGTGCTGTCTACAAGCACTGCGTCATCCGCCTGCTTCAACGGCGCGATCGCGCGTGTCATATCTCTGTGATCACGCTCTTTGATATCGTTTTCGATCACATCGATATCGCCCTCTTCTCCACGCTCGATCAGTTCTTTATACCGACGCTCGGCGCGTGTTCTCGCACTTGCGGTCAGATAGATCTTGCACTGTGCATCCGGCAGTACACAGGTTCCGATGTCTCTGCCGTCCATCACGACATCTTCCTGCTTCGCGATCTCCTGCTGGATGGACAGAAGCTTTGCACGAACAGCCGGATAGGCACTGATCGTAGATGCCATGTTCCCGACAGCCTCCTGGCGCAGATATGCGGAAATGTCCTCCCCATTTAAAAGGACTTTCTGTACGCCGTTTTCATAGGCAAGTGCTACGGATACGTCTTCACATGCCTTTGTGATCGCTTCCTCATCATCCGGTGCGATGCCTCTGTTCCAAAATGCGTAAGCCAGTGCGCGGTAAAGCGCTCCGGTGTCCACATAGATAAAATCCAGATCCTTAGCCAATCGTTTTGCTATCGTGCTTTTTCCGGCGCCTGCCGGTCCGTCAATCGCGATGTTAAATCCCATTATCATATCCTCCTGATACATTGCGCCGCCGGACATTCCCTCCGGCCACAGCAGATACGCTTCCTACACACTCTCTCCTGCCAGATATCCCGTCGACCATGCGGCCTGCAGGTTGAACCCGCCTGTCAGCGCATCGATGTCCAGCATTTCTCCGGCAAAATACATCCCTTTTATGATCTTTGATTCCATCGTAGAGGGATCAACCTCTTTGACAGAAATACCACCTCTTGTAATGATCGCTTCCGAAAACCCTCTGGTCCCGGTGATCGTAAACGGAAATGCCTTTAACAGTCTAAGAAGCCCCGTCCGTTCTTCCTTTGTGATCGCATTGCCCTTTTTCTCCGGATCGATCCCGCTTAAACGGATCACGACCGGGAGCATTTTGGCAGGCAGAAGTCCCTGGATCAGATTTTTAAACTGCTTGTTTGCGCCCTCTGAGATCATCCGCTGCAGACGCTTATCAAGCTTCTCCTCATCCAATGCAGGCTTGAGATCGATCTCTGCCGACAAAGGCTTCTTTTCGGAGCATTCCCGGATCCGGCTGCTTGCGGAAAGAACCAGCGGTCCGCTCACCCCGAAATGCGTAAACAGCATTTCACCGAATTCCTCATAACAGATCTTCTTTTTGTCCCGGATCGTTAATATGACATTTTTTAAGGACAGCCCCATCATCTGCGGGATGTAATCTTCCTTAACTGTTAACGGAACCAGTGCCGGTCTGAGCGGTTTGACCGTATGTCCCAGATCTTCACAAAGCCCAAACAGATTGCCGTCCGCCCCTGTCTGCGGATAAGAGCATCCGCCGCCTGCCAGGATCAGTGCGTCTGCCGGCAGGGTTTTCTTTTCCTTTCCAGGCAGATGAAGCGTCGTTACTGCCTTCACTGCTCCATCCTCAGTCCGGATGCCGGTCAGCTTCGTCTCAAGGCAGACCTTCACGCCGAGCTGCCTCAAATATTGTGAAAGCGCTCGGATCACATCCGACGCATGGTCTGATACCGGAAAGATCCTCTGTCCGCGCTCTTCTTTCAGTTTCACCCCGTGTTGCTCAAAAAAGTCCATCACACGGAAATTGTCAAACGTGTAAATGCTACTGTAGAGGAAACGGGGATTGGACTGAAACTGCGGGAAAATATCCTCCGTATCACAGCCGTTTGTCAGGTTGCAGCGACCTTTCCCGGTGATATAGATCTTTTTCCCGAGCTTTTCATTCTGTTCCAGAAGCGTAACCTGATGTCCGCGCTCCGCGGCCCTTACAGCAGCCATCATCCCGGCCGCGCCGCCACCGGCAATGACCACATTTGCCATATCAGTGATCCTTTCTGCCGCGCGCATCCTGCTGTGGCATATTGTCCGATGTCTCCTCGTTCTCGTACACCTCGTACTCATCCCAGATGTCTTCGAGTGTCGCGAGTGTTTCGGAAACCTCTTTTTGCTTCTTCATACACAGACCGACCACGAGTGCATTGATCACGGAAAGCGGTGCGACAAGAGAGTCCGCGATCGATGCCATATCACTTCTTGCGATCAGGCTGCAATTTGAAAACTGGTTTAAGGGCGAATGCTCACTGTCCGTCAGGGTGATCACCTTCGCACCTCTGTTGTGCGCAAATTCCACGGCTTTTAACGTCCGCTGGGAATACCGCGGAAAACTGATGCCGATGGCGACATCATCTTCACCGATGCGCACCATCTGCTCAAACACCTCGCTGTTGCTGCTTGCATGCAGGTGATGAACATCTTCAAAGATCAGATTGAAATAATACGCCAGAAAGCTTGCCAGAGGCGCACAGCTTCTTGTACCGATCAGGTAGATGTGTTTTGCATGGATCAGAAGATCCAGCGCCTCTTCAAAGGCATGCTGGTCGATCGATTCTCTGGTGCGGCGGATCTTATCCGCGTCCGATAATAAGACCGTATTCAGGATCTCCGATTCACTGATCCTGCCATAGGTCACTTCCATTCTCTGGATCGAGTTTAAGCGGTTGCGCACCATCTCTTCGAGCGCTTTCTGGAACTCCGGATAACCTCCGTATCCCAGACAGCCCGCAAAACGCACGACGGTCGATTCACTGACGCCGACCACCGTCCCCAGCTTTCCAGCGGTCAGATAGACCGCCTTCTCATAATTTTCCAATATATAATCTGCCAGGCGTTTCTGTCCCTTACTCATCCTGTTATAGCCGGCATGGATTCTTGTGCTTAATTCACTTGTCGCAGCATTCATACTATTTCTCCGCCTCCTGCCCGTTCGGACTTTTGGCTTTCTTCATACTTTTCAGACCCCAACTTCGACCTGGGCTTCCTTTGTGGCTTCTTCACGGATCTCTTCGATCTTGTCCTGTGAAATGGACGGCAGATCATCTGCGGAACGTACCGCAAAGCACCGAAGGAACTCTTCCGTCGTTCCAAACAGGATCGGCTTACCCGGCGCATCCAGACGGCCGAGCTCACGGATCAGGCCGTAATCGAGCAGCTTGTTGACTGCATGGGAACAGGATACCCCGCGGATCTTTTCAATCTCCTGACGTGTCACGGGCTGCTTATATGCAATGATCGAGAGTGTTTCCAGCACGACGTCCGTCAGCGCATACTTTCTTGGCTGCTTTGCGATCCGGATCAGGTAATCATAAAGCTCCGGTCTTGTACACATCTGCCAGGCGTCCTCAAGCTCGATGATCTGGATTGCGCTGTCTAGTTCCTGATAGCGGTCCATCAGATTCTGCACGATTTTTTTGGTATCTGCTTCGCTAAGTTCAAGTGCTGCCGCAAGGCTTTTTACACTGACCGAATCTCCCATTGTAAAAAGGATGGCCTCTGCCGCTTTCTCATATTCCCTGATCGTCATATCGTCTCCTTATTCTGCCACCAGTGACTCTACCAGAATATCATCAAACAGGTCTTTTTGCGATACCCTGATCTTTCCGCTCTTCATATATTCCAGAATGATCAGAAAAGCAACAATGATCTCTTCTCTGTCAGGCTGCTCTTCCAAAAATGCGCGGAATCCGAATGTTCTGTTTTTCCGGATAAATGCATCAAAGACCTGCGTCTTTTCCTCCATGGACACCTGTTCTTTTTTGATCTGTCCGAACTTCGACCGCACGGGGTCTACCTTGTCCGACTGTCTGCGGATCACATCATCAAAGATTTTTTTCAGGATGGAAAGATCCATCCCTTCCGTCAATTCATCCAGATCAACCGGTTCCTCGTACGCGCGTACCTCTTCCGGGATAGTCGCCTGTTTATACCAGCGCTTCGCGCCGTCGATCTGACGGTCCTTTAAGGCAAAAGACATATATTTATAGATCTTGTATTGGATCAGCTGATCCACGAGCTCCTGTCTCGGATCCTCCGGTTCTTCATCATCCGGATCGACCGGCAGAAGCATCCTTGCCTTAATATCAAGAAGCGTCGCCGCCATGACCAGAAACTCACTCATCACATCCAGGTTTTCTGTTTCCATCTGGCGGACGTAATCCATGTACTGGTCGGTGATCTCCGCGATCGGGATATCATAGATGTCAACCTTGTTTTTATCGATCAGATGCAAAAGCAGATCGAGCGGGCCTTCAAATGCCTGTAATTTTACTTTTAATTCCAAATCCGTCTGCCCTCTCTTTCGCGCTGCCGGGAGCATCCGCAGACACCAGTCTGGGAGCAAAAAACACTGTACTAGAAAGGCATCCTGCAAAATTCGAAGCATGCCTCGATCCTGCAGGATACCTGAAGTCTTAATGATTCAACTGTAATGTATTACTTTACGTCTTTCATGGAGAAGCTTACACGACCCATACGGTCCTTGCCAAGGCAGACAACCTTGACTTTATCGCCCAGTGTCAAAACATCTTCTACATGGTTGATCCGCTGGTTGCAGATCTTGGAAATGTGAACAAGGCCTTCCTTGCCCGGTGCAAACTCAACAAATGCGCCGAACTCTTTGATGGAAACAACCTTTCCTTCCAGGACCTGTCCTTCTTCGAAATCTGTTACGATGATGCGTACCAGCTCCGCTGCGCGGTCCATCATCTCGGTATCAACACCGCAGATGGATACGATACCATCTTCTGAAATGTCGATCTTTACGCCGGTCTGCTCGATGATCGCGTTGATCACCTTACCCTGCTTGCCGACAACATCGCCGATCTTCTGCGGGTCGATCTCAACAGTGATGATCTTCGGTGCATACGGGCTCAGCTCTTCTCTAGGCGCACCGATTGCCGGGAGCATAACCTCATCAAGGATGTACTCTCTTGCAGCCTTGGTGCGTGCGATTGCTTCTTCAACGATCGGTCTGGTCAGACCATGGATCTTGATATCCATCTGGATCGCTGTGATACCATCCTTGGTACCTGCTACCTTAAAGTCCATATCGCCAAAGAAATCTTCCAGACCCTGAATGTCTGTCAGAACCAGATAATCATCGTCTGTCTCGCCGGTTACCAGACCGCAGGAAATACCTGCGACCGGCTTTCTGATCGGAACACCTGCTGCCATCAGTGACATCGTGGATGCACAAATGCTGGCCTGAGATGTGGATCCGTTGGACTCGAAGGTCTCGGAAACCAGACGCATTGCATACGGGAACTCTTCCGCAAACGGAAGCACCGGAAGCAGCGCACGCTCTGCAAGCGCACCATGTCCGATCTCTCTTCTTCCCGGACCGCGGGAAGGCTTTGTCTCACCTACGGAGTATGACGGGAAGTTATACTGATGTACATAACGTTTTTCTGTAATAAACTCATCCAGACCGTCTACACGCTGAACCTCAGACATCGGTGCAAGTGTCGTAACGGTGCAGATCTGTGTCTGTCCACGGGTAAACATCGCGGAACCGTGTACGCGCGGGATCAGGTCAACCTCTGCTGCAAGCGGACGGATCTGATCGATCGCACGGCCATCCGGACGCTTGTGATCCTTTAAGATCATCTTACGTACGGTCTTTTTCTGATACTGATAGATTGCCTCACCAACCAGCGGCAGAAGCTCTTCATCCTCAGCAAGTGCTTCCTCGACACGGGCCGTGATCTCACGGATGTTCTCGTCTCTGACCTGCTTCTCGTCTGTAAATACGGCTTCTTCCATCTCTGCCGGCGGAACGATCTCTTTAATCTTTGCAAAAAGCTCTTCCGGGATCGTGCAGCTCTCATAGGTATGCTTTTCTTTGCCGACTTCCGCTACGATCTGGTTGATAAAATCAATGATCTGAAGGTTGATGTCGTGTGCCATATAGATGGCTTCGATCATCTTTTCTTCTTTGATCTCATTTGCGCCTGCCTCGATCATGATGACCTTCTCAGCAGTAGATGCTACGGTCAGCTGCAGATCGCCTTCGTCCCATTCCTTCTGACCCGGGTTAACGACGAATTCGCCGTTTGTGATACCGATCTGTGTCATAGCGCACGGACCGTCAAACGGAATGTCGGAAATGCAGGTTGCGATCGCGGAACCAAGCATTGCTACCAGCTCCGGTCTACAGGTCGGATCAACGCTCATGACAAGGTTGTTTAACAGAACGTCATTTCTGTAATCCTTCGGGAACAGCGGACGCATCGGACGGTCGATGACACGGGCTGTCAGAACCGCGTTGTCAGACGCACGACCTTCTCTTTTCTTAAAACCGCCCGGGATCTTACCGACGGCATACATTTTCTCTTCAAAATCAACGCTCAGCGGGAAAAAGTCGATCCCGTCACGCGGCTTAGCGGATGCTGTTGCAGTACTTAAAACAACAGTGTCGCCATAGTGCATGAAAGCGGCGCCGCTTGCCTGTGCTGCTACTCTTCCTACGTCAACCCGCAGTGTTCTGCCTGCAAGGTCCATGGTAAAACTTTTGTACATACTTTTTTACTTTCCTTTCCTTCTTCTCTTCTTTCTAACTACCAAAACAGAGCGGGCTGCCCCGCTCTGTATTTCATACGCTTATGAATTACTTTCTGATGCCAAGCTTTGCGATCAGCGCACGATAGCCTTCCAGATCGTTCTTCTGGATGTACGCTAACAGTCTTCTACGCTTACCAACCATCTTCAGAAGTCCTCGTCTGGAATGATGATCCTTCGGATTCGCTTTCAGATGCTCGGTCAGCTCGCGGATTCTTGTGGTCAGGATCGCTACCTGAACCTCCGGTGAACCTGTATCACCCGGTTTTCTGCCATACTCCTGAATCAGTTCTGTCTTTTTCTCTTTTGTGATCATAATATTTTCCTCCTGTTATACATTCGCCCAAACTGCCAGGCGCCCGGTCGGAGTGTCCGGACACTGAGCAGGGGCACAGTGACTCACGGCAATCAGTCTAACATATCCTGCCGTAAAAGTAAACCATCAAATTCGCTGTTTCTCGATGCGTGCAAGGATTTCTTTACTGGTTTTGATATCCAGATCGATCTGCTTTTTCAAAGCATCCAGCGAATCATATTTCTTTTCCGGACGCAGATACTCCAAAAAAGATACCCAGATCTGCTTTCCGTAGATGTCTTCATTGAAATCAAAGATATGCGTTTCCACGCTGAAGGGTTCATTTTCCCCCACGGTCGGCTTGTAACCGATATTTGAGATCCCGCCGTAAACTTTACCGTCTACCGTCAGATGGGTCACATATCCGCCGTTTGGCGGCAGGAGCTTTTCTTTTGGCACCAGAAGGTTTGCGGTCGGCACCTGGATGGTCCTTCCAAGCTGATTACCGACGACCACCTTGCCTGACAGAAAGTAATCGTATCCGAGCAGCCTGTTGGCCTCGGCGAGATTCCCTTCCTTTACGGCTTCCCGGATCCTCGTGCTGCTGATGTCCGCACCGTCATCCTGGATCTTTTCAAAAATGACTGCCTCATATCCGAAACGGCTTTCATTTTCCTGCAGTGTCCTGTAGTCACCGCTTCTGTTTTTCCCGAACCGGAAATCTGTCCCGGCAACGATCTTTTTGACCGGGATCTTTTCGGCCAGCATGGAAAGAAACGCTTCCGGCTCCATGGCACGCAGTTCTTTGGTAAACGGCAGCTCGATCAGCACATCGACGCCTGCCTGCTCAAAGATCCACAGCTTCTCCGCCTTGGTCGTCAGCACACGGAAGTCTTCTCCGTCCAGTGCATTCGGCGGGATGCTGAATGTGACGGCCACCGCAAGGAGTCCGGATTCTTTTGCTTTGTTTAATTCATTCATCAAAAGCTTGTGCCCGATATGCAGTCCGTCAAATTTCCCAAGCGAAATGGCACAAGGCTTTGTTATCTCAACATCGTTAAGATCTTCATAAAATTTCATGCTTTATTTCCTGATCAGTTGTTTTGTAGTTTCGTCAATAAATTGTTTCCTGACTCTGCAGGTTCCTTCATCCGCACAGTAATAGTACAGTCCGACAAACACGCCGTCCGCCGTATAAGCCCGGAAAGAAGTCCCGTTCTCCGGCACTTCGTCCGCAAATGCCTCTGCAGGCAGTTTGCTTCCGTTAAGGAGCGGCATGTCATATTCCGATCTGCAGCAACTGCCCGGCAGATCCTTGAATACATCTTCCACAGGCTGCAGGAGTTCACCAAGTGTCCACTGCTCTGCCATCGCCGCGATCTCATCGAGACGATGCGCCTGTTCGATCGCATATCCTGCCGCTTTGGTCCTGACAAGCGATGCCATCGCACCGCCCACACCAAGCTTTTGTCCAATGTCATGACAGAGCGTGCGGATATAGGTTCCTTTTGAACATGCGACCCGAAGACGTACTTCGGGCAGGTTCATGTCGAGTATGTCGATCCCGTAAATCGTGATCGTCTCCGGCTTCCGCTTGACTTCAACGCCCTCTCTGGCATATTCATAAAGCTTTTTCCCGTTTACCTTTTTTGCGGAAAACATCGGCGGGATCTGCTCCTGCACACCGACAAAGGACCGGATCACATCTGTGACCTCTGCAGGTGCAAGACCTGAGGCGTCCTTTTCCATGATCACATTTCCTGTCAGATCCTGGGTGTCCGTCTCAACCCCAAGCCTTAATACTGTGACATATTCCTTATCTCTGTCTGTCAGAAGGTCGCAGACCTTCGTCGCTTTTCCAAGGCAGACAGGGAGAACGCCTTCCGCATCCGGATCCAGGGTTCCTGTATGTCCGATCTTTTTCTGTCCGCAGATCTTACGGAGCTTTGCCACGACATCAAAGGACGTCATGCCTTTTTCTTTATAAACATTTATGATCCCGTGATACATGGATTATTCCTGCTCCATCTGCTGCCGGATCGCTTCACAAAGTTCACTTAAGATCACATCCGGCGCCAGTTTCACGGTCGCACCGGCTGCCCTTGCATGACCGCCGCCACCGTAATTTGCTGCGATCTTTGCCACATCGATATACTCTGCGGAACGCAGGCTGATCTTGATGTCTCCGTTCTTTTCCTCATGCAGAAAGATGGCTGTCTCAACACCTTTTGTGGAGCGTAGCTCACTGACGATCCCGTCAAGATCCGCCCCGATCGCACCCAGTTCCTTCATATCAGCCTGTGTAATATAGCTTGCGATCGCATGTCCATTCAGGTAAAGACTGCTCTTTTCGAGCGTTCTGCCAAGTATCTTCTTCTGCGTGAAATTCTTTTCAAAGAAAACACGGTCCACGAGGCGGGGATAGTTGATCCCTTTTCCCATCAGAATGCCGCCGATCTCCATCGTGCGCGCCGAGGTACAGGAATACTGAAATACGCCGGTGTCACAGACGATGCCGACATACAGGCATTCCGCCGTCTCTTTGCTGATCGCATCTGTCTGCATCGCTTCAAACACGATCTGACTGGCAGAGCTTGCATCCGGAAAAATGTAATTCTCATCTGCAAACCCTTCATTGCTGATGTGATGATCGATGCAAACGGTCTTTTTTGCCTCCAGAAAAACGGGTTCTGCCGAATCAAGCCTCGCCCTGTCCGCACAGTCAAGCGCCAGGAACAGATCTGCCTGCTTTTCCTTTTTCCCGGGATGCTTAACCTGATCGGCATGCGGCAAAAACCGGAACCGCTCCGGCACATGATCCAGATAAACCCTGCATGTCTTCTGCGGATAATTCTCTGTTATGTAATTGTAAACCGCAAGACAGGAGCCGACACAGTCGCCGTCCGGACGGATGTGTCCGGCTACAGCGATGCTGTCAGCGTCACGGATCATCTCATCAAGCAAGGGAATCATCATCCTGATCCTCCGAATAGGTAAGGGCATCGATCTTTTTGGACATTTCGATACCGTAGGCGATCGACTGGTCCGCAATGAACCTGATCTCCGGTGTGTTGCGCAGGTTCAGGGACTGCGCAAGGCATCTACGGATAAAGCCGGACGCGCTGTTTAAGCCATCCATCGTATCCGCAAGCTCTTTTTCATCTCCAAGTACACTGATATAGGCCTTGCAGGTTTTCAGATCCGGCGCGACTTCGACACCGGATATACTGGTCATCGGGTGGATCCGCGGATCCTTTAATTCCATACGGATGATCTTGGATAGCTCCCGCATGACCTCTTCGTTTATCCTGATATTTTTTCTGCTGTTTTTTCTCATTGTCTCGGTACTTCCACCATCTTGTAAGCTTCGACCTGATCAAGCTCCGCGATCTCGTTAAAGTTTTCAAATACAAGACCGCACTCAAATCCGGCACGAACCTCTTTTACATCATCCTTGAAACGTTTCAGGGAAGCCAGATTTCCTTCATAGATCTGCTCGCCTTCTCTCGTGATGCGTACCATGCAGTCACGCTCGAATACGCCATCCAATACATAGGAACCTGCGATCGTACCGACACCCGATGCCTTGAACAGCTGGCGGATCTCGGCATGACCGATCACGCGCTCTTCATAGATTGGCTCAAGCATACCCTTCATCGCGTTTTCCACATCCTCGATCGCTTTGTAAATGACAGAGTACAGATGGATATCTACGTTCTCGCCCTCTGCGATGGATTTTGCCGTGTTGTCCGGTTTTACGTTAAAGCCGATGATCACGGCGTTAGAAGCTGCTGCCAGGGTAACATCGGATTCGCTGATCGCGCCGACACCGCCATGGATGACTTTTACGACAACCTCTTCATTGGACAGCTTTTCAAGACTGGTCTTGACTGCCTCAACAGAACCCTGTACATCTGCTTTGACGATCAGGTTGAGTTCCTTTAAGTCGCCCGCCTGGATCTGTGAGAAGATGTTATCGAGGTTCATACGTGCACGGGTCTCATCAAGCAGTTTTTCCTTATCCTGGGATACGAATGTCTCTGCAAAGCTTCTCGCATCCTTTTCGCTGTCGAATGCCATCAGGACTTCGCCTGCGCCCGGAACACTGTTCAGACCGATGATCTCAACCGGTGTGGACGGACCTGCTTCTTTCACACGCTTTCCGGTGTGGTCTGTCATGGCACGTACTTTACCATAGCTGCTGCCTGCCGCTACCGGCTGGCCGACTTTCAATGTACCCTTCTGGATCAGGGCTGTTGCCACAGCACCGCGTCCCTTATCGAGCTTCGCCTCAATGACAAGACCACGGGCCTTCCGCTTCGGATTGGCTTTGAGCTCAAGCATTTCAGCGGTCAGAAGGACCATTTCCAGAAGCTGGTCGATACCTTCTCTGGTCTTTGCGGAAACCGGTACGCAGATCGTGGATCCGCCCCAGTCTTCCGGGATCAGCTCATGCTCGGAAAGTCCCTGTTTTACAAAGTCGATGTTTGCGTTCGGCTTATCGATCTTATTGATCGCAACGATGATCTCAATGCCGGCTGCCTTTGCATGGTTGATCGCCTCGATCGTCTGCGGCATGATACCGTCATCCGCAGCAACAACCAGGATCGCGAGATCCGTGGAGTTCGCGCCACGCATACGCATTGCGGTAAACGCCTCGTGACCCGGTGTATCCAGGAAGGTGATCTTGTTTCCGTTGATCTTGGCAACCGATGCACCGATATGCTGTGTGATACCGCCTGCCTCACGGTCTGTTACATGGGTTTCACGGATCGCATCCAGAAGGGATGTCTTACCATGGTCAACGTGACCCATCACGCAAACGACCGGCGGGCGGGGAACCATCTTGGACTCGTCTTCTTCATCCTCTTTTAACAGCTCTGCGATCACGTCTACCTTTTCTTCCGGTTCTGCGATGCAGTTAAACTCAAGCGCGATCTCTTCTGCCTTTTCGTAGTCGATCTCCTGGTTCAGTGTCAGGATCGTACCCTGCATAAAGAGCTTTTTGATGATCTCAGACGGCTGGATCTTCATCTTGTCAGCCAGATCACGAACGGTTAAGTATTCCGGCAGCTTGATCGTCAGGATCTCGTTCTTATCGCGCTCCGGTGTCTGCTTCGGGCCGGCATTCTTTTTCTTATGTCCGGTCTTTTTCTCTAAGTTGACATAACGCTCCTGCTGTTTGGGTGCGCCCTTTTTCTTATCGAACTCCTGCTTCTTGCCTTTTTTGCCGCGTCCGCGTTCTTCGTTTCCGCTTGCTGCGCCTTCGTTCTTGCCGCCTTTTGCCTTCTGATTCTGGTTCTCTACTTTTTCTTTCTGGCCTTTTGCACGATTGTCAGAACCCTTGCCCCCACGCTTAGCAGGCTTCCTGTCACCTGTATTACCGTGATCAGACGGAGCAGCTTTTTGTACGGGCTTTTCTGCTGTTTTTGTTTTTTCAACATGTTCTTCACCCTTTGCCTGTACCGGCGCTTCTTTCTTAACAACTGGTGCTGCTGTCTCTTCCGGACGCAGTACGGTTTCTTTCTCGACTGCCTCCTGCTTTGCTTCCGGCTTCTGCTCTGCCGGCTCTACACGCTTGCGGTATACCTTTTTTGTCCCGTCAGGTGCTGTACGCACGATCGTTCTTCTTAAGGTGTCCTCACTCTGATGTACCGGCTTGCCGTTTCTTGTAACGACTCTTCTGCGCAGGGTCTTACCGTCCGGACCGACGACCGTTTCGATCTGTGTCTTTGCCTGCGGCTTTCTCTCACGCTTCTGGTTTGCAGCGTCATGCACGATGCTTTTCTGTCTGCGGTTTCCGTCCTTGCTGTGCTGCGGATTATAGACCGCTGCGATGCTGGCTTTTTTCTTCGGGCGCGGCTTTTTCTCGCCCTGTGCGTCAGCTCCGGCCTTCTTTTCTGCCGGTTCTGCTGCATCCGCTTTTTTTACCGGCTGTGCCTTTCCGGCTGCCTTCTTCTCGCCCTGTGGTGCTGCAGCCTTCTTCTCCGGCTGCGCCTTTTTCGCGAACCGGTCGCGCGCACGGGCCGCATCCGCGTCATCGATGCTGCTCATATGGTTGGATGCCTCAACGCCTTCTTTTGTCAGAAAATCAAGAATGTCTTTTGACGGCACATCCAACTCCTTTGCAAGTTCATGTATTCTGATTTTTCCCATCTATTTACCTCCCGACTCTTCCGGTCATTTCAATTTCTTTTCCACTGCTTTTGCAAACCCTGCATCCAGAATGGCAAGCATCGAACGTTCGCCTTTGCCGATGCAGCGCCCGAGCGCTTCCTTTTCGCCATATATCACAAGCGGCACTTCGTAATACTCTGTCATCTGCCGCATCCGCTTTTTGGTATTCTCAGATGCATCTTCTGACACGATCACAAGATACGCTCTCCATGATTTGATCGCTTTTTCCGTTGCAAACTCTCCGCTTGCAATCTTACCTGCCTTTTGCGCCAGGCCCAACAGAGACAGTATGGAATCCATTCTATTTCCTCCTGTTGATCTCTTCTGTCAGCAGTGCCAGTGCCTCTTTTGGCACAGTTCCCTTGAAAGACCTTTGAAATCCATTGTTTTTGACTGCTTTTTCCATGCATTCCGCCTTTTGGCAGATGTATGCGCCGCGGCCGTTCTTTTTGCCTGTCGGATCCAGCTCATAGGAGCCTTCCGGTGTACGCACCAGACGGATCAGATCTTTTTTATCTATCATTTGTCTGCAGCCGACACACATACGCTGCGTGGATTTACTGTTCTTCATCTTCCGGTTCTGCGTCCTCGTACTCTACATACTCTTCGTATTCTTCATACTCTCCGTCTTCCGGATACTCTTCATAGATTTCTTCGTATTCACCTTCCGGGAGTTCTTCGTAAACTTCTTCATATTCGCCATCGGGGAGTTCTTCGTATTCTTCGTAGTTCTCATCGTACTCATCGTATTCATCATACTCTTCGTACTCGTCATAATCTAAGAATTCGCCGGACTCGCGTGCCTGCGTCTCACTCTTAATGTCGATCTTATAGCCGGTCAGACGTGCTGCAAGACGTGCGTTCTGTCCTTCTTTGCCGATCGCAAGGGAAAGCTGATAATCCGGTACAACAACCTTTGCGGTTTCTTCTTCGCTGTCCGCGATAACGGAAATGACTTTCGCCGGGCTTAATGCATGCTGGATCAGTACCGCAGCGTTCTCATCCCATTCAATGATATCAATCTTTTCGCCATGCAGCTCATCAACGACCGCATTGACACGGGAACCGTTTACGCCGACGCATGCACCGACCGGATCAACATCCGGATCGCTTGACCATACGGACATCTTGGTACGGCTTCCTGCTTCACGGGCAATGTTTTTGATCTCAACGATGCCTTCACGCACCTCTGCCACTTCTTCTTCAAACAGACGTCTGACAAAATCCGGATGTGTTCTGGAAACCATGATCTTTGGTCCTTTCGGCGTATTCTTCACTTCCAGGATAAACACGCGCACACGCTGTGTCGGATTGAAGGACTCTCCGCGGATCATCTCATTTTTCGTCAGGATCGCATCTGCTTTTCCAAGATTGATGCTGATATTCTTGCCAATATAGCGCTGTACGATACCGGTCACGATCTGACGCTCCTTGTCGTTGAATTCATCATAGATCACACGACGCTCTTCTTCCCTGATTGTCTGCAGGATCACGTTTTTCGCGTTCTGTGTCGCGATACGTCCGAATTCCTTTGACTGGATCTCCTGCTGCCAGATGTCGCCTACCTCGAGCTTATCGTCATGCATTTTCGCTTCTGCAAGGCTGATCTCAAGCACCGGATCCTCGACCTCTTCTACAACGGTCTTGTCTGCGATTACATGAAACTCGCAGGTGTCCGGATTCATTTCTACGCGAATGTTCTCATTCTTGCCGAAATGATTCTTGCAGGCTGTCATCAGGGAATTCTCGATTGCTTCAAGCAGACGCTCCTTGCTGATGTTTTTCTCTTTCTCAAGGATCGCCAGTGCTGCCATCAGTTCCTGGCTGTCATTCCCCATTGCAATGTTCTGATTCTTTTTTGCCACTTTTCTACCTCCCATTCATCAACCGGCCCTGCCGGAATGTCTGTTATTCTCTATTAGAAATCGATCGCTTCTCTGATCAGTGCGATTTCCTTTTTTTCCAGTGTCAGTTCGTTGCCATCGTCATCGGCCAGTGTCACCTGATCGGCCGTATATGCTTTCAGATATCCGACGAACTCTTTTTCTCCGTCAATCGCGCGGTATGTTTTGACTTCCACTTCCTTGCCAAGATTTCTGGCATAGTCTTTTTCTTTTTTCAGCGGACGTCCCAGCCCCGGCGAGCTGACCTCAAATACGTATGACTCGGAAATATAGTCCTCCGCGTCCAGGATGTCATTCATCCTTCGCGCGACAAGTTCACAGTCATTGACGGTGATGCCGCCTTCTTTGTCAATGTACACCCGCAAGTACCAGGTGCTGCCTTCTTTTACAAACTCAACATCCACCAGCCAGAAATTGTTTTCATCAAGGATGGGCGTCACCAGTTCTTCCGTACGCGCTTCATATTGTTCCCGTCTGGACATGTTCTCACCTCTTTTCAACGGTCTTATACAACAGATAAGAGTGGGCGCAAACCCACTCTTAACAATAAGCTTCTATATAAATCCTATGTATCTTAACACGTTAGATATGTGAAATCAAGGGAAGATTCCCAAAAAGTCTGAAAATCCGGCCTTTTTACGCCCTTATCTTTCCTTACAGTCTGCCTTTCCGGAAATGATCCATGGTGCCGGCTGCTGTACAAAGGAGTTTTTCGCATTCAGTACGGAAACACTGACCTGAATTACCTCTGCATCCTTTACGCCATATTTTTCCAAAAGCTTTGGCAGATGTGCCGCGACGCTAAAATCAAGTGTATAGATCACAATATCGATCTCCGGGTTCAGGGCAGTCAGACAGTCAAGCTCCTGCTCCATGCTCGCAGATGCCACCATGAAGACCAGACGCGGGACGGGACAATCCTTCATGTTCTCCTCATCCACATGATCGATGACACAGACATTGCTCAGTCCGAAATGGTCGATGTTTTCCTCCATCGTCGCACGGTCATCCCCGCTGTATTCAACTGCGATCACCGTTCCGTCTGTCGCAATGATCGCGGATTCGATCGCAATGCTCTCTCCGCTGATCACGCAGATCTCATCCTGCTGTCCGACCTGCATCTTGTTTAAGATGACTGCACGGATCTCACTGCCGACATAGTTGATCGAACCGCGGCGGAAGTTTTCATTGCGCATGCCGATCTTATAGGTGTTTCTCGCATTCTCATTGATGATCAGCATGCCTGCAGACGCATTGATCCCACGGTTGATCATATCCTTTAACAGATCATGCTTGATCTCGCCTTCCGGTTTGTCGCCTTCGTTATACCAGACCTCGCACTCGCCAAGTCCTGCATTCCACATGCGGTAAAAGATATCCTGATCGCCTGCCTCCGTGAAAACCAATGTTGCTTTTCTTGATTCAACGGTCGGAATGACATTCTTATTCTTTCTTGTGATGTCAAGCATCTTGACCTTTTCCAAGTCGATCGGTGTATTCTTCGCGAAATACTGAAGCCAGGATAATATAATCTCATTTGTGAAAATCTGCTGTTCCATGAACGATCCCCCTATTACTGCAACGTTCTGCTCATACTATTTGAACTGACTCTATCTTATCAGAATCAGGTTCTGTCTTCCAGTCAGTTTTTTATATTGCCTGTCTTCCACTAAGAGCCATGCCGACAGATTCGAGAACTTCGTTCTCTCATTGTCGCGGCATTCGCCGTATGCAGACAAGTCATCTGCCATCCGGCTGAGAGCATGCTCTCTCCGGCTGTCATCTGTCTTGTCTGCGCATGGCTCATTGCTAACGCGCAAAAAAGCTGCTGCACCTCTGTGCAACAGCTTTGAAAGCAGTTCGTAGGGGAGTCGAACCCCTGTTTCCGCCGTGAGAGGGCGGCGTCTTGACCACTTGACCAACGAACCATGCGCATTTGATACTAACAGACTTAGTATCAAAATGCAAGCACTTTTTTATGAAACGATAAAATTCTTTTTATCAGGTTTAAGCCAGTTTACCTTTTGCAAGCTCAACGAGAGAAGCGAAACCTTCTGCATCGTTTACTGCCATCTCAGCGAGCATCTTACGGTTGATCTCAACCTCAGCCAGCTTTAAGCCGTGCATGAACTTGCTGTAGGAAAGGCCGTTCAGTCTGGATGCTGCATTGATTCTTGCGATCCACAGCTGACGGAACTGACGTTTCTTCTGCTTACGTCCTGCATAGGATGAAGCCAGTGCACGCATAACGGACTGCTTAGCGATACGATACTGCTTTGAACGGGCACCGCGATAGCCCTTTGCGAGTTTCAGTGTACGGTTATGTCTTTTTTTGGCGTTCTGACCGCCTTTGATTCTTGCCATATTATTATCCTCCCGATTTCTACTTCATACGGATCTTATATCCGCTTACCTTACTGATGCAGATTGACTTATGCACCCGTCTGTCTTACAGATAAGGTAAAATCTTCTTCATGTTCTTCTCGTTTGATGCGTCCGTCATGGTCGGCTTGCGAAGATTTCTTTTTCTCTTTGTAGATTTCTTCGTTAAGATATGGCTCTTGTAAGCTTTGTTTCTTTTCAGCTTGCCGGTTCCTGTCTTGTGGAAGCGCTTTGCTGCTGATCTGTTTGTTTTCATTTTCGGCATAGTCTTTTCCCTCCTGCTACTTCTACTTTTTCTCGCTTAACATCATGCTCATATTACGGCCTTCGAGCTTTGGCTGCTTTTCGATGACCGCAAATTCGGAAAGTGCTTCGGCAAATTCATCCAGGATATGACGGCTGTTGTTCACATGTGCCATCTCCCTGCCGCGGAAGCGAAGCGTTACTTTAACCTTGTTCCCTTTGGAAAGGAACTTTTTCGCAGCATTAATCTTTGTATTCAGATCATTGGTGTCGATATTCGGTGACATGCGGATCTCTTTGATCTCAATCATCTTCTGATTTTTCTTCGCCTGTTTCTCCTTACGGCTCTGCTCATAGCGATATTTGCCGTAGTCAATGATCTTGCACACCGGCGGCTTTGCGCCAGGCGCGATCTTAACAAGATCCAGATCAGCTTCCTGTGCAAGCTTCATCGCTTCCTGCGAAGACATGATCCCAAGCTGATTACCGTCCGCATCGATGACCCGTACTTCTCTGTCCCGGATCTGTTCATTAATCATTAAACTGCTAATGGTTCTGTACCTCCCGTATACATCAAAAAAGCGGATAGCATAACTATCCACCTTCATCCACAAAAGCATAAACAGACAACTCTTATGCTCGTTCTTGTGTCGATATTAACCACAGGTCACGCGTTTGTGCCAGGGTGAGAGTGGATACTCTGCTTGTATTTACAACGCGACTATCATAGCACGCCTTGCGAAAGACGTCAAGACATTTTTCGATATTCTATGATCCGGTCAAGATACTCCGCCGGCACAAACAGATTTCCTGTCCCGCTGCCGATCTTGATCTCCGGCTTGTTCGTTCCGTGAAAATCCGATCCGCCCGAATACAGCAGGCCATACTGGTCTGCCACTTCCTGATAATGACGGTCTTCTTTTACGGTGTTTCTTGAATAGCGCACTTCCATTCCGTCAAGACCGCTTTTCTTTAAATCGTTCATCATTGCCGTGAAGGTCTCACCATTTAATTTCCGGTACAGACACGGATGCGCAAGGATCGCCGTTCCGCCAGCTGCATGGATGATCTCAACCGCACGCATCGGCGTGATCATCTCGCGGTGCACATAGCAGGGACAGTCATCGCCGATGTATTTGTCAAACACATCCTTGACACTCTTGGCCTGGCCTGTCTCATGCAGGAATCTTGCCATATGCGGGCGTGCCACCACACTGTCCGGGAAGCGATGATACAGCTCTTCTTCAGTGATCTTAAAGCCATACTTCTGCAGGCGTTCGATCATCTTTAAGTTCCGGCCATCCCGCTGCTCGCGAAATGACTTTGCCTGTGCATTCAGCTCATGAGACATATGATCCACATACAGACCGACAATGTGGATTTCCACACCTGCATATTCGGTAGAAAGCTCAATCCCCGGAACAACCGTGATGCCATACTTCTCCCCTGCTGCCAGCGCCTCTTCTATGCCGTCTACGGTATCGTGATCCGTGATCGCGATCGCTCTAAGGCCAAGCTCTGCTGCTTCCTTTACGACCTCATCCGGTGTAAACGTACCGTCGGAAGCTGTGGTGTGCAGATGCAGATCGATCCATTTTGCACTTTTATTGTCATTCATTATGTTGCTCATATCAAAATCCTTCCATTTCTGTCAGAAGCCATGTGCATTCTATACCATTCTAGAAGTCAAACAGCGACAGCTGATTGCTCTCCGGCAGCGAACCCAAAAGTCCCAGAGCCTGCATCTGGTCCGTTACCGTCTTGCTGACATGTGTCCTTTCCCTGAAGTCATCCAGCGACAGGAACTTCCCGTTCGCCGCTGCTGCTTCTACGGAATCCGCAGCCTTATCGCCCATGCCGTCAATCGTGTTTAATGCCGGCATCAGCTTTCCGTCGATCACCTGGAACCGGCGGCTCTTGGCCCGGTAAATATCGATCGGCCAGAACTCAAAGCCTCTTGCAAGCATCTCCTGCACGATCCGGATGTCACGATAGGTATCGGTCAGTTTTGCCTGCGGCTCCCTGTGACTTTGCTTGAGTTCCTTAATCTCGGATTCGAGCTCTCTGATCTTTGCCTCGACCTCTTCCTTGCTGCGGCACATCATGCCATAATCAAATGCCGTTGCACGGATCGAGAAAAACGCTGCATAGTATTCCAGCGGATAATAAACCTTACAGTAAGCGATGCGCCATGCCATCATAACATATGCGACGGCGTGCGCCTTCGGGAACATGTATTTGATCTTGTTGCAGGATTCCAGATACCAGTCCGGTACATTGTGGGCCGACATCTCCTCTTCCCATTCCGGCCGCAGTCCTTTTCCTTTTCTGACCTTCTCCATGATCTCAAAGGAAAGCTCCTTATCCATTCCCATGGAGATCAGATAGATCATGATATCATCACGGGTACAGATCGCGGTTGAAATGGTCGCGGTTCCGTTTAAGATCAGGTCCTTTGCGTTTCCAAGCCATACATCCGTACCGTGTGAGAGTCCCGCAATACGGACCAGGTCGGAAAACGCCTGCGGATTGGTATCGATAAGCATCTGCATGGCAAAGTCCGTACCAAACTCCGGTATGCCAAGTGCGCCAAGCTTACAGCCCATGATATCTTCCGGTTTGATCCCCAGCGCATCTGTGTTCTGGAACAGTGTCATGACTTTTTTGTCATCCAGCGGGATCTGAAGCGGGTCAATGCCGGTCAGATCCTGCAGCATACGGATCATACTCGGGTCGTCGTGTCCGAGTATGTCAAGCTTTAACAGGTTGTGCTCGATTGAGTGATAATCGAAATGCGTGGTGATGATATCCGTTTCGGTATCATTTGCCGGATGCTGTACCGGGGTAAAGGAGTTGATCTCTTCTCCCAGCGGCAATACGATGATACCGCCCGGATGCTGTCCTGTCGTGCGATGTACGCCGACACAGCCTGCCGCGATCCTGTCAACCTCGCAGTTGCGCTTCACTTCATTATGTTCTTCGTAATATTTTAATACAAAGCCGCGCGCCGTCTTCTGCGCCAGTGTACCGATGGTTCCTGCTCGGAAGGTCTGGCCCTTTCC
>JAFUBZ010000051.1 GCA_017459945.1 Eubacterium sp.
AGCCGTTACACTTAACGTTATAAAGTGCGTTGTTTCTTCCTAACAAATGTTAGGTTTCAGGGTTATTCAATTAGCATGGCATCCCCGAAGGAGAAGAATCTGTACCGCTCTCTGATTGCCTCCTGATAGGCGTTCAGCACCTGCTCCCTGCCCGCCAGCGCCGATACCAGCATGATCAGCGTGGACTCCGGCAGATGGAAATTAGTGATCAGGCAGTCCAGCACTTTAAACCGATATCCGGGATAGATAAAGATCTCTGTCCAGCCGCTGCAGGGTTCGAGATGACCGCTTTCGTCTGCCGCAGATTCGAGCGTCCGGCAGCTTGTCGTACCGACGCAGATGATACGGCCGCCGGCCTGCTTCACCCCGTTGATCGTATCCGCTGCTTCTTTCGTGATCTCATAATATTCGGAATGCATATGATGGTCTGTCACGTTTTCCACCTTTACCGGGCGGAATGTGCCAAGGCCCACATGCAGCGTCACTTCAGCGATCTGCACACCTTTCTTTCGGATCTCATCCAACAGCTCCGGTGTAAAATGCAGCCCTGCTGTCGGCGCGGCTGCGGAGCCGTCATATTTTGCGTAAACCGTCTGATAACGGTTTTTCTCCTTCAGCTTGTGTGTGATATAAGGCGGCAGCGGCATCTCGCCGAGCTGATCCAATACTTCCTCAAAAATCCCTTTATAGAAGAAGCGGATCCTTCTGTTTCCGTCTTCAACCACTTCCAGAACTTCTGCCTCTAAGAGCCCGTCTCCGAACACCAGCCTGGTCCCCGGGCGAACCTTCTTACCGGGTCTTGCCAGGGTCTCCCAAACATCGTCCGCTTCCCGCTTTAACAAAAGGATCTCCACATGACCGCCGGTCTCCTTGCGGACACCAAACAGTCTTGCCGGGATGACCTTTGTATTATTCAGGACCAGACAGTCTCCTTCCTGCAAATACGATACGATGTCGCGAAACCGCGCTTCATCCGTCTCACCGGATACTCTGTCCAAAAGCATCAGCCTTGAAGAAGAACGATCCTCAAGCGGATCCTGCGCGATCAGCTCTTTCGGAAGCTCATAGGAGAAGTCTTTGACATCCATCAGGAACGCAGCTCGATGCCGAGCCCCTCCAGTCCGTTCATGATCTTCTTCAATGCGGCTGTGATATCATTTTCCTCAAGGGTACGGTCCGATGCGCGGAATACCAGCTTATAAGCCATCGACTTAAAGCCTTCCCCGATCTGCTCACCCTCATAAATATCAAACAGTTCAACGCTCTCTAAGATCTTTCCGCCGCGCTGTAAGAAGATATTCTCGATCTGACCGGCAGAAACGTCCTTGGGCACAACCATACTCAGATCGCGGTTGACTGCCGGGAACTTTGCAAGACCTGCATATTTCTTATCAAATGTTACAAACGGCATCAGTGCCGGCAGGTCAATGACAGCGATATAGGCACGCGTCTTGATGCCGTAATCCTGTGCAACGAGCGGATGAACCTCACCGATATATGCAACCTTTTCTTTTCCGACAAACACATCTGCCTGTCTGCCCGGATGGAAAAACGGCTTCTTGTCAGACGGATCATAGGTCCGGCGGCTCTTCACACCACAGCGTGTAAATACGTCTTCCAACACACCCTTCATGTCAAAGAAATCACCGCATCCGTACATACCGAATGTGATCTGCATCCGTTCATCCGGAAGCTCAGTTAACGGCAGTGCTTTCGGAATATAGATATTGGCAGCCTCAAACAGACGCACCTCTTTGTTGCGATGGCTGTAGTTGGTTGCAAGAGAAGTCAGCATACCGTTTAAGGAAATGGTACGCATGATGGAATAATCCTCTCCAAGCGGATTCGCGATCGTGATCGCCTCACGCAGCGGACTGTCTGCCGGAAGCAGCAGTCTGTCAAATACCTTCGGGCTTTCGAAGGAATAGGTCATGGCCTCTGAAAATCCTGCGATCTCTGCCGCCTCTCTGACCAGACGCTCTACACTTCTGCGATAGGAAAGCTTTCCTGCAGTCGCTTCTCCCGACGGCAATGTCATCGGGATCTTATCATAACCATAGAATCTGGCCACTTCTTCTGCCACATCCGCTTCACGCAGCATGTCCTGACGCCAGGACGGTGCCAGCACCAGGTGTCTGTCTTTATCAACTTCCAGTTCCACTCTGTGCAGATACTCGATCATCTCCTCTTCGGAAATGTCAATGCCCAGCAGTGCATTGATGCCAGCCGGGTCAAACGGGATCTCATGTCCACCCGGAAGCGGTGTGTGCACATCTACCACACCGTCGACCACTTCACCGCAGCCAAGCTCTTCTACGAGCTCACATGCACGGTTGATCGCCTGGATCGCCAGATTCGGATCCAGTCCTTTTTCAAACTTTGAAGAAGCGTCTGTGCGCAGTCCGACCTTTTTGCTTGACAGACGGACATTGGTTCCGTCAAAGCAGGCTGCCTCAAACAGCATCGTATGTACATCATCTGTGATCATGGAGTTCTCACCACCCATGATACCGGCAAGACCGATCGGCTTTTCCCCGTCACAGATCATCAGCATCGTATCATCCAGTTTTCTTTCCTGTCCGTCGAGTGTCACGAAGGTCTCGCCTTCCTGCGCACGGCGTACAACGATCTCATGTCCTGCGATCGTATCCATGTCATAGGCATGCATCGGCTGTCCGAACTCTTCCATGACATAGTTGGTAATGTCTACGATATTATTGATCGGACGGATACCGTGGGATGCCAGACGATGCTGCATCCATGCCGGTGACGGTGCGATCGTCACATTTTTTACCACACGGGCCGTAAAACGCGGGCAAAGGTCTTCATCCTTAACGGTAACTTTAATATACTGATCCACATCTCTGGAATCGCCGGCTTCTTTGACCTGCGGCATGCAGAATTCTTTTCCGAATGTCGCTGCAGCTTCTCTTGCGATTCCGAGGACAGAATAGCAATCCACACGGTTTGAAGTGATCTCAAACTCAAATACGACATCATCTCTGCCAAGATAGGTGATCGCACTCTCACCGACCGGCGCATCCTCCGGAAGGATATAGATACCGTCCTCTGCCGCTGCCGGATAATAATCTGTCGTAGAACCAAGCTCCTCGATGGAGCACATCATACCATGTGATTCCACGCCCCGCAGTTTGCCGTCTTTGATCTTGATGCCACCCGGTACCTTTGCGCCGTCATGGCTTCCTGCAACGCGTCCGCCTGCCAGAACAACCGGAAGCTTTGCGCCTTCAAACACATTTGTCGCAGCTGTGACGATCTGAACGGTCTCTTCCCCGATGTTAACCTGGCAGACCACCAGCTTATCTGCATCCGGATGCTTTTCGATCGTTTTGATCTGTCCGATCACGATCTTATCCAGATCTGCATCCAGCTTTTCATATCCCTCCACCTTTGATCCGGAAAGGGTCATTGCATTGCGGAATTCTTCAGCATCCGCATCCAGGCCCGGAACATAGCTCTTGACCCATTTATATGAAGCAACCATTGTCTTTCTCCTTTTATATCTACAATCGTATAAGCTTACGGATTGCTCCGAACTTCGTTCTCCCGCAATCCTACGAAAATTCGCAATCCGCACAATTCGTGCTACTTGCTCATTTCCGTTGCCCTGCGCAATGTCTGCCCGTATCTGTGAGCAAGCTCCCAATACGTCCAGCCGTTCCGCAGGAGCTTATACGCTAAAACTGTTTCAGGAACCGACTATCATTCTCATACAGAAGCCGCATGTCGTCGATCTCATACTTCAAAAGCGCGATCCGCTCCAAGCCGATGCTGAACGCAAAGCCGCTGTACTCCTTCGGATCGATGCCTGCCATCTCCAGTACATGCGGATGTACCATACCGCAGCCAAGGATCTCGATCCAGCCCTCTCCTTTACAGAAACGGCAACCTTTTCCACCGCACTTAAAGCAGGAAACATCCATCTCGGCGCTGGGTTCCGTGAACGGGAAATGATGCGGTCTGAACTTGACCTTCGTCTCTTCTCCGAACAATTCCTTTGCAAAGGTATCCAGCGTTCCCTTCAGATCTGCCAGTGTCAGGCCCTTATCGATCACAAGACCTTCCACCTGATGGAAAGACGGAGAATGCGTTGCATCCACTTCATCGGAACGGAAGACTCTGCCCGGTGCGATCATACGGATCGGCAGACGTCCCTGCTCCATCATACGGATCTGAACGGATGAGGTCTGCGTACGAAGCAGGATCTTATCGTTGATATAGAAGGTATCCTGTTCATCCTTTGCCGGATGGTTATCCGGGATGTTCAGCGCTTCAAAGTTATAATAATCATATTCGATCTCCGGGCCGTCAACCACTTCATAGCCCATACCGATGAAGATCTTCTCAAGCTCTCTAAGCGCTATGCTGTTGGGATGAAGGTGTCCCGGTTCAGTCTGTCTGCCCGGAAGTGTGACATCGATCGTCTCTGCCGCCAGGCGCTTTTCCATCAGGCGCTTCTCTGCTGCGCGGCCCACTTCTTCCAGACGGTTCTCAATCGCCTCTCTCGCATCATTTACCATTTGTCCGAACTGCGGACGCTCTTCGGGCGAAAGGTCTTTCATTCCCTTCATGATGTTTTTCAGCTCACCCTTTTTGCCAAGGAACGCTACCCTGATCTCATTGAGCTTTTCCGGGTCCTGTGCTGCCTCGATCTGAGAAATCGCACGCTCCCGCAATTCTTTCAGTTTTTCTTTCATCGCAATTCTCCATTCTCTATTTTACCGGATTCACTTGCCGTTTTCCGTTTGCGTCTTGCCCGGTTCATCTTGAATTCCGCGACAATCATCTCAAACGCGTTATTGATCTCTCCGCAGATCAGAAAGATTGACATACATATATACAGCCAGAACATGACCATAACGATCGTAGCCAGGCTGCCATAAAGGGAAAACCCATCTACCAGATTCAAAACAAACGACATGCCGAATGTAAAAAAGTACCAGGCAATGGCACAGCCGACCGCACCTACCAGCTGACTGCGGAAGGTTGCATCCCTGTTCGGCATGAAACGGTAGATAAAGGTAAAGACGATGATCAGGAAAAAGAACATGATCACCAATCGTCCCTCGATCAGCACATTTGTAACATTTTCAATTCCGGGAAGATTCTGTGCCACCAGACTCTGGATCCGCTTTCCGAAAACGACCAGAAGAAGTGACAGAATGATCAGCCAGATCAGCGCAAACGTCTCAAGCATCGCGCGTGCACGGAGCTTAAACCAGTTTCTGGTCTCTTTGATCCCATACACGGTGTTGAGTCCGTTCCGAAGACTGTGAATGCACTTAGCCGATGAGTAAATACCGAAAATAAGCGCAATCCAAATAACCTTGACCGAATTGTGATAAACTTCATCTATCAGCGACTCGATCCAGGGCGATACCGAATCCGGCAGGATCAAATGAACTGTGGCAAACACCATGTCTTCCGTTACCGGCGTAAATCGGATCAACGCAAGAAACACCAGCAGGAACGGGATGATCGACATGATGATAAACAATGCCGCCTGTGCCGCATACGCGCTGATGTTATCTTCTTTTATTTTTCTCCCGAAAAAATTAATTAGCGCTCTGTAATCCATAATAAACTATAAAACAGGAACCCCGAAATGCCGGTCCTGCATTTTGACGCCTAGCTTACGCCAGGTGGGCTTCCGCAGCGGCCGTTCTGCCTTCCACTCGAAGGAGGCCCGGCATCCCGACAGCAATTGGGATTCCCAAAGAAAAAATGTAGGTTCAAAATAGCAAGAGTGTCGCACATTTCAGGAATTTCCTGTTCTCTGGTTATATTTTAAAAGAAAACCCCTGTTGTTTCAAGTATCACACTACAAATTTAATAAAATTACATCATCAATTCCAAAGAAATGATCGCACGGTATCAGGCATTTCGTCAACCGCACAGGTTTTTGTATGGCGTACTTCGGCGGTCCGGATCCCTGCGATCGCCTGCGGGATCGCCACGCCCGAAAGCTCTGCCAGGCGGTCTGCAAGCTTAAAGTCATCACTCTCTGTGTTGTCCGGTTCAATCGCATCCATCACACTTCTGGTGAACTTATACGGACTAGCCGTTGACGCGATCACCGTTACGGCATCGTCACCGGTTTCATTGCGGTAT
This sequence comes from Eubacterium sp., assembly GCA_017459945.1. Classification (GTDB taxonomy): domain Bacteria; phylum Bacillota; class Clostridia; order Lachnospirales; family Lachnospiraceae; genus SY8519. Next base: position 6,133 of record JAFUBZ010000051.1, read on the forward strand.
TTTTCATACACACACGCAGCGACTGCCGTATGCGGATCCATTACATATCCGTTTGTTTCATACATCTTGCGGATCGCTTCTTTTGTCTCTTCCTCAGATGCATAATTGCCATAGAATACAGACAGACCTTCTTTCATCTCTTCCGTGATCGTATATTTTCCGGTCGTGGACAGCTCTTCCATCAGTGCTGCATTCTTTTCGCTGTCCTCTCCGCACAGCCTGTAGATCAGGCGCTCTAAGTTGCTTGAGATCAGAATATCCATGGACGGAGATGAGGTCAGGATAAACGGACGGTTTCTGTCATAAACACCGGTCGTAAAGAAGTCATACAGCACCTTGTTTTCATTCGATGCGCAGATCAGCTTTGCAACAGGCAGACCCATTTCCTTTGCATAAAACGCAGCCAGGATATTTCCAAAGTTTCCGGTCGGAACAACGATATTGATCTTTTCACCCGGAGAAACTTTTCCGTTCCGGAACAGCTTCGCATATGCATAAACATAGTAAACGACCTGCGGGATCAGACGCCCCACATTGATCGAATTGGCTGATGAAAAACGGAATCCATGCTCAGCAAGCTCTTGGTTCATCACTGCATCGGAAAACATCTTCTTGACGCCTGTCTGTGCTTCATCAAAGTTCCCATCGATGCCGACAACCAGTGTGTTGTCACCGACCTGTGTAACCATCTGCTTTTTCTGGATCGGGCTAACACCGTCTTTCGGATAGAAGACGATGATCTTTGTCCCTTCCACACCGGCAAATCCTGCAAGCGCTGCTTTTCCGGTATCGCCGGATGTCGCTGTCAGGATGACGATGTCTTCCTTCGCCTGATTCTTTCTCGCTGCTGTGATCATCAGATGCGGCAGAATCGAAAGTGCCATATCCTTAAACGCTACTGTCGCGCCATGGAACAGCTCTAAAAAGCAGGCTCTTCCGGCAACCTTCAGTGCCGCGATGTTCGGCGTGTCAAACTTTTCATCATAAGCTCTTTCGATACAGGTCTTTAATTCCTCTTCGGTAAAATCCGTATAGAACCGGCTCATGACTTCATACGCGATCTCCTGATAGGACATCTCTGAGAGCGCCTCCATCGGAACATCCAGCTTCGGAATCTCTGTCGGAACATAGAGACCGCCATTGTTTGCCAGACCGTTTAAGATTGCCTGTGATGCTGTGACCATCTCACTCGCATCACGCGTGTTTTTGTACATGATCTCCATTATTTTCCCTCGCTGTTAATATAATTAACCAGTCCCTCGCATGCGATGATCTTCTGCATAAACGGCGGGAACGCCTGTCCCTGGAAGGACTGTCCCGTTGTTTTATCTGTAATGACACCGCTGTCAAAATCAACCTCAACCTCGTCTCCAGCCTGAATCGCTTTTGCCGCTTCCGGACACTCGATGATCGGAAGACCGATGTTGATCGAATTGCGGTAAAAAATCCTTGCAAATGTCTCAGCGATCACACACCTGATGCCGGATGCCTTGATCGCGATCGGTGCATGCTCTCTGGAGGATCCGCAGCCGAAGTTTTTCGCTGCAACCATGATATCACCTTCATGAACGTTTTTGACAAAATCGATGTCGATATCTTCCATACAATGTGTTGCCAGTTCCTTCGGGTCTGATGAATTCAGATATCTGGCAGGGATGATGACATCCGTATCTACGTTATCGCCATATTTAAATACTCTTCCGCTTGCTGCTTTCATTGACGCTCCCTCCTTTTACAGTTCTTCCGGGCTGCTGATCTTACCGGTCAGTGCACTTGCTGCCGCTACGGCCGGACTTGCAAGATATACTTCAGATTCAACATGCCCCATTCTGCCGACGAAGTTCCGGTTGGTCGTGGATACGCAGCGTTCGCCTTCTGCCAGAACGCCCATGTATCCGCCAAGGCAGGGACCGCAGGTCGGTGTGCTGACGATCGCACCCGCTTCGATAAAGGTCCTTACATAGCCAGCTTCGATTGCCTCCAGATAAATCGTCTGTGTCGCCGGGATGATAATGCAGCGAACGCCATCCGCTACTTTTTTGCCTTCTAAGATCTCTGCTGCAATGCGCAGATCAGAAATATGACCGTTTGTACAGGATCCGATCACAACCTGATCGATCGGCACGTCATCGATCTGATCAAACGTACGGGTATTCTCCGGCAGATGCGGGAAAGATACGGTCGGTTTTAATGCGGACAGATCAATCGTATATTCTGCGGCATATTCCGCATCCTCATCTGCGGCAAATGCCTGATATTCACGATCGCAATGCTCCTTTAAGTATTCAATCGTCACATCATCCACCGGGAAGATGCCATTCTTGCCACCTGCTTCGATCGCCATATTTGCGATCGTAAAACGGTCATCCATCGTCAGATACTGAATGCCGTCTCCGGTAAATTCCATGGACTGATACAGCGCACCGTCCACACCGATCATACCGATGATGTGCAGGATGATGTCCTTACCGCTGATCCATTTTGCCGGTTTTCCGGTCAGTACAAAACGGATCGCCTGCGGTACTTTGAACCAGGCTTTTCCTGTCGCCATGCCGGCTGCCATATCCGTGCTGCCGACACCTGTGGAAAATGCGCCAAGCGCCCCATAGGTACAGGTATGGGAATCCGCGCCAATGACGACATCGCCAGCCGTTACCAGTCCCTGCTCCGGAAGCAGTGCATGCTCAATTCCCATTTTGCCGACATCAAAGAAATTGGTCACCTGATGCTTGCAGGCAAATTCACGGACACATTTTGTGTGCTCCGCGGACTTGATATCCTTGTTCGGCACAAAATGATCCATAACGAGTGCGATCTTATCCTTATCAAACACACCGTCCACGTTCATCTTTTCGATCTCATGGATCGCAACCGGAGATGTGATATCATTGCCAAGCACCAGATCAAGCTTTGCTTCGATCAGCTGTCCGGCCTCTACATGATCAAGCCCGGCATGTGCGGCAAGGATTTTTTGTGTCATTGTCATTCCCATAAAGTGTTCCTCCATACAATCATGAAAACGGGGCTGCGTAAAACGCAGTCCCGTTGGTATTCATTTTGTGCGCATAAGCTTACGGATCGCTCCGTGCTACGCACTCTCGCGCTCCTACGGATTTTGCGCATTCCGCGCTATCGCACTACATGCTCAAATCCGTTACGCCGTCCAATGTAAACGCATCTTTGTATGCAAGCATACAGATGCGTTTCCGCTGTCCGGCAGCTTATGCGCTTTAGTTGTTGATCAGTTTATCCTCGTTGCTCCAGCTGTACATCTGGCGGATCTCTTTTCCGACCTTCTCTACTTCTGCTTCTGCAGCCAGCTTGCGCATTGCGCGGAAGTGTACCTGCTTGCCGGCGTCAGACATATCCAGCAGGAATTCTTTTGCGAATGTACCATCCTGAATGTCTGCAAGGACTTTCTTCATTGCCTTCTTTGTCTCATCTGTGATGATTTTCGGTCCGGTAATGTAATCGCCGTACTCAGCAGTGTTGGAGATGGAATAACGCATGCCTGCGAAACCTGACTGATAGATCAGGTCTACGATCAGCTTCATCTCATGTACACACTCAAAGTATGCGTTACGCGGATCATAACCAGCCTCAACCAGCGTCTCAAAACCTGCCTGCATCAGAGCTGTAACACCGCCGCAAAGAACTGCCTGCTCACCAAACAGGTCGGTCTCTGTCTCTACACGGAATGTGGTCTCTAATACGCCTGCGCGTGCGCCGCCGATACCCAGTGCATAAGCCAGTGCCATATCAAGCGCTTTGCCTGTCGCATCCTGCTCTACAGCTACCAGACACGGTGTGCCTTTGCCTTCCAGGTACTCACTTCTTACAGTGTGGCCCGGAGCCTTCGGTGCGATCATCGTAACGTCAACGTCTGCCGGCGGAACGATGGTTCCGAAATGGATATTGAAGCCGTGTGCGAACATCAGCATATTGCCTGCTTCCAGGTTCGGCTCGATGTCTTCTTTATACATTTTCGCCTGTTTCTCATCATTGATCAGGATCATGATGATGTCTGCCTGCTTTGCTGCTTCAGCTGCAGTAAATACTTTAAAGCCGTCTTCTTCAGCTTTCTTCCAGGATTTGCTGCCTTCATACAGACCGATGATAACGTTGATGCCGGAATCGCTTAAGTTCTTTGCATGCGCATGACCCTGGCTGCCATAGCCAACGATCGCGATTGTTTTGCCGTCCAGCAGAGAAAGATTACAATCTTCCTGATAATAAATTTTTGCCATTCTAGTGACCCTCCATGTAACTAATCTACAACAGTAATATTACTGGAACCTCTGCTAAGACCCGTAGCTCCGGTACGTGCCAGCTCAAGAATTCCATATTCATCCAACAGTTCAATAAATGCATTGACTTTACTCGGTGAACCTGTCAGTTCAATGATCAGAGAATCTTTCGATACATCTACAATCTTTGCCCGGAAGATCTGCGAGATCGACATGATCGCCTGTCTCTGTTCATCCGAAGCAGAAACTTTAAGGAGCACAAGTTCCCTGTAGACCGAATCCTCCGGATCCAACAGCTTGACACTGATCACATCCTCAAGCTTTGCCAGCTGCTTTTCGATCTGCTCAAGGATCTGCTCATCTCCTGTCGAAGCGATTGTGATCCTCGTAAACCGCGGGTCAGTCGTAACACCGGCAGCAAAGCTGTCGATATTATATCCGCGGCGTGCAAACAGACCGGAAATATGGCTGGTTACACCGGATGTGTTTTCTACAAGCAACGAATAAATCTGTCGTCTCATCTGCATCCTCCTGCAAGAAGAAAGGGGCGGATGAATCATCATCCGGACCCTTTTCTTTAAACTGCATGAAAATTATTTTAGCAATATCATATATGTTTGTCAATAAAATCCGCTTACAGCTGCGGGCCTGCCGGCACGAGTGCCTTACCTGCTTCATTGCCTTCGTACTTCGCGAAGTTCTTAATGAAACGATCTGCAAGATCCTTTGCTTTCTCTTCCCATTCTGCTGTATCTGCATAGGTGTCACGCGGATCCAGGATACCGCTGTCAACGCCCGGGAGCTCTGTCGGAACTTCAAAGTTGAAGATCGGGATCTGCTTGGTCGGTGCATTCAGGATATCGCCATTCAGGATCGCATCGATGATGCCACGGGTATCTTTGATGGAGATACGCTTGCCTGTACCGTTCCAGCCTGTGTTAACCAGATATGCTTTCGCACCGCTCATCTGCATTCTCTTAACCAGCTCTTCGCCGTACTTGGTCGGATGCAGCTCTAAGAACGCCTGACCGAAGCATGCGGAGAAGGTCGGTGTCGGCTCTGTGATGCCGCGCTCTGTTCCTGCAAGCTTTGCTGTGAAGCCTGACAGGAAGTAATACTGTGTCTGCTCCGGTGTCAGGATGGAGATCGGCGGAAGTACGCCAAACGCATCTGCAGACAGGAAGATAACATTCTTTGCTGCCGGTCCTGCGGATACCGGGTTAACATTCAGTACGATATTTTCAATATGGCTAAGCGGATAGGAAACACGGGTGTTTTCCGTTACGCTCTTATCTGCGAAATCGATCTTGCCGTTCTCATCTAATGTAACGTTCTCAAGCAGTGCGTTTCTCTTGATCGCATTGTAGATATCCGGCTCGGATTCCTTATCAAGGTTGATAACCTTCGCATAGCAGCCGCCCTCGTAGTTGAAGACACCTGCATCGTCCCATCCGTGCTCATCGTCACCGATCAGCAGACGCTTCGGATCTGTGGAAAGAGTGGTCTTACCGGTTCCGGAAAGTCCGAAGAAGACCGCTGTGTTCTCACCGTTCATATCGGTGTTTGCGGAGCAATGCATGGAAGCGATACCCTTTAACGGCAGATAGTAGTTCATCATGGAGAACATACCCTTCTTCATCTCACCGCCGTACCAGGTGTTGATGATAACCTGCTCGCGGCTGGAAATGTTGAATGCAACCGCCGTCTCGGAATTCAGCCCCATTTCCTTGTAGTTCTCAACGACTGCCTTAGATGCGTTGTAAACAACGAAATCCGGTTCAAAGCTTTCCAGCTCTTCATCTGTCGGAATGATGAACATGTTCTTTACAAAGTGTGCCTGCCATGCCACTTCAACGATAAAGCGGATCGCCATGCGTGTTCCTTCATTTGCACCGCAGAAAGCATCCACAACAAACAGTCTTTTATCGGACAGCTCTTTGATCGCGATGTCCTTTAAGATCTTCCAGTTTTCTTCTGACAGCGGATGGTTGTCATTCGGATACTCTTCTGATGTCCACCAAACAGTATCCTTGGAATTCTCATCCATAACAATATATTTATCCTTTGGAGAACGGCCGGTGTAGATACCAGTCATAACATTGACCGCGCCCAGCTCACTGACCTGACCCACTTCAAAGCCTGTCAGACCTTCTTTTGTCTCCTCTTCGAAGCATGCTTCAAAGGACGGATTATAAACTACTTCGGTTGTTCCTGTAATGCCATACTTGCTCAGATCAATTTTTGCCATATCAGTTTCCTCTTCCCTCATCTCGGATATCATAAGCCATATCCTTTAAAAAACAACAAAGTTCCATTTATATTATACACAAAATCTGCGTGCAATCACATGTTTTTTCCTGATTTTCTATTACAATTTTTATTTGTTGTAAAAAGGCGCTGTGTTCCGGAAGCTTTCCCGCAGCATATACTGGTTCTTAAGGTTCAGCACATGTGATGTCCGCCGTCTGATGAAGTCGTCAAGCTTGACCATGTACTCATCTGAAGTGATCGTACCTTCCGCCACATACGTCAGGCCTTTCTCCCAGCTGGCCGTCAGCTCCGCATTTAAGAGCGGCCGGATCGACATATCCACGATATCATAGATCAGCTCACCCATCAGCGTCGGCGTGATCACCTGTGTCTTTTTGTTTAATGAAAGATACTTGTTTCCGACCAGCTTCTTTAAGATCTCGGCTCTCGTCGCACTGGTGCCGATCCCGGATCCCTTGATCTGCTCTCTGAGCTCTTCATCCTCAATCAGCTGTCCCGCATTTTCCATCGCCAGGACGATCGATCCGGAATTGTAACGCTTCGGAGGAGATGTCTCGCCTTCCTTGATGGAAAATCCGGCGATCGGAAGTTCGCTTCCTTTTTTCACATCACCAAGCACTTCCGCCAGGCGTTCAGGATCTGCCTGCGTATTTCCGCCATCTGTCTGTCCGTCCTGTGATGCACCATTCTGCGCGTCGCCCGGCTTGCCGGAGGATGCTTTTCTGGAAAACGAATAGTTCATGACAGACAGGTATCCCTTTTCCTTCAGCACTTTTGTATTCAGGAAGAAATGCTCTTTGTCGATCACTGCATCCAGAGAGACCTTCTGATAGACTGCCGGCGGCAGAAAAACAGCAAGAAACCGTCTGACGATCGCCTCGTAAACATGCTGCGATACCGGCTTTAAATTAGAAAGCGCCGCGATCCCCTGTCCCGTCGGAATGATCGCGTAATGATCCGTGATCGCTTTGTCATTGACATATTTTGACTTGGCGATCTTCTTATGTGCACCGTTCTCAAGGATCGCGGAAACATATGCTGCAACACCTCTTAACTGCTGAAGCCCGCGCAGATTCTTATCGATCTCCTTGGCCACCGCACTTGAGAGCACCCGCGCATCCGTACGCGGGTAGGTTACAAGCTTTCTCTCATACAGTTCCTGTACGACCTTTAATGTCTCATCCGGGCTGATCTTAAACAGCCGCGAGCAGTCATTCTGGAGCTCTGCAAGATTGTAGAGAAGCGGCGGATTTTTCTTTTCCTGCTTTCTGTTTATGGAATGCACCGTAAGGACCTGCGGTGTCACACCGGAAAGCGTATCGATCAGCTCCTGCGCATCCTTCTTTTCCCGGAATCCGTTCTCCTTATAAAGCTTTGGCGATGCAAAATAGCGCGAGCCTTCCACTGCCTTCCACTCACAGGATAAGAAGGTATCATCTTTCTTTGCATCCGCAAAGACGCGGAAAAACGGCGTCTTTACAAAATTACGAATCTCACGCTCTCTCCGCACGACCATGCCAAGTACACAGGTCATCACACGGCCGACCGAGATCACCGCATAGCGTTGTTTCAAAAACGACGCCAGCGAATTCCCATACTTTAAGGTCAGAAGGCGCGAGAAATTGATGCCCATCAGGTAGTCTTCTTTTGCACGCAAATAAGCGGACGCGGACAGATTATCATATTCCGACCAGTCCTTCGCCTCCCGGATCCCCCTAAGGATCTCCTCTTCTGTCTGCGAATCGATCCAAACGCGGCGGCGGGTCTTCTCTCCCACATTCGCCATCTGATCGACCAACCGGTAAATGTATTCTCCCTCGCGTCCGGAGTCGGTGCAGATATAGATCACATCTACATCCGGGCGTCGAAGAAGCCCGGAAACAATCTCAAATTGCTTTTTCACCCCCGGGATGACTTCATACAGGAAGTCATCCGGCAGAAAAGGCAGTGTCTCCAGGCTCCACTTTTTATATTTCGGGTCATAGGCCTCGGGATAGCTCATGCTCACCAGGTGCCCGACGCACCAGGTGATCACGCTATGCTCCGATTCCATATACCCGTCATGATTTTTTGTATTTTCCCCGAGTGCTTTGGCAAATTCTCTCGCCACACTCGGCTTTTCCGCAATATACAGCGATTTTGACATATTATTTCTTTGTGATATATCCCTGTGCTTTCAGAAGCTCTGCGCAAAGGACTGCACCGCCGGCAGCACCACGCAGGGTGTTGTGTGCAAGACCGATGAACTTATAGTCATATACCGTATCTTCTCTCAGACGACCGATGGAAACGCCCATGCCGCCGCCAAAGTTTACGTCCTCTGTTACCTGCGGACGGTTATCCTCTTCGAGGTACTGGATGTAGTGCTCCGGTGCGCTCGGCAGAGAAAGCTCCTGCGGAAGGCCTGAGAAGTTCACGAGTTTTTCGATCAGCTGTTCTTTGGTCGGTTTTTTACGGAATTTTACAAAAACGGCAGCTGTGTGTCCATTTAATACCGGAACACGTACACACTGGCAGGTGATGACCGGTTCTGTTGCCGGAACGATCACGCCGTCTTTGATCTCACCCCAGAGACGCAGCGGCTCTTTCTCAGATTTCTCTTCCTCACCGCCGATATACGGGATGATATTGCCTACCATCTCCGGCCAGTCTTCAAAGGTCTTGCCGGCACCGGAAATAGCCTGATAGGTCGTTGCAACGACTTCGTACGGTTCAAATTCTTTCCATGCATTTAATGCCGGTGCATATGCCTGGATCGAGCAGTTCGGTTTTACAGCGATGAATCCGCGTGTCGTGCCCAGACGCTTTTTCTGGAACTCGATCACGTCAAAATGCTGCGGATTGATCTCCGGAACGACCATCGGTACATCCGGTGTCCAGCGGTGTGCGCTGTTATTGGAAACAACCGGTGTCTCGGTCTTTGCATACGCTTCCTCGATCGCTTTGATCTCATCCTTAGACATGTCAACTGCGCTGAACACAAAATCAACACCTGCTGCAACCTTCTCTACTTCGTTGACATTAGAAACGATGATATCTTTTACCGCCTCCGGCATCGGAACGTCGATCTTCCAGCGTCCGCCGACAGCATCCTCATACCGCTTTCCTGCGGAACGCGCACTTGCTGCGATCGTAACGACTTCAAACCACGGATGGTTGTCCAGAAGAGAGATAAATCTCTGACCTACCATACCTGTTCCGCCAAGAATACCTACTTTTAATTTTTCCATTTTGAAAAACCCCCTCTTTTACACTGCGTTAAAGCGCTCTGTATGTTCTAATTCCAGTTTTCTTTCTTCTATTACCTTTTCCATAGCGGCACGTCCCGGCGCACCATCGGTCAACCGGCGGTTCACGCATGTGGAAATTGCAATCGCATCATAAATATCTTCTTCAAACACTTCGGAGAATGACTTGAACTCTTCCAGCGTCAGATCATCCAGTGCTTTGCCCTGATCGATACAGTGGAGCACCATCCTGCCGATGATCCCGTGCGCATCCCGAAACGGCACCCCGTGGTTGACCAGATAATCCGCTGCATCCGTCGCATTGGTAAATCCGCCGCGTGCGCTCTTTTCCATCCGTTCCGGACGGAAGGTTAAAGTCGAAAGCATACCGGTGAAAAGTCTGATGCATCCCTGCACGGTGTCCATCGCGTCAAACGCGAATTCCTTATCCTCCTGCATATCTTTATTATATGCAAGCGGCAGACCCTTCATCGTCGTCAGAAGTGCCATCAAGGCGCCGTATACGCGCCCTGTCTTTCCTCTGACAAGCTCTGCGATATCCGGATTCTTTTTCTGCGGCATGATGCTGCTTCCGGTACTGTACGCGTCATCAATCTCCACAAACTTATACTCATCCGAATTCCAAAGAATAATCTCTTCACAGAACCGGCTCAAATGCATCATGATGATCGACGCGCCGGAAAGGTATTCGATCAGGTAGTCTCTGTCAGATACGGAATCCATGCTGTTTCTGGTCGGCCCGAAAAAGCCAAGCTCTGCAGCTGTCATTTTCCGGTCAAGCGGATAGGTCGTCCCTGCCAGGGCACCTGCGCCAAGCGGACACTCATTCATCCGAACCGCAATGTCCCGCATACGGCTCCTGTCCCTGCGGAACATCTCGTAGTAAGCGCCAAGATGATGGGCCAGTGTCAGCGGCTGTGCCTTCTGCAGATGGGTAAAGCCTGGCATGACAGTATCCAGGTTCTCTTCCATTTTTGTAAGCAGCGCCCGCAAAAGCTCCTGTAAAAGATGATCCGTCTCATTGACAACAGATCTTGTATAAAGCCGCATATCCAGGGCAACCTGATCATTCCTGCTGCGTCCTGTGTGCAGTTTCTTGCCGGTATCCCCGATGCGGTCGATCAGATTTGCCTCCACGAAGCTGTGAATATCTTCATATTCCTCTGAAAATACGAGCTTTCCGGACTCGATGTCTGCCTCGATCCCGTCCAGGCCTTTGACGATCTCATCCCGCTCATCTTCTGTCAGGATCCCCTGCGCTGCCAGCATGCGCACATGCGCTCTGCTGCCTGCGATGTCTTCCTTATATAATCTCTGGTCAAACGAAAGAGACGCGTTAAACTGATACACCAGCTGATCTGTCTCTTTGGTAAACCGTCCTCCCCATAACTGTGCCATAGGTCATCCTTTCTGTGCTTTTCGCTCCTGCTCCGAGAAGATACATCCGCAGTAATCCTGCCGGTACAGATCATACTCTCTCGAAAGCTCAATCGAACGCTTGTAACCGTTTTTCTTTTTAAAATCCGACGGAAGAAACGGGATGCCGTACTGCGCTCCGATCTCCCCGCCAAGTGCATTCAGAAGCGGTGCATTCTTCAACGGGCTGATCGTAAGGCTTGTTGTAAAATAATCAAAGCCTCCGTTTTCCACAGCTGTCTTTGCTGTCCGTTCCAGACGCAGCCGGAAGCAGACTTCGCAGCGCGTCCCGCCTTCCGGTTCTTTTTCAAGGCCTTTGACCCTTTCCAAAAACCGCTCTGGCTCGTAAGGACCTTCCAGAAAAGAAACAGGATATTTGACAGGCAGTTCCCGGATCAGACGCTTTTCTTCCTCCACGCGCTTACGATACTCCTCTTCCCGTGTGATGTTCGGGTTATAAAAGAAGACCGTGATCTGCATATACTCTGCCAGATACTCCAGACAATAGCTGCTGCAGGGTGCACAGCAGGCATGCAGCAAAAGGCGCGGCACCTCATCTTTCTGTGCCCAGTCTTCCAGGAAATGCTCCAGTTCTTTTTGATAATTTCTGCGATTCATCCTCTTCCACCGCCATTCATACACGCTATCATAACAGAAAAACAAAAAGAATGCTACCCACTAAAAAAGAGACTGCGGGTTTTCCCGCAGCCTCTCTGCTGTCTAAAAATAAGATTTACATCTTCCCATCAGATCCCAGAACTGCTGTGATCTTATGTGCAACGATGTCTTTTACGTTCTGACGTGCCACCTTCAGATACTCTCTCGGATCGAAGTACTCCGGATGCTCTGTGAAGGTCTGGCGGATACCTGCTGTGAAGCCAAGGCGCAGGTCGGAGTCGATGTTGATCTTGCAAACTGCGGATTTTGCAGCCTGACGAAGCATCTCTTCCGGAACACCGATCGCATCTTTCAATGCGCCGCCGTTCTCGTTGATGATCTTAACATATTCCTGCGGAACGGAAGAAGATCCGTGCAGAACGATCGGGAAGTTCGGCAGACGGCGAACAACTTCATCCAGAATGTCAAAACGCAGCTGCGGTTTTGTACCCGGTTTGAACTTGTATGCGCCATGGCTGGTTCCGATCGCGATCGCCAGAGAGTCAACACCTGTACGGGTTACGAACTCTTCTACGTCGTCCGGATTTGTATAAGAGGAATCTTCTGCGCTAACCTTTACATCATCTTCTACACCTGCAAGTGTGCCAAGCTCAGCCTCAACTACAACACCGTGTGCATGTGCATATTCTACAACTTTCTTTGTTACTTCAACGTTCTCATCAAACGGCTTGCCGGAAGCGTCGATCATAACAGATGTAAATCCATTGTCTACGCAAGCCTTGCAGATCTCGAAATCTCCGCCGTGATCAAGATGCAGTGCGATCGGAAGCTCCGGATGATCCTGGATCGCAGCCTCAACCAGCTTAACCAGATAGGACGGATGTGCATACTTACGTGCGCCTGATGATGCCTGTAAAACGATAGGGGATTTCAACTCAGCAGCAGCTTCAACGATACCCTGAACGATCTCCATGTTGTTTACATTAAATGCACCGATCGCATAACCGCCGTCATAGGCTTTTTTGAACATTTCAGTAGTGGTTACTAAAGGCATAATAAATTCCTCCTCTCAAAACTCTGTTAGTGATATTCTGCTTTTCTCTATCTTAGCACAAAACGCCTGTTTTGTCCGCTTAAAATTGACGGTATTTATAAAAAACCAATACCAAAAATCCAGGCTTCGCCTAGTATGACAGAAATTCCTCAAAGACACGAATCGCAAATCCGTCAGTCATACCGGAGATATAGTCGATCACCGCCTGTGTATAGATTTCCTTTGTGTCCAGGAGGCCATAGATCTTTTCATTGATACAGGATGCCGACAGCTCCTTTAATCCGTCTTCATCCGGCACGATCGAAGGATCTGCATATCTTGCCAGCCAATGGGAAAACGTCGATACCAGCGACGGATAAAAAGCTTCCTGCGCTTTTAACTTTTCCCAGGAATCCTTGCCCGCAAAACATGCCATCAGCTGATCGAAGATCTCATTCAGTACCATTTCCGAATATCTGTTAAACGTTCCGAGCCGCGGATGCTTATAGATATACTTCAGATTAAAGCTCTTTAATTCATCCATCTGCCTGGTGAACTTTTCACTCAGTGTGATCCCGCGCTCCGGATCACTGTTTTCACAAAGGTCGATGATGAGATTGTACATAATGACTGTCGTGTTCAGTACTTTCTCATCGTTCTCTCTCGCCATGCGCAGAAGCGTGTTCTTTTCTTCTTTCTCAAAAAAGCCCAGGCGCATCGCGTCTTCAATATCCCGGCCGATATAGGCGATCTTATCGGATATTTTTACGACGCACCCTTCCCAGGTGGCCGGCTGGAACTGGTTCGGCCGGATAAATTCTTTTAAATCGACCATTTCCTTACGTGGCTTTAAGCCATTTTCGTCCACTTCCCCACAATGCGAAATGATGCCGTCACGGACCGCATAGGTCAGATTCAGGTTTTTCTTATTCCGGTAGCTGTCCTCCAAAAGCTCGATCCGGTCGACAAACCGCAGACCGTTCTGCTCATGCCAAAACTTTTTCCCGAGATGCTCTTCGGAAAGCCTGCTGATGATACGCTCTCCCTGGTGTCCAAACGGCGCATGCCCCAGATCGTGACCAATCGCAATGGCTTTGGTAAGCTCCTCATTCAGCCCCAGGAATTTGGCGATCGTACAGGCCACGGAATCCACGAGTGCCACATGCTCCATGCGCGTACAGATGTGGTCATTGTCCACATTGAAAAAAACCTGCGTCTTATGCTTCAGCCGTCGGTACGCTTTGGAATGCAGGATCCTCGTATAATCTCTTGCAAACGGACTCCGGACATCATCGTTTCTGTTATAAAGAGAATTCTCCCGCTGTATAAATGTCTCCCAGAGAGGATGCTCCGGATTGGCTGCAACCGCCCGAAATGAATTTTGACCCATAAAAACCTCCCGTGTACTTCCCGGTCTTGCTGTCAGATTTCTTACTAACTATAATATTACAAGACGATTCTAATAATTCAACATTTAGTTTTAGAATTCGGAGCACACGCATAGCAAAAGAGCTGCCGCAACGGCGTGCGACAGCTCCTTATTATGATCCAAGCTACTGACCGGACTCGAACCGGTGACCTATTGATTACGAATCAATTGCTCTACCAACTGAGCCACAGTAGCATGCGAACCATTGTATTATATATAACTTTTTTCGATTTGGCAATCATTTTTTACACGATAATAATCGTTCGCAAAGGCACATGCAAAATCACACCTAACCGATCAGATTGATCTTTCCAAACAGCGGCGCACGGTTCATCGTGCCGGAAGCCGCGCCGATAATGCCGATAAACCAACCGATGATGACCAGGATGTATCCGATGATGCCGATGACCCATCCGATGATCGGAATGATCATGATGAGCCCACAGATGATCGCTGCGATATTCAGCACGAGCGCCTGATTCGTATGGAATCTGGTGTGCGGGTCGTTCCTGTCGCCAATGACGATCGCCACGATAAATCCGATCCAGGTAATGTAGCCTACGATCGCAGCTGCGCGGGATGCGCCTGCATAGTTCGGCTGATAGCCCTGGTTTTGATTATTGTCATAGCCATATCCGGCGTTCTGTCCATTATTCGGCTGCGCGCCTGCCTGCTCTCTTGCCTGCTGTGCCTCATACTCTTCCTTGCTGGCCGCGCCTGCAAAGACATAATCTTCATATTCTTCCGCTGCCTGCTCGTCCGCGCCAAATGTAAGCGGGCTGTCAGCAGGCGTCTCTTCTGCCCCGTAAGAATACGCATCCTCAGTATTCTGCGCTTCCGCCTCATTGGCAAATGCTTCTTCCACGATCTGTTCCCGCGTTTCGAATCCGTTCACATCCTCTGCTGCCGGTTCTTCCGGTATCATTTCCTTAGCTATGTCCGGCTCCTGATAGATGATCTTCGTTCCGCAATTGGTACAAAACGATGCACCTTCCAGTAATTTCTGACCACATTGACTGCAAAACATAAGCAACCTCCTTCATACTACTCTGCCGGATATGCATGTGATGCCTCACACACACCACATACAATAAACCGGTAATCTGTTCCTGACCCTTTACAGGTAGAAAGCAACACGATCTTCTGATCGATCGCAGGAACAACACCTGTATCGATCACGGACCGGCTTACCAGATCATTTAAATAGTTCTGATATGTCTCATCCGGCTCAAATCCCACCATATACACATCACTGCCGCTGTCCGTCGTAAAGCAGGAAAAGATATGGTAACGATATGCCTTGTCCTCCGTATAGATCGTAAAATACTGATTCGCATCGTATACGCCATCTTCCTGATAATGCTTTAACGTCCCGAACATGGTTCCGTTTCGCATGTTATGGCCATATATGATCGAGCTGGTGTCGCCAAGCGCCGGACTGTTTTCTCCTTCCAGGAAAATACATCCCGGATAGCTGTAGTTTAGATCCATATCTTTATGCAGATAGGTATCATCGTCTCCCGAATACAGGATCGGATAATCGATCAGGATCGTATCCTTCGGATCGTCAAACCGAATCCACCCGATCACATCCGGATACTGACTTTTCAGTCCTGCAACATCGATATCGACATCTGCATACCACCACTCATCCGTGTCGGACGCTTCCACGTGGGTATAGTCCTGACTCATCTGCTCATACGCGTTCTTTTCTTTCAGATTGTTCCACACATATGGAAGCACCTGATAAAGGCAATACGCGATAATCGCCAGCAAAACAATGACAACGATGATCCGCACCGGCCTGATTCTTCTATTTTCCCTGTTCCTTCTTGCCACTGCTTAACCCATGATCTCAAGATCATCCGGAAAGTCCTCTGCTTCCGGCAGATACTCTTTTTGCTCCATTTCAGCTGTTACATGCTCTGTTTCTTTTACACCCTGCTGTGTCTCGTAAAGACGACCGAGCCGGTCGGAAATCTCATTCCAGTAGGATTCTGATTTCTTAACGGCTTCCTCCTCCATCGCCTGGCATCGCCTTCTCGCTTCCAGCTCAAGCGAATCGCACTGGATCTGCGTCTCAGATCGCATGCTCTCACAGCGGATCTCCATCGCGGCTTCCATCGCGGCACACCGCTCCTGGGCCTGCTTTTCAAGCGCGTCACAGCGATCCACCGCTTCCTTCTCCAACAGACGGCATTTCTCTGCGACTGCCCGTTCTGCCTCGTCACAGGCTTCCTCAAGTCCGGCATAGCGCTCTCTGATGCTTTTTTCATATTCCGCACACTCCTGTCTGGTGATCATATCCAAATCCGAGCTGTGCTGCTTCGCATCCAGAAGCATCTTCTCGCACCGTGCGGAAACCTCATCCTCCTGCTCAGTACAGCGGGCACTGGATTCCTGCTCCATTTTTCGGCACCGCTCTTTTGTCGTCCGTTCAAGCTCTTCACAGCGTCTCTTCATATCCTCTTCCATGGATGTGCAGCGCTCTTCCGCACGGCGCATCCGTACAAGGATCACGGAATCCTGTTCTCTTTTAACTCTTCTGATATTCTCCAGATACTGATCAGCGGTTTTCTGTGCCGCACCCAGGATATCATTCACTCTCACAGCTGTATCCGCAAGTGTACCCGCGCTGTCCGGATCAAAAGCATGATCGATCAGACTGTCTTCAAGATCTTTGTTTTTCTTTTGCAGATCTTCGACTTCCAAAAGCTTTTCTGACAAAAGCTCACGCAGTTCTTCTTCATTAAATCTTTGCAGATCGTATTCGCTCAAACCGTCTCTTCCTCCGAATCAATTTTTCCATTACTCCGGCCGAATTTTCCCACCGGATGGTCTCTACAGATTTTAACATAAATCAAAAAGCCTGTTAAGTACAGAAGCTCTTTTTCCTTTTTTTACACAAATCAAAGTCATTTTTTCAAAGTGCATTGCATCCGTCTTCAAGTACCTGTATAATAACCGCACATTCCTGAATCATCCCAACATAAAAAATGACATACGAAGAATTTAAGTTTGCGATCATGGATCGTCTGCAGGCAGATATCAAAGACCCGAAGACCATCTCTATTCAGCCTGTTACAAGGAACAACGGCTGCCGGCTCGACGGCCTGATCATCATGGAAGGCGGGCGGAATATCGCACCGACTATCTATCTGGATCCATTCTTTGAAGAATACCAGTCCGGCACAGGCTTTTCTGTGCTTTATGAAAAAATCCTGTCCGTATACAGACAAAACCGACCGGCATGCGATATCAATGTCCGCTGTTTTACCGATTATGAAGCAGCGAAAGACCGCATTGCTTTCAAACTGATCCACAGGCAGCGCAACGAAGAGCTGCTAAAGAATATTCCATTCATTCCATATCTGGATCTTGCGATCGTATTCTATTGCCTGATCGATTTCCCGAACGAACCGGGTAACGGCACGATCCTGATCCATAACTCCCATCTGGACTACTGGCATATTTCCCTACAGGAGCTTTTTGAACATGCGCAAAAAAATACACCCCGCATGCTCCATCAGAGCCTGCGGGATATACAGGATGTGATCACCGAACTGGCAAGCCAACTGCCGTCTGCAGGTACCATTCCAAAAGCATCCTTTGTGCGCGAGAATAACGAACCCTCCATGTACATCCTTTCCAACAGAGAAAATCTGTATGGCGCAGGATGTCTGCTCTATCAGGGACTGCTGGCGCGCTATGCCCGACAGATGGATTCGGACTTCTATATTCTGCCCAGCAGTGTACATGAGGTCATTCTGATCCCGACCTCCTCCAAAAGAGATCTTCAGAAGATGTCGGAAATGGTCGAGAGTGTCAATTCTTCCGCACTCCAGCCGGAAGAGATCCTGTCGGACCATGCATATTATTATTCACGCGAACAGGACGAGATCCTGATGTAACGGATCATTTCTTTTTCGCATCGGTTTTGGCCGGTTTCTTTGCTGCGGCTGTTTCTGTTTTCTTGGAAGCAGCTGCAGTTTTCTTTTTGGCAGTCGTCTTAGCAGGCTTTTTCGCTTCCTTCTTCTGCTTCTTTTCCTCTTCCGCCAAACGCTTCTTTTCTTCTTTGATCCGGTCTTCTTCCGCCTTCTTCCAGCTGTTTGCTTCATCGATCAGATGTGTATAGAGCTTCTCATACTCCCTCGCGGAATGGTTCCAGGAAAAGTCACACGCCATGCCGCGGCGGATGATCTCTTCCCATTCCCCGGGTGCATCCCGGAAGATCTTGTTCGCATAGCGGATCATGTAAAGCATTTCATGCGCATTGTAATTGTGGAATGAGAAACCGGTTCCCGTATGCTCAAACTCATTATATGCCTCAACGGTATCCTTCAGACCGCCGGTCTCTCTGACACACGGAACCGTACCGTAACGCAGTGCCATCAGCTGGCTTAAGCCGCACGGTTCAAACAGGGATGGCATCAGGAATGCATCGCACCCTGCATAGATCCTGTGCGCGATCATCTCGGAATAATGGATGAATACCGACACGCTTCCTTTGTGACGGTTTGCAAAGTCTCTGAGCATATCTTCGTATCTGGCTTCCCCGGTACCAAGTATGATCATCTGCACACCCGGAATCGAGATGATCTCTTCTTTGATATACTCTAAAAGGTCCAAACCCTTTTGATCCGTCAGCCGTGTGACCATTCCGATCAGGAAAGCATTATCATCCGGGATCAGATCATGTTCTTCCTGAAGCCGCCGTTTGTTTTCTGCCTTAAAGGCCTTGATATCGCCCGTAAAAGGTGTATAGATCAGGCTGTCATTTGAAGGATCAAATTCATGATAGTCGATGCCGTTGCAGATACCGGTCAGGCTGTTGTTTCGCGCTCTGATCAGACCATCGAGTCCTTCGCCGCCGTCACTTGACTGAATCTCTTCGGCATAGCTCTGGCTCACTGTCGTAATGGCATCTGCATAGACCAGACCGCCCTTCAACAGATTTGCCTTTCCATAGGATTCCAGCTTATCGTAGGAGAAATATTCATCCGGCAGACCGGTGATGTCCTTGACGGCATCAATATACCACCTGCCCTGGAATTTTAAATTATGGATCGTATGTACAGTCCGGATATAGCGATAGAATGGATCTGCTGCAAACTGCGCCTTTAAAAATACCGGGATCAGGCCAGTCTGCCAGTCATGGCAGTGAATGACATCCGGGCAGAAATCCAGCATCGGCAGAACCGTCAGGACTGCTTTGGAAAAGAATGCAAATTTTTCGGCATCCAGATAGATGTTGTCATACGGTGCCGGTCCGGCAAAATAGTATTCATTGTCGATCAGGTAGCAGGTGATCCCGTTGACCTTTGTCACCAGTACGCCTGCATATTGGGAACGCCAGTTCAAATCCACCTGACACTCCAATACCCGTTCCAGATCCGTCGCATAAGCAGAATTCATACACGCATATTTCGGCAGGATGATCCGTACATCATATTCATCTGCCTGAAAGTATTTGGGCAATGAGCCTGCGACATCTGCCAGACCGCCGGTCTTGATAAACGGTACTACCTCTGAAGCTGCAAATAATATCTTTTTCATGTTCCCCCTCCTATGCGTCCCGCTTCGTTGCCATTTTCTTCATCTCCCCGGCGTTTTGCAGCGCTGCCTCTGTGATCTGCGCACCGCCAAGCATCCTCGCCAGTTCATGAATCTCTTCTTCATAAGAAAGTGTCACCACTTCTGTCTGTGTTTTCCCGTCTTTTACTGATTTTTGGATCAGGAAATGCTGATCTGCCATTGCTGCGATCTGCGGCAGATGTGTGATGCAGATGATCTGATGACACCCTGCGGTCTCCCGCATTTTCTCTGCCACCTTCTGCGCCGTCCGTCCGCTGATCCCGCTGTCGATCTCATCAAAGATCAATGTCCCGACTTCGTCGCTGTCAGCCAGGATCGTACGGAATGCCAGCATGATCCTGGACAGTTCTCCGCCTGATGCGACCAGGTCAAGAGGCCTTACCTCTTCGCCCGGGTTGGTCGAGATCAGAAACCGCACTTCATCCTTTCCGGTCGATGCATACTTTTCCGTTTCTGTGATCTCCGTTTGAAAAACCACCTGTGAGAAGTTTAGCTCCTTTAAGCTTTGTTCCATTACTGCAGAGAACTTTTTGGCTCCGTTTTTCCGGATCGCCGTCACTTCCGCGCACAGCTGATCCAGTTCCCTTCTGGCTCCGTTGACAGCGCTCTCGAGATCATCAAGATACGCACTGAAGTTCTGCAGCTGCGCGATCCGCTCCTCTTTCTTTTCTTTTTCTGCAAGGATCTCTTCGATGCTGTTTCCGTATTTGCTCTGCAGGCGATGAATCGTGTTCAGACGGTTTTCCACTTCATAAAAAACGTCCTCTCCAAACTCCATTTCAGAAAGACGCGCTGCACAATCCTGGTTGAAATCCGAAAGCAGTGCTTCAATCTCAGAAAGCTGATCGTATAATACAGAAAGCCGTTCATCATATGTGATGATCTCACGAAGCTTAAGGATCGCGCGTCCCGTCTGCTCAACAGCAGACGCCTGGCTGCCTCCTGTAAACTCCAGGCAGTCCGACAATACGCCCATGATCTTTTGTGCATGCGACATCATCCGAAACTGTGCTTCGAGTTCTTCCTCCTCGCCCGGCACAAGATGCGCGTCTTCGATCTCTCCCACTTCAAATTCAAGAAAGTGCAGTTCTCTGACCCGCTCTTCTTCGTCCGTGCCTGCTTCCCTGAGCGCACGTTCCGCATCCATATATCTGTGATAGGAGGCCTCCAGCTGTTTTGGCCTCTCTCCGAGCCCTTTTTTGCAAAATGTATCCAGGAAGTTTAGATGTCTGCTTTTATCCCGTAAAACCTCATGCTCGCGCTGCCCATGGATCTGGATCAGATGCGAGGTCAGTTCTTTTAAAAACGAAACCGATACCGTCTCTGCATTGACCCTGCAGACATTACGTCCGCCGGCGGTGATCTTTCTTGTCAGGATCAGTTCATCCTCTATGGGGATCGCATGCTCCTCTAAAAGCCGGGCCGCTCCTGCCGGAACCGCATCAAAGATAAGCTCTATGAGCACATCCTCCTTTGCATCTCCAAACAGCTCTCTGTTTGCCCGTTCACCCATGGCGAGGCCGACCGACCCCATCAGAAGTGACTTCCCGGCGCCGGTCTCTCCCGTCAGAATGTTCAGCCCTGCTGCCGTCTCGACTTCTGTTTCTCTGATCAACGCCAGATTCTTAACCCGTAAACTCCGTAACACGTTCTACCTCTTTTCCACTCTCTCTATCAGACAGATCCGCATCCGGAAGATTCTATCCTTCTTTGATCACTTTATTTAACTGCCGCAGAAGATCCTGTGCGTCTTCATTGGTTTTGACCGCGCACATGATCGTATCATCCCCTGCAATACTCCCGACGATCTGCGGCCAGCCCATCTCATCGAGTGCAGCCGCAACTGCCATCGCCATTCCGGAAACGGTCTTGATCACCAGAATGTTCTGCGCCGTATCAAGGCGCACGACCCCTTCTTTGAAGATCCGGTGGAACTTATCGATCATGACCGTCTTTTCTTCCTTCAGCTGGGTATATTTCTGCTTGCCGCCGGGTGTCGACACC
>JAFUBZ010000052.1 GCA_017459945.1 Eubacterium sp.
ATGCCCGTTGTCTTTCAACCGGTCTACCGCCCGTATCGTACTTTGTTCGACGACACCGTATCTGTCGATCAGTGTGCCGTCAATGTCAAAAAATATTGAAGCCATATATGTGTTTCCCTTAAATCATTACATCCATGCCCTGTAGACCACCGCTCCGTGCATATTTCCAAAAAAAACTACACATTCATTATGATAACGCTGATGATCGGACATATGATAAACAGAACAAATGCCCAGACGCAAAGCATCACCATGCGGACCGGTTTTTTATCACTTCTTGCCCCCGGAAATAAATGCTGAAATCCATGATAGTCACTCAGGAAGAGGATTGGCAAAATAGCTGCAACCACCATGAGCAGACTATCTGCGACAAACTCCCGGATTCCATGTCCTTTATAAGAGGAGAATGCACCCATGATATAGATGGCCAGAAGCGCATAACACACGATGGCCAAGCTTCTCACCTTTGCACCTGCACCGCGAAACCCCGGCGGCCGCCAGTCGCCTGTTCCGTCCGGAACCAGTCCATCCCGGGAGTCCGGATGCACTTTTGCCGTTTTCCCGGCTCCATCTCTTTTCACTTTTATGCGGCTGTCTTTCTCCCCGTCTTTTCGGAAAAGCGAAATCCGCGCCGCCCCGGATTCCGGTGCAGCTTTTGGAATGGCCCGTACCACAGCCTCAAACGCCTGCTCCAGTGTAAAAACATCCTGATAGCGGTTTTGCGGATCCAGTTCCACGCATTTTCTGATCAGGCGATTCCATTTCCCTTCCTTGATCGCCTGTCTGGACAACTGCCCCGTCAGAAGATAGTTCAGAATCATGCCGAATGCGTAAATATCTGTCCGTTGATCCGACTCCCCGAAGCCATACTGCTCCGGTGCCGCATACCCTGTTGTTCCCAGTAACCTGGTGTCCCGGTCGGCATTCCCGTCATAGAGTCTGGCAGTATTGCAGTCGATCAGATAGAGGTCACCCACAGATGAGATCACAAAGTTTTCCGGTTTCAGATCTCTGTGCACGATCGGCGGCACTGCCGTATGGAAATATTTTAACAATGCAAGCAGCTGCCGCATCCATTTGATGACCGCATCTTCCGTAATCTGTGCAGGAAACTGACGAATCATTCTCTCAAGGGTCACGCCATCAATATTTTCCTCAATCAGGATCAGTTTGTCCTGATCTTCCACCAGCAATCTGATCCGCGGGATCCCCGGGACAGGGTGTAAAAAAATCCAGGCATAAACCGTCTTGTCATACACTGTCCGTGTCTTTTTGACAAAGTACCGCCCGTCCCGATTGTCTTTTACCAGACGCATCTGACCGTCTTTTCCGTACGGTCCGACATCTTCATAATAAGATAGTTCCAATTCATCCTGTATCGTCATTTGTCACCTGTTATACGATTGTGCTATGATATCAATACCTTACTACTATAACATTTCAGGGAGCATCATGCTATAAGGAAACGCATATGGGAATCTATGAAAAAAGTACGACAGAGCTTGACCAGATCTTAAGTCAGACCGGCACATCTGATCTGGATGCCTATCTGTCTGAGAATACATTAAAAAAACATGAGACAGCTGCCGAATTCATTTCCGCGCATCTGAATGAAACCGGCCAGAAAAAGAAAGACGTCATCGCCCGCGCCGGCCTGTCCGAGCAATACGGCTATCAGCTTTTAAACGGTTCCAAAAAAACAAAAGACCGGGATAAAATCCTCGGTCTTTGTATTGCCGCCGGTCTTGATCATAAGCAAACGGAACGTGTATTAAAAATGTCCGGATTCTCCCCGCTCTACAGCAAGGTCGACCGCGACGCCGTGATCCAGATCTGCATGAACAAGGGAATCCGAAGTGTCTTGAAGGTCAACGAAGAGCTAGATAAGCGGGGGATGGAGATTTTGAATTTGAACACTACATAATTGCGTATGTATCACCAAACAGTCTCATATAACTCAGCTTTCATTCACTCAGTTCTAAGTATTCCGCATTAATTTCTGGAACACTGTTTTCTGCCGAAAGGACCGTACTGTAGGTACGAATTCCCTGATACTCTCCCCATATCTGTACAATATCATCCTCTAAATACCTATTATTTTGATCTAACGGGGCATTAATCCAGACAAGATCTTCCCAGAATCCATATTCATCTTCTGTAATATTCATAAGATATATCGCTTCACTACCAGATTCCTGCACCTGCATAATTTCACCAGTCACAGTAATCTTACTTCCTGCATAATCATCCGGTGTGCGAGCCAAATCTTTATAACCTATTTCTTCGCACTCGCTTTTGTATTCTTCCTCTGTTAATTCTGGTTCTACTTCTTCAACAATTTCTTCTTCTGGTTCCACCGTCTCTTCGGTAGTTGTTGTATCTTCTTCAACCTGGGTTTCCTCTGTTCCTGTTGGCTCGCCTACAGTTTCTGTCGATACCGTCGTTTCTGATTTTGTATTATCACTCCCACCACCTGCTGCTGCAATAATAAACAGAACGATTATTATGATTATCACCAGCAAAGCGATCAAACCCTTTCTGCTTTGCCTTTTCTTACAATTTGGACAAATCTTCGCAGCTTTTGGAATCTCTGTCTGACAATGTTTGCATAGTTTCATGCCTGGAGTTTCAGCTTTATTCTTTGCCATTTTCTCATCCTCTTTTCTCTCAAATATTCACATGATTCCTTATCAGATCATGCTTGGTTACATATTTGATTATAAAAAGAATCAGAACCAAAAATTGTCCCTGCCAGGTACAGCTTTTAACGATAAGTTTTTTTATATCTGTTTAGCAATAGAGAACCATGTGAAATAATAAATCCCATACTCCAAATCAACAATCAAAGTATTTTTACTCGTTTCAACGTCATTTTTTCACATGTGGTTGTACAGTCTTTTTTACCTTGCTATAATCCGTTTGTTGCCACTCCCATACGGGCACGGAAGGGAGGTGGGTAAGCATATGGACAGTTTTACCGGATTCGTCGTTGCTGTCGCGGCAGGTATAGTTGCCTACTGTATCTGCAAATGGTTGGACAGCAACGCATAACGGCAACCAGCCTGTGGCCTAAGCCACCGCGCAAAAAACGGCATAAAAAACCCCAGAGGTGGCACCCTCTGGGGTTTTTGTAAGCCATATGAGCTTTACCGGCATTCGTCGCCTGAAGTGAAGATAGCACATCTCTCGACAATTGTCAAACAACCTTCCCCCCCGACTATTCCTTCCCTTCCCTGCTCTCATGCAAATTCAGCAAGCGGAATCCGCGGCTTCCAAGGAGTTCATTCATTTCAATCACGCTGCTGATTCCGCATTGCAGACCAACGGTAAGCACGGCATCTCTTGCTGACCGGCAGTAAAGCGGCCCAAGCCGTGCCATGACCAGCGCACGGTTGGTTTCTTCTACCGTCATCCCGGCGCCGATGCAAAGGCCAATGATCTTGTCTCTGTCAGTGGTCGTCTTGGTTCCATTCAGGAGTTTATATCCCAGATTCTCAGACACGCCTGATCTGCTGATCACAGCCTTTTTCCGCAGCCCTTTACGAAGTATGATGTCTGTCATATAATCTGACACAGACAACTCGGTTTCTGAATCTGTATACTGGCGAATATACTGGTCCAATGAATCCAGACCGGTTTGCCTTAAGATCTGATTCAATTGTCTGTCAGAAAGGTTCTTTTTATCTATCATGGCTGCGTTTTCCTGTATTTCAATCCTGCAACCATTATAAAAAATGAATTTCGGAAAAATTGAACCTGGCAGGTGCAATTTTCATCGGGAATGTGGTAAAAATATAGTTATGAGAAACGATACCGACAGAAAAAAAGAGAAAGACCGAAAAAAGAGATTTGAAGAGCTTGCTTCCCAGAGTGAAGCAAATTTTGCCTACTATTTCACAGATTTCCTGTCTCCTTCGAGTGCTGCATTGGCATATGATGTCGTTCCGGAGCGGATGGTTTCTGCATGGGGCGGCGCCGAAGGCTGTGAGCGTGTGATCCTCCGCTTTGGAAATCCTGATGATTTTGGATATGAAGAAGCCTTTCCGATCAAGTGCATTCAGATCGAACCGCTGCAGGCTAAGTTTTCTGATGCTTTGACGCATCGTGATTTCCTAGGCGCTCTGATGAATCTTGGAATCGAACGGGATACCCTGGGAGATGTGATCGTCAGAGACAACCGTGCATGGGTCTTTGCACTCCCGCACATTGCGGAGCTGATCCTGCATGAGCTCTATCAGGTAAAGCACACGAATATTACCTGCAAAGTTGTTGAGACACTTCCGCCGGAAGCGGCTTTCCGGCTCGAGGAAACAGAGACCATCGTACCCTCTCTGCGGATCGACGCGGTTCTGGCAAAGCTGTGTCACCTGTCCCGGGGCAAAGCAAAAGATCTTATCTCATCAGGAAATGTACTGATCAACGGACGGCTCTGTACCAACGATACCTGCACGCCAAAGGAAGATGATGTCATCGTCGTACGCGGCCATGGAAAGTATATTTTCCGCGGAGAAGTCCGACAGACCGGCAAGGGGAATCTAGTCGTGCGGGTGGATCGGTATGTGTAAGTCAGATTGGCACATAATCTTGTCAAGAGAATCTACATTGTTCCAAAAACGGCTAAATAATGGTAATCAAAAAACCCGCACAGCCACGATCTGCCTTGACAGCACCGTGAATGTGCGGGTTTTCTACCAATTTCAGTCTGCGGTTTATACCGGCATGATCGGACGGTTGAACTCGCCGTCTACGATACCTGCTACTGCAGTATAGATCGCGATCGCGCCGCAGATGATGCCTTCTACACCGGCGATGCGACCAACGACTGCGCTTCCGGTAAAGTTCTCGATTGCCAGAAGCAAAAACAGCAGTGCCAGTGTTCCGAATACCAGCTGTGTTGCATGATTTGCCTTCAGCGTTCCGATGAACATGAAGAATGTGAAGATGCACCACAGGATCATGTAGAATCCAAGACCTTTTCCGTCCGGGCCTTCTGCGCCGAGGAATGACGGATTTACCAGGATGATGACCAGCGACCACCAGAACAGACCATATGATGTGAATGCGGTAGCACCAAATGTGTTGCCTGCCTTAAACTCCATCAGGCCTGCGATAAACTGTGCAAGACCACCCATAGCAATTCCCATTGCCAGAATGATAATGGACATCTCGATGATCCCTGCATTGTGCAGATTCAAAAGAACGGTTGTCATTCCGAATCCAAGCAGTCCAAGCGGGCCTGCATTTGCTTCTTTGTGCTGTACGATTTCAGACATAACTTTTCTCCCCTGTTTTTGTTTTCTTATTTCTGATAATGCCCTTCGATTGAAAGGTATCGGTTTTGCGTTCCCATTATAAGCAAAACCCATTGTCAATTGCAAGAGCTTACTGGCTAGTTACCGGTTTACAAACTGTTCTCCGCTCAGCTCCGCATAAAGATCCGACACCGTTTTGTGATAAACAGGATGTACCTTACCCGGACAAAGATCCATCAATGGTTCCAGAACAAACAGACGGTTTTTCATATCGATATGCGGAATGATCAGGTCCTGCTCATGCAAAATCAGATCATCATAAAAAAGAATGTCCAGATCCAGCGTCCGTGCGCCCCAGCGCTCCTTCCGTTCCCGTCCGGCTGCTGCTTCGATCTCATGCAGTCTCTCTAAGAGTTCATATGGGCTCAGGATTGTCTCAAACCGGATCGCACCATTTAAGAAATCAGGCTGATCTGTCTCCCCATAGGCTTTCGTCTCCCGCAGATCCGAAAGTGTCACCTCGCGGATTACGCCTGCATGATCTGACAAGGTTGTTTGTGCAAGTGCGTCCACAGCGTTCCGGATCGTCGCCTCTTTGTCTCCCAGATTGGATCCGACAGACAGGAACACTTCATGCCACTCTCTGACGATCCTGACAGACACCGTTTCGATCGGCAGTCCGATCGGCGCCCATGGCTTTTTGATCTCGACCATCACCCGCCTGATCAGCGGCTGTTGCAGCAATAGCTCACGCGCGAGATTCTCTGCCGCTGCCTCGATCAGCTGAAATGTATGCTCTTCCAGATAATTGGTGATGAAATGGCAGACCTCTCCGTAATGAACGGAATCCTGCATATTGTCTGTCTGCCCTGCATGATGCAGATCGAGGAATAATTCCGCGCTGATCAGAAACTTCTGTCCCAGTCTGGTTTCTTCCTGAAACACGCCATGATTTGCAAATATTTCCAGATTCTGTATCGTAATTCGATCCATCTGTCTTACTCCATTTCACTACGCTTGATTGCCTGTATCATTCTGACCGCATCCATGTTTTCCTTGACATCATGTACTCTGATAAACGCACAGCCCGCCAGCACACCCAGTGCGGTTGTCGCAACTGTTCCTGCCACGCTGTCTGTGGCATTGGTATCCAACGTCAATCGGATCACCGATTTTCTCGACGTCCCCAGCAGCACAGGATATCCCATTTCACAGAACTGATCCAACGCATTTAATACCACCAGATTCTGTTCATATGTTTTGCCAAATCCAATGCCCGGATCGATCATGATCTTCTCTTTTGTGATTCCGGCCGCCAGCGCAAGGTCTACAGACTCCTGCAGCTCTGTTTTGATTTCCGGAACCAATGCATCATACTCTTTACTGTCCCGATTGTGCATCAGGCAACAGGCAACATGATTGTCGGCAATCGTCTTTGCCAGCTTCTCATCGTATTTCAGTCCCCAGATATCGTTGATCATATCTGCACCTGCTTTGATACCGGCCAGAGCAACTTCACTTTTGTAGGTATCCAGTGAGACCGGCACATCAAAATTTGCCTTTACGGCTTCGATCATCGGCAGAACTCGCTCGATCTCTTCCTGATCCGGGATCTGCTTATGCCCAGGTCTCGTTGATTCCCCGCCGATATCGATGATGGAAGCGCCTGCCCTGATCATCTCGCTGACATGATAGAGCGCCTTATCTACGGTATTAAACTTTCCGCCGTCAGAAAAGGAATCCGGCGTTGCATTCAGGATTCCCATGATATAGGTATTGTTCTTTGTATCAAAATTCCGATTTCCGATTCGCATATGATCTCCTCCTTCAAAAATCCCCCGAAAAGTCAGATGTTTATTCAGTAATCGTTTGGTTCTTCTCTTCTTCCAGCCACTTACAGGTATCAGAAGCCTCGCACAAAAAGCAGTTTCTCGACAAATGATCCGCCCGGCAGATATAATCGCCCAGGCTTCCCTGCCGCATTCGTTCCCCATCTCTTCCGAAATGTAATGCGACCACAAACAGGATCTCATCCCGCCAGCTCTCAGGACAATCGATGTCAGAAAGCAGACGCTCCGAGATTTTTCTCCCGGCTTCTCCATGATGCTCCCCGGTCTGATATTGCGCGACCCTGCCGACATCATGCAGGAGTCCTGTCAGATAGATGCGTTCCTTCCACGCAAGCCATTTCATCGACTCCGTTTCAGATTCATTTTCTGTCAGAAGCTGTGCTTTTTTAACTCCATTTTCCGATAGAACGCGTTCCTCCAGAAACAGGATCCAGGCGATCCGACAGACATCCAGACTGTGCGAAAACGCATGTCTGCAGTAGATCCTGTCTGCTTCTACTCTTTTTATTTCCTGCTGTAGCTTCCGATATTCCGGATGCGCGAGCAAACGCTCAACATAAACCATTTTATCCATAGATCTTTTCATACGCCCGGCGCAAATCACCCAAATGAGACAGCGTCCCGAATGCCAGAACCACACCGTCTACACCCGCTTCATCCGCAGCACGGATGATGGCTTCTTCCGGCTCTTTGCAAAATGTTGCTTTGATTCCCTGCTTTTGTAATACCATAGCAAGCTCCTCTCCGGGAAGCGCACGCGGGCTCTTTGAAGTAAGCGTAAATACGATATCATTTTCCTCAAACATGATCTGCGCGACTTCGTCGAAGGATTTGTCTGCTAATACTCCCATGATATACACGATTTTCCTACCTGTAAAGTAGATATTCAAACTTTCCTTCAACCGTCTTGCCGCAGGCGGATTGTGCGCCCCATCCAAAAAGAACGCCGGCCCTGAACCGATCCGTTCAAAACGCCCCGGCCAGACCACACTTCGCAGCCCCTGCACAATGGTGCGCTGTGTCACATTCGGATACGTCTTTTGCAGAATCTTAAGGACCTCGATCGCATTGACGGCATTGTCCACCTGAAAACGTCCGCCAAGACCGATCTCATATTCTTCATTCTCATAAAGAAAACGGTTTTCTGTTGGGGTTCCCATAAGAATCCGTGCTTTGCTGCCGTCCGCAACCGTTAGCCGGCTGTTCTTTTTTTCGCAGCAATCGCGCAGGACAGCCAGTACTTCTTCATCCTGTAACTGTGTTACAACCGAACAGTTCTCTTTTATGATCCCTGCTTTCTTTGCGGCGATCTCTGCCAGTGAGCCACCCAGATACTGCATATGATCCATGCCGATCGCTGTCAGGACGCTGACCAACGGTTTTTGGATCAGGTTGGTCGCATCCTCGATGCCGCCCATCCCAACTTCGATCACGGCCAGGTCCACTTTTTTTCGATCAAACCACAAAAAGGCCGCCCCCGCCTCTACTTCAAACTTCGTAGGGTGAGGAAAGCCTTCTTTTGTAATGGAAAGGCAGGCATTGCGGACATCTGTAAAAATGTCCGCAAGTTCTTCCTTTGTGATCAGATTTCCGTCAATCTGAAAAATCTCTTCATAACAAAACACATCCGGTGTTGCGAAATGGCCGGTCTGATAACCCGCTTTTGTCATGACAGATGCGATCATCTTTCCGACAGCACCTTTCCCGTTCGTCCCGGCTATGTGAACGATTGCCAGGCGATCCTGCGGATCACCCAGCTTTGCGCAAAGACGCTTAATGCTTGATAACCCGGGAACGATCCCGTAATGCTTCGTTTCTTCTAAAAACGCCATCGCTTCCTGATAATTCATCTCTGTCTCCCGGATCATTCTCCATCTGTTGTATTTGTCTCGGATGCCGTACCAGTTGATTCCGCATCCGTCGTTCCATCATCTGTGGCTGTATCTGCTGTACCGTCATCTGCGGTCGTATCCGTCGTACCTGTATCTGTTGTGGTTGTGTCTGTCGTCTGTTCCGGATACGTCGGTGCATGTCCCTGCTTTGTCATACATACCTGGATGTCTTCCCGGATCAGTGTCGCCAGTACTTCGGCGCCATCCGGATTCGGATGCTCACGGTCACCCCAGAGCCATTCTTCGATGTGCGGCTTGATCAGATCACACCAGTTGATGATCGTCAGATTCGGATATTCCTCTGCCATATCCAAAAGAAGCTGGTTTGCTTCTTCTTCCCAAAGCACGGTACGTCCGAACAGGTTGACCCAGAATATACTGGTCTCCGAATCAAATACATCCAACAGCTCACGAACATCCTCTTCTGTCAGAGGTGCGTTCGTTCCCAGAGAAATAACTACCGTTTTGTTCAGATGACCATCATTGATCAGCTGCTGTGCTACCTCCGGTGTGTCATAGAGCTGTCTTGACTGTACCGCATCGATATAACAATCCGGCAGCTGCTCTTTGATCTGCGGTGAGGAATCCAGCATGATCGAATCGCCGATCATCAGCACCTCGCTGTCTGATACTTCCGCAGCATTTTCAAGCGAAGCATCTCCGTATAGCAGATCCTCCTGCGCGAGCGGCTGTACCGTTGCCGCAGGTGTTGTCGTTTCCGGTTCTGCAGACAATGCCGGCTGAGATGTTTCCGGTGCTGCACTGGTCTCCTGCTGGTTTTCCTGCAGCATCTGCTGGTTTTGTTCCAGTAACGCTGCCAGCTCGTCTTTTTCCGCAAATTTTTCTTTTTCTGCTGTTGCAATGCCGATTACACCGAGCACCAGGAAAAGTGCTGTCAGTCCTGCAGCCGCCAGCAAAACGATCCGCTTCCACATTTCCATGCGAAATACCTTTGCCGGAATTCTTCTTGCCATCAAAACGCCGGTCAGCCAGTGCAGCCACCAAGCCAGGATTACGATCATTACAGCTTCCAGGATCAGTCCCGCCACATTATTATCCCAGTGCCGGTACATGAATAAAAAGATCACAGGATACTGCCAAAGATAAATCTCATAGCTATGTTCACCGATCCAGACAAGCGGTTTTGCTTCCAGCCACTTTCCAAGCGGGAGCCTTCTGTCCGTTACAAAGAGCAGAAGAATTCCAAATAAAAGTGTCATCAGGAGCATACCGCCGCGGTATGTAAATCCGTACTGTCCGTCCAGGAGCACATATGCGATCCAGGTTACTACGATCATAACCGCGAATACCGGGATTCCAACAACCTTTGCAATTCCCTTCGGCAGTCGGATCAAAAGATTTCTGTTCTGTGCAAAGCCCAGGATCGCACCAAACAACAGGGCATACATTCTCGTATCTGTTCCATAATACAATCTGGTCACATCACTGTCCGGCCGATACATGATCGGTGTGATAACTGCTGAAACTACTGTCACGATCACCAGAAACAGAAATGCCGCTTTGGTGCTCTTGATCCGTTCAAGCAAAAGATAGATTGCAAAAATCAGAGGCCAGATTACATAAAACTGAATCTCGATCGCCAAAAACCACATATGTGTAAAGGGAGACGCATTTGAGATCTTTGTAAAATAGTCTGCATTCTGTGCAATCTGCCACCAGTTGTTATAGCCAAATACAATGCTTAAAAACTCCGGACGGAATCCATCCAGAATATGACGTTCCAATATAAAATAGATTCCCGCCGATACGACCAGTACGATCAGTAACGCCGGATAGATCCGTTTGATTCGTTTTAAATAAAAGGATCCGACACGATATGTTCCGCTCGCTTTACCTCTCTCAGAGGTCACTGCCAACAAGTATCCGGTAATGATGAAAAAAAGGGAGACTCCCAAGTAGCCTCCCTTTATTGTATACGGAAACATATGAAACAGTGTCACTCCTATGATTGCCAGCGCTCTCAGTCCATCCAATCCGTAGATGTGACCTGAGGCACGCTTTGCTAAGGATGTCTCACTCAATTTCTCTGCCTCTCATATTTGATTTTTAGAAGTGGATCAGACCTGATGCAAACAGCGGTGCAAATACCAGTGAAACGATTGTCATCAGCTTGATCAGGATGTTGATGGACGGGCCTGATGTATCTTTGAACGGATCACCTACCGTATCACCAACGACAGCTGCCTTATGCGGCTCGCTTCCTTTACCACCATGGTTACCACTCTCGATATATTTCTTTGCATTGTCCCATGCGCCGCCGGCATTTGACATGAAGATTGCCAGCATAACACCGGTTGCCAGAGCGCCTGCAAGCAGACCGCCCAGAGCTGCTGCGCCAAGAATGATACCTACAACGATCGGAGCTGCGATTGCGATGATACCCGGCAGAAGCATCTCACGAAGAGCTGCCTGCGTAGAAATGGATACGCAACGCTTGTGATCCGGCTTAACAGTACCTTCCAGGATGCCCGGGTTCTCACGGAACTGACGACGAACTTCCTCGATCATCTTGTAAGCAGCCTTAGAAACAGCTTCCATTGTGATAGATGTGAACAGGAACGGAAGCATTGCGCCGATCAGAAGACCAACGATAACGGACGGGGAAAGCAGTGAGATCATATCCAGACCTACTGTAGCTGCATAGGTTACGAACAGTGACAGAGCTGTCAGAGCTGCGGAACCGATTGCAAAACCTTTACCGATCGCTGCTGTTGTGTTACCGATGGAGTCAAGGTGGTCAGTGATGTCACGAACGCCTTCTTCCAGACCTGCCATTTCAGCGATACCACCCGCGTTATCTGCGATTGGGCCATAAGTATCAACTGCTACGACGTTACCTGTGGTTGCCAGCATACCTACTGCAGCCAGAGCGATGCAATATACACCTGCTGCCGGGCTGATGATGCTGCCGCAGCCATATGCAACGATAATGCCGACTACGATGAAGATGATCGGCAGTGCTGCAGACTGCATACCGGTTGCGATACCGGAAATGATGTTGGTAGCTGTACCTGTCTCGGACTGCTCTGCGATCTTCTTAACATGACGGAAGTTGTCAGATGTGTACCACTCTGTGATACGTCCGATCAGGATACCAACGATCAGACCTGCGATGATCGCTACAGACGGCAGGAATGTGCCAAGGATCACCTTACTCAGGACGATAGCCAGTACAACTGTGATAATGTTTGCAATGTTAGTACCCATGTTCATGGACTTAGACGGTGATGTGCCTTCTTTACCACGAACAAGGAAGATACCAAGGATAGATGCCAGTACGCCGATTGCTGCGATCAGAAGCGGGAACAGTGCACCTGCGATTACGCTTGTGTTGCCAAATCCCTTGTCAAATGCAAGGATACCAAGAGAGATTGCAGATACGATGGAGCCTACATAAGACTCGAACAGGTCAGCACCCATACCTGCAACGTCACCTACGTTATCACCTACGTTATCAGCGATAACGGCCGGGTTACGCGGATCATCCTCCGGGATACCTGCTTCTACCTTACCTACCAGGTCAGCACCTACGTCAGCAGCCTTGGTATAGATACCACCGCCGACACGGGCAAACAGAGCGATAGAAGAAGCACCTAAGCTGTATCCAAACAGAATGCCTGCATTTCCGGTCAGGAAATAAATCATACTTACACCGAACAGACCCAGACCTACTACAGCCAGACCCATTACAGCACCACCGCGGAATGCTACGAGCAGAGCGCGAACCATACCATGATCCTTTGCTGCAGCTGTTGTACGAACGTTTGCATGTGTAGCTACGTTCATACCAAGATATCCGCACAGTGTAGAGAAGATCGCACCGATGATGAAGCAGATTGCCTCACCCCAGCCGGTAGCCCATCCCTGGGACAAACCGATACCAAAACCGATCGCGAGGAATACAATGATAATGAAAATGATCAGAATCTTGTACTCGGAAAACAGGAATGCCTGCGCACCCTCATGAATCGATTTTGCCAGATCCTTCATCTTGTCGTTACCATCAGGCTGTTTCTTAATAAAGCTTGCCAGACCGATGGCTGCAATCAAGGCGATAACGCCAATAATCGGAATCAACCAAATCATCTTTAATTCTCCCTTCCATTTGTTGGTCACATAGTTTTTCTATATTTTATAGAGCTTAAAATATGGTAAATGACATCGGAACGAATGTCAAGAGATGCCTTGCCAAAAATACATCAATCTTTTCCACTTTTTTTATCTATTTTTTATATTTTACCGTTTTACACCTTTTACATCCCGATTTGAGATATGCAGTTTGTTCAGATGCACCTTCTTTCCTTTGATCGTCAGGACCGGTGCATCTTCCGTCGTCAGGATGTAAGCAGCCTCCAGGGAATCACCGTCTCCGAGCCGCATGCCGCGTACGCCGGCCGCACCTTTTTTCTTCTCGGGAATGCCCATCGTACTGATGCGCAGGAAGAAGTTTTTCTTTGACTGGAGGACCAGTGTATCGCCCTGTCCGACGACGCCGGCACAGATCAGCTTTTCGCCGTCATTGAGCTTTGTCGCTGCCGTAGTCTTCTTTGCAACATCAAACTCCGAACCGTCCACCAGCTTGATCAGTCCGTCTGAGCTGACAAACAGCATCTTCTGACCCAGCGCCTGTTTCAGCGGACAGATATAGATGATCTCCTCTGTACTGCTGTCATAATTGGACAGGTTATCGATCGGTGTTCCCTTATCCCGGATCCTGCCGCCAGGCAGATCAAGTACCTTCACACTGTGAAGTCTTCCGCTGTCCGTAAAGAGCAGCAACCGATCCGTATTCATACAGCTGAAGGAATACCGGTAATCATTTTCCACTGCTTCTCTGTTTCGTTCTGTCGTCGCTTTGTCAATGGTCTTTACATAACCGAAGCGGTCCATCAGGAAAGTCACTTCTGCTTCCTTGATCTCTTCTTCCTTATAAACAACCTCTTCGACCTGATCGATCACGGTCTTTCTCGGCGTCGCATACTCTTTTTTGATATCCAGAAGCGTGCCGATGATATCTTTTGCCATCTCGGTGCGGCTGCCAAGCAGTTTTTCATAAAGTGCGATCTTCTTTAAGGATTCTTCATGCTCTGCCATCAGGGCTTCGATCTCAAGACCGATCAGGCGGTAGAGACGCATCTTTAAGATCGCATCGGCCTGACGCTCCGTAAAGTGCAGTGCCTTCGCTTCCTTTTCATGCGCCTTCACGCGGAATTTGATTCCCTTTGTCTCTCCGGAGATCAGACAATTCTTTGCCTGCTTGATGTCTTTGCTGCCACGCAGGATCTCAATGATCAGATCGATCACATCACATGCATGGATCAGGCCTTCCTGGATCTCTGCCTTGTCGCGTTCTTTTGCGAGCAGATGCGTATATTTTCTCGTCGCCAGTTCATACTGGAAGTTCACATTATGACGGATGATATCAATGATCCCGAGTGTCTCCGGCTTACCCTGGGCAACTGCCAGCATATTGACACCGAATGTATCCTCTAAGCGTGTCTTCTTATATAAAAGGTTACAGATATTCTCCGCATCCGCGCCACGCTTTAACTCGATTACGATCCGAATTCCGTCTTTTGAAGACTGATTGGAAATATCGATGATATCCGATGTCTTCTTGCTCTCTACCAGTCCGTATACATCATTCAGGAACTTTCCGATGTTTGCGCCGATCATCGGATACGGGATTTCTGAAATGACGATATTCAGTCTTCCGCCCTTTGCTTTTTCAATGTCGACTTTTCCGCGGACTTTGATCTTGCCGGTACCGGTCCGATAGATTTCCGCAAGATCTTCTTTGTTTGTCACGATCCCGCCGGTCGGAAAATCCGGTCCCGGAATGATGGCAAGCATCTCTTCTACCGTAATGTCAGGATCCTTCATATACGCGATCACACCATCGATCACTTCACCGAGGTTATGCGGCGGAATGCTCGTCGCCATACCGACTGCGATGCCTTCCGCACCATTGACCAGAATATTCGGGACCTTTACCGGGAGAACTGACGGTTCATTTTCCGTCTGGTCAAAGTTCGGAATAAAGGTCACGACATCCTTATCGAGATCTCCCAGGTATACTTCCTGTGTCAGCTTTCGCAGGCGCGCCTCTGTATAACGCATTGCCGCAGCGCCGTCACCCTCGATCGAGCCAAAGTTTCCGTGCCCGTCCACAAGCGGCATTCCGTATTTAAAGTCCTGCGCCATTACGACAAGCGCGCCGTAAATAGAGCTGTCACCATGCGGATGGTATTTACCCATCGTATCGCCGACGATACGGGCACTTTTCCTGTAAGGTCTGTCATGCCGCAGCCCCAGCTCGTACATATCATAGAGGGTACGCCTCTGTACCGGCTTCAGTCCGTCACGCACATCCGGCAGCGCACGAGCGATGATGACACTCATCGCATAATCAATGTAGGATTTCTGCATGATCTCGGCATATTCTGTTTGCAGGATTCTTTCATTCTGATTATCCATAATTCTCCTACCCTGTCTCCTATATATCCAGCTCTGCATCATTTGCATGCTCATAGATAAACGCACGTCTTGGCGGTACATCACTGCCCATCAGCATTTCCGTAATATCAGATGCCATCCGGCCGTCACCGATGCCGACCTGCTTTAAGATCCGGGTTTCCGGGTCAAGTGTTGTCTCCCAGAGCTGCTGTGCATCCATCTCACCGAGACCTTTGTATCGTTGCAATGTAAAGCTGCCGCTGTGTGTGTTGCGGTAACGCTCCAGTGCTTCGTCATCATAGAGGTATTCCTCTTCCCCTTTGCACGGGATCGCCTTGTAGAGCGGCGGCATCGCGATATAAACATGTCCCTCTGAAATGAGCTCTGGCATAAAACGGTAAAACAGCGTCAGAAGAAGCGTCGAGATATGTGCCCCGTCAACATCGGCATCCGCCATGATGATGATCTTATCGTAACGCAGCTTTGAAATGTCAAAATCATTTCCGTATCCTTCCGAAAAGCCGCATCCGAACGCATTGATCATCGTCTTGATCTCTGCATTTGCGAGCACCTTATCGATGCTTGCTTTTTCAACATTTAAGATCTTTCCGCGGATCGGAAGGATCGCCTGATACTTTCTGTCTCTCGCCATCTTGGCAGAGCCGCCCGCCGAATCTCCCTCGACGATAAAGATCTCGCATTTTTCCGCATTCCGGCTTTCACAGTTTGCAAGCTTTCCATTCGAATCAAAGGAAAACTTCTGCTTGGTCAAAAGATTGGTCTTTGCACGTTCTTCTGACTTTCTGATCTTCGCCGCCTTCTCCGCACAGGAAAGAACGGTCTTTAATGTTTCCAGGTTTTTATCAAAAAACAGCTGCACCTCATCGTTCGTGATATGCCCTGTCACCTTCGCCGCATCCTGGTTGTCAAGCTTTGTCTTCGTCTGGCCTTCAAACCGCGGATCCGGGTGCTTGATCGCGATCACGGCTGTGATCCCGTTTCTGACATCCGCGCCGGTAAAGTTCGCGTCCTTTTCCTTCAGCACCCCGATCTCACGCGCATAGGAATTCATGATCGTCGTGTATGCCGCCTTGAAACCGGTGATATGCGCACCGCCCTCGGCATTGTAGATGTTGTTGCAAAAGCCAAGGATGTTTTCGTGAAATTCGTTCGTATACTGAAAGGCGCACTCTACCTGAATACCGTCCTCTTCGCCCTTAAAGTAAATCGGCTCATGTAAAACTTCCGCCTTCTTATTAATATCACGGACAAATCCGACCAGGCCTTCTGCCTCTCTGTATTCCTGATGCTCCGGCTCCTCTCCGCGCAGATCATCATAGATGATCGTCAGGTTCGGATTCAGATACGCGGTCTCATGCAGACGGCTTTTGATCTCATCCTCTTTAAAACGGGTCTTCTCAAAGATCTCCGGGTCCGGCAGAAAACGGATCTTCGTTCCTGTCTTTTTTGTCTTGCCGATCACGGGAAGCAGGCCTTTTTC
The DNA here is from genome assembly GCA_017459945.1 of Eubacterium sp. Taxonomy (GTDB): domain Bacteria; phylum Bacillota; class Clostridia; order Lachnospirales; family Lachnospiraceae; genus SY8519. The sequence goes on from JAFUBZ010000052.1 coordinate 16,973, forward strand.
AAGCTTTACAACCGGTTTCCCCTGCGCATAGCGGTCATGGTGGATCGCGCCGTCTCTTGAGATCTCCACATCCATATAGGTAGAAAGCGCATTCACCGCAGAGGAACCGACGCCATGCAGACCACCGCTGGTCTTATACGCGCCATCGCCGAATTTACCGCCGGCATGCAATGTTGAAAAGACCAGACGCGCTGCGGAAACACCCTTTTCATGCATCGCAACAGGAACACCGCGTCCGTTATCTTCCACGGTACACGAGCCATCCTTTTCCAGCGTGACATGAATCGTATCACACGCGCCTGCCAGATGCTCGTCTACCGCATTGTCCACGATCTCATAGACGAGGTGATTGAGCCCCTTCCTTGAAACGCTTCCGATATACATACCGGGGCGCTTTCTGACAGCCTCAAGGCCTTCGAGCACCGATATACTGTCTGCGCCATATCCTGCATCTGCTTTTTTTGCCATATTCTGTCAATCTCCTTTTATGGTTTCTTAAAAGACATAAGAAAAACCTCCGAAACTCAGAGGCTTATTACAATCGAACATATGTATCCATACAACATATGGTATTTTTATATCACAAATATCCTAAATATGCAAGAAAAATCCCGCTTTCAACCGATGAAAGCGGGTACCATGAACGGAATCAAATGTTTTCGATCTGCCAGTCGATCGGATCGATTCCATGCGCCTCTAAAAACTGATTCGTCATACTGAAGTGACGGCATCCGAAAAACCCTCTGTATGCAGACAGCGGACTTGGATGCGGTGCTTCAAGGACGAGATGCTTTGGATTGTTCAGCATCGCCTTCTTCGCGCGCGCAGGGCTTCCCCACAGCAAAAATACGATCGGTCTGTTCTGTTCATTTAAGATCCGGATCACGGCATCGGTAAACTGCTCCCAGCCGATCCCGCGATGCGAATTGGCCTGATGCGCTCTTACCGTCAGCACGGTATTGAGCAGGAGCACCCCCTGCTTCGCCCATTTCTCCAGATAGCCATTGTTCGGGATGTAGCATCCCAGATCGTTTTGCAGCTCCTGATAGATGTTGACAAGTGACGGCGGAATATCGGTCCCCGGCTGTACGGAAAAGCAAAGTCCGTGTGCCTGACCGTCATTGTGATACGGATCCTGTCCGAGGATCACAACCTTCACCTCTGACAATGGCGTCAGATGAAATGCGTTAAAAATATCATTTGCAGGCGGAAATACCTTTACCGTCCGATACTCCTGTAAAACCTTCTGATAAAGATCTCTATAATACGGTTTGGCAAATTCTCCCTTTAACGGAGCAAGCCAGTCATTTGCAATCGCAGCCATTATATTCCCCTATCTTCTGACAGGAATGTCCCTGCCTGCCAGATAATCCTTCAAATCCTTAATCTCCATCTCTTTATAATGGAACAGGGAAGCTGCCAGTGCCGCTTCAGCTTTCCCTTCGGCAAACGCATCATAAAAATGCTCCATGGTTCCTGCGCCGCCGGATGCGATGACCGGAATGGACACATTTTCCGCAATCGTTCTCGTCAGTTCGATATCATAACCGGCTTTGGTCCCATCACAGTCCATACTTGTCAAAAGGATCTCACCGGCGCCAAGTCTGTTTGCGCGCATCGCCCATTCGACCGCATCGATCCCGGTGTTGATCCGTCCGCCATTGATGTAGACTTCCCAGCCGCTACCGTTCTCTCTGCGCTTGGCGTCAATCGCCACAACGACACACTGGCTGCCGAACTTGTCCGCGCCGTCTGAGATCAGCTGCGGATTTTTGATCGCTGAGGAATTGATGCTGACTTTGTCAGCACCCTCACGCAGGATCGCCCTGAAATCTTCTACACTGCGGATCCCGCCGCCGACCGTAAACGGAATGAACACCTGCTCCGCCACGCGCCGCACCATATCAACGACGGTATTACGTGCATCTGACGATGCAGTGATATCCAGAAAAACCAGTTCATCCGCGCCGGCCTTATCATACGCAGCCGCAATCTCTACAGGGTCGCCCGCATCCTGCAGATTGACAAAATTAACGCCTTTTACCACACGCCCGCCGTGTACATCCAGGCATGGAATGATTCTTTTTGTAAACATACTTTCTCTCCGCTATCTTAAATCTGAAGGAAATTCCTTAAGATGGCCAATCCCGCTTCGCTGCTTTTTTCCGGATGGAACTGACAGGCAAATACATTTCCCTGCTCAACCGATGCATGGATCAGCGTTCCGTACTCCGTACACGCTTTTACGATCGACGGATCTTCCGCCTCCAGATAGTAGGAATGTACAAAATAGACATACGGTTCCGCAGGCAGTCCTCCAAACAGCCGGCCATCTCCCGAAAGAGAAAGCGAGTTCCAGCCGATGTGCGGGATCTTTAACCCTTCCGCATCCGGAATCCGCCTGATATGTCCTTTCAGGATCCCAAGTCCCGGAATGCCCGGATTCTCCTCACTGTCCTCAAACAGAACCTGCAGGCCCAGACAGATTCCCATAAACGGGGTACCCTTTTCCACAACCTGATGGATCACCTCTTCCAGCTTATGCTCTCTGATGTTTCTCATCGCATCCCCAAAAGCACCTACCCCCGGAAGAATCACATGATCTGCGGAAAGGATCGTTTCCGGATCGTCCGTCACGACCACATCCTCGCCCAAATAGAGCAATGCCTTTTCCACACTTTTGATATTTCCTGCATCATAATCTATGATCGCTGTCATTGATTTTTCTCCAACTCTTTATTTCGATAACTCAAACCAGAATTCCACACCATTTTCATGATTGGTCACGCCACATTTCTGATTCATGGAATCCATGATCGCCTTTACGATCGAAAGACCGATCCCGCTGCCGCCGTACGCTCTGGTCCTGGCCTTATCCACCTTATAGAACTTGATCCAGATCTGCTCCAGATCATCTTCGGGGATTGGCTGTCCCGTATTGAAAACGCTGACGCGCAGAAGTGCATCTTCCGGTTCCGAATAAAAGATCCGGATCACTTTTTCGCCATCGCAATGGTTGACGGCGTTGCTCATATAATTGGTCACGACTTCTTCGATCTTGAATTCATCGCCCCAGACAAACGTCTCATCCGGAATGTCCATTTCCAGGCGGATGCCGTTCTGATCCCGCAAGATTGCCGTTGCATTTGCCACTCCGCGGACAAGCTCCGAAATGTTAAAGCGTTCCATCACCACCTGCTCATTGCCAAACTCCAGCTGGTTCAATGTCAGAAGCTTTTTCACCATACGGTTCATTTTCGCTGCTTCATCAATGATCACTTCACAGTAATAATCCCTGCTCTCCTGATCCTCATTGATGCACATCTGCAGTCCTTCCGCATACCCCTGGATCAGCGCAAGCGGCGTCTTTAATTCATGCGAAACATTGGAAAGGAATTCCTTTCGCATCTCATCGATCTCAGTCTTTTGCTCGATGTCTTTTTGCAGCTCCACATTGGCCGACTTCAGTTCAGAGATCGTTCCTTCCAACGTCTCAGACAGGCGGTTCATATGATCGCCAAGCTGGTCGATCTCATCTCCATGCGGATCTGCATTTTTGTATTTTGCTTCAAAGTCCAGATCCACCATGCGTTTGGAAATCTCCTGAAGCGTCTGGATCGGCCGTGTGATCCTGCGTGATAACACAATCCCGACGATGATACTGACTGCGATCGCGATCAGACCGACGATCAAAAGGAAAACACTCGCGATCTGCGCGCTTTGCTGAATGCTCTCAAGCGGCGTGCGGATCAGGATCAGATTCCCGTCTTCCAATGTCCCCCAGAGCACAAGATGCTCCTGGTTTAAGCGGCGGTCAAACTTTAACATCAGAGAATACTCATCGGTTTCCTCCAATGACTCGTCTCTCTCGTCATCCTGGCCGAACATGATCTCCGCAAAATCATCGCGCAGCGTTTCACGGTCATTCACATTTGTCTGGAGCACTGTCCCGTCTGATGCAAGCACCATGATCCGCATGTTTCCTCTGGCGGACAGATTCTCAAATGTCACACTGAAGCTGTCATCGTAAAGCGTACCGTCTTCACTTGCCTCAGACATGATCTCATAGGCATTGACCAGTTCTTTTTCCTGCCTGTAGGTGTAAAACTTTCCCAATGCAAAGAAGTTCAAAAGCAGGCAGAAAACGATCGCTCCGGCCACCAGACCGCTGATGATAAAAATGATCCGTGTTGTCAGAGACTTTTTCATGATCAAACCTCAAACTTATATCCCATACCCCAGATCGTTTTGATGTAAGCGCCCTTGTCACCAAGCTTGCTGCGCAGTTTTTTGACATGGGTATCGATCGTTCGCGCGTCACCGTAATAATCATAATCCCAGACCTGGTTTAAGATCTTTTCTCTGGAAAGCGCGATCCCGGCATTTTCCATAAAATAGGTCAAAAGCTCGAACTCTTTATAGCTTAATTCAACCGGCTCTCCGTCGATCGTAACGGCATGTGCGGTCTGATCGACGCGAATCCCGCCTTTATCCAGGATCTTTTCATCCGACTGATCCATCGTCCGACGCAGGATGGCTTCCACACGCGCAACAAGGATCTTCGGACTGAACGGCTTGGAAATGTATTCATCCGCGCCAATGTCAAAGCCCAGCAGTTCATCACTTTCATCACCTTTTGCCGTCAGCATGATGACCGGGACATCTGATGTCTCGCGGATCTCCCGGCAGACATCGAACCCGTTGATCTTCGGCATCATCACGTCCAGAATGATCAGTGCGATATCTTTCTGCTCATAAAAAATATCCAGTGCCTCTTCTCCATCCCCGGCCTCGATCACTTCAAATTGACTGCGGACCAGAAAGTCGCGGACAAGCTTACGCATTCTTGCTTCATCATCGACTACCAGAATCTTCAATCGATCCATATCTTTACTCCTATTCGTTCTTTTCCTTCCACTTGTCAAACATCTTCCGTCCCCAGCGGAACAGTCGGGTAATATACCTTAAAATCGGATCCGTCGTGATCGTAAATACGATCAACAGCATCAGACAGCTTCTTGAAACTGCCGTGATCCCGAATACCGACGGAAAAAATGCCATACAAATGATCCATCCGGCAAACAGCGCCACAAACATGATGATATGCTGCTTTTTCATCGGCCGTATGATCAGATAAAGGATCATGAAACCAACGACAGCCAGGATCACGCTGCAGGCCGTAGACAAACTGTCCGCATCCAGCGAAAACTGCCTTGCAAAAACAACCAGCGCACTGACGACAAGGAAGTCTGTGATGCCTGCCGGCAATGCCTTCATGATGACATTCTTCATAAAATGCCCGTGGATCGGCTCGGTATTCGGTTCCAATGCCAGAACAAATGACGGGATTCCGATCGTAAACAGGCTGATCAATGTAATCTGTGCCGGATTCAGCGGATAGTTAAACATCAGGATGACGGAGAATACCGCAAGCAGCAGGGAAAAGATATTTTTCACCAGATACAGGCTGGCTGCCTGTGTCAGGTTGTTCACGACACGTCTTCCCTCATCTACGATTGCCGGCATGCGGGAAAAATCAGAATCCAGCAATACCAGCTGTGCTGCCTGTGCAGCGGCTTCAGAACCGGACGCCATTGCCACACTGCAGTCAGACTGCTTCATTGCAATGATATCGTTGACACCGTCTCCTGTCATCGCAACACGGTTTCCACGCCTTTGCAACGCCATAACAAGCTGTTTTTTCTGTTCCGGCGACACACGCCCGAACACAGTATATTTCCCGGAAGCCTTCATGATATCCTGTGGCGACTGCAGCGTAGATGCATCCACATACTGACTGGCATTGCGCACACCTGCACGGGCTGCAACACGGGATACTGTCAACGGATTGTCTCCGGAAATGACTTTGACTTCCACGCCCTGCTGATTGAAATAGGAAAAGGTTTCCGCAGCACCTTTTCGCACCGGGTTTTCAAGTGCGACAAGGCCCAACGGCAATACTTTTTCCTGCGGTCCGAGTGTCAGATCCTCGCCCTGCGGCAGATACGGATACTGCGCAAGCGCAAGCACACGGTATCCCTGCTCACTGTACTTTAAGATATCCTCTTCGTACAGATTGAGCCGGCTTGCCAGGACATATTCCGGCGCACCGAGGACATAGGCATGGCCATTGATCTGCTCAGCCGAATATTTATACTTTGACGAAAACGGGCAGGAGCTTTCCGAAAGCTTTCCTGTCGGTTTTGTAAAGAACTCCTTGATCGCTGCCATCGTATCGTTGACATCCCGTACGGAGGCTGCAAAATCAGAAAGCAGCGCAAACACGCCGTCTGACGACAGCGCCTTGTGGAGTGACTTATAACCGGAAACTTTCATGTCCTTTTCCGTGATCGTTCCGGTCTTATCAACACATAGAATGTCGACACGGGCAAGAGTCTCGATGCACTTTAAGTCATGCACCAGAACCTGCTTCGATGCCAGCTTCATCGCGCTGACCACCAATGCAACACTTGCGGTCAGATAGATTCCTTCCGGGATCATTCCGATCAATGCTGCCACTGTCGCGGAGATGCTCGGCGAAAATCCCAGGTCACCGAAGCCAAACTGCTCGATGAACAGAATGATGCCAAGCGGAATGATCAGGATACCGAAGAACTTCAGCATCTTATCCAGAGACTGCAGGATCTCGGAATGTTCTTTTCCATCCATTTTGGTCGCTTCTTTGGTCAGACCGGCAGCAAATGTTGCCTCTCCGACAGCCTCTGCGACTGCAAGGCACTCTCCGTTTACGACAAAGCTTCCGCCAAGCAGCCTGTCTCCCCGCTCTTTTCTGACTTCGTCCGATTCACCGGTCAGGATCGACTCATTGACAGACATCCCGCCGGCAAGCACTTTGCAATCCGCCGGGATCTGCGTACCGGAGGAAAGAATCACATGATCTCCCTGCACCAGTTCGCGTGACCGGATCTGCATCTCATTTCCATCCCGGATCACTGTCAGAAACGGCTCTGCCATCAGGTTCATCTTATCCAGAACGCTTTTTGCGCGGAGCTCCTGCAGGATACCGATCGCAGAGTTTGCAACAATGATTAAAAGGAACGAAAGATCCCGATAGGATCTTCCGATAATCAATAAGATCGCCAGGATGACGAACACTAAGTTGAAGTAGGTCAGAATATTCGATTTGAAGATCTCTTTTACAGATCTCGTACCTGTTTCCGACTTAACGTTTACCAGGCCGCGGCGCGTCTGCTCCGCGACCTGTGCTGATGTTAAGCCGGTATAAGCACGATAAAGTTCATCTCTCATATCCTGTTCCTATTTTTTATGGCTGATGATCTCTTCACTTGGTACATCACGGATCGGTTTGGACATCATATCACGCAGGAACGCCAGAGAAGCCGCGTCAATTCCGTGATTACCTTCTTTTTGTGTAAACTCCTCAATGGGTTTTTCACCAAGCAGGATCGCCGGATCCACATCAAGTGCTTCTGCAAGATGCATCACATCCAACGGTTTTGCTTCTCTGATGTCCAGGGAGGTTACTGTATATTTCTGCAGGGTATCAACATCGATCCCGCATTTGCCGGAAAGGTCTTCCAATGTGATGCCGCGGAAACGGATCACCTCATTGAGGGCCGCCGAGCATTTGATCACTTCCGGATCACTGCTTGGATTAACCACATCTTCATTTTTCAATTTGACTTCTGATGCCGGCGGGAGAGATGATAAATCTCCTGCCATCGGTGCTCTTTCCGGTTTGTACTCATACTGCTGTGCCATTTTGATTGCCTCTCTTTCTTTTACTCTATTGTTACGGCAGGTGTCCAGTAATCCTGCCCGTAAATATCCTGGAATCTGTAGGAAACGATCGTGCTTCCCTCTCCTACTGATGTATTGGTAATCTCAAACGCGTCCATGGAAGATACGGTCATCGTATCGCCCAGATAATCCGGTCCGACATAATTGCCGTCATAGTCATAAACATCACAAAGGAATGCGATCTCATCACCCGCGGAAAGCTCTGTTAAGTTCTTTGCCACAGTCTCTGTCTCGCCATCCACATAGTCATACGCTGCGCCCGCAACATATCCCTTCGGATTTGCGCTGTCAAAGATCAGGATCAGATTAACACGTGTACCGTTCAACTCTGCCGGCACGCGTCCCATGATCGTATACTCTTCATCCGATTCTGTCATACTGATGCGATAATACGCAACGGTCTGTCCGTTGATCGCAAGCCAGGTCTGATCTGTCGGCAGCAAAAGATCGCCGTCCTGGTCAAAGTCAAAGACATTATCAAGGCCAAGCTCTACATAGCCGCTGCCGTCATCATAAAACATGTTCAGATCCAGATTTTGTACCAGTTCCCACTGTTCCTCAGGAAGCGAGATCACCTGATCTCCATTCTTTTCAGTCCAGTTCAGATAAGACTGATCAATCTGGTTTTTTGCAATGTAGGAAGCTGCCTTATCAACATCCACGGTCCGTCCATAGAAGCCGTAATCGGAACCGGACAGGCCATCCAGGCTGACGCCGCCCGACATGAATCCCGAAAGCAGACTTGCGATGTCGCTCGAATCCATGATGCTGCTGCCGCTGCTGACAGAAGAGCTGCCGGCATTGCTAAGTCCGGACAACTGTTCTAACAGACTGGTCGCACCGCCGCCCGAATTCTGGGAAACGATCTGGCCACTGACTTCCATCGAAGCAAACTCCTGAATGCAGCGGGTGTAATCCTCATCCATGCCGATGGCTTTATATGTGCTGACCATGCTGTCAACTTTTCGCATCTGCTTATACGGGAAGTAAACAGACAGGCCGTATGCATTGGTCATATTTGAGGATGTACGATTATACTTCACTGCGCTGAGCAGGACTTTCACCAGATCATTTGCAGGATCCGTACCGATCTTTCTTGCCAGATGGACAAAATCCACCTGATCGATCTTATTAGAAGAAGCAAACTCTCTGGTGCCGGCTCTTGCAGACGCAACTGTCTGATAACCGCTGCCGGTGATCATATTGGATGTGGATTTTGCAAAGCTTGCCAATGCCGCCGGGGCTGTCGCTTCGAGCTCTGCCAGATCTGTCATGGAAAGGGTCGTGCCCTGTCCCGGTGTGTTCTGTGCACATGCATTGGTATAGCTGTCGATGATGATCTTGCCAAGCTGCAGCGTCGGCATTCCGGGATTTGCGGAAAGCTCGGACAGCCAGTCTGTGTAGTACCAGCCAACGCCCGGCTCTGTCTCTTCCGAAGCGATCATGTAATCTGCATACTTCGCCGCTACCAGACCGGTCTCAACCGTCGCCATGAGGCAGGTATCAAATCCGATAAAGTCAAATGTCACGCCCGAATTCTTCAGCGCCTTGTCAATTCCTGCGATCGTCATGGATCCGGCATTCGGGTATTTTTCATCATATCCGTATCCGCTGATGGAACCGCCGCCGTGATCCCAGAAGATCAGGTCATACCGGTTTGCCGGGAACTGCTGTGCGCCCCATTTCAGGAATGCTGCCAATGTACCGGGGTCTGTCATCGCACCGTTTCCGGCATTGTCTTTTAACAGCTTAAGTTTCCCGTTCTGGATCTGATAGATCTGATTATACTTGCTGCTGATCACATTGTTCTGCCATTTTGCACAGCCGCCGGTATAGACGATCAGATTGATGTTGCTGCCCACGGTCGCATTGATCATCTCCTGAAGATCGCGGGATGCCATTGCACTTCTTGACTCTAAGTCCGTGCCGCACATATAGACCATGATCGTATTGACATCCTGACCGTTTCCTAGGATCTGTGTACGCTTTTCTCTCGCGCCGTCTGCAACAGACGCATTCAGCGTACCTGTATTATCCAGGCCGCCTTCCCATGCCGAAGACGTCGTTCCGGACAGGTAGGTCGTATGGTCTTCCTCCGTCATGAGACCGCTCAGGCCGCTTCCGTGACTGCACTGGGATAATACCAGCATCAGGATGATCACGATAATGATACCGCCTGCACCGAGGCCTCCGCCTAGTGCTCTGCTCCCGCCACGGTTACTGCCGCCACCACCATAAGAACCACCGGAGTAGCCACCACCCGGGCGCGGCCCCGTTCCGCCGCCGACCGGTCCGCCGGAAGCACCGGTTCCCCGTCTGTTGGCGCCTGTTCCGCCGCTGGATACATGTTTTTCTCTTCCTGTCGGTCTGTTCGCCATCTTTTTAACCCTCTATAATACTTCTGGTTTGTAATAAAAGTGATCCGTGTGATTAAAAATAATCACACTGCGTTTAGTATAGCATTTTCCAAAGCAAAGAGCAACGATTAGGGGTCAGGCACCTTCGTGCTTTAAAGTGTAAAGGTGCCTGGCACCTTCGCGCGTCACTGCGCAAAAGTGCCAGGCACCCATATTTAGTGGAGCTGGCGGGAATCGAACCCGCGTCCGAAATCCTATTCACCGTTCTTCTACGAGCGTAGCTGTCGTTCTAACATTCCCTCCACACGGCACCCGACAGCGGGTTACGCGCTTTGGTAGCTTCATGATACGTATCCGTGCGCAAAGCTTTGCACAGACCGTTTCCCGCATAAGTTGATGCCTGATCCGAAAGTGCGGGTGCGATCAGTCAGACAAGCCGCTGCAATTAAGCAGCGAATGCTAATCTAGTATTATCTTTCTTAGCGTTTATATTTAAGGTTGGAATTTGACGCATCCCGTGCGGCTCGCGTCACCGGCTTCAAAAACCCCGTCGAAACCAGTACAACCCCATGTATCACTAATATTATATACTAAAAGTTTCTTATTTTAAACTCCCTTTGTGCTTCTCTTTTCTGATCCTTCTTCGCAATATCCTGACGCTTGTCATACAGCTTCTTTCCTCTTGCAAGTCCGATCTCGACCTTTACAAGACTGCCCTTGAAATAAACGCGCAGCGGAACGATCGTCATGCCTTTTTCCTTGATCTTTCCGGTCAGGCGATTGATCTCATGGCGGTGCAAAAGGAGCTTCCTCGGGCGCAGCGGATCCTTGTTAAAGATGTTGCCCTTTTCATACGGGCTGATGTGCATCCCGTAAACAATGACTTCGCCGTTTTCAATCCGGACAAATGCCTCCTTGATGCTGCATTTCCCCATCCGCAAAGACTTTACCTCTGTCCCTGCAAGCGAGATCCCCGCTTCATAGGTATCATCGATAAAGTAATCATGATATGCTTTTTTATTATTCGCGATCAGCTTAACTGAATCTTTTCCCATTCCCATTCCTCAAAAATACAAAAGAGCTGCCCGATTGACGGCAGCTCCAGACTTTTCTTATGCGAAACTTCCTATGTTGAGTACTACTGCGACCACAAGGAACAGGAGTGTCAGGATCCTTGTCACCTTGACAAGTCTTCCTTCCATCGAACGGCCCTTGTTCTTGCTCCAGTAGGAGTCAATCTGGGAAGCGGTTCCGCCAAGAGAACCAAGTCCGGCTGACTTACCTTCCTGCATCAGGACAATGATATTTAAAAGAACGCATACTGCGATAAAAACAATTTCTACAATGATTTTTAAAGTTGCGAGACTCATACAGAC
>JAFUBZ010000053.1 GCA_017459945.1 Eubacterium sp.
TGATTAGTCGATCTTCATATCTACATCATCCAGTAAAGATGTGCAGTGCGGGCAGCGGGTTGCTGCGATCGCGATCTCTGTCTGGCAGAACGGGCAGGTCTTTACGGTCGGTGCCTCTTCTTCCTGCTGCTTCTTCATCTTTTCAGACATACCGTTTACCACCTTCAGCATGCAGAATACAACGATTGCGATGATGATGAAGTTGATGATCGCCATGATAAATGCGCCATACTGGATCACGCCGACGCCAGCCTCCTGCGCTGCCTCAACCGTGGCATATTTATTACCGTCGAGTGCATAGAACAGATTTGTAAAATCGATGCCACCGATAAAAATACCAAGTACCGGGTTGATGATGTGATCCACCAGCGAAGTAACGATCGCCGTGAATGCGCCACCGATGATGATACCAACTGCCATAGCCATCATGTTACCCTGGATGGCAAACTCTCTGAATTCCTGGAAAAACTTTTTCATAATTCCTCTCCCTTCCGATTTAATAGATGTTTCCATTATTCTAAACATCCGCTACGTCACAATTATAAACTATTTATAAACACAATTCAATCTGCTAAAGAACAAAAGCAACGATTTCTCTTCATCGTATGCCATTTTCCCAGTCATCCCTGCACTTGACGATTGATTCCGATTATCCTATCATTAAAATGTCATTTAAAGGGGGGACTGTTATGGAAATTGTAACCACCATGTGTAAGCTGTTCCTTTGCATGGGAATCGGCTTTTATCTTTATAAAAAGAAAATCTTTTCATTGGAAACCAATGCAAAGGTTTCCACACTCCTCGTACAGTTCGGTGTGCCCTGTATCGTCTTAAACAGTGTCGCTTCCGTTCCGCACGACAATCCCCAGCTGGTACTAAAAATATTCTTTGCCGGAATCATAGCCTACGGTATTTTCGTACTGATCGGCTATGTCTTCACAGGGATCCTGCGGGTACCAAAGTACCTGAAAGGCACGTATATCTGCATGCTGGTTTTTGCAAATTCTGCCTTCATGGGATACCCTGTCGGGCAGGCGATGTTCGGCGATATCGCGATCTTTTATATCACGATCTTTAACATGCCGTTTAACGTCCTGTTCTTCTCTCTGGGCATGCACTATTTCAGAAAAGACAATGCTCTGGAAGCACAGACCGGCAAGAGTGAACGTCCAAAGCCGACCCTTCGCGAAATCTTCAACGGCGGCCTGCTTTCATCGATCGCTGCCATGATCATCTACTTTGCGGATATCCCGATGCCGCAGCTGTTCTACTCCTGCGTCGGATTCGTCGGCGGTATCGTAACACCGCTTTCCATGATCATCATCGGAAGTTCACTCGGTGCACTTTCGTTCCGTGAGATCCTGAAGGAAAAAGGCGTCTGGCCCATGCTTCCCATGCGGCTTGCCGTCATCCCCTTGATCGTCTGGTTCTTCATGCATCTGTTCACAGATGATCCTGCGATCATCGCGATGTGTACGATCAGTGCCGGCATGCCGGTCGGATCGATCACGGTAATGGGCTCAAGCGGACAGCCGCGGCAGAATCAGACCGCAGCCGTCGGTGTGGCCGTCTCCACGATCTGTTCGATGATCTCGATCCCGATCATGATCGTGCTGCTGAACCAGACCTTATAGCGCTTTGATCCGCTCGAGTGCCGCCACAGAATTCTCATACGTTCCAAACGCAGTCAATCGGAAATATCCTTCTCCGCTCGGTCCGAATCCGGAGCCCGGCGTACCGACCACATTTGCATTTTCCAGCAGGTGATCAAAGAAATCCCATGACTTCATGCCGTCCGGTGTCTTCATCCAGATATACGGTGCATTGATGCCGCCAAAGACTTCATAGCCTGCATCCAGAAGACCGTTCCGAATCACGGAAGCATTGCGCATATAATATGCGATCTGTTCATCTGTCTGTGCTTTTCCTTCCGGAGAATACACCGCTTCTCCCGCGCGCTGTACGATGTATGGTGCGCCGTTGAACTTCGTGCCATGACGTCTCGCCCAGAGATCGCGCAGGCAGACATCTCCTGCCTTCAGATCCTTCGGGACAACCGTAAAGCCGAGACGCAGACCGGTAAATCCGGCGTTTTTGGAAAAGCTTCGGATCTCGATCGCGCAGGTTCTCGCGCCGTCACATTCATAGATCGAATGCGGCACATCATCCTCTGCAATATAAGCTTCGTATGCCGCGTCAAAAATGATCACTGCTTCTTCTTTGTTCGCATAATCCACCCATTCCTGGAGCTGATCCTTTGTCAGCGTCGTGCCGGTCGGATTGTTTGGCAAGCACAGATAGATCAGGTCCGGCCGCTTATCCGGCTTCTCCGGCACAAACCCGTTCTCTTTTGTCGTCGGCATGTAGATGACATCGCTCCAGGTCTCTGTTGTTGCATCATAGATGCCCGTACGGCCTGCCATGACATTCGAATCCACGTAAACCGGATAGACCGGGTCGCATACCGCGATCTTGGAACATGCACCGAAGATCTCCTGAATGTTTCCGGAATCGCTTTTTGCGCCGTCGGAAATAAAAATCTCATCTGCGGAAATGTCACAACCGCGCGCCTTATAGTCCTTCTCAACGATGGTGTTTCTCAAAAAATCATACCCGAGATCCGGCGCATATCCGCGGAATGTCGCGGGATCTGCCATCTCATCCACTGCCTTGTGCAGCGCCTCGATCACAGCCGGACAAAGCGGCTGCGTTACATCCCCGATTCCCAGCCGCAAAATCTCCTTATCCGGATTGGCCTCGGCAAAAGCAGCTACCTTTTTGGCGATTGTAGAAAACAGATAGCTTCCCGGAAGTTTCAAATAGTTCTCGTTTACCTGGTACATAGATTGTTTCTCCTTTATATGATAAATCAAATTTTTTTGCAGACTCCTGTGCTCAAAGCAGTGCTGCTTCGATAAATCCTTTAAACAGCGGATGCGGTTTATTGGGTCTGCTTTTAAATTCCGGATGAAACTGGACGCCTACAAAAAAGGCGGATTGTTCCAGTTCAACGGTTTCTACCAGCATGCCATCCGGCGAAATCCCGCTAAGTACCATTCCGTTCTGACTTAGGATTTCCCGATATGCATTATTGAATTCATATCTGTGCCGATGTCTTTCACTGATCAGGTCCGTCCCGTAACAGCGTGACATCATACTGCCCGCAAGAATCCGGCAGGGATATGCTCCCAGACGGAGCGTACCGCCTTTATTGGTTTCATCGCTCTGGCCGGGCAGAAAATCGATCACCTTATGGCTGCAATCTGCGTCAAACTCTCCGGAATTGGCATCCGTTATTCCTGCAACATGCCGGGCAAATTCAATCACAGCCACCTGCATTCCCAGACAGATTCCAAAATACGGAATGTTCTCTGCCCTCGCATATTCCGCAGCCAGGATCATTCCTTCTACTCCGCGCCGACCGAACCCTCCCGGCACAAGGATGCCGTCTAGACCTTTCAGTCTGTCTCTGACGTTTTCCCCCCTGATCTGTTCCGAATCGATCCAACGGATGCAAATACCGGCATTCAAAGCGTAACCTGCATGACGCAGTGCTTCCGCCACAGAAAGGTAGGCATCGTGTAATTCTACATACTTCCCTACAATACCGATCTCCACCTGTCTGCTGACTCCATGGATCCTGTCCACAAGATTCATCCACTCAGTCAGATCGGGTTTCGGCGCATCGATCGACAGCTCCCTGCAGACAACATCGGAAAAACCGGATTTTTCCAGCATCAATGGTGCCTCATAAAGATTCGGTAAGGTAATGTTCTCTATCACACAATCCGGCTTCACATTGCAGAACAGGGAAATCTTTTGAAAAATAGAAGGTTCCAGCGGTTCATCACACCGGAGAACGATAATATCGGGGCGTACCCCCATTCCCTGTAATTCCTTGACGGAATGCTGTGTCGGCTTAGACTTATGCTCTTCCGATCCATGCAAAAACGGAACCAGCGTCACATGAATAAACAGACTGTTCTCACTACCCACTTCCAGCGAAATCTGTCTGATCGCTTCTATAAACGGCTGCGATTCAATATCTCCCGTTGTTCCGCCGATCTCGGTGATCACAACATCCGCATTGGTCTCCTGACCGACATGATAAACAAATTTCTTGATCTCATCCGTGATATGCGGGATCACCTGAATGGTAGAGCCAAGATATTCTCCACGTCTCTCCTTATTCAGAACATTCCAGTATACTTTTCCTGTTGTCAGATTGGAGAAACGGTTCAGGTCCTCATCGATAAACCGTTCATAATGTCCCAGATCAAGATCAGTCTCCGCACCATCTTCTGTCACAAAGACTTCACCATGCTGAAAGGGGCTCATGGTCCCAGGGTCGACATTAATATAAGGATCCAGCTTTTGGGCGGCTACCTTCAGCCCCCTCGCCTTTAATAATCGTCCCAGAGAAGCTGCCGTGATGCCCTTTCCCAATCCGGACACCACTCCTCCTGTCACAAAAATATACTTTGCCAATTCTCACACCTCTTTTTTGCAAACCACTTTAATAAGATATCACATTAAATCGCAAAAATAAATAATATCACCTCATTTTTCCGCCCCATCGACTGTTTCGTCCTGAGAATCGGCAGCCTCTTTTTCATAAATTGCCTCATTTCCGTGCTGTCCTGTTCTGATCCTGATCACATCCTTCAGGTCATAGACAAAAATTTTCCCATCGCCCGGATTGCCCGTATAAGCAACCATGCAGATCAGATTAACCACCTTTTTCATCCATTCCTCTGTCGAAACGACGATTTCAAACTTAATCTAAGGCAGCA
>JAFUBZ010000054.1 GCA_017459945.1 Eubacterium sp.
ACAATGGTGCTCCGGATGCTGAGCGCATCATCATCGCAATGGGTTCCGTATGTGATACCATCGATGAGACACTTGACTACCTGCTTGCAAAAGGCGAGAAAGTCGGCGTCGTAAAGGTACGTCTGTATCGTCCGTTCTGCAATGAAGCATTGATCGACGCGATCCCGGATACCGTTAAGGTGATCAATGTTCTGGATCGTACAAAAGAGCCGGGTGCAAACGGCGAGCCGCTGTACCTGGATGTTGTTGCTGCATTAAAGGGCACAAAATTCGATGGCGTTACCATCAATACCGGTCGTTATGGTCTTGGTTCCAAAGATACCACACCGGCATGCATTCTTGCAGTATACAAGAACGTTGACAAGAAAGAGTTCACAGTTGGAATCGAAGACGATGTTACAGGTCTTTCCCTTCCGCTTGATGAGAATCCGGATACCGCTCCGGCAGGCACAGTAGCATGCAAGTTCTGGGGACTTGGTGCAGACGGTACTGTAGGTGCGAACAAGAACTCCATCAAGATCATCGGTGATAACACAGACATGTATGCTCAGGCATACTTTGACTATGACTCCAAGAAGTCCGGTGGTGTTACGATTTCTCACCTGCGTTTCGGTACAAGCCCGATCCACTCAACCTACCTGATCAACAAGGCAAACTTCGTAGCATGCCATAACCCGGCATACGTACGTAAGTACAACATGGTTCAGGATCTGGTTCCGGGCGGAAGCTTCCTGTTAAACTGCCCGTGGAGCGCAGATGAGCTCGATGCACATCTTCCGGGCCAGGTAAAGGCTTATATCGCAAACAATGATATCAAGTTCTATACCATCGACGGTATCAAGATCGGTAAAGAGATCGGTCTTGGCGGACGTATCAATACAGTCCTTCAATCAGCATTCTTCGCAATCTCCGGTATCATCCCGAAAGAGCATGCGATCGACCTGATGAAGGCTGCTGCAAAAGCAACCTATGGCAAGAAGGGCGACAAGATCGTTCAGATGAACTATGACGCGATCGATGCAGGTGCTCAGAACTATGTTCAGATCGACGTTCCGGAAAGCTGGAAATCTGCTGCAGAAGAAGATCTGTTCGGCGCACCGGTTACCGGCGCACGTCAGGATGCTGTTGATTTCGTTAACAACATTCAGAGAAAGATCAACGCACAGATGGGTAATACCCTTCCGGTATCCGCATTTAATGACTACGTAGCAGGTAATACACCGTCCGGCACAGCAGCATTCGAGCGCCGCGGTATCGCAGTAGACGTTCCGGTATGGGATCCGGAAAACTGCATCCAGTGTGGTTTCTGCTCCTATGTTTGCCCGCACGCTGTTATCCGTCCGTACGCTTTGACAGACGAAGAAGTAGCAGCAGCTCCGGAAGGCATGCCGACAGCAGCTATGACCGGAATGCCGGCATACAAGTTTACGATCGCTACATCCGCATATGACTGCTCAGGATGCGGTTCCTGCGTAAACGTTTGCCCGGGCAAGAAGGGCAACAAGGCTCTGACCATGGCAAACTTCGAAGCAAACGAAGGCATCCAGGCTTACTTCGATTATGCAAGAGAGCTTCCGGCTAAGCTTGATGTATTAGAGAAGTTCAAACCGAACACCGTTAAGGGAAGCCAGTTCCGTCAGCCGCTGCTTGAGTTCTCAGGCGCATGCGCAGGCTGTGGTGAGACACCGTATGCAAAACTGCTGACACAGCTGTTCGGCGACAGAATGTACATTGCAAACGCAACAGGATGCTCCTCTATCTGGGGTAACTCCTCACCGTCTACACCTTACACCGTTACACCGGAAGGCAAAGGACCGGCTTGGTCAAACTCCCTGTTCGAGGATGCAGCTGAGTTTGGTTATGGTATGCTCCTTGGTGCAAACGCGATCCGTCAGAACCTGAAAGCTAAGGTTGAAGACATCGTTGCAAACGGTAAGGTTGAAGAGACCGTTGAAGCTGCAAAAGAATGGCTTGCTACTTATGACAACGGCGTAGAGAACGGCCCGGCTACCGACAGACTGGTTGCTGCACTTGAGAAATGCGAATGTGGCAAAGGTGCTGAGATCCTTCCGCAGAAAGACTTCCTGGCTAAGAAATCCCAGTGGATCTTCGGTGGTGACGGATGGGCATACGACATCGGCTTCGGCGGCGTAGACCACGTACTCGCAAGCGGTAAGGATATCAACGTTATGGTATTCGATACCGAGGTTTACTCCAACACCGGCGGACAGTCCTCCAAGTCTACTAAGATCGGTGCTGTTGCACAGTTCGCAGCAGGCGGTAAAGAGACCAACAAGAAAGACCTTGCAGGTATCGCAATGACATACGGTAACGTATATGTTGCAAGCATCGCTATGGGTGCTGATTACAACCAGTGCGTTAAGGCAATTGCAGAGGCAGAAGCTTATCCGGGTCCGTCCCTGATCATCGCTTATGCTCCGTGTATCAACCACGGTATCAAGAAGGGTATGTCCAAAGCACAGACAGAAGAGAAGATGGCTGTTGAGTGCGGTTACTGGCATAACTTCCGGTTCAACCCGGCTGCTAAGGCAGAAGGCAAGAATCCGTTCAGCCTTGACAGCAAAGAGCCGACAGGCGATTATCGCGAGTTCTTGAACGGCGAAGTTCGTTTCAATTCTCTTGCCCGTCTGGATGCTGAGAAAGCAGAGCGTATGTTTGCTGCAAATGAGCAGTACTCCAAGGATCGTTATGCATATCTGAAGAGACTTGTTGATCTGTACGCAGTAGACTAATTATTGCAACTTGACGCAATATGTATTAAAATAAAACTTCCCGGGGCCTGCGGGTCCCGGGAAGTTTGTATGTATGATTGGAGCAATCTGAAATGGAAGTCAAAGAGCATCGCATTGACGGCATTGAGCCCGGAAGCATAGCCGATGAGCTGGGGATCCGCCCCGGTGATTTTCTGCTTGGCATTAATGGGCAGGAGCTCGGCGATGTGTTTGACTATCACTTTTTGATCAATGACGACCGCCTCACCGTGCAGATCAAAAAAGCGGATGGTGAAGACTGGGAGTATGAGATTGAAAAAGATTATTATGAAGATCTCGGGATCGTCTTTGAAAACGGTCTGATGGACGACTATCGGTCCTGTACCAACAAGTGCATCTTCTGCTTTATCGACCAGATGCCGCCAGGCATGAGGGATACCCTTTATTTTAAGGATGATGATTCCCGATTGTCATTCCTGCAGGGCAACTACATTACATTGACCAACCTGTCAGAAGCCGATCTTGACCGGATCATTCGTTATAAGCTTGCGCCGATCAATATTTCTGTCCATACGACAAATCCCGATCTGCGCGTCAAAATGCTGCATAATCGTTTTGCGGGAGATGCGCTCAAAAAGATCGAACGGCTATTTGAAGCCGGTATAGAAATGAACAGCCAGATCGTTCTCTGCAAAGGAGTCAACGACGGCGAAGAGCTCGAACGTTCGATCCGTGATCTGTCTGGTTTTCTGCCGTATATGCAGAGCTTATCCGTCGTTCCCGTCGGTCTGACAAAATTCCGCAAAGGCCTTTATCCGCTTGAAGCGTTTGAAAAGGACGATGCAAAAAAAGTATTGGATATCATACATAAATGGCAGAAGATTTGTTATGATAAATACGGACTTCATTTCGTGCATGCCAGCGATGAGCTGTATCTGCTTGCCGAAGAGGCGTTTCCGCCAGAAGAGTGCTATGACGGTTATGGCCAGCTTGAAAACGGCGTAGGCATGATCCCGTTGCTCGAATCAGAGTTCATGGAATGCCTTCAGGAAGAAAAGGAATGGCAAAGCAAACAAAAAACAAGTGTTTTTTCTCTTTTCCGCAAGCCGAAACCGATACAGATCAAAACAGTTTCCATCGCAACCGGACGCCTGGCAGCTCCCCTGATGCGTAAGCTGTCGATGGCATTTATGTGTCTGCATCCCGATATCAGGATTCAGGTATTTGAGATCACGAACCGCTTTTTCGGTGAACAGATCACCGTATCAGGACTGTTGACAGGACAAGATATTCGTGACACACTGCTAGATGAAGAACTCGGAGACCGGCTTTTACTTCCGTGCAATATGCTTCGGAGTGGGGAACAGGTCTTTTTAGATGATATGACAGTAGATACTCTGTCACAGAAATTAAATGTTCCGATCATGATCACTGCGTCTGATGGGCAAAGCCTGTATGATGCATTGCTTGGAACACAAGATTAGAAAATAAGGAGTCGCACACGTAATTATTATGAGCAAACCAGTAGTGGCCGTTGTCGGCCGTCCAAATGTCGGAAAATCCACATTGTTTAACGCGCTTGCAGGTGAACGGATTTCTATCGTAAAAGATACACCCGGGGTTACAAGAGACCGGATCTATGCAGATGCCGAATGGTTAAACCACGGCTTTACCCTCATTGATACCGGCGGTATCGAACCGGACACCAAAGATATCATTCTTTCACAGATGAGAGAGCAGGCTCAGATCGCGATCGATACGGCAGATGTAATACTGTTTCTGACAGATGTGCACCAGGGCGTACAGGATGCGGATGCAAAGGTCGCAGACATGCTGCGGAAATCTCAAAAGCCCGTCCTCCTTGTTGTAAATAAAGTGGACAACTTCGAGAAATATATGGCAGATGTCTATGAATTCTATAATCTTGGCATCGGCGATCCGATACCGATCTCAGCTTCTTCAAAGCTTGGGCTTGGCGATATGCTCGAACAGCTCGTTTCTTATTTCCCGCAAAGCAATCGCGAAGAGGAAGAGGATGAGCGTCCCAAAATCGCCGTTGTCGGGAAGCCAAATGTCGGAAAATCCTCCCTGATCAACCGTCTGACAGGAAAAAACAGAGTGATCGTTTCTGATATTGCAGGCACCACCCGCGATGCGATCGATACGGATATCCGTTTCAACGGGAAGGAATATGTCTTCATCGACACCGCAGGACTTCGCAGAAAAAGCAAGATCAAAGAAGAGCTGGAGCGCTTTTCCATCATCCGTGCCGTCACCGCGATCGAGCGTTCGGATGCCGTGATCATTGTGATCGACGCGGTTGAAGGTGTCACGGAACAGGATGCAAAGATTGCCGGGATCGCACATGAACGCGGCAAGGGCATCATCATCGCAGTCAACAAATGGGATGCCATTGAAAAAAATGACCGTTCCGTTGCAGAATATACCGACAACATTCGCAGGATCTTAAGCTTTATGCCTTATGCAGAGATCACGTTTATCTCTGCACTTTCCGGGCAGCGTTTGAACAAGCTGTTCCCGCTGATCGATATGGTCATTGAGAACAATTCCATGCGGATCGCAACCGGCGTATTGAATGAGATCCTGATGGAAGCAGTTGCCCTGCAGCAGCCGCCGTCAGACAAAGGACGCAGATTAAAGATCTATTACATGACACAGGTTGCGGTGAAACCGCCGACATTTGTTATTTTTGTAAACGATAAGAAACTGATGCATTTCTCTTATACGAGATATCTTGAAAACAGAATCCGTGAGAGCTTCGGTTTTCGAGGGACTGCACTGAAGTTTATCATCCGTGAGCGCAAAGGAGACGGAAAATGATCATCGCTCGTATCATTAGTATTCTGATCGGATACTTTGCAGGTTTGTTTCAGACCGGAGTTATTTACGGAAAAATAGCAGGGACAGATCTTCGCAAATCCGGCAGCGGCAATACAGGAACCACCAACTCCATCCGTGTACTCGGTTGGAAGGCCGGTGTGATCGTATGCGCAGGAGATCTGTTGAAAGCTGTTGTGGCGATCATCGTCGTATGGCTTTTGTTCCGGCACGGCGAAGGTCCTGTAAAGCTCTATATGCTGTATGCAGGACTCGGTGCGGTATTGGGACATGACTTCCCGTTTTACCTGAAATTCAAAGGCGGCAAAGGCATTGCAACGACCGTTGGTGTGATCTGTGCGTGTAATCCTCTGATGGTACCGATCTGTGCGGCATGTTTTTTTGCAGCCGTGATCCCAACTGGATTTATGTCGCTCGGCTCCCTTGCCATGTGTCTGGGCTTTTTTGTACAGACGGTCCTGTTTGGCGTTCTGGGCCCGGAAAGTCTGTTGGGAATCCCCGCAGCCTTTCATGCAGAGTATTTTATCATCGCTGCCATCATCACAGGGCTTGCGTTTATCCAGCACAGACAAAATATCAATCGTCTGATACACGGACAGGAAAACAAGTTCCGGCCGGGTAAAAAATAACGAATTTTCGATTCAATAGATTTAAACTATGCAGGAGGTATTATCAAATGGCAAACTTAGGTGTAATCGGTGCAGGAAGCTGGGGTATTGCTCTTTCTGTTGTTTTGGCTGACAACGGACATACCGTAAAGGTATGGTCTCTGATTGAAGAAGAAGTCAGAATGCTCTCCGAAAAACATGAACATGTAGACAAATTACCGGGTGTCATCATTCCGGACACGGTTTCTTTTACAACGGATTTTAACGAAGCAATTCATGACAGGGATATGGTAGTCCTTGCGGTTCCGTCCCCGTTTATACGCTCAACTGCAAAACAAATGGCTGAATTTGTCGCCAAAGATCAACTGATTGTCGTTGTTTCAAAGGGCATTGAAGAGGATACCCTCATGATCCTTTCCGATATCGTTGAGCAGGAGATCCCGCAGGCAAATGTCGCGGTTCTTTCCGGCCCGAGCCATGCAGAGGAAGTCGGAAGACGGCTCCCGACGACAGTCGTTGCAGGTGCGAAAACAAAAGCAATTGCCGAAAAGATCCAGGAATACTTTATGAATCAGGTGTTCCGCGTTTATTCAAGCTCTGATATCTTAGGCATCGAGCTTGGCGGATCCTTAAAGAACGTCATCGCCCTTGCTGCCGGCATGGCAGACGGACTTGGCTTCGGCGATAATACAAAAGCTGCGCTGATCACAAGAGGTATCAAAGAGATCTCTGAGCTTGCGGTCAAGATGGGCGCGCGTTCCGAGACACTGTCCGGTCTGACCGGAATCGGCGATCTGATCGTAACATGCGCCAGCCAGCACAGCCGCAACCGAAAAGCAGGTATGCTCATCGGCCAGGGTTATACCATGCAAGAAGCAATGGATGAAGTCAAAATGGTCGTAGAGGGCGTATATTCCGCCAAAGCGGCTTATCGTCTGTCCGAGAAATACGATGTTGATATGCCGATCGTCAAGGAAGTCAATGATATCCTGTTCGGCGGTCAGTCTGCAAAGCAGGGTGTCGTCGATCTGATGGCACGTGACCGCAAATCCGAAAACACAGAATCTGAATGGTAGAAGGAGCAGGGGATCATCATGGATATTAAGATCAAACGGCTTCGTCCCGAAGCGAAATTACCCACACGCGGCAGCGCCTTTGCGGCAGGTTATGATCTTTACGCAGATCTTGACAGTGATGCCACGATCAAACCGCATACAACAGAAAAGATCAGTGCCGGTATTGCATTAGAGATCCCGGAAGGATATTTTGGCGGAATTTATGCCAGAAGCGGACTTGCCACAAAAGAAAATCTACGTCCCGCAAACTGCGTCGGTGTGATCGATGCGGACTACAGAGGACCGGTCACGGTCGCAGTACATAACGATTCCGATGAAACACGGACCGTTCAGCCCGGCGAGCGGATCGCACAGCTTGTGATCCAGCCGTTCTTAAGCGTTTCTTTCATCGAAACAGATGAACTGTCCGAGACCGTACGCGGAGAAGGCGGCTTCGGTTCTACCGGAAAAGCATAAAAAATCTGCTGCTAGTTCAGCAGCAGATCCAGAATACCGGTATAGGTATTGATATATTGTTCGTTCCAGTTTCTGCAGATGGCATCTGCCTGTTCTTCAGTCGAAACGGAAAGAACGATCTTTAAAAGCGTCTTTTTACGATTCCTGATCGAACAGGTGACATCGAATCCGTTGTCACCTGTTTTTTCATATGTGGAAGCCGCAACCGGCTCATCATAGTAAAGGTTCGCATTCTCCAGAAAATCCAGAACATCGTCCTTGATCGAGTCTGAAATCTTGTCTGCAAAGTAGGAGAGTGTCTGACGACCTTCATCCGTCAGGTAATAAAGCGTGTTCCCATGTACGGACTCAGATATGATCAAACCGGAATTGAGCAGATTTCCGATCGTTTCCTGCAGCACAAAATAGTTTGTGTATTCTTTTTCCAGGATAAAACCGGTAATTTGCGTATTCGAGAGCGGATCATTTGATTCGCCGATCATATATAAAACGATCAGCCTGTATAATGTTCTCAGATCCATAAAATATCTTCCTATCTGTTAATATGTTCTTTGACTGCTGAAGCCACAGCGTCAGCCACGCGCGGATCAAACGGCTGCGGCATGACAAACTCTTCAGAAAGCTCTTCATCGCTGACAAGAGAAGCGATCGCCTCAGCTGCAGCAAGCTTCATTTCTTCTGTGATCTGCGGAGCTCTGCCCTCCAGAGCGCCCTTGAAGATTCCCGGGAATGCGATCACGTTATTGACCTGATTCGGGAAATCACTTCTTCCGGTACCCACAATACGCGCACCGGCTTCCTTTGCCAGATCCGGCATGATCTCCGGGACCGGATTTGCCATTGCAAAAATGATCGGATCCGGACGCATCGTTTTGATCATCTCAGGTGTCACAACACCCGGGGCGGAAACACCAATAAAGATATCCGCACCGACAAACGCATCCGCAAGAGAACCTTTTCTTCCTGCAGGATTGGTGATCTGTGCGATCTCAACCTTCGCAGGGTTCATTCCCTCGTTATCTTTATGGATCATCCCCTTGCTGTCACAGATCGTCACATCGACAAATCCGTAGCGTAGCAAAAGCTTTGTGATCGCGATGCCGGCTGATCCGGAGCCGTTCACAACGATCCTGCAGTCTTCTTTTTTACGGCCGGTCAGGCGCAGGCAGTTGATCATAGCGGAGAGCACGACGATCGCCGTTCCATGCTGATCATCGTGAAATACAGGAATATTAAGCATTTCCTTTAACCGGTTTTCAACTTCAAAACAGCGCGGGGCGGAAATGTCTTCCAGATTAATGCCGCCATATGCCGGTGCGATATTGGCAATGGTTTTGATCAGTTCTTCCGTATCCTGTGTCTCGATCACGATCGGCACTGCATTAACATCACCAAATGTCTTAAACAGAACGCATTTTCCTTCCATAACCGGAAGGGCAGCAAGCGCACCGATATTGCCAAGGCCAAGCACAGCACTGCCATCTGAGATCACAGCGATCGTATTTGCCTTGCCGGTATATGTATAAGCCTCTTTCGGATCTTCGGCGATGACCTTACAGGGCTCCGCAACACCCGGTGTATACGCAATTGCCAGGTCTTCCCGGCTTTCTACCGCACACTTTGGTACCGTTTCAATCTTACCCTGCCATTCTTCATGTAATTTTAAAGCTTTTTCCAGTAAATCCATAGTCGTCCTCCAT
>JAFUBZ010000006.1 GCA_017459945.1 Eubacterium sp.
CGGTAAAACATCTTCCTTCTTACCGTGCTGTTTGATCGTTCCGTTTGCAAGAACCACGATCTCATCAGCGATCTCTAAGATCCGCTCCTGGTGAGAAATGATAATGATCGAGCTGTCTTTGATATCCTCTCTCATTTTTTCAAAGATCCTTGTCAGATTCTGGAAGCTCCAAAGATCGATTCCCGCTTCCGGTTCATCAAATACCGACAGGCGTGTCTTGCGCGCAAGCACCGTTGCGATCTCAATCCGCTTCAATTCGCCGCCGGAAAGGGATGCGTTTACTTCACGATTGATATAATCTTTCGCGCAAAGACCGACTGCAGACAGATATTCGCATGCAGCGCCCGGTGCCATCGTCTTGTCCTGTGCTGCAAGACGGATCAGGTCAAGAACCTGCAGGCCTTTAAAGCGTACCGGCTGCTGAAAGGCAAAGCTGATTCCCATCTGCGCGCGTTCAGTAATGCTTTTCTCCGTAATATCGACTCCGTCCATCAGGATCTGTCCGCTGGTCGGTTTTTCAATACCTGCGATCAGCCTTGCAAGTGTTGATTTACCTCCCCCGTTCGGTCCTGTGATGACGATAAAGCGATGATCATCAACCGTCAGACTAAGGTCATGAATGATCTCTTTATTCTGATCATTTTCATCATTGACTTCAAATGATATGTTTCTTAATTCCAGCATGTTTGATAGCTCCTCATCTTCATTTATTACCCACTAAAATCTAGAGTTAAAAGGATTATACCCTATTTTACCCTCTTTTGACTATAAAAATCTATCGAAGACAGATATATACCATATAGGCAGCGTAGATTGCAATCATCAATAGACCTTCTTTTCGGCCGATCTTTTTCCCGGTTTTTGCAAACGCCCATACAATCAGGCTGACGACGATCAGGATGCTGATATCGATGATGTTTTCCATATCAAACCCGACCGGGCTGATGCTCGCGGCAATGCCTAAGACAAACAGAATGTTGAAAATATTCGACCCGATCGCATTGCCCATCGCCAGGTCGACTTCGCCCTTCTTTGCTGCCACCAGGGATGTGACCAGCTCCGGGAGGCTCGTACCGATCGCAACGATCGTCAGTCCGACCAGGTTCTGGCTTAATCCAAATGCCAGAGCGATCGCGCTTGCACCGTTGACGACCCAGGTGCCGCCCAAAATAATTCCGACAATACCGATGCCAATCAAAAGTACCGACTGCCATACAGGCTTCGGTGCGACCAGCGCCGCCTGAAGACTTGCTCCCTCCCGCTTTTCCTTTAAAGCGCCATCCGTTTCTTCAGAGCGTTTATTCATGGCTGTGGTGATCATCCGAAGCAGATAAAAAATGAATATGGCAATAAAGATCAATCCGTCCACATGTCCCAGAGCCATTCCAATGATGCCCAGGACCAGCATGATCGCCGTGATACCAATCGAAAATGGAATATCCTTCTTCTCTGTATCCCGTTTGATCGGAACATTGTTCAATACTGCGCAGAGTCCGATCACCACCAGCAGGTTAAACAGATTCGACCCTGTTACATTACTGACTGCCAGTTCATTGTTCCCTGCAAAAGACGCGCGTACACTGACAGCGGCTTCCGGAAGACTCGTTCCCATTGCCACAATCGTCATACCGATGATGATCGTCGGAACCATCAGGCGTTTTGCGATACTTGAACTGCCTTCCACGAACCAGTCTGCACCTTTGATCAGAAGTACAAATCCAACCAGCAATAAAACGATCTGAAAAGGTAATGTTTCAAAAAACTGCATAAATCCTTCCCTACCTCATAAAAAAACTCATGTATGTCTACCAAAAGTAAACATACATGAGTCTCATTCTTTAAGATTTGCCAGGCCGGATATCATGATCCGAACCGGGGCTGTTGACAAACCACGCCGCATCCATATACCGCGCGAACTACTCCCTCAAGTAATATATGATATATGAACTATAGACTGGTTTTGGCAATTTGTCAATCAGAGATCTGTCAGATTAGTTTTTTTCGTTCGCTTCAATAGCGGATTCTGCGATCTGAGCCGCGTGACTCATTGCCGCATTGTCAACCATCGGCTGATTGACAGGGCCGTCATGCTCTGTCACGTAATAATCGATTGTCAGATGAATGCCTTCTGCATCTTCCGGCGTGTCAATGATCTGATCCATGATCTGCTGGCCATTGACAACCCAGCTGATATTTTCCGGCTTATCCATGCTGTTGATGACGATCTCTTTTAAGGTAGCCATCAGACGGTTTGCCTTGATAACAGTAGGCGGATTGCCAAGTGTCGGATCAAATACAACGCCGCGCTTTGCAAGTGTCAGCTTCACCTGGCGGATGAATGCCAGCTGATCCGGTGTAGAGGAAGCCCCTTCAAACTCCTGGAATCCCGGCGCCGGAACATCAATCTGCATCGTCTCTTTTGTGCTGTCTACTTCTTCTGTGTAATCCAGAACAAGATGCAGCTCATCGGAATCTTCCGGTGTCGCGATGATCTGATCCATCAGCTGCTGGCCATTGATCACCCATGTCGTGTTTGCCGGCATTGCCATGTTATTGATGACAATCTGGCGCATTGCCTGCATCAGACGATTTGCCTTCTGCGCGGATGGCGGTGTGCCAAGTGCAGGTTCAAACGTAATATCGCTCTTTTTCAGATTATTTTTTACTACACGGATAAATGCAAGCTGATCCGGTGTGGAAGCGCTGTTTGCGCCCTGTGCGATCACGGCATGTTTCACATTGATTTCCATTTTTTTCTGCTCCATGGCAAAATCCCTCCTACAGATTGTAACCAGATTAATAACTGTCTTATTTGTAACACATAATTCTTCCGGACAGTTATTCTAAAAACAGGGTCAGTAATCCATATTTCCAATGGCGATCAATGCGAATCTGTTGTTTTTATTTGATCTTATCTCTCAAAAATGAAAGAAATGCGCCTTTGTCTTCGAGACACCGCAATGGGATGATCATCGATTCTGCCGTATGTTTGGCGAGATAAATATATTTGTCTGTTTCAGTGATCTCCTTGAAGTCAACATATGGTGTTTCACGGGTCGTTGTCGCAGTTTTTTCAACAATCACATCATCAAGAAAACTAAGCTCCACTTCCGATTCATATGGCAGGCCGCCTTCTCTTCGCACCTTTAATACCCTTTTTGCGATATTTTTTCGGATCATCCACGGATAGGTCACAAACCAGATGACACCGATCGCCAGAAGTACGATCGCTTCTGCCAGAATAAACTTCGAATTCGCATTTGCAGCAAAGAAGATGATCGTCGCAAGGATCGCTACGATCAGGATAGAAACCCGTCCGAACATGATCGAACGCTTTCCTCTTGCCGACTGCATGATATAGTAACTGTTGAATTCAATAAAGTCCTCATCATTAAGATTGATCTTTAAATACATCTCTTGTTTCTCCCTGTTTTGATCAATGAACTGTTACATTCTTTTGTATTATATCATCTATCAGAATAAATGCATCATATGCAGTGTAAAAACCCAGAGGAATATCGAAATGATCGAAAAGACAGATGTGAACACCACGATCATCCCGGCAAGCTCTCCATTTCCCTTCATCTCACAGGCCATCGTGTAGGATGAGATCGCTGCAGGTGAAGCAAGCATCACCATCAGTGCTACCAGATTTGATCCTCTGATTCCAAGGAAAACTGCAATACTCAGAAAGATCAGCGGCACCACGACCAGCCTGCCGAGGCAGCTGACCAGAAGTTCTTTTTTGTACTCAGCGACCTTTTTGAAGGCAAACGTTCCGCCAAGACAGATCAACGCCAGCGGTGTCGCGATCCGGCTGATATTTCCGACGATGGTCTCCGCGAGCCCGGGCAGTGAAACATCGATCAGCTTTACCACGATTCCGAGCACGGACGCAATGATCAGCGGATTGGTTACGATCCCTTTTAACACATGCAGCTTATTCTTCGTCTCACTGCCATATGTTTCAAACAGGACCACCGCCAGAACATTGAAGATCGGCACGATCACTGCTGCCAGGATACTTGCCATCCACATATTCTCTTCGCCACAGATCGTTCTAGTCACTTCCATACCGAACAGCACATAATTGCTGCGATATATGCCCTGGATCACGACCGAGCGGTTTTTGCTGCCGCGAAAAGCCCGGTTTGTAAACAGGATCGCGGCAAAAAACACACAGAGGACACTGATGATCGCAAAGATCAGCACGGAGAGTTCAAAATCCTCATGCAGATTTGACCGGTAAATATTATAAAAGATCATGACCGGAAGAAAACAGCGGAAACAAACCTTGTTCATTTCACGAAATGTCTTCTCTCCCGCCACGCGAATGGTTCGAAACAGGTATCCCAGCCCCATAAACACGATGATCGGCAGGATAACTCTGATGCCTAATATCAGGCTTTCCATATCATATTCCTCATATCGGATCAACGCTTTCTTTTCATACAACCATTTCCTATTATGCCACAAAAACTTTCCTTCGAACATTTTTTTCTATATAATATTGGCATAGGTGCCTGACCCCTTAGCACTTTAAAGTGTGAAGGTGCCTAAGCCCTTAGTACTGTAAAGTACGAAAGCGCCTGCCGCCTAAATTCAAAAACGAGGTCATCAATATGCCAAGAAGATCAACCAAAGAAAATAAAAACATATACTTCCAAAGCCGTGAGGAAGCCGGGCTGACCCGCGCCCAGGCGAGTGAAGCGACGTATATTTCGGAAAGCCGCATCGAAAAAATCGAATACGGCCAGATGCAGATCAATCCGCAGGATGTCGTTGCAATGGCAAGGGCTTATAAAAAGCCCTCGCTCTGCAATTATTATTGTGCAAATGATTGTGAAATCGGGAAAGAATCTGTCCCGGAATTAAAGTTTACGAATCTGTCTCAGATCGTATTGACGCTCTTAAACTCGATGAACAGGCTGAATGATGAAAAGGATAAGCTGATCCGGATCTCTGCTGATGATAAGATTGATCCGAACGAGCTCTCTGATTTTGTCTCGATCAAAAAACAGCTGGACGAAATATCCGTTACGATCGAGACCTTAAAGCTCTGGCTTAATCAGATGATCGCAAACGGAGACATCAGCAAAGAACAGTACGAATCCCTATAACTGCTCCAGAACACTTCCGATATCCGCATTGATGCAGATCGACTGCTCTTTGATCTCGTTTGGCGCAACAGCTTCCCCAAAGTTGATGCAGGCATATGTCGCGTTTTTGTTTGCCAATGTCATCTGCCAGAACGGGTACTTGATAATCCCTGGCGTATTTCCGCCAACACCAAGCTCCAGAAACAGAATATTCCCGTCTTTATGTTTGCGCAGATAATCTGCATAGCGGTCAGCCGCGTCATGCCATCCGTCGTCTTCCACAAATGTGGCATCCGCGCGCAGATTCATGCTCATGGGCTCTCCGCAAACAGGACAATATGGCACGAGATCAGACGAAACTGTCTGCGACAGCTGTGAAAAATCTGTCTTACCGTCTTCTGTCTGCGGGCAGAGGAGTTCTCCTCTTTCACCGAGTGTAAAACCCTGTGAGTAGATCATTTTAATGACTTTGTCTTTATTGTTATAAGTTCTCTTATGGCATGGCTTCGAACACTGCCAGAGACCGTAATCTCCCTGC
>JAFUBZ010000007.1 GCA_017459945.1 Eubacterium sp.
GAGCGTCTTCTGTACACGCTGATCGGCGCTGTGATCGCCCTTTTGGCAAACCGTTTTGTCTTCCCGATCCGTGCCAGAAAACAGATGGATTTCCTCGAGGAAATGCTTGCCCGCATCCGCTATAAGCTCGGACTCTTCTCCCCGGAGGATCCCGATGCCGATCCTGACCGCACGGTTTATCTGATGCAGCCCGGCGGGTTTGTCAAAAAAGAAAAAGCCAGCCGCCTGGACGAGGAATGCATCCATCACCAGGTCGACCAGCTGATCATCAAATCCTATCTGATCTCTTACCGGCTCAAAACGTTAAATGCAACGCTGCCGCCGGATCAGCAGATCAAAGATCTTGAAACGCGCAAGCACAACTATATGCTGTTTATGGCATCGCTGCTGCGCCGGCAGTTCCGCAGATCATAAATCCGTCATAAAACGGCGCAGTCTTTTTGTCATCTCCAAAAGCACCTCATCCGATGCTGCAAAGGAAAATCGGACAAACGTACCGCCTTCTTCTCCGTATGCATCTCCCGGGACTCCGCCGATCTTAGCCTCTTCAAGCAAACGTGTCGCGATCGTCTGGCTGTCTTCTTTGACATCAAACCGGATCCATGCATAAAATGCCCCTTCCGGTGTAAACAGCTTTAATCCCGGCACATTTCCCAGTTCCCTTAACAAAAGATCCCGACGTCTGCTGTAAGCCTTACGCATCTGTTCTGTCTCCTCTTTGCAGTCGAGCGCGACCAAAGCGCCTCTTTGCAAAAATCCGCTCACGCAGCTTAACGTATGCTGAAACAGCTTTTGGATCACAGGCATCGCCTGATTCCTGCACATCAGATACCCGATCCGCCATCCGGTCATGGCAGAGGATTTCGAAAACCCGTTGACGACGATCACCCGCTCTGAGAGGTCGGGATCCGCTGCAAGACTCTCTGCGTGAAAATCCTCATAGACGATGCTTTCATAGATTTCATCTGACAGAACAGAAACATCCGGATGTGCCATTAAAAATGCCTTGATCTCGGCAAGGTCTTCTTTTGAAAAGACCTTCCCGGTCGGGTTGTTCGGCGAATTGAGGATCAAAAGCTTTGTCCGGTCACTCGCTGCTGCTTCAAGCATCTTTCGATGCACCTTATATTCTTCCTCCTGATCCAGATGTACGGCAACCGGCATACCGCCCGATGCCTGTACGATGGAAGGATAAGACACCCAGCCCGGTGTCAGCCAGATCGCTTCATCCCCGGGATTGATCAGCGCACGTACCGCAAGATATACCGCAAACTTTCCGCCCGGTGTGATCAGAATATCATCCGCCGTGCAGGAAACGCCATTCTCTGTCAAAAGCTTTTCGGCAATCCGCGCTCTCAGATCCGCATTCCCACGAAAGTCCGAATAATGTGTATCGCCCTCTTTTAATGCCTTTTCGACTTCCCTGCAGATCCTTTCCGGGGTCGGGAAATCCGGCTCTCCGCCGCACAAATTGATCACAGAAGGATCTTCTCTTTGCATTTCCTTTGCCTTTGCCATTAATGTAACGGATCTGGAAGGCTCAATTTCTGAAATGATCCGGTTGAATTGATTCATGATGCTTCTCCTTTTAACTACTAAGAGCCATGCCGACACGCAAAAACAGCGTCCTCTGTAACCAGAGAACGCTGCACCATACAATAGCGAGAGGGGGATTTGAACCCTCGACACCACGGGTATGAACCGTGTGCTCTAGCCAACTGAGCTATCTCGCCATAATGGAACCTACAGGGCTCGAACCTGTGACCCTCTGCTTGTAAGGCAGATGCTCTCCCAGCTGAGCTAAGATTCCATTCGCTTACGCGACTTTGCAATTATACAATCAATCAGCAGAGAAAGTCAAGGGATTTGTAGAAAAAGTTTTGATATATTCTAATAATTTCGTTTCATCCAGCTGCCAGAAGTGCGCAATGCTTTTGACATCATACAAAAGAAACTCCTCCCGGCTGATAAGCGCTTCATAATAGCAGTATCTGCCCTGGCGATGCATCTTTAAGAATTCCTTCTGTACAAGATGGCTTAAATAAGTACTTACCGTCTGTGGTTTCCAATTCTTTTTATACTCTTCATTGCAGATGTTCATGACTTCATGCAAAACAAGCTGGTGATCTGCCAGCCAGATCGTCCGCATGACGATACGCTCTGCAGGTGTCAGATACATTTTATCGGATTGGTCTTTCATTCATTTCCCCTTTCATGGTACTTCGGGATTTTTAGGTTCATTTAAGGAATCTCTTAAACGCAAAACAACTCCGGTAATCTCATATTACCAGAGTTGTAAGCAATGCCGCTGGCCGGACTCGAACCGGCACGGGGTGAACCGCTTGATTTTGAGTCAAGTGCGTCTGCCAATTCCGCCACAGCGGCATGTGCCATAGTGGGCAGGCGCGATATCCTATTTTTATCAGAGAATCGCTCATGCCCACTTATACTAACAATTATGAAATAAAAAGTCAAGAAAGATCCTTGTACTGTTCAAAGCAGTCAAACGTCGCAAAATAGTCTTTTATCGTCTCTGCTCTCCGGATCAGCTTTGCTGTTCCGTCTGTCTGTAACAGGATCTCTGCCGATCTCAACCGGCCGTTATAATTGTATCCCATCGCATATCCGTGTGCACCGGTATCATGGATGATCAGATAGTCTCCCATCTCGATCTCCGGCAGCATACGGTCGATCGCGAACTTATCGTTGTTCTCGCAAAGCGCACCTGTTACATCGTATTTCTTTGTACATGGCGCATCCTCTTTACCGGCAACCGTGATATGATGATATGCACCATACATTGCAGGCCGCATCAGATCTGCTGCACATGCATCAACACCGATGTATTCCTTATATGTATGCTTTTCATGGATCGCCTGTGTCACAAGGCAGCCGTACGGTCCTGTCATAAACCGTCCCATTTCCGTATAGATCGCCACATCGTCCATACCGGCCGGTACAAGCACCTCATTATACACGCGCTCTACGCCCGCACCGATCGCATAGATATCATTTGGCGTCTGATCGGGCTCATAAGGAATGCCCACACCGCCTGAGAGATTCACAAAGCTGATGGAAACGCCTGCCTGTTCACGGATCTCCAGGCAAAGCTCAAACAGTGTTTTCGCAAGCTCCGGATAATAATCATTGGTTACGGTATTGCTGACTAAGAATGCATGCAGGCCGAAACGCTCAACACCTTTTTCTTTCAGGATCCGGTATCCTTCGATCAGCTGCTCTTTTGTCAGACCGTATTTGGAATCGCCCGGATTATCCATGATCCCGTTGCTCAGCTGGTAAACGCCGCCCGGATTGTAACGGAGACACATTGTCTTCGGGAACTCTCCTGCTACGCGTTCGAAGTATTCAATGTGGGTAAAATCATCCAGATTGATGATCGCATTCATCTTTTTCGCCAGCACAAACTCTTCCGCCGGTGTGTCATTGGAAGAAAACATAATGTCATCTCCGGTCAGACCGACTTTTTCAGAAAGCAGCAGCTCTGTCAGTGAAGAACAGTCTGCGCCACAGCCGTACTCTTTTAAGATTTCCATAATAAACGGATTTGGCTCTGCCTTTACTGCAAAATACTCGCGGAATCCCTTATTCCAGGAAAACGCTTCCTTTACCGCCTGCGCATTGGCGCGAAGACCTGCCTCATCATACAGATGAAACGGCGTCGGATATGTTTTGACGATCTCTTTGATCTGATCTAATGTTACAAATGTCTTTTTACTCACGTGGTGCTCCTTATTTTGCTTCAATTCATAGTAAAATAATAGTAATTGTTTCGTATCATAACACACTTTATCTTGATAAAGCAAGTCAGCAGGCAAAACTATTAGTTTCACCTGCTGATTATAATTCATGTATTTTGCAGCTATGCTGATTTCATTTCATGCATTCTGCAACAGTTTGTGCTTTGGTGCTGTTCGTATTACTCCATAACAGCCGGAATCTCTGCAGCCTTGCCGGTACGCTTCAGTACATAGAAGCCGTCATCGAGACAGGTTACATAGATATATCCGCGATCGTCTACGCAGCAATCTTCCGTCACAGCATTACGCGGTCCCGGGAAGCCCTTGAAATAGGACTCTTCCGGTGTCTTGTTCGGATTTGGCGGGATGAAGTAAGCAACCTCTTTGATATAGTACTGATCTCTTACATCATAGATCCGAAGTCCTGCAGCAAAGTAGCAGTTATAAACCAGTGCATTACTCTGCTCAAGCCACGGCTTGTTGCTCATCGGCTCATGCACGTTATGCGGTCCGAACGGTCCCTGACATCCGAGGTTCATGACATTGAAGTTCGGATACGGGAAATCCTCCGGTACTTCAGGATACGGGAATTCCGCGATCAGAACCGGGTTGGAAGGATCTCTGACATCCACCATATGGATGTTGTTCATCGCCTGTGCATCCTGTATGGATCCCGGCGGGAAGAACTGGAAGCGCTCACCCTCATTTGTAACAACACAAAGGTCTCTGCCCGGAAGCGGAAGTGCTGTGTGTGTACGCGCACCTGCCAGACGGGATGAGAAGGTCGGCTGCAGTTTTAACTGTCCCAGGCATTTAATTCTGGTAACATCCGTTGCGTCCAGTACATACAGACCGTCTCCGCAATAACCGCAGAACATGATGCCGTCATCTCTGCGGAATGGCGGTCCATGCATCCAGCCTTTATCCATGAAGGACGGAACATGCGCTGCATGATGGTCAACCGTTCTGCCCGGATATCCGTCAACGAACTGCTCCGGTGACCACCAGTTACCGACTTCCTTCGGATTGGCCGGATCAGAAATATCAACGACACGGACGATCATACCTTCCATACGATCATGCTCGCAGGAAAGATACACATACGGTCCGCCATTATACATAAAACGATGTACACCGATGGAGTGCGGTACACCACAATCCCAGTAACCTAAGAACTTCGGATTCTCCGGATCTTCCTTCAGGGAATAGATACGGATACCGACCTCGCACTTCATGTTCATCAGTTCCGACTGTTCCACCAGTGCGCCCGGGCCGGAGCCTGCACTCATCGCACAGATCAGCAGATCATCTGCCACCTGGATCTTCGGTGTAGTCGTCGTCGGATACTCAACCGGATCAACCAGCGGAAAATGCTTTACAAATCGTGTGTTCTCCGGATCCGTGATCTCAGAGATCATGACGCCGTTCTGCGTGCCGCCAAAGCAGGAACCGTACAGGTAATACTTCCCTTCGGAAGTCTTGTACAGCTGCATCTGGAACATGCCGCAGTTGCCGTCAAGGTTGTTAAAGTCAAGCACTTCCAGGTTCTTAATATAACCGTTGTTGCCCGGACCTTTTGCATAGAACATATCTGCCATACAACATTCCTCCTTTTGATGTGATATTTACAAACGTTGATAATTCATAATCACCCTTTATCGTATATCTTATATGATTTATGACTTTCAGTCAAAGGAATTCCGTATATTTCATATAACTTTCACATGCATAACACTTCTGATCTGATCTCAGCGGCTATTTCGCTTCGATTTTGGTGTATTTTCCTCCGCTTCCCGGGCAACACGCCCAAGGAATGCCTCCCGGTCTGCCAGATATTCATTGGCATCTGCCTCGCAGCGTGCCCACGCACTTTTAAGCTGTTCAAGCCGCCCCTTCTTTCTTGCACGCGGTTCCATGCCCAGAAAACCCTTCGCATTATATAAGACCATATTCATCTTATCATCAAGCGACAGATCATTCGCACCTTCCAGCACCTTTTTAAAGAGCGCATCCACATGCTCCGTCAGTGTCTTTGTCTTCTCAGGATCCGCCAGCACCGCTTCTCTGTCCTTCATATACTGTTCAAACAGGCTGACATTCTCCCAGCGCGTACGGATGCTCTCAGAATCCTCGAACCGGTTAAAATAAACATCCATGCTGCCAAATTCAAAAGCCAGAAACTGCACACGCGTTTCTTCACTCTTTGTCATCAGATAGATCATCGGACTCTGTGTGTAAACCGGATGGAAACAGATCTCCAGAGCCTCTGCGTAAAAAGGCGTCTCTTTCTTTTCGGTTGTCTTTTTTCTGAATGAAAACATATTTTTCTCCCATCATTTTCTGATTGACACAGACTGGTTTCTATAGTATAGTTTGTAAGTCGGCGAAAGCCACAAGCTGATGTAGCACAGTCGGTAGTGCGTCGCATTGGTAGTGCGGAGGTCACGGGTTCGATTCCCGTCATCAGCTTGCAAAGCGGGTATACATACCCGCTTTTTTGTTTTTACACACGACATTCGTAACTATTCAAGCGTCCTGAATAGTTACTCTTATTGAC
>JAFUBZ010000008.1 GCA_017459945.1 Eubacterium sp.
CGATACGGAGGACATGCGGAAGTGTCGGAATTGGCAGACGAGCAAGACTAAGGATCTTGTGTGTGCAAACACGTGTGGGTTCAAGTCCCATCTTCCGCAGGCAAAGGTCTCAGAAGTGTGTTTAGACATGCTTCTGGGATTTTTTTATTCTAAAAAAGGATATCCGTTTTTTTTGCGGTATTAAGTATATGAGAGATTTTGTTTATTCACTTAATGGAGTATGAGCTTTTATGCCATTCTATTCAGAAGATCTGATTGAGGAGGTACGCTCTGCAAATGATATTGTAGATGTCGTATCTGGATATGTTAAGCTGACGAAGAAAGGCAGTACCTGGTTTGGCCTTTGTCCGTTTCACAATGAAAAGACGCCATCCTTCTCTGTTTCCCGCGGCAAACAAATGTATTATTGCTTCGGATGCGGCGCCGGCGGAAATGTCGTAACCTTTCTGATGCAATATGAGAATTT
The DNA here is from genome assembly GCA_017459945.1 of Eubacterium sp. Taxonomy (GTDB): domain Bacteria; phylum Bacillota; class Clostridia; order Lachnospirales; family Lachnospiraceae; genus SY8519. Next base: position 467 of record JAFUBZ010000008.1, read on the forward strand.
CACATTTCCGGAGGCAATGGAGCATCTGGCTGACCGTGCGGGGATCTCGCTGCCAAAGCAGGAACTGTCTGAAGCCGGCAAAAAAGCAGCAGACAGGCGCTCGAAGCTTTTAGAGATCAACCGGGAAGCCGCCAAATACTCTTTTCATCTTTTATATACCAAAAGAGGAGAGCGGGCATTGTCCTATTTTCATGACAGAGGTTTGACGGATGATACGATCCGTCGGTTTGGACTCGGTTTTTCCGATGTCTATAACGATGACCTTTACCGGTATCTTAAGGGCAAAGGATATTCTGACGAGCTGCTTCGTGGCAGCGGCCTGATTTCCTACAGAGAGCAAAAAGGTGCGTTTGACAAATTCTGGAACAGAGCTATGTTCCCGATCATGGATTATAACAGCCGTGTGATCGCTTTCGGCGGTCGGGTCATGGGCGATGGCGAACCGAAGTATCTGAATTCGCCGGAAACAGAGATTTTTGATAAAAGCAGAAATCTGTATGGTTTAAACTACGCACGTTCTTCCAGACAAAAAGGCATTTTGCTTTGCGAAGGATATATGGATGTGATCGCACTGCACCAGGCAGGATTTGATAATGCAGTCGCAGCACTTGGCACTTCATTCACGTCCGGTCATGCCAGCCTTTTAAAACGCTACACGGATGAAGTATATTTGACCTTTGACAGTGACGGAGCCGGGATCAAAGCTGCACTTCGGGCCATCCCGATCCTAAAGGAAGCCGGCATCCAGACAAAAGTCATCAGCATGAATCCATACAAAGATCCGGACGAGTTTATCAAAAATCTTGGTGCTGAGGCCTATAAGGAGCGGATCAGCAAAGCAGAAAACAGTTTTCTTTTTGAAGTCCGTGCGCTGGAATCAGAGTTTAATCTGGATGATCCGGAAGAAAAGACAGCGTTTCACAGGAAGATTGCACGGATGATCCTGCGGTTCCCTGATGAACTCGAACGGGAAAACTATATTACCGCTGTTTCAGAACGCTATCATACCGGATTTGAAAATATGCGTTCTCTGGTACGGGCAGAAGGAACCCGCGGCGGCATCGTACGCGAAAAGCAGCCACTCAAAAGCGGTATCAAAAAACCGGAAAAGAAGGACGGCATCCGTCTCTCCCAGAGACTGCTTCTTACATGGCTGATCGATGAGCCGGATCTGTTCCCGGTCGTCATGCAGTATATTGCGCCTGATGACTTTACCGATCCGCTGTACCGGGAGATTGCTGCCGAGATCTATCAGCAGTATAAAAACGGTGAATTGCATCCCGTTACGATCATGAACCGGTTTGAGGAAGAAGACAAACAAAAAGAAATAGCGGCGATCTTTCACGAAAAGCTGCCCCCGTTCTCAAACGAGCAGGAAAAGGAGACGGCATTCCGTGATACGATCATTAAGATCAAAAAGAATCACATTGATACGCAGATGCAGCAGAGCACATCGCTGGAGAAGTATCAGGAGCTGATCAAAGAAAAACAACAACTGGATATGCTTCGCACCAGAAAACTATTGTAATACTAAGGAGAGTGAACCATGGCTGAAAGCAAGTCAAAAAAAACAACCGCGAAAACATCAGCAAAAAGTGACACAAAAAAGAAGGCAGGCTCTGAAAAAGAAGGCAAAGAGTCCGCTGAGGTGCTCACACAGGAGAAGCTGCTTGAACTGATCCCCGGTCTTCTTGAGATCGCACAAAAGAAAAAGAATGTTCTTGAGACAGATGAGATCAATGATTATTTCAAAGGATATCAGCTTGATCCGGGCACCATTGAGTTCATCTACGAATATCTGGAAGTAAAGGGTGTTGATATCCTGCAGATCACAGATGATAAAGATGAGACCATTTTACTGGACGATTCCGATGATTCTGAAGATGATGAAGATGTCAGCAACATCGATCTCACGGTACCGGACGGGATCAGCATCGAGGATCCGGTCAGAATGTATTTAAAAGAGATCGGTAAAGTACCGCTTCTGAATGCGGAAGAAGAGATCGAGCTTGCCAAACAGATGGAAGAAGGTTTAAATGCGGATCAGATCCTTGAAGACGAAGAGCAGACTGCCGCACTTTCCGAAGAAGAGATCAATGATCTGAAGAAACAGTCCGCGCTTGGCGCACTTGCGAAAAAGCGTCTGGCTGAAGCAAACCTCCGTCTGGTCGTCAGTATCGCAAAACGATATGTAGGACGCGGCATGCTTTTCCTTGATCTGATCCAGGAAGGTAATCTGGGACTGATCAAAGCAGTCGAAAAATTTGACTATCGGAAAGGATATAAGTTCAGTACCTATGCGACATGGTGGATCCGTCAGGCGATCACCAGAGCGATCGCTGACCAGGCAAGAACCATCCGTATCCCGGTACATATGGTTGAGACGATCAACAAGCTGATCCGTATTTCCAGACAGCTCTTACAGGAACTTGGGCGTGAACCCACGCCGGAAGAGATCGCAGAGGAGATGGATATGCCGGTAGAGCGTGTCCGTGAAATCTTAAAGATCTCACAGGAACCGGTATCTTTAGAAACACCGATCGGTGAAGAAGAAGACAGCCACCTTGGCGATTTCATTCAGGATGACAATGTTCCGGTACCGGCTGATGCAGCGGCGTTTACGTTGTTAAAAGAACAGCTCGTAGAAGTGCTTGGCACGCTGACAGAGCGGGAGCAGAAGGTACTCCGTCTGCGTTTCGGACTCGATGACGGCAGAGCACGTACACTTGAAGAAGTCGGAAAAGAATTCCATGTAACCAGAGAGCGTATCCGTCAGATCGAGGCGAAGGCGCTTCGCAAGCTGCGTCATCCGAGCCGCAGCAGAAAGCTGAAAGATTATCTTGACTAAGACCATACAACTTTCAAAACGGCTCAGGGCGATCGCCGATCTGGTCACACCGGAACACCGCCTTGCAGATATCGGGACGGATCATGGATATCTTCCGATCTGGCTGCTTCAGAATCAGCGGATTCCATATGCACTAGGCCTCGATATCCGCCCCGGCCCGTTGGAGCATGCCGGCATCAATATGCAGAATGCCGGGGTCTCTGACAAAATGGAACTGCGCTTGTCAGACGGTCTGGAGCAATTACAGGCATCAGAAGCAGATACCGTCGTCATCAGCGGGATGGGCGGCATGCTGATCATATCCATTCTTCAGAATGCCCGTCAAAAAGTCCGCTGCATGAAAGAACTGATCCTTTCTCCGCAGTCTGATATTCCCATGGTCAGACAGTTTCTGCGCACGAATGGTTTTTTGATCGTAGATGAACAGGTCGTCATCGATGGGCAGAAGTTTTATACGATCATTAAAGCTGTACCCACGCAGGATGGATCAGGTACAAGCTTCCGCGGGAACGAACAGACCCTGGAAGATCAGTTCGGACCGGTCCTGTTAGAAAAACGTCCGGAAGCATTTATTCAGATGCTTATGTTTCAGCGAAAGACGAATCAGCAGATCATCGATCAGCTGGAATCTGCTTTGAAGACGGACACAAACCGTGACAGATTAAACGTATTGAAGCAAAAACAGGAAGATATCAAAGCGATATTGGAGAATGCACCACAGGCGAAAGGAGTTTAACAATGGCTGAAGAAAACAGATTCACTTATGAAAACGAATCCAAAAAATATCGTCGCTCCTTAACCTTTCTTATGATCACGGCAGTCAGACGAAATGATCCCTCCAGTCAGGTGAGGATCTGTTATTCCATTTCCAACGGGTATTATTGTGAGCTGTTCAAAGACGGCAAACGAAAAAAGCCCACGGAAAAGTTTCTGGATGATCTGACAGCAGAAATGAAAAAGCTGGCTTCTCAGGATCTTGCGATCCAGAAAGTGCATCCGTATACAGAAGACGCGATCCGGATCTACGAAAACCAGAATATGCATGACAAGGCTGCGATCCTTCAGTTTTGCCGAAGAGACCACTATGCTTCCTATATGCTGGATGGTTTTATGGATTACTTTTACGGTGCGATGCTCGATGGCACAGGACAGATCAAAGGCTTCCGTCTGGAACCGTATCAGCATGGATTCATGCTGCTGTTCCCGAAAAAAAATAAAGTCAAGGCCGATGTGTTTCACGGAAACGACAAACTGTTTGCCGCATTTGAAGAATCCGCGAAATGGGGCGAGACACTTGGCGTGCGGACTGCAGGCGATCTGAATCAGGCGATCGCAAAAGGTCGTGTACCGCATTTGATTCTCGTGCAGGAAGCCCTGCAGGAAGCAAAGATCGCAAAGATCGCTGACCGGATCGCAAAAGACAAAAAGATCAAGATCGTCCTGATCGCAGGTCCTTCCTCTTCCGGAAAGACCACGTTCTCCATGCGGCTTTCCATTCAGCTTGCGGCACAGGGAAAGAAGCCGCACACGATCTCTATGGATGACTTTTATGTGAACAGAGACGACACGCCCTTAGACGCAAACGGGGAAATGGATTTTGAGGCGATCGAAGCGCTTGACATCCCTCTGTTTAACCAGACAATGACAAGCCTCCTTGCGGGAGAAGAAGTGAATATGCCTTCCTTCAATTTCAAGACCGGCATGCGGGAGTACCGTGGAAATAAAATGCTGCTGAAAGAAGATGATATCCTGGTGATCGAAGGCATTCACGGGCTGAACGAAAGACTCACTTCAAAAGTTCCAAAAGAGGCAAAATACAAAATCTACATCAGTGCTTTGACACAGCTCAGCATTGATCACCATAATAATATGTCAACGGCAGACGGCAGGCTGATGCGAAGAATGGTAAGGGATGCCAGAACACGCAACACAACTGCTGCTGAGACACTAGAGCGCTGGCCATCTGTCAGAAGAGGCGAAGAGGAAAATATCTTTCCGTTCCAGGAGGAAGCAGATGTGATCTTTAATTCCTCATGTATCTATGAAACATCTGTTTTAAAGACGTATGTGGAACCGCTTCTTTTCCAGATCGAGAAGGGAAGCCAGTATTATGACGTAGCCAACAGACTGCTGCGTTTATTGGACAACTTCTTACCGATCCCTGCAGAGCAGATTGCATTAAACTCGATCATCAGAGAGTTTATCGGCGGAGGCTGTTTTAACATTTGATTTTAGTAAACGAGTGGGATAAGTGATCGCGGCTGCAATTCGCGGCTGAGGAAAGTCCGGGCTTCAAAGGGCAGGATGCCGGATAACGTCCGGTGGAGGCAACTCTAAGGATAGTGCAACAGAAATAAACCGCCGGCTCTGTGCCGGTAAGGGTGGAAAGGCAGTGTAAGAGACTACCGCCCGGCTGGTAACATCCGGGGCATATGTAAACCCCATCCGAAGCAAGACCAAGGTGAAGCGTACGTGGCCCGCCAGCTTCCGGTAGGTCGCTTGAGACTGCTGGCAACAGCAGTACCAGATAGATGATCACTCACGACATAACCCGGCTTATCGTCCCGCTCGTTTATTCTAAAATATTTGTTAAAAACAATTGCCCTTCGTTGACTTGCAATTTCTGAAAAAGTAACATGATGATATGGGTATTTTTCTGTAAAATATGTTGATTTTTACTGATAAGAGGAATCATTATGTTTGGCTATATTCAGATCGACGAAAAAGAACTGTCTGATCAGGACACAAAAATATATGGCGCCTATTATTGCGGCCTTTGCCAGTGCTTAAAAAAGGATTTCGGTATCCGTGGTCAGCTTCTTGTAAATTACGATATGGCCTTTCTGACAGTGCTTTTGTCCGGCCTTTACCGTTTCCATCAGCGCAGCGCGGAATTTATCTGCCCGGTCCATCCCGGCAAGAAAAAGACTGCTCTGGTGAATGACGCGACGAGATATGCCGCTGCGATGAGTGTTCTTTTGTCTTATCATAACATTCAGGAAGAACTGGCAGAAGATAAGAGCTATTCCAAGATCATGATCCTGCGGCTCTTAGAGAAAGACTATCAGAAGGTGTCAAAAGAGTATCCGAGGCAGCATGCGGCACTCGTTTCCTATGTTCGTCAGAGAGCAGATTTTGAAAGCAATCGCGAGCAGAATATGGATGCGATCGCAGGACTGACAGGTGATATGCTTGGCGAGATCTATGCCTGGAGAAACGATGAATGCGGCGAAGAGCTCCGCTATCTGGGATATCACGTCGGCAAGTTCATCTATCTGATGGATGCCTATACGGATCTTGATAAGGATTCCAAGAAGAAGGAATACAACCCCTTCATCACGATGGATATGGAAAGCCCGAAAGACACCGAAACCATCAGCCGGCTGATCTTAAACAGCCTGATCTCTGAATGCGCCCGTTCTTATGAGCGGCTTCCGGCACATTCTTATGGAAGTATCGTCAGAAATATATTATATTATGGTGTGTGGAAAAAATACGAATCTCTTCACAGCAAACGCATGAAGCGTCAGGAACGGTCCGATAAAAAGGATTACCGCATCATGGCCCGTCAGAAAAAGAATGAGATCCGTGACCTGAAAAAATACGAGAAAAAAATCATTAGATTAGAGCAGATCAAAGAAAAACAGAAAAAACAAACAGGAGATTGACATGAACAATGTACGCAGAGTCTATGTAGAAAAAAAAGAAGAGTTCGCGATCAAGGCGGCCGAGCTTTTGTCTGAGATCCACGGGTATCTCGACATTCCGCAGGTTGAAAATGTAAGGGTACTGGTCCGGTATGATGTTGAAAATGTACCGGATGATGTCTACCGGAAAGCTTTGGGACTGGTTTTCTCTGAGCCGCCGGTTGATCATGTTTATGAAGAGTCCTTCCCGATGGCGGAAGATGAGATCACATTCAGTGTGGAATATCTGCCGGGACAGTTTGACCAGAGAGCAGACTCTGCAGAACAGTGTTTAAAATTACTGCATAAGGAGTCTGATGCTATCATCCGCTCCGCGACAACATATGTCATCCGCGGAAGCATATCCGATGAACAGTTCGCTTCGATCAAATCTTATTGCATCAACCCGGTTGATTCCCGTGAAACAGGGCTGGATAAGCCGGATACGCTTGTTCAGGTGTTTGACGAGCCGGAGGATGTTATCATCTTTGACGGTTTCCAGACCATGGCAAATGATGCTTTACGGGAATTGTATGATTCCCTCGGTCTGGCAATGACCTTTGCTGATTTTCTTCATATCCAGAACTATTTTGCGAATGAAGAACACCGCGATCCGACGATGACGGAGATCCGTGTTCTTGATACATACTGGTCTGATCATTGCCGTCATACCACTTTTTCAACTGAGCTGACGAACATTACCTTTGAGGACGGCTATTATAAGGACGCCCTTGAGGGTGCGTTTCTTGAGTATAAGGCAGCACATGAAGAAATGTATCGCGGCCGTTCAGACAAGTTCATCTGTCTGATGGATCTGGCACTTCTTGCTGCAAAGCAGCTCAAAAAAGCAGGCAAACTCGACGATCAGGAAGAATCTGAAGAGATCAATGCATGCAGTATCATTGTACCGCTTGTTGTTGACGGAAAAGAAGAGGAGTGGCTCGTTAATTTTAAAAATGAGACCCATAACCACCCGACTGAGATCGAACCGTTCGGCGGCGCAGCGACATGCCTCGGCGGAGCGATCAGAGATCCGCTTTCCGGAAGAACGTATGTGTATCAGGCAATGCGTGTAACAGGGGCTGCCGATCCGACCGTATCTGTAAAAGACACCCTGCCCGGTAAGCTTCCGCAGATCAAAATCGTACGAAGTGCTGCAGAAGGCTACAGCTCTTACGGCAATCAGATCGGCCTTGCAACCGGCCTTGTAAAGGAAATCTATCATCCGGATTATGTGGCAAAAAGAATGGAAATTGGCGCCGTCATCGCTGCCGCACCAAGACGTGCCGTACAGCGTCTCTCACCTGCACCGGGTGATGTGATCATCTTACTTGGCGGACGTACCGGAAGAGACGGCTGCGGCGGTGCAACCGGATCCTCTAAAGCACATACAACAGAATCCATCGACACCTGCGGTGCTGAAGTACAGAAGGGCAATCCGCCGACAGAAAGAAAGATCCAGCGTCTGTTCCGCAGAGAGGAAGCCGCATATCTGATCAAAAAATGCAACGACTTTGGTGCCGGCGGTGTTTCCGTAGCGATCGGTGAGCTTGCAGACGGATTGCAGATCGACCTTGATAAAGTGCCGAAGAAATACGCCGGACTCGACGGTACAGAGCTTGCGATCTCTGAGTCCCAGGAACGAATGGCCGTTGTTGTTGCGCCGGAAGATGTCGCTGCATTCATGCAGTATGCTTCTGAGGAAAACCTTGAGGCAGTAGAAGTCGCTGTTGTAACGGAATCCCCGCGTCTGGTATTAAACTGGCGCGGCAAGGAGATCGTGAACCTTTCCCGTGCATTCCTGGATACAAACGGCGCCCATCAGGAGGCATCTGTCATCGTAGATGTTCCAAACGAAGAGGACTGCTGGCTTTACAAGTACGCGATCCCGGCTGTAAAAGAAGACCTTGAAGCCAAAAAGCCGCATATCGCATGGCTTGATACCATGCGCGACCTGAATGTTTGTTCCCAGAAGGGTCTTGTTGAACGGTTTGATGCTTCCATCGGTGCAGGCAGCGTATTCATGCCGTATGGCGGCAAATATCAGCTGACAGAAACGCAGACGATGATCGCCAAGATCCCGGTTGAAAACGGCGAATCTGAAAGTGTAACGATGATGAGCTACGGATTTGATCCCTACCTTTCATCCTGGAGTCCGTATCATGGTGCTGCTTATGCAGTTGTAGAATCTGTTGCAAAGATTGTCGCAAGCGGTGGTGATTTCAGAAAGATCCGTTTCAGTTTCCAGGAATATTTCCGCAGAATGACTTCTGATCCGCACCGTTGGAGTCAGCCTTTCACGGCTTTGCTTGGCGCTTACAAAGCACAGCTTGGGCTCGGACTTCCGAGTATCGGCGGCAAAGATTCCATGTCCGGAAGCTTTAATGAGATCGATGTACCTCCGACACTGGTTTCGTTTGCAGTAGATGTAGCCAATGCGGATGAGATCATCACGCCTGAATTTAAGGACGGCGGCAACAGGGTTCTTAGATTCTCCATTGCACGGGATGCCTATGATATGCCTGATTTTGAGCAGGTTTGCAGATTATATGACGCATTTCATGAGGTTGCAGGCAAAAAGCTGTTCCTGTCTGCATATGCTGTAGACGGCAAGGGCGTTGTAGCTGCTGTTACCAAGATGGCGTTGGGCAATAAGCTTGGCGTTAAGCTTCCGGATGTTACAGATGAAGAAGCATTCCTGCCTGCATATGGTGATATTGTTGCCGAGGTCAGAGAAGCAGATGTGTCTGAAGTGATGAAATACATGCGTGAGGCAGACCTTGGCGAATATGTGACGCTGATCGGACGTGTGACTTCCGATTCCATGTTCTCTTATCACGGACATATCCTGACGACGGAAGAGATCAGGGATGCATGGATGGGCACACTCGAGAGTGTATATCCCACCAGATCCGCAAATGACCGCAAGGAGCAGGAAGCTGTTCTTTTTGAAGAAAAGAATATCTATGTGTGCAAAAACAAGGTTGCAAAGCCTAAGGTATTCATTCCTGTTATGCCCGGAACCAACTGCGAATATGATTCTGCCAAGGCGTTTATCGAAGCAGGGGCGGATGTCAATGTAAAGGTATTCCGCAATCTGACACCGCAGGACATTGAAGATTCCGTTGAGATCTTTGATGCTGCGATCCGGGATGCACAGATCATCATGTTCCCGGGCGGTTTTTCCGCAGGTGATGAACCGGAAGGCTCCGCAAAGTTTTTTGCAACCGCATTCCGGAACGAAAAGATCAAAGAAGCAGTTCAGGATCTCGTCACCAACCGTGACGGACTTTGCCTTGGTATCTGCAACGGATTCCAGACCCTGATCAAGCTTGGACTGGTACCATACGGAGAGATCTGTGAGGTATCTCCTGCAGACGCACCGACACTGACCTACAACCGCATCGGACGTCATATCTCGAAAATGGCCAATATCCGTGTGGTTTCAAACAAATCTCCATGGCTCCAGGAAGCAGAGCTTGGCGGCATTTATGTCAATCCTGCATCTCATGGAGAAGGACGGTTCGTTGCTTCTGATGAATGGCTCAAAAAGCTTGCAGAAAACGGACAGATCGCAACACAATATGTAAATGAAGCAGGCAACCCGACAACAGATGAAGAATGGAACATCAATGCTTCTTACGGATCCATCGAAGGTATCACAAGTCCGGACGGCCGTATTTATGGCAAGATGTGTCACTCTGAACGTCGCGGCGCACATGTGGCGATCAATATTTATGGGGAACAGAATATGAAGCTGTTCCAATCAGGTGTAAACTATTTCCTGTAAGAGATACAGATAAAAATAAAGAAAGGAAGTTTTGCATGATCAAGATGCAAACGAGGGAGATGCAGTTATGGCAGAAATAAAAGTAGAATTAGGGCAGTACAAAGGGATCGAAGTGATCAAACCATTTTTTGAAGTGACAGAAGAGGAGATTCAGGTAGAATTCCAGAAGGCCTGTGCACTTGTCGCAAAAAACGAAGAAAAGACCACTGAACCGGCAGAGCTCGGAGATCTTCTTACCATCGATTTTGTGGGATATCTGGATGGCAAACCGTTCCCGGGCGGAGATGGAGAGAATTTTCCGCTCACCCTTGGCTCCAATACATTCATACCGGGCTTTGAAGAGCAGCTGATTGGCGCAAAAGCCGGCGATGAAGTAGATGTCAATCTGGCATTTCCGGAAAAATATCATGAAAAATCACTTGCAGGAAGACCGGTTGTGTTCAAAGTTAAAGTACACAGCATCCGCACCAACAGAGCGCCAGAAATGTCTGATGAAGTGTTTCAGATGGTTTCCCAGTGCAAAACTGTGTAAGAATTCCATAAATACGTTCACGGAGAGATCTTCAACAGCAAAAAGATGGAAGCAGCACAGCTGCTTGAAGATGAGCTTCTCGAGAAGGTTATGAACGGTTGTACGGTAGAAGTACCCGAGGACGCGATCAAAGAGCGGAAGCTTGGACTGATCAACAGCCTGACTGCGCAGCTTCAGCAGAGTCAGATGTCACTGAACGACTACATGAAGTATCACAATATCTCGCAGCTGGAGTTTGATGAATACATGGAGCGTGATGCCAAAAAGATGCTCGAAGGCCAGGCTGTTCTTGGAAAGATTGCTGAGATCGAAGGTCTTACCTGCAATGAACAGGAGCTGAACCGTGAACTGACAGAAATGGCATTAAGTTATCATCTGGATTTTGAACAGATCATCGATGCACTCGGTGATGAAGGCAAAGACATGATCCGACAGGATATCCTGACCAGAAAAGCACTTGATCTGATCGTTGAACATGCTGTCGTTACTGAATAAAGGGGGTATCTATGTTGCAAGCAGACCGGATCCGTATGCTGCGGGAAGAAATGCGCAAGGAAAACATTGACATCTATATTGTTCCAACCGCAGATTACCATGCATCAGAATATGTCGGAGAATATTTCAAGTGCAGAGAATATATTACCGGATTCACCGGATCTGCCGGTACAGCCGTGATCACCGCTGATCAGGCGGGATTATGGACTGACGGCCGATATTTCATACAGGCCGAACAGGAATTAGAGGGAAGTGGCGTCACTTTGTTTCGTGCAGGAACAGAGGGGACGCCTTCTGTTCGTGAATATATAAAAAGCATTTTATTTGAAAAATGTACGATCGGATTTGACGGCAGATGCATTTCCGCAAAAAGTGCATCTGAGTATCAAGACCTGGTAAAAGAAGTTAAGGGCTTGGTCCGCATGGATATCGATCTGATCGGCAGGATCTGGAAAGACCGTCCGACATTCAGATCATCGACGGTCCGTATTCTTGACCAGTCCATTACCGGAGAATCCATATCTTCCAAGCTCTCACGAATCCGTGAAAAAATGAAAGAGAGCGGTTCTGACGTACATATCATCAGTTCTTTATATGATATCAGCTGGATCTTAAATCTGCGCGGTAATGACATTGATCATGTTCCCGTATTTTTGTCTTTTTTGTTTATCACAGATTCTAAAGCAGATCTGTTCATAAGAGAAGAATGTATCACCGATGAAGTCCGGCGTTATTTGACTGCTGCAGGTGTCCGGATCTTTTTATATGACACCGTTTATGAGGCAGCAGCTTCCATGCCGCCGGCTTCTAAGATCCTCTTAGACAGACAAACAGTCAACGCTTTGCTCGTTGAAAAACTGCATCCTGATATCACGATCACAGACAAAATGAATCCGTCAGAGATCATGCGTGCGATCAAAAACGAAACCGAGATCGCATGTACAAAAAAGGCCCATATCCGTGACGGTGTCATTATGACAAAATTCATATACTGGTTAAAAACAAACATCGGAAAGACTGGTTTAACCGAATATGACGCTGCGCAGTATCTGGATGAGCTGCGTTTGTCCGATCCGGAATGTACGGATCTTTCCTTTGATACCATCAGCGCATATGGCCCCAATGCTGCCATGATGCACTATCAGGCAAAGGCAGATACCGCAGCAACACTGATGCCATCCGGTATGCTTCTTGTAGATTCCGGTGGGCATTATGTGGATGGAACCACCGATATCACCAGAACCATCGTGCTCGGGCCGTTAACAGATGAACAAAAAGAAGCCTATACACGGGTACTGATCGGGAATCTCCGTCTTGCAGATGTCAAGTTCTTACAGGGCTGTACCGGATATACACTTGACATCCTGGCGCGTGAAAAACTGTGGGCAGCCGGAATTGACTACAGATGCGGCACCGGCCATGGCGTCGGACATATCTTAAATGTACACGAAGGGCCCAATGCATTTCGCTGGAAACGTTCGACCCCCTATTCTGATGATGACATCATCGTGCCCGGAATGATCACAACGGATGAACCCGGCGCTTATATTGACGGAGCTTATGGCATCCGGATCGAAAACGAACTGCTTTGTGTTGAAGACGAACACAATGAATACGGACAGTTTCTTAAGTTTGAACAACTGACGTTTTGTCCGATCGATACCGATGCACTCGATGTTTCGCTGATGTCACCCGATGATCTGATCCGTCTCAATGACTATCACAGACAGGTATATGAAACGATCGCACCATTCCTGAATGCTGATGAAAAGGACTGGCTGAAAGCAGCCACACAGGAGATTTCACATGAGTAACAAAATTGTTTTGATCGATGGGCACAGCATTGTTAACAGGGCCTTTTACGGCATCCCTGATCTGACCAATTCCGAAGGTCTGCATACGAATGCCATTTACGGTTTTTTAAATATCATGCTGAAAATCCTCGAGGAGGAAACGCCGACGCATCTGATCATTGCCTTCGACCGTTCCGAACCCACATTCCGTCATCAGATGTTTGATGACTACAAAGGGACCCGAAAGCCGATGGCCGACGAGCTGCGGGAGCAGATCCCGGTGTTAAAAGAAGTGCTGCATGCCATGGGAATCTTAACGATCGAACAGCCCGGCATTGAAGCAGATGACATTCTGGGTACGATTGCGTGCAATGCGCAGAAAAACGGCTGGTCTGTCCGGATCATTTCAGGAGACAGAGATCTGTTACAGCTCGCCACGGATCAGATCATGGTACGGATCCCGAAAACCAGACAGGGCCGCACCACAGTAGAAGATTACTATGCGGAAGATGTCAAAACCGCTTATGGCGTCACACCGGTAGAATTTATTGATGTTAAGGCGCTTATGGGCGATTCCTCCGATAATATCCCGGGCGTTCCGGGCATCGGCGAGAAAACCGCAACAAAGCTAATCCGGGAATACGGTTCGATTGAAAACACGTTTGCACATCTTGAAGACGTGAAACCGCCGCGCGCAAAAAACGCATTGACAGAGCATTATGATATGGCCGAAATGAGTAAGATCCTGGCCACGATCAAAACCGATGCCGCACTGGATGTTGATCTTGACAACGCAGTTCTTAAAAACCTGTTTACCGAAGAGGCGTATCCCTATTTTAAGCGTCTGGAGTTTAAAAATATGCTTGCCAGATTCGATGGCGCGCAAATGCAGACTGATGTTTCGGAATCGTTTCGATATCTGCACACCGAAAAGGAGCTGCTTGCCTTTTTCAAGGAGCTTTCAGCTGATACGATCGGTTTTACGATCATCCCTGATCCGGCTGCAGATGAGAACTGTGATGCCAGCGGACAGCATCTCCTTTCCTTTGTAGATACGGTTCCCAAAAAGGATCCGGTTTTTGCAGTGGCGATATCCGATACCGCGGGTCATACAGCCGTTATCCGTACAGGAGAGACGACAGGAGATCAGATCCTTACAGATCTTGAGACTGTATTGGCCAACGCAAACGTCCTCGTCACACCGGATTATAAGGAAAGTCTTTCCTATCTGCCGTCATGCAAAGAACTGCCGGTATATGACATGCATGTCGCAGCGTATTTACTGGATCCGTTAAAGAGCAGTTATACCTATGATGACATCGCAAAAGACTATCTTGATCGTCTGCTTCCTTCCAGAGAGGATCTGTTCGGCAAACTAAAAGACGAAAAAGCCATTGATCAGAAACCCGATGAATATGCAAAGATGGCGGCATATATCGCCTGGACCACCGCAAACGCATGGGAGAAACTAAAGAATGCTTTGACCGATGCCGGCATGTGGAAGCTGTATGAAGAGCTTGAGCTTCCGCTGATTCCTGTTTTGTTTGAGATGGAACAGGAAGGGATCCGTGCGGATGCAAAAGCATTAAAAACCTATGGCGATCAGCTTGCAGACAGCATCGCGATCCTGGAAAATGAGATTTATCAGGAGGCCGGTGAGGAATTTAACATCAATTCACCCAAACAGCTTGGTGTGATCTTATTCGAAAAGATGCAGCTGCCGTTTGGTAAAAAGACAAAAACAGGGTATTCCACGGCCGCAGATGTCCTGGAACGACTTGCACCGGATTATCCATTTGTATCAAAGATCCTGGAGTACAGGCAGCTGACCAAGCTCAAATCTACTTATGCAGACGGTCTTGCCGGCTACATTTCAGGTGACGGAAGGATCCATACGACATTTCATCAGACGATCACAGCAACCGGCCGGTTGAGCAGTGCGGACCCGAATCTTCAGAACATTCCGATCCGTATGGAGCTCGGCAGACAGCTGCGCAAGGTCTTCATTCCGAAAGACGGCTACGTGCTGATCGATGCGGATTATTCCCAGATCGAGCTTCGCGTTCTTGCACATATGTCCGGTGACGAAAACCTGATCGCCGCCTACCAGGCAGAAAAGGACATCCACAGGATCACGGCATCACAGGTTTTCCATGTGCCGTTTGATGAGGTGACAGATCTGCAGAGAAGAAATGCAAAAGCCGTCAATTTCGGGATCGTATACGGCATCAGTTCCTTCGGACTGAGTCAGGATCTGTCGATCAGCAGAAAAGAGGCGCAGGAATACATTGACCGGTACTTTGAGACCTATCCAGGGATCAAACAGTTTTTGGATAAACTGGTTGCAGACGCAAAAGAAACAGGTTATGCTGTTACAATGTATGGCAGAAGACGTCCTGTTCCCGAACTTTCCTCGAGCAACTATATGCAGCGGCAGTTTGGCGAACGCATCGCGATGAATTCACCGATTCAGGGAACTGCTGCAGACATTATCAAAATAGCAATGCTGCGTGTCTATAACCGGTTAAAGCAGGAAAATCTGTCTTCCCGTCTGATCCTTCAGGTTCATGATGAGCTGCTGATCGAGACAGCAAAAGATGAGATCGAACAGGTCAAACAGATCCTGTCTGAAGAAATGCAGCATGCAGCCACACTTCATGTTGCACTTGAGATCGGCATGCAGACAGGAGAAAACTGGTACGAAGCACACTAACAGGAGAAACTATGCTTTTTATAGGGATTACAGGCGGAGTCGGCGCCGGAAAAACAGCGATTCTGAATTATATACGGGATCAGTACAAAAGCAGAATACTGGTCGCGGATGAAATCGCCCACGATCAGATGGAACCTGGCACATCGTGTTATCAGACATTGGCTAATATGTTTCAAACAGAGGATATCTTTCTTCCGGAAGGCGGATTTGACCGCCTGAAGCTTGCCAGGGTCATTTTCTCAGATGAAGAGAAAAGAAACCGGCTGAATGCTATTGTTCATCCGGCGGTTCATGCATATGTCATGGAGCAGGTAGAAAAAGAGCGCACATCCGGTCAGATCGATGTACTTATTCTGGAAGCTGCATTGCTGATCGAAGCCGGCTATGCCGATGTCTGTGATGAGATCTGGTATATCTACACCAGCAAAGAAAACCGGATGAAGCGTTTGATGGAGTCCCGCGGCTATACGAAAGAAAAAACGGAAAGCATCATGGCGTCTCAGTTATCGGAAGATGAATTTCGGAGACATTGTGCGGTCGTGATCGATAATAACGGTTCACATGAAGAGAGCTTTTTGCAGATCGATCAGGCCCTTCTTGCCAGGGGGATCACAAAATGATGGAACTGTGCAGCATCGCAAGCGGCAGCAGCGGAAACTGCATTTATGCCGGAACGGACCATGTACACCTTCTGGTGGATACCGGGATCAGCAAAAAGAAAATTGAATGCGGACTTAACGAGATCGGATTAAAGGCAGATGAAATCGACGGAATCCTGATCACACACGAACATAGTGATCATGTTAAAGGGCTCGGTGTCATGTCACGCAAATACGGGATTCCGATCTATGCGACAGCCGGAACCATCGCTGCAATCGAGCGCGATGGCAGACTCGGCGAGATCGACAGCAGTTTGTTTCATCCGATTTTGCCGGAAACTGATTTTATGATCGGAGAGATTGCGATCCATCCCATCCGCACCTCCCATGATGCTGCAGACCCTGTTGCTTATATCATGAAGAGCGGAGATCGTTCCGTAGGAGTTATCACGGATCTGGGTAAATACGACCATTCTCTGGTGGACAATCTGTCAGACATCGATGTATTATTATTAGAGGCCAATCATGATGTCAATATGCTTCAGGTTGGCGTTTATCCGTATTATCTGAAGCAGCGGATCCTCGGAGACAAAGGCCATCTTTCGAATGAAACCTGCGGCCAGCTTCTCGATGAAGTGCTGCATGACGGTATAAAAAAAATACTATTGGGTCATCTGAGCAAGGAAAACAATTATCCTCAGCTGGCCTATGAGACTGTCAAAATGGAAATCACCATGGGAAGCTCTCCATATAAGGGAAATGATTTTCCGATCGAGATCGCCCCAAGAGATTCCTTATCAGAATTGATCACAATATAGAAGAAAGGAAACCGATATGGAAGATCGCGCAAAACGAACTGTCATCACTGTAGTAGGAAAAGATACCGTTGGTATCATCGCTAAGGTCTGTACCTATCTGGCTGAGCACAAGATCAATGTCCTGGACATTTCACAGACCATCGTTCAGGAGTATTTCAACATGATGATGATCGCTGACTTCTCAACCGCGGATCAGCCGTTTTCAAAGACGTCTGAGGATATTGCGAAGCTGGGTGAGGAGATCGGTGTTATCATCAGATGCCAGAAGGAAGAGATATTTGATATGATGCACCGCATTTAATCATGCATGAATAGGAAGGACTGGATATATGATCAATATATTTGAAGTGAATGAGACGAATGAGATGATCGAACATGAACATCTCGATGTTCGTACCATTACACTCGGCATCAGTCTGTTAGACTGTATGGATTCTGATCTGGATCGGCTGAATCAGAAGATCTATCAGAAAATGACAACATTGGCAAAGGATCTGGTATCTACAGGTGAAACGATTGAGCAGAATTACGGCATTCCGATCGTAAACAAACGAATCTCCGTAACGCCGATTGCAATTGTAGGTTCCGCAGCATGTAAGACACCTGAAGACTATGTAACCATTGCGAAAACACTGGATCGTGTTGCACATGAAGTAGGCGTAAACTTTATCGGAGGATACTCTGCACTGGTCTCAAAAGGGATGACCCCGTGTGACGAAATGCTGATCCGGTCGATCCCGCAGGCGCTGGCAGAGACGGAGCTTGTATGCAGCTCTGTCAATCTGGGATCGACAAAGACCGGTATCAACATGGATGCTGTTCGTCTGATGGGACAGATCGTAAAGCAGACCGCTGAATATACAAAAGAAAAAGATTCATTCGGATGCGCAAAGCTTGTTGTGTTCTGTAACGCACCGGATGACAATCCGTTTATGGCAGGCGCCTTCCACGGCGTAACAGAAGCCGATGCGATCATCAATGTCGGCGTCAGCGGCCCCGGCGTTGTGAAGACCGCATTATCCAAAGTCAGAGGAGAGAGCTTTGAGGTCCTTTGCGAAACGATCAAAAAGACCGCTTTTAAGATCACACGTGTTGGTCAGCTGGTTGCAAAGGAAGCTTCCCGGATGATGAATATTCCGTTTGGTATCATTGATCTTTCACTTGCTCCGACACCGGCCATCGGCGACAGCGTTGCCGAAATCTTAGAAGAGATCGGTCTTGAATGTGCAGGCGCACCCGGTACGACAGCTGCCCTGGCGCTCTTAAATGATCAGGTGAAAAAGGGCGGTATTATGGCATCCTCATATGTCGGGGGCTTAAGCGGCGCATTTATCCCGGTCAGCGAAGATCAGGGAATGATCGACGCAGTACGGATCAATGCATTGACACTTGAAAAACTCGAAGCCATGACCTGTGTATGTTCCGTCGGCCTTGATATGATCGCCATTCCCGGCAAGACATCAGAGTCCACGATCGCCGGAATCATTGCCGATGAAATGGCGATCGGTATGGTCAACCAGAAAACCACGGCAGTCCGTATTATTCCGGTGATCGGAAAGGATGTCGGCGAACAGGCAGAATTTGGCGGACTGTTAGGCTATGCGCCGATCATGCCGGTTAACAGCCACAATTGTGAAGCATTTGTATCCCGTTTGGGCAGAATCCCGGCGCCGGTACATTCATTTAAAAATTAATCAAGCAAGAGAGAACCGAGCGCGATCTTTGCAGTTCGCAAATCTACGGGATTCGGCCTTTGTATGCTTGCATATAAAAGACGAAGACCGGGGATTTGTGGAAGGCAAATGCATTGCATTTGGAGAACGGCGAAGATCGCTTAGGAATGCAACGCATTCGTAAGAAATAAGAACAGGAGGGGTTATTATGGAATTTAAATCAATCGCAACCAGACTCAGTGAAAATGCATATCCGGGACGCGGCATTATCATCGGCCGTACACCGGATGGAAGCAAAGCAGTAACTGCATATTTTATCATGGGACGCAGTACAAACAGCCGTAACCGTGTATTTGTTGAAGATGGAGAAGGCATCCGTACGGAAGCGTTTGATCCGTCTTTAATGGAAGATCCAAGCCTGATCATCTATGCACCGGTCCGTGTACTCGGAAACAAAACAATCGTCACAAACGGTGACCAGACTGATACGATCTATGCAGGGCTTGATCGTCAGCTCACCTTTGAAGCTTCTTTAAGAAGCCGCAAATTTGAGCCGGATGCACCGAATCTGACCCCTCGTATTTCCGGTGTACTTCATGTAGAAGGCGGTCATTACAGCTATGCAATGTCAATTTTAAAGAGCAACAACGGAAATGAAGCTGCATGCAACCGTTATACCTTTGCTTACGAGACACCGATTGCAGGAGAAGCAAGATTCATCCATACCTATATGAGTGACGGAAATCCGCTCCCAAGCTTTGAAGGAGAGCCGGAGCTTTGTGAGACCGTAGATGACATCGATACTTACACAGAGCTTCTTTGGAATAACTTAAATGAAGACAACAAAGTATCTTTGTTTGTTCGTTATATCAATATTGAAGACGGTTCTTACGAAACACGCATTGTAAACAAGAATAAATAATAAATGGGGGATGATACCAATGAAAGAACTCGAATTAAAGTATGGATGCAATCCGAATCAGAAGCCTTCCCGTATCTTTATGAACGAAGGCGAACTGCCTGTTACCGTGTTAAACGGTAAGCCGGGATATATTAATTTCCTGGATGCCTTCAACGGATGGCAGCTTGTAAAGGAATTAAAGGAAGCAACCGGTCTTTGCGCCGCAACTTCTTTTAAACATGTATCACCTGCAGGCGCAGCAGTTGGCCTGCCGCTGACAGACATTGAAAAGAAGATTTACTGGGTAGATGATTTTGAAGATCTGTCACCGCTTGCATGTGCATACGCAAGAGCCCGCGGCGCGGACCGTATGTCTTCCTTTGGCGATTTTATCTCTCTGTCTGATGTTTGTGATGCAGACACTGCGAAGCTGATCAAAAGAGAAGTGTCTGATGGTGTGATCGCACCGGGATACACTCAGGAAGCACTCGACATCCTGACCCAGAAGAAAAAAGGCAATTATAACGTGATCCAGATCGATCCGGATTATGTGCCGGATCCGATCGAACACAAGGAAGTGTTCGGCGTTGTCTTCGAGCAGGGCAGAAACGAGCTTAAGATCGACCGCGATTTCCTCAGCAATGTTGTTACTGAGAACAAAGAGATTCCGGATTCCGCAAAGATCGATCTAATCATTGCACTGATCACCTTAAAATATACACAGTCGAATTCCGTTTGCTATGCAAAAGGCGGACAGGCGATCGGCATCGGTGCAGGACAGCAGTCCCGTATCCACTGCACAAGACTTGCCGGCCAGAAAGCAGACAACTGGTATCTGCGTCAGTCTCCGCAGGTTCAGAATCTTCAGTTTGTCGACGGTTTAAGCCGCGCAAACAGAGATAATGCGATCGATGTTTATATCGGTGACGAATACGAAGATGTACTCCGCGAAGGAGAGTGGCAGAAGATCTTCAAAGAGAAACCGCCGGTATTTACAAGAGAAGAGAAGAAGGCTTGGCTTGCAGGCAACACAGATGTTGCACTTGGCTCAGATGCATTCTTCCCGTTTGGCGACAACATTGAGCGTGCAAGAAAGAGCGGCGTAAAATACATCGCTGAGCCGGGCGGATCGATCCGTGATGACAACGTCATCGAAACCTGCAACAAGTATGGTATCGCGATGTGCTTTACAGGTCTGCGGCTGTTCCACCACTAGAATTTATACTCAGATTAATAATGTCCGCCAGGACAACAAGGATATCTCTGGCTGAGTTATTATCTGTCGTATAACAAAAACTGCTGAAAAAAATAGATTTAACACAGTACGTATTTTCAGAGCAGGAAGAATCGGGAAGCTGTTTCGACAAAACATTTTCTTAAGGCGCGGTTAGCGTGCAGGGAAGATCCACTGCTTACGGAAACTTAGAGTCGAAGCCAATCTGAGACTCTTAGTTGCAGTTAGCAGTTAGCTTGCCCAGAACGCTGCGCCCATGTTTTTCGAAAAGCATCCCGATTCGACTGGTCGTACGATATCCACGCTGTCCTGGCGTGCGATTATAATGCATAGAACAAATGCCACCGCACAATCATGCGGTGGCTTTTCTTTGTTTATTCAGCTGTTTGAATAAATCTTATTCTTCTTCGCCTGCATCTTCGTCATCTGCAAGATGGAAGGAGATCAGCAGGTCATCCTGACTTACGGAATCGCCGGCCTGTACGTAGATCTTGTCTACCGTACCATTGATCTTGGAAACAACGGTGGTTTCCATCTTCATTGCCTCGACTGTCATCAGTGCCTGGTTCTTCTCAACTACATCGCCTTCTTTGACGATAACCTTGCTGACAGTACCCGGGATAGAAGATCCGAGATGTTTCGGATTGTTCTTCTCAGCTTTGAGCTTACGATCGGACTTGATCTCAAGGGTCTTATCCTGGATCTTAACGCTACGAACAGCTCCGTTTACCAGGAACATCACGTTTCTGATACCGTTTGCATCCGGATCGCTCTGGTCAAGATATTTGATCAGAACTTCTTTACCTTCGCCAAGTCTTAAGTATGTCTCTTCGCCCTTAGCAAGACCAAAGAAGAATACATGGCTCTCAAGACGGGTCATATCGCTGTAGGTCTCATAGTATTCCATATGATCTTCATATACTTTCGGGTAGAGTGCATAGCTTAATGCACATCTCTTCATGTAGCGATCATCTTTGTCTTTGTAGAATGGATGTTCTTTTCTCAGCTTATCAGCGATGGCATCCAGATCAACCGGCTCTAATGTCTTACCCGGGCGGTCAGTGAGCGGCTCGATATCTTTTAATACGATCTTCTGAAGCTCAGCCGGGAATCCGCCGTACGGCTGTCCCATCATACCCTGAAAGTAGGAGACTACAGAATCCGGATAGGAGAGACCTGCGCCTGCCTCAAGGATGTTCTCTTTTGTCAGGCCGTTCTTGTACATGAAGATCGCAAGATCACCGACAGCTTTGGAAGTAGGTGTAACCTTAACGATATTTCCAAGCAGCTCGTTTGCATCTTTGTAAAGCACTTTGATAAATTCAAAGTCTTCCGGTGAACCCATGCTGGTAACCTGTGCAAGAAGGTTGGAGTACTGACCACCGGGGATCTCGAATTTATAAATCTCAGCATTCGGAGATTTCATATCACTCTCGAAGGAAGTGTATACCTTACGAACGCGGCTGTAGTAGCGGCTCAGCTCGTCAAGCTCTTCATACTTCAGGCCTGTCTCGCGATCAGAACCTTCTGTTGCTTCAACAACAGCATTCAGAGACGGCTGACTGGTAAGTGAGGACATGGACTCAATTGCCAGGTCAACGATGTCAACGCCTGCCTCAGCTGCCATCAGGACAGTAGCAACACCGTTACCGGTGGAATCATGTGTATGCAGATGAAGCGGAACATGAAGCTCTTTCTTAAGTGCGCCAACAAGCTCTTTTGCTGCGAGCGGCTTCAGAAGTCCTGCCATATCCTTGATCGCGATCGCATGAACACCAAGCTTTTCAAGCTCAAGTGCCATGTTGATATAATAGTCAAGTGTATATTTTGTCTCATCCGGGCTGATCACGTTACCGGTGTAGCAGATCGTACCTTCAACGATCTTTCCGGTCTTTAATGCAGCATCGATCGGCACCTTCATGTTCTCAACCCAGTTCAGGGAATCGAAGATACGGAATACATCAATGCCGTAATCAGCGGACATTTTAATGAACTCTGTAACAACATTATCCGGATAGTTGGTGTATCCGACTGCATTGGAAGCACGAAGCAGCATCTGCAGCAGTGTGTTCGGCATACGTTCTCTTAACAGTTCCAGACGTTCCCACGGTGACTCATGCAGGAAACGATATGCTGTATCAAATGTAGCACCGCCCCAGCACTCAGCAGAGAACGCATTTGCAAGATAAGCATTGGTTGCCTTTGCCGCACCGCACAGATCCTTACTTCTCATACGGGTTGCCATCAGAGACTGCTGTGCGTCACGCATCGTGGTATCTGTTACATAAAGCTTCTTATCATTAAGAATCTTCTGCATCAGTCCCTCTGCACCGAGTTTCAGGAACTCATCACGCATACCATAAACCGGTTTGGACTCATCCACATACGGAAGTACACGGTTTTCGTATTTGGCTTTCTTTCCGCCGCTTTCGTTGACGATCTTATCGCCAAGGAACTCAAGAACCTTGGTTGCACGATCCTGGCTCATAGCCATATCGAACAGCTCCGGAGTTTCCTCGATGAAAGTGGTGTAGCACTGGCCGCTGCGGAAGAGCGGATGATTCAGTACATTTACAAGGAACGGGATATTGGTCTTAACGCCACGGATACGCATCTCAGACATCGCACGGATCGACTTGCTGATCGCAATATCAAAATCACGTGCATGAGAGATAACCTTAACCAGAAGACTGTCATAGAACGGTGTAATTACCGCACCCTGGAATCCGTTACCGCCGTCAAGACGGATGCCGGCACCTTCGCCTGCACGGTAAACAGTGATCTCACCGGTGTCCGGCAGGAAGTTGTTCTGCGGATCTTCTGTGGTGATACGTGTCTGAATGGAGTATCCATTGCATGTGATGGATTCCTGTCCGTGGATACGAACTTCCGGAGAATCAAGCGGATATCCTTCTGCGATCAGGATCTGTGATGCAACAATATCGATACCTGTAACTTCTTCAGAAACAGTATGCTCAACCTGAACACGCGGGTTCATCTCGATGAAATAAGGATTGTTATCAGCATCAACCAGGAACTCGCAAGTACCGGCATTGCGATAATTAACCGCTTTGCACATACGGATCGCGGAATCAAAGATGATCTTTCTTGTCTCATCCGGGATCGAGAAAGCCGGGGCGTACTCTACGACCTTCTGATGACGACGCTGCACGGAGCAGTCACGGTCATACAGATGAACAACGTTGCCGTAGTTATCACCAAGTACCTGAACCTCAATATGCTTCGGACTTCTTAAGTACTTCTCGATGAAGATCTTGTCATCACCAAATGCTTTCTTGGATTCGTTCTTTGCTTCTTCAAATTCCTGTTCAAGATCTTCGATACAGTTGACAATACGCATACCGCGTCCGCCACCACCGTTAGATGCCTTCAGCATAACAGGGAAGCCAACCATCTGTGCAACTTCGGCTGCTTTTTCATAATCCTTAATAGAATAGTCTACACCAGGAATGATCGGTACATTTGCTTCGATCGCCATTTTCTTGGATGAGATCTTATCACCCATCTGATTCATGATCGTGCTTGTCGGTCCAATGAAGACGATACCGTTTTTCTCACAGGCATCTACAAAATTCGGATTCTCTGAAAGGAATCCATAACCCGGATGGATCGCATCTACGCCTTCTGCAACAGCAATCTTGATGATCGTATCGATATCCAGATACGCATCGATCGGTCCTTTGTTTGGATCGAGCGGATAAGACTCATCTGATTTGCTGCGGAAGGCTGCATAGCGGTCTTCCTTTGAATAAATGCTGACCGTGGATATTCCTAATTCCTGACATGCACGGAATACCCGGATGGCAATCTCCCCTCTGTTTGCCACCATGACCTTCTTGAAAGGTCTGATTTTTGCATCACTCATAATTCTTCTCCTTGCCTCATGTTAAAAAGTGAAAACGATTTTCCTTCCGGAAAATCTTGTACAACTTCATATACAATTATAAGGAATCAGGGGATGGATTTCAAGGGAAAGTCAACGATAATCAGGCAAAAATAGGGACGTTTAACAGCAAATATGAATAATAAAAGACATTTGATTTTATCAGAGATATACAAGAGGGTGACGAAGCTCGGAAATCAGACCGTCTGTATTTTTCTTTGCAGCATAAGAATAAAGCTCTCCCGCCAACAGATCGAGCCGGAATAACGCCTGCTCATTTTCATTCATTTCACGCAATGATCCGGCAGGGTGCGTGATCACACGAAGCGAGGCATTTGATTCGATTTCGGGAAGAAGCGGCGCCGCATCACGACGGAATCCAAGGATGCGTGCATAAGGCGCAAGATCATACGTTTTTGCGGAAGCGATCATCGTATCATCGATCCCCAGCAGGATATGTGTCAGATGCCTGTTTACAGAAGTCAGGGTCTGATTCTTTCCTTTACAATCGAGCGCAAAGCGGCTCCACCCGGGAAACGTCTCCAGATGGTTCCTGATCGTATTGTTCAATTCTTCATTTTGCGGATAGTTCCGGTTCAGCACATCCTTTTGTGACAGCAGCGTATGGAAAAGCATATCAGAAAACGCATCCTCTGACAGAGGACGGTGTCCGGATAAATAGTCTTTCAGACGATCAAGAGAGGAAGCAGGCATATACTCCGTAAGGCGATCAAAAGAATTTGTTGATCCATCGGCAGTTTCAAACATTTCAAAAAGCCGGTTGCGGAGTGCAGTTGCAGACGGAAAACGGTCATTCTCTGAAAGATCCTCGTCGTGATAGGATGCGCCCGCACGCGTGATCATACAGGGCGTCATGGGTCTGTCAAGGCCCATATTGGCATGCAGGTATTCCAGGGCAAGAATGTTATTGGGCGTACGAAGCTGTTCTTCCAGGAGCTGCTTTTTCCTGTCATCATCCCCAAAACAGGCGTGTAATGCTTCCAGTCTTGCGGCGGGACACGTCATCCCGCGGCGCATGCCCTCAGAAAGAATGGTCTGAAAACAATCCGGTTCTGTATACAGATATCCGGCAGCTTCGAAAAGGATCTCTTTTTCCTCATCGGTTTCTGCTTCGCATCCAAACGAAAGATCTGTGACGACACCAAGACGGGAGAGCAGTGTCACCCCGCATTTGGCGTATTCACCTGCACTGGCCGTACTTCCCGTTACAGGCATCTGGATCACAAGATCCGCACCGTTTTCCAGCGCGCATTCTGCGCGCAGATACTTGTCCACGACCGCAGGGCCGCCACGCTGCAAAAAATCACCGCTCATAATGACGATGCAATAATCAGCGCCTGTCCGCCGACGTGTTTCTTCAATATGATATTGATGTCCGTTATGAAACGGATTGTATTCAGCTATGATCCCGCATACTTTCATCATAATCTCCAATTCAGATCTGTTTATTTGTTAATTATAGGGTCCCACCGGCAAAATGCAAAGAAAATTCTTGCGAACTTTAGAAATATGTTTATAATGAAATTATCTGTGACATTTTCAATTTATAAGGAAGGGAGCTAAACAAATGAAAGTTTTAGTTATTAACTGCGGAAGTTCATCTCTGAAATACCAGCTGATTGATTCCGAGACAGAAGAAGTAATGGCAAAAGGCCTTTGCGAGCGTATCGGTATTGATGGCGCACTGACCTATCAGAAGGCAGGCTGTGACAAAGAGCAGACCACACCGGCTATGCCGACACATAAAGAGGCAATCCAGCTGGTCCTTGACGCTCTGGTAAATCCGACCACAGGCGCGATCAAAGATCTGAGCGAAGTAGAAGCTGTTGGACACCGTATCGTACACGGCGGCGAGAAGTTTGCTTCTTCCGCAATCATTGATGATGAGATGCTTGCAGCAGTAGAAGAGTGCAACGACCTTGCACCGCTTCACAATCCGGCTAACCTGATCGGTATCCGTGCATGCCAGGAGCTGATGCCGGGCGTACCGATGGTAGGTGTATTTGATACAGCTTTCCATCAGACCATGCCGACCAAAGCATATTTATATGGTCTTCCTTATGAGTATTATGAGAAATATAAAGTTAGAAGATATGGCTTCCACGGAACCAGCCACAGCTTCGTATCCAAACATTTTGCTGAGTTCGCAGGCCTTGACATCAACAATTCCAAGATCGTTGTAGCACATCTTGGTAACGGTGCTTCCATCAGTGCTGTTGTTAACGGCAAGTGCGTTGACACTTCCATGGGTCTTACCCCGCTTGAAGGCCTTGTAATGGGTACACGTTCCGGTGATATCGATCCGGCGATCATGGAGTTCATCGCTAAGAAAGAAGGCCTTGATATCGCAGGCGTTATGAACGTACTGAACAAGAAATCCGGTGTACAGGGTATCTCCAAAGTTTCATCTGACTTCCGTGATCTGGAAGAAGGCATGAACAAGGGCGACAAGCTTTGCGAAGCAGCAATCGAAGTATTTGCATATCGTGTTGCAAAATACATCGGCGCTTATGTAGCAGCTATGAACGGCGTTGACGGTATCGCTTTCACAGCAGGTATCGGCGAGAACGCTCCGCTCGTACGTAAGAAAGTCGTAGAGTACCTCGGATATCTCGGAATCTCTCTGGATGAGGAAGCAAACGGACATCGCGGCGAGGATCTGATGATCTCTACTCCGGATTCCAAGGTTAAGGTTGCGATCATCCCGACAAACGAAGAACTTGCGATCGCAAGAGAGACGGTTGCTCTGGTATAATTAAACTTTTCGATTTAGATCGAATATTTTAATTGACAAACACCTCGCATATCTGTATAATTTACCGAGTGTGTTAGAAAATTAAGCTAATTTATATAAATGGGAGGTGTTTCACATGTCTATTTGCCCAAAGAATAAATCTTCAAAAGGCAGAAGAGACCAGAGAAGAGCAAACTGGAAGATGTCTAATCCGACACTGGTGAAGTGCAGCAAGTGTGGAGAGCTGATGGTTCCGCATCGTGTTTGCAAAAACTGTGGTTCTTATAACAAAAAAGAAATCATCAGTATGGAAGATTAATATGTCTTTAACAGCCCGGACAGTTTATTGTCCGGGCTTGTTTTATGAATGCTATGCCGGAGGAAGATTTCTCCGGCTTTTTTATTGCTTTCTAAGAGAACATATAGTATATTAACTCTGATTGCATGTAATTCTTACAATATATAGAAAGGAATTCTGATCTCTATGTCAGATATCACAACGATCGCATTAGACGCCATGGGCGGCGACAATGCCCCGGGCGAAATCATAAAAGGAGCTGTCAACGCAGTAACATCCAATCAGACGATCCGGGTCCTTTTGGTCGGACAGCCTGATGTGCTTGAAAAAGAACTCGGACAATATCAATATCCAAACGAGCAGATCCAGATCATTCCGGCAACAGAAGTGATCGAGACTGCAGAGCCGCCGGTTGCTGCAATCCGTCATAAAAAGGATTCTTCCCTTGTCGTGGCTATGAAGCTGGTTCATGATAAAGAAGCGGATGCTGTCGTATCCGCAGGCAGTACCGGAGCGATCCTTGCAGGCGGGCAGCTTCTGGTCGGTAAAAAGAAGGGTATCGGCCGTTCACCGCTGGCGCCTCTGATCCCAACCAAGAACGGGGTTTCCCTGCTGATCGACTGCGGTGCGAATATGGATCCGCGTCCCAATCACCTGCTGCAGTTTGCACAGATGGGTTCAATCTATATGGAGCATATCGTCGGCGTGAAAAATCCACGTGTTGCAATCCTGAATGTCGGTGCAGAGGAAGAAAAAGGGAATAAGCTCGTCAAAGAAACATTTCCTTTGTTAAAAGAGTGCAAAAACATCAACTTTATCGGCAGCATTGAAGCACGGGATATCCCGCACGGATACGCCGATGTCATTGTATGTGAAGCCTTTTCCGGAAATGTTGTTCTGAAGCTGTATGAAGGTGTTGCTTCCGTCCTTCTGTCAAAAGTGAAGGAAGGATTAAAGTCCTCCGCACGTGCTTCGATCGGCGGACTTCTTGCAAAACCGGCCCTTAAAGATACATTAAAAGCATTTGACGTTTCAGAATATGGCGGTGCTCCGCTGCTGGGACTGAACGGACTGGTTGTCAAGACACACGGCAGCGCAGATGCCAATGATGTCAAAAATGCGATCCTGCAGTGTCTGCAGTTTAAAGAACAGAAGATCAATGAAAAGATTACAGAGTTCCTTTTAGAATCAGAGTAATGGAGGTTAATGAGATGGAATTTGAGAAAATCAAAGAAGTAATTGCTGATGTATTGGATTATTCTACTGATGAGATCACGGAAGAGACCACTTTCATCGATGATCTTGGTGCAGATTCACTCGATGTCGTACAGATCGTGATGCAGCTTGAGGACATTTTCGGTATCGAGATTCCTGATGATGCGATTGAGAATATCGTCACAGTCGGTGATGCTGTGAAGCAGATCCAAGCTGCTGCGAGAGAGTAATCTGTTCAACAGAAAGACTGATAAAGGCTGCTGCGGATGATCTTTTAAGATTCATTCTGCAGCGGCTTCTTTTAAGTCAAACGAATAAGGAGCTTATCATTGACCGAAATAGAAGAATTCCAGAATAAGATTTCCTATCATTTCCATAATACGGATCTGCTGTTAGAAGCTTTGACACACCGTTCTTACGCGAATGAGAATCCTGGAGCGGACCGGCGTGATAATGAACGGCTCGAATTCTTAGGGGATGCCGTTCTTGAGATCGTCAGCAGTGAGATTTTGTTTTCTGCTTATCCGGACTGGTCCGAAGGACAGCTTACCAAATGCCGCGCAAGTATCGTCTGCGAGCCGACACTTGCTTTTTGCTGCAGGCAGATCGAACTGGGCAAGTACCTGTTTCTCGGCAAAGGAGAGCATCTCACCGGCGGCAGAAACCGGCCCTCCATTCTTTCAGATGCCTTTGAAGCTGTGATCGGCGCTATTTATCTGGATGGCGGAATTGCTCCGGCCCAGACCTTTATCAAACAGTTTGTCATGCATGACATTGAGCATATGCAGCTGTTTCATGACAGTAAGACCATTTTACAGGAAATCGTACAAAGCCGTTCTGACGGCGCATTGACCTACATTCCTGTTTCAGAATCCGGTCCGGATCATGCCAAGGAATATACCGTTGCCGCAAAGATCGGTGATCAGGTCTATGGCATGGGTACCGGACATACCAAAAAAGCAGCCGAACAGGAAGCTGCTTATCAGACCATATTATTACTAAAGGAGCACCAGAGAACATAACATGTATCTTAAATCAATCGAAATACAGGGATTCAAATCCTTTGCACAGAAAATTCATTTTGAATTTCATAACGGCATTACCGGTATCGTTGGTCCGAACGGCAGTGGAAAAAGTAATGTCGCGGATGCAGTCCGCTGGGTGCTCGGAGAGCAAAAAGTCAAACAGCTTCGAAGCTCCAATATGCAGGATGTCATTTTTGCAGGTACCGAGAACAGAAAAGCGCAGAGCTATGCATATGTAGCGCTGACGCTTGATAACAGCGATCATCAGCTTCCGCTTGATTATAACGAGATCACGGTTGCAAGACGGATCTTCCGTTCCGGTGAGAGCGAATATCTGCTCAACGGCCGTGCCTGCAGACGAAAGGACATCCAGGAGATGTTCTATGATACCGGTATCGGTAAAGAAGGATATTCCATCATCGGTCAGGGACAGATCGACAAGATCTTAAGCGGCCGCCCGGAAGACCGGAGAGAATTATTTGACGAAGCGGCAGGTATCGTTAAATTCAAACGGCGGAAAGCAGCTGCTCAGAAAAAGCTTGAAAGTGAAGAGGCCAATCTTGTCCGTGTTAACGATATCCTGACAGAACTCGAGCGTCAGATCGGACCATTGAACAAACAGGCCGAAGCAGCAAAAATCTATTTAAACAAACGGGATATCTTAAAGAACTTAGATGTGAATCTGTTCCTGCAGGAAGACGGCCGTCTGGAAGCGCAGGCCGAAGAGCTGACCGGAAAACTGACGATCGCTGAAAACCAGCGTGACGAAGCAAGACTTGAATACGCCCGGATCGGCACAGAATATCAGAAATCAAGAGATGCTTCTGCACAGATCGAATCAGACATGGAGCAGCTCAGAGATCAGATCAGTCAGATGGAGATGGATCGTCAGAAGCATACCGGCGACATCCAGATCCTTGAGGAACAGATCCGCGGCATACAGAATGACGAACAGCATTATGATACCCGTATCCATGCGATCGAAGCAGAAGTCAATGAGAAGACCCGTCTGCGTGAGCAGTACGAATCTGAGCAGGCAGACCAGAATCAGGCGTTAGAAGCACTGCAGCATGATAAATACCTGCTCGACAAACAGCATCGTGAGCTGACTGCTTCTATCAAAAAGATAGAATCTGATCTGGAGTCCAGCAGACAGCAGGTCATCACAAGACTGAACAAAAAAGCAGAGATCCAGGCGGACATCAAGCGGTTAGAGACGCTGTATGAACAGACACAGATCCATATCTCATCTTTGCATGCTGACCTTCTGAATGAACAGGATGGCGAAAGTGATTTCTCAGAAGCGGTCCGCACAAAAGAGGGAGCTTATCAGGAGATCTCCGAGACCTTATCCGGTCTGGAGGATAAGCGTACAGGGATCACGAAGAAAAGAGAAAACTGGCGCCAGAAGCTGGAAGAAGCACGGAAAGAGTTCGAATCCAACATGGAGACCTTCCACAAGCTTTCTTCCCGTCTGGAATCATTGAAAAATATTGCCGAACGATATGACGGATACGGAAACAGCATCCGCCGTGTCATGGAGCAAAAATCCGCTGTCCCCGGGCTGATCGGTGTCGTTGCGGATCTGATCCAGGTCGACAAACGATATGAAACTGCGATCGAGACGGCACTTGGCGGCAGCATCCAGAATATCGTAACGGAAGATGAAGCGACTGCCAAAAAAATGATCGCTTACTTAAAAGAGCATAAGTACGGCAGAGCGACATTCCTGCCTTTGACCAGTATTACGGCATCCAAAAACAAAGCTGCAAGAGAGGCACTTTCCGATGCCGGCGCACTTGGAATGGCAGATGAGCTCGTATCAACCGATAAAAAATATGCTCCCGTTGCATCCCATCTTCTTGGCAGAACCCTTGTCGTTGATGAGATCGACCATGCACTCGCGATCGCGAGAAAGCATCGGTTCTCGATCCGGATCGTCACACTTGCCGGTGAGCTTTTACAGCCCGGCGGTGCGATCAGCGGCGGCGCTTATAAAAACAGCAGTGCCCTGCTTGGAAGAAACAGGGAAATCGATGAACTGCAAAAAAAGATCAAAGAAGCAAAAGACGCGGCAAAGGATAAGCGCAATCGTATGGATGAGATCCGTACCGCAAGCGACCTGTTAAAGGATGAGCTTTCCGAATTAAATCTTTTGCTGCAGGAAACCTATATCCAGCAGAATACCGCAAAGCTTCAGCTTGAACAGGCCAAGCGCGAGAGAGATGCAAAGGAAGCTTCTTTTTTGCATATCCATGCTGAGATCAGCCGGTTGCAGAGTGAGCTGAATGAGATCACATCTGCGCAAAACGAAGACAACGAAGCACTCGATGAACTTGCAAAGATGGAAAAGGATCTCGATGAAAGCATGGAGGCCGCGCAGGTTCTTTTAGAAGAAACCCAAAGTGCACGCACAAAGCTCGATGAAGAGATCTCAGCGCTTGCCCTAAAGGAAACCGCGCTGTCAGAAAAAGTGATCTTTATAGGCGAAAACATTCAGAGGATCTATGTCGAATTAAAACAGCTTTCAGACGAAACGGACAGTATCCGTGATTCCCGTTCTAACAGCGAAGAAGACATTCGCAATAAGCAGGCACAGATCCTTCAGATGCAGCAGGAGATCGAGCAGTTTCTGATCCTCACGGAAGAGAACAGACAAACGCTTTCCGATGCATCCGGCAAAAAGGATCAGATCGCAGCCCTGAGCC
>JAFUBZ010000009.1 GCA_017459945.1 Eubacterium sp.
ACACACGCCACAATTTCGTGAGAACACAATGCATCTGCAGTGATTTTTCCCTGTTCATTCGCATAATCAATCAGCTCTTTGATCCGCTGATTCATCTGCCCGACCGGAAAATCGCAAACGATCACTTCGCTGCACCGATCAATCGCTGCCTTCGCCTGCGCAATCGCCGCATCACCGATCGGCTCAAACGGTGCTTCCGTGACCACTTCCGCAGCCAGAAGCCTTGCCAGTTCATAATCAATATCATTCGTATGCAGAATGCCGGCAATAAACGCCTTGTTTTCCTTACGCAGTGCGCGGAATACCGGAATTCCCGAGCCGGCACCGGAAATCACAAACACATCCGGCTCAGCCTCCACCTTGGCCAGTTCAATACTGCCAAAAACGGGATCATAAAACCCGTTGTCGATGTTATAGAGGTTTTTGATCCGCTCCTCTTCGAAAATCTCTGCCGGTGTCCCGTATGCATAGATCGTCTCACCGTGAACACATACGATCTTGTCCGACACCTTCTGCGCCAGATCGATCTCATGCAGCGTCATGATGATCGTGATATCCTTTTCCTTTGCCATCCGGGTCAGGATCGACAAAAGCTCCAGCTTATACCGCACATCCAGAAATGATGTCGGCTCATCTAAAATGATGATCTCCGGCTCCTGACAGATGGCTCGTGCCAAAAGGATCCTCTGCCGCTGCCCGTCACTGATCGCATTAAAGTCTCTTCCTGCAAGATCTGACGCATTCACTGCCGCCAGTGCCGCGTCGACTTTTGCCTCATCCTCCGGTGTCAGGACACCAAGACGCCCCGTATATGGATACCTGCCTGTCGCCACGATATCCGCGCAGGTCATCAGTTCCGGCTTCATCCGTTCCGTCAGGACGACCGCCATTTTCTGCGACATCTCCCGGAACGACATTTCTAAAAGATTTTGCTCATCAAACATGACTTTGCCGCCCAAAAGAGACAGCTGTCTGGTAATACTTTTTAATATCGTCGACTTCCCGGCGCCGTTCGGGCCGATCAGCGTGACGATCTCTCCTTTTTTGATATCGACACAAATATCCCGGATCAGAACCTGCTTGTTATATCCGACAGAAAGATGGTCGATGGAAAAATAGGTCTTATCCATTGCGTCCCCTCCTTCTGCTGATGAGGATATAGATGACGATCGGTGCGCCGAAGATCGACGTTACCGTACTGATATTCAGTTCCACCGGTGCGAACGCAAGCCGCGCGATCAGGTCACACAGCATACAGAACACGGCACCGACCAGGAAATTCGCCGGCAGCACCACCAGCGGTTTTGACGAACCGAGAAATGCTTTTGCCAGAAACGGCACCGCGATTCCCACAAAGGAAATGGGTCCTGCAAACGCCGTAACGGTCGCCGAAAGGATGCTCGATAGCAGGATCAGCACCACGCGGAAGAACTTGATGTTCACGCCCATACTCTGTGCATAGGCTTCACCCATCTGGTACGCATGGATCGGTTTTGCCGAAAGCATTGTCAAAACGAATGTCACACCGATCACGCCAATGCTGATCCAGACATTGCCCCAGCTCATGCCGGAAAAGCTTCCCAAAGACCAGCCACGCAGATTAACGATATCGGAATCGTCTGCAAACGTAACAACAAAATCCGTGATCGCGTTGCAGATATAGCCGATCATGATACCGGCCACCAAAAGCGCCGCCATATTCCGGATCCGCCTTGCCACCAGAAGGATAAATCCGGTCGACATTAAAGATCCGACAAAGGCTGCAATGATATAGGTCCAGGAATTCATCACAAGGCCATGCAGCAGACCGAAGATCATGACCAGTGCCACAACCATCTTTGCACCGGATGAGATACCCAGTACGAACGGTCCTGCGATCGGATTCTCAAAGAATGTCTGCAGCAGAAAACCTGATGTCGCCAGGCCGCCGCCAAGGATCGCTGCCATCAGGATCCGCGGCAAACGGATCTGCCAGATAATGTTGATATCCTTTTCTGCTCCGGAATGTGTGAACAGGATCTTCACGATCTGAGAGATTGGAATATGCACATTTCCGGAATTGATATTGATCACGACGATCACGCAAAAAGCGATCGCAAGCAGGATAAACACGAGTGCAAATCTGCTCTTTCGCCGGATATTTTCCTGATGAAAGGAATGTGCGCCGCTATTAGGCTGTACTGTTTGCTTTTGTTCCATACAGATCACTCCAACTTTGACAGATACTGAAGCTGATCTGTATTTCCTGTCAACAGATTGTGGAAGTCCATGATCATGCTTCCGGCGATGTCAGGCCGCTGATAGATCGAATTTCCCGAAGACCAGCAATTGCCCTCCTGAACTGCCTTAAGACTTCCAATCACCGGATCCTTGTTTTCCAGATCCTGCAAAGTTTTCACAGAGTTATCGATACTGCTGTTGTATATAATAATATCCGCATTCTCTGCGATGTTATAAAACGTCTCCATACTCATCGGGATCGAAGATGTGCCCGATTCGTTTACTACATCACTGAACGCATACCGGCCGCCTGCCATCTCGATCATCATCGGCACATAATCTGTGCTTGCGCGGACAACCGCTTTCCCGTCAGCTGAAATATAGAAAAATGCGACTGTCAGCTCTGTATTCTCAAAGTCTTCCAGGCCCTCGATCAGCTTTTCCTGCTCCGCAAAAAACGCATCCGCTTCCTCTTCATGTCCACTCAGTACGCCATAGAGGCGGATCCATTCTGCTCTGCCAAGCGGATTGCTTTCATAACTGGAGCGGTCGATCAGAACCGGAATCCCCAGATTTTCAATCTGCTCCTGCACTTCCGGCACATGATAGATCATGGTCGATTCAATTGCCAGATCACAGTTTTCTGAAACCAGCATCTCGTAATCCGGCTCACGGTATTTCCCGGCATATTTCACACTGCCGCTTTCCATCGCTTCCTGTGCGGCGTCAAACGTCCACTCATCCTCTTCTAATGAAGTCATCGATACGACATCCATGCCATTCATCGAGGTAAACAGAGACATCAGTGCAGTCGCCGCCAGATAGATGTGTTTGGGCTGCTGTAAAACAGTCATCCCGGCAGGCAGATCCGCCGGTACCTCTTGTCCTTCCGGAACGAGAAGAAACTGTCCTTCCTCCCGGATGTCAAAAACCGCATAACCGCCGTCATATTTGTAAACCGCAAACTGCTCGGTATAATCCGTCTGCTTCTGTTCTTTGAATGTAAGTCCTGCGATCTCAGGCGCTGTGGGCTCCCAGTTTTCTGCTTCAGCAGAAATGCTGCCATCCTGCACCTCTGTTGCTTCCTGTCCGGAAGACGCATTACCGGATGCTGTCCCGCCTGTGCCGCAGGCAGATAACACGGAAAGCGAGGCCACACAGATTGTCAACAGTACGGCGATTTTTTTGATTGTTTTTTTCATGTCATTCTTCCTATAAAAATAAAAAACAGCTGCACATTGCAGCCGTCACAAAAAAACCTGCAGGCAGCTTCTTTTGTTTTCCAAAAAAACCTGCTGCATCCTGAACCGTAATCTGTGGACCGCAAATCACTTCTCGTGTACCACTCAAATACAGAACTTTCCGCATCTGAGAACACTTTGTTCTGACTCTGCAGGCAGGTCTCCTGACTTCGTTCATCGCTATTCTCTCTCTTCCCGGTCTCCCAGTGATCAAATCACAAATGAAACATTGCTTCCTTTGTGATGAGAGCAGCTCCCGTACACAGTGACGGCATCGTTCCGGACTCCCACCGGATTCCCATTTTCAGCTGAACGGCTTTGAATCATCTTTTCATTCAAAACCCGGCAGCCACCTGCAAGTCTGTCTTTATTTAATTCTAATAGCAGATACCATTCTGCTACTGTTAACGATTATAGCATTCTGATTACAAAAGTACAATGTAATATCCAGACATCTTTTGCATCTAATCATGCCGATTTGTAATGTCTGGCAGCACTCCAAAAAGCCGCTAGAATTCAACGCCTTTTCGTGCCAGGATTCCCTGATCATACGGATGCTTGATCTTTTTGATCTCAGACACATAATCCGCCAGATCGATTAGCTCCTGTGCAGGGTTTCTGCCCGTCATTGCAACCTCCAGCGTATCCGGTTTGTTTTCAAGAAACGTGATCAGTTCTGCCTGATCCACAAACCCCAGATTGCAAGTCGCAATGATCTCATCGAGCACGAGCAGTCCGTAGCTTTCATCCACCGCGCACTTCAGGATCCGCCGCAGATAATTGGAATAAGCTTCTTTTGCCTGTGATTTTGTTTCCTCTGACATGGCAAAAGAAAACCCGAAACACTCCCCGCACACA
Organism: Eubacterium sp.; assembly: GCA_017459945.1. GTDB lineage: Bacteria > Bacillota > Clostridia > Lachnospirales > Lachnospiraceae > SY8519. Next base: position 4,320 of record JAFUBZ010000009.1, read on the forward strand.
TCGACATCGATCCCGTCGATCGTCTTTAGCACAGAGAGCTCTCCGGATTTTCCATCTTTTAAAAACTGAGCAAAAAGCACTCTGCCGCCCGTGCCCGCAAAGCGAACCGCAAGTCCGGTCGCGGCAGAGGTTTTTCCTTTTCCGTCTCCTGTGTAAATGTGAATACAGCCCTTCATGATTATTCCTCCTGTCTGTATCCATCATTTTAGCACAATCATTTCTTTTTTAAAACACGTGCTGCGCGCATCGGCATGGCAACGCCCGTTGCACATTTGCATAGCGCCACTCGCTGCACGTCTGCATATCAACTGAATTTATGCGTAGAAATCATCAACTGCTTTGAAGAATGCGTCGATGTTCTCCCACGGTGACAGCGGCGGAATATCGCAGCCTGAGGAGATGACAAAGTTCGGATACTTGCAGCATTTCTCCATCAGCTCTGTTGTTGCTTTGTAAACACTCTCCGGTGTTCCGTTGCGGAACTGGCTGGACGGATCCACATTGCCCATTGCAACACAGTTTTCCGGGATCAGCGGCATCATCTCTTCCATATCGATGGCATTTCCGAAGTGGAATACACGGCAGCCGTTGTTTACGATGGAATCGATGGTTGCGATCGTGGAGTTACCACAGTTGTGATATACAACGATGAAGTTGTCATCCTGAACAGCCTCTACGATCTGTTTTACATATTCTGCAGAGAACTCTTCTGCCAGATCTTCTGAAAGGATACCTGCGAGCGGCTCAGCCATAACAACACCGTCAGCACCTGCTTCTTTGTATGCCTGGCAGTATTTGATCTGGAACTCTGTAACTTTTTTCAGGGTCTCATGTACCATTTCCGGCTCATCATAGCAAAGGAAGAGTGCTTCTGTTACGTCAAGAAGTCTTCCTGCCAGAGAGAACGGGCCGATGACACCTGCAAGGATCGGACGGTCTGTGATATTCTGTGCAGCCATACGAACTGCCTCGATGCTGTTGCCGGTTCTGCCTGTGCCGACTTCCGGAACAACCAGTGCTTCTGCATCTTCAGGCTCTTTTAAGATGGAGCCGATAACGGTCGGTACATCTTCATCTGAATAACGGATCGTAGAACCGAATGCTTCTGCTTCTACAGAAAGATCCATGTAGCTTAATGCTGCACCGCAAGGCGTTCTTTCAGCGATGATCTGCATTCCCTTAGCCTGCAGATCCGCATTGCGTACCAGGTCATCTACTGTAATGCCATCCATCATCTGTACGGACGGGAATGTCAGTACCGGTACGGCCTGCTTCTTATCTGCTGCCAGCATGTCATCAATCCATTTGTTCATGTCTTTGCTCATAATAATCCTCCATTCTTTTTGAATATATGCCATTGCGTTTCGGCTTACTTGTTTTGATGAATACATCCTATAATATTTACCATTCCATGTTTTGGACAAAAGCGATAAATTTTGTACTTTTTTTGCCTGTTTCCATCTTCAGGCATTCCAAATGGGCATATATCTATGCATTTTTCTTATTTCCGGCATCTGTTTTTCCTTGATTCTCATATGCATATTTCCGTAAAAAAGGAGATCTTTTCTCGTGAAAAGATCTCCAAAATCCAAAATTTTTCCTATTTTGATTATAAATCCACAAGGATCGGCTGTTTCCCGGCATTTTCTGTGTTTTGACCTATTCAAACAGCACGCAGCAGGTATAAGTCATCGTACACGGTCCGTAATAATACGGGGTGTCCGCCAGCTGGCAGACTTCCGATACCACCAGACCATACGCTTCCATGGAAGTATGCATCTTCTCCGGGAAACGGCACGGTGCATCCGGATAGGTGCACTCCTTGCAGATCGTGCAGGCACCGGCAGACATTGCAAGGCACTTTTCACCTTCCGGTACAAGATCCAGGAACTTCGTCAGATTTGCCTTTAACTGCACCTCTGTCTCCATCATGGTCTCAACATCAAAGTCGTCTTCCATCTCCCCGGTCATCTGCAGAAGAATTCCCCAGGAAAACTGCTTTGCTTTTTCCCGACTGTCGTCAAGTGTCCCGCACCCCGGCGGGCAGCTCCAGCATTTGTCATACTTCTGGCACTTTCCCGCTGCGCACATATCACGCACTTCCGGAAGAAAACGCAGCTTCTCGGTTGCAAAGATCCCGCTGTGGGAAAAGCCGGCTTCATTGGCCAGTTGAATCGCCTGTTCTTTTGTCATGATAACCCCCTATTCTTGCTCAAGCATAAGCTTACGTGCTGCCACATTGCGACGCAGGAGCTTATGCTTCAAACATCATATATTCCATATACAGATCATTAAAGGTCGGATTCCCGGTCAGGCTGACCTCCTCAGAGTAATCTGCCACATGCGCAAACCGTTCTTTTAATGTCTCATCTTTGGCGATCATGACTGCACCTGCCAGCGAGCTGTTGCCAACAGCTTTGGTCCTGTCGAGCAGTTCCTCCGGCAAAAGGCCGATCCCGGCCGCTTTCTGTAAGTTGATCTTCTGCCCGAATCCGCCGGCAAGATAGAGTGCAGAGATGTCGTCATATCCGACGCCATACTCTTCCATCAGCGTTTCCGCGCCTGCACGGATCGCGGATTTGGCAAGCTGTACTTCACGCACATCCTGATCTGTAAATACCACATCATCGGAAAGCGGGAACCCGTCATCTACATAGTCATCTTCCAGCAGACCTGTCTCATCCATATACTCTGCTTTCAGCATCTCATAGACGACTTCGAGAACGCCGGTTCCGCAAAGTCCGATCGGGTCTTTTCCGCCGATGGTTCCAATCTGCACGCTTCCGTCCTCCGCGATGTCGACGGAACTGATCGCACCCGGAACGCCTGCGACACCACAACTGATGTTTCCGCCCTCGAAAGCCGGACCGGCAGCGGTCGAAGCGGACAAGATACGATCTTTGTTTCCAATGGCCATCTCTCCATTGGTTCCAAGATCGATCAGCATGCAGACTTCTTCGCCCTGGTCCATGCCGCAGGCAATGATACCGCTGACGATATCCGCGCCGACATAGGTGCTGATGCCCGGAAGAATCAGGAAATTATCTTCTTCATGAAGCGAAATATCGACCGGTGTATAAGGCGCAACGCCCAGTGTATCGCAGGGAAGCCCAAGGAAAAGATGTTCCATCGTCGTATTTCCGGAAATGATGACCGGAATCTCATCCATCTTCTCACCCAGTGCAGTAATCAACCCATCCAGGTCTTTTCTGATCGACGCCTTCAGTTCTTCTTTTTTCCCGTCCATGGAAGCCTGAATCCTGGAAATGACATCAGCGCCAAACACGCGTTGATGATTGACAGAAGTTTTGGTGTCTACCACCTTGCCGGATGCCCGGTCTACCAAAGACACCGCCAACGTAGTGGTTCCGATATCGACTGCTGCCACCGGCTCTGCTGCTTTCTGCCCAGCGGCATCACCCTCTGTTGCATCAGCCGCGTCCCCACTTCCGTGCGAGAAATCTGAAGCCACTTCCATCTCTTCTTCCGACTGCTCCCAGGCAATCTCATAGTCCCCTTCCGGAAACGCCTTGCACGCAAGCCGCCACCCGTCTGCAATCTGTTCCGGAGAAAAGATGTTTGCATCATCTTCATCTGCCTCCGGTGCGCCCGAGAGAAACTGCACCCTGCACTTTCCGCACCGGCCAATCCCGCCACAGTCAGCCGGGATATATACGCCCTGCTTCTGCAACTGTTCCAATAAACTATGCTGCTTATCTTGTGAATTACCTTTCCATGTCTGACGCATCGGTTCATCCTTTCTGAAAACCATATCGGTTACTTTTTAGTCATCATATGGCTATTATAAAAAAATTACCACTTTTTGTATTGTAATATTTTTATAATTCTGGGATTTTTCTCTAAATATGAAGACACAGGCCAAAACCCCAGCCTGTGTCTTCTATAGAATATATTCACTATTTCTTACTGATCTTCCCGGTTTGCTTTTCCTTTTGCAGAAAAGATGCCAGCGGCAATACCAAACATGCACATCATCGCAATGATACCGATCATCCAGCCCTGTGTCATAGAGAGTAATACCATATTCTAATCCTCCTTTTCCGCTTCCTTAAACAGTTTACCGATAAAGTATCCAACTACTGTAATGCCGATTACCATTGCGGCGGCCTCTATAATAATATGCGCTACCATATTGTACCTCCATTTCTCAAGATCTATCCTAACACATCTTTATGCTTCGTGTGTTGCCTTCATTTCTACAGTTGCTGCTCTGTCTTCTTTTGAAAGGCGGAAGTAACCCGGTTTTGATCCCGGCATTACAGCAAATGTGATCAGACCTACGACCATTGTGATGATCAGGCAAAGGTAAACCTGATGGAAGTTCGGCATACCCAGCTTGCCCTGCAGATCAGCAGTGATCCATACAACGTTTGCGATCCAGGAAAGAACACAGGTGATTACCATTGCTTTTGTATTTCTCTTCCAGCAGAGACCAAATACCAGTGTCACGAACATCGGTACTGCCCATGTGAAGATCCAGTTGATCGTCGTAACAACGGTCGGCTGGAAGTTTGCCAGGATGATCGCTGCGATACCTACGATGACGATCATGATACGCATTACGCGAACTTTTTCTTTCTCTGTTGCATTCGGCTTGTACAGTCCGCCATACAGGTCATATGCGAAAATGGTTGACGGGCAAAGTGAAGTCATTGCAAACGTGGAAAGCAGAGCACCGAGGAAGGATGCGCAGATCAGTGCAACAACCCATTTCGGAAGAACTGCCAGCATCATTGCCGGTGTCATCATCATTGCATTTCCGCCGATCTCAAGGTAACCAAGTGCCAGTGCTGCCATACCAAGCAGTGCCGGGATGATACAGAACAGACCGTTGACCGGACCTGCCAGCCAGATCGATTTCTTTACAGACTTAACATCTTTTGCTGCGATACAGGTCTGCAGACCCATCTGGGATACACCCTGGAACATCGTACAGGTAAAGATGGTCGGGATCGCGAAACCGATGATCAGGTCTTTGTTTCCAAAGATGTCAAGCATCCATGCGTTGCCCATCGCATCCAGATTTGTTGCGACATCTGCCCAGCCATTGCCCGGCAGGCAAACGAACATTGCGATCAGCGCGATGATCAGTGCTGCGTACATCATAACCGCATTGATCATGTTCAGCCAGGATACTTCCTTCATACCTGCAAGTAATACGTAAAGGATACCGAACGCGCCACCTACGATAGCACCTACAAAATACGGCCATCCGGTACAAACCACGAACGTGATCGCAACACACTGTGTTTCCAGGCAAAGGCATCCGAATACCAGCGGGCCCATAACACACGCGATCAGGATACGTGCTTTCTTTCCATATAATCTTCCGAACAGATCCGGAATCGTGTTAACGCCGATCTTGCGGACCCACGGTCCTGTGATCTGTGTGATAACTACCATCATAACGGTACATGCAATACCAAACCAGACTGCGATGGAACCCATGCCTGCTGCATTCTCTGTGGTTCCCCAGATGTGTGCCGAGCCAAGCATGGTCAGTGCCAGTGTAACACCAACCTGTGCGGTCGGAAGGCCTTTTCCTGCAAGTGCAAAGTTTCCTTCCTGTGCTGCTGCAGCCTTATTCTTCCGTGCAATGATCATACCTACGCCGACGATCGTTGCGATTTCGTAAATCAGTACAAATATCAGTACGCCCCAATTCATGTACTCATTCTCCTTTCTTTCGCCATTCCCATAAGTGTTCTTACGCTTACGCCCGTCTGCAACCGGACGCTCACATACTGCGAGTAACCAATCCGTTACTCCCCTGTCAATTATTATGATAATCTCCGGAAAATCGTCTGAAAAATTCCTGAAATCCATCGTGCCATGCAATTTGGTTATCATTGTCATAATCTTCAAAAATGGCGCAAAAAAATCCATGCTGCAGCGGGTTTTTCACACCATTGCAGCATGGTAACAATCATTTTCAATAACTTTTTTTCAATTTGCCATACAATTTTGTAATGGGTCAATCTTTGAGTGGATGATCCAGTGCAAAGTTCTCAATAAAGATCTTTTTCATCGGGTTGTAATTGTTCTCATGCCAGGCCATCGTCAGGCTCGGATCACTCAAGCTCTCCACCTCCAGAAAACGCACCGATGGATTGCTATACAGAAGGTTTCTGGAATCAAGGATACAGACACCGACACCCGCCTCGACCCAGAGCATTTCTTCTGATAAGGAAGACGCGAACCGCACATTTGGCGTAAAACCTGCCGTCTTGCACGCATCCAGGATCAGACGCGGCGATTCCTCCGAGTCCTCCGTTGATACCATGATGATCGTATCGTCCTTAAAATCAGAGAGTTTTACAAACTTCGCATTTGCCAGGCGGTGGTCTTTGTGGACGACCACATGATCTTTGGTATGCTCGATCACCTTGTAGCGCAGCATTTCCCTGTCTTTTAAGTCAAAATACAGGGTAAAAATGATATCAAGCTCATTCTGATACAGTTTTTTGACCAGATCGTTGAAACTGTACGTGTGCAGGTTGATCTTGATATTCGGATAATACTCTGCCAGATATTTTAAGATACCGGGGAACAGATCGCCCACATACATGCCTTCCAGGATGCCAATGTTCAGCTCGCCCGACAGTCCCTGGAAGCTGTTTCTCGCATTCGCGATCGCAAGATTATAGTCATCATAGATCCGCTCAAACTCCCGCAGCAGTACCTCTGCCGGCGGCGTCAGGCGGACGAAACGGTTCGTACGGATAAAGAGCTGCATATTCAGTTCCTGCTCGATCGCAGCGATCTGGCGGGATAAGGCCGGCTGTGTAATAAACAGGATTTCCGCTGCTTTTGTAAAGTTCAGACATTTTGCGGCAGTGATAAAATACTTCATCTGGGTAATGTTCATATAAAGCCCCTTTCCGTGCGCAACGACTCATTTCTATGATTATAGCACAATGCCCCGGCGACGAATGAACAAATCATCGTCCCCGGGGAGATTATGCGTTTATGCTTTTTACTTATCTTCTTTCAGGATGTGTATCCAGGTAAGCATGGGTTGCTTCCGCCATTGCCAGTACGTTCTCCGGCTTCGCGTCAGACGGGATATCACAACCGGATGCGATCATGACACCATACGGTCCAATGTCATCGAGCAGGCTGGTAACATATGCTTTGACTTCGTCCGGTGTGCCGAATGTCAGCATTTCACACGGAACATCGCCCAGGATGCATACGTTCGGGCCAAGCATCTCGCGGCACTTTCTCGCATCTGTCTTGGAATCCAGCGCCATTACGAATGTACCCGGTTTGTAATGTGTGAACTTATCCAGCATCAAATCCCAGTTAGAATCCAGATGGAAGATCGGAAGAACATCCATCTCGATGCACAGATCATAGTATGCGTCAAAGGATTTCTTAACAAAGGTATCAAACATATCCGGGGAGATCAGGTCCGGGCCGGTTCTCCAGCCGCCGATCCACACGCCCTTTGCATGGGTGTCAATGATCTGCTGGCGATATGCTTTCAGGTTATGCTCCAGCACGATATCGAAGATCTCCAGCATCAGGTCTTCTTCTTCGAAAAGATCGTCTACCATGAATGCTTCCAGAGAACGTCCGCCGCAGAAGTACTCAAACGGTGTGATCATCAGGAAATCGCATACACACGGAATGCCTTCCTCATAAAAACGCTCGTAGCATCTCGGATTTGCCTCGAAAAACGGCTTTAAGTTCTCCCAGTTGTTATCGCATTTTTCTGCGATGAACTGTGCCTGCCATGCGTCCCATCCCATTTCTTTGATCTTTTCATAATCTTCGAACTTCATGTTCTCCGGGATTTCCATGACCTGCCACATATCATCATCGCCAAGATCGATACCCGGCATTGCACATCTTGAAAGCCACTGTGTTCCAAGAAGATACGGCGAGAAGATGACGGACTGTGTGCCGTCTGCATCCAGGCGCTTCAGCTCTTTGATATTCGCCTCACATGCCACATCAAAATCATTGATATACTCTTTCATCAAGACGCCGTTTGCACGTGCCATGTATGCATTTCCACAAGGAACAAACGGTACCCGGTCAACCGGTTCGCAGCGAACTGTCTTCATCAACCGTTCCCAATTCTCTTCATATTTACCCATTTTACTATTCCTCCTCGACTTAGGACCGGCACCGCCTTTTGCAGAAGTTGGCGCCATCTGGTTTCTCTGGGTTATGCAGTATGTTTTTTGATGAATTCAGCGTATCAGATTTTGGTAATGAAAGAAAATTGTTAATTCCGATACTGCCATGCAATTTGGTTATGACAGATTTTTACCGCATCGTAATGTATCCGTGATACTGAGAATATGCATCCATGGTTGCCATATCGCCCGTAAAAATTGAGGCAATATTATGTTGCGGGCGCAGGTACGGGAACTTCTCCTGCTCTGCCCAGGCCGGTTTTGCGATCTTATCCGCGCCTTCCACGCAGGCCTTAAACCACTCTTCTTCTCCTTCAAACCAGATCTCACACACCCGATCAAACTGTTCTGCCGGCGCCCTTGTAATCCTCTTCCCAGTTGATCGGTACGAACGCAAATATGAATGGCGGCAGATCTCCTCCGCCGACTGCACGGCCGGCATCACCGGACTCCGCATTAAAGGAAGTATCCCCGTGACAAAAACATTCTTACACTGTCTGCAGAGACATCACATACCGTTTCTTTGGCATGGAAGCCAAATGATATGCCGGCCCCGCTGATCACGCTGAAACAGGAATTGAAACAATATTTTGGAACATATTAGCTTTGGAACTGTAAAAATTACCAGAAATAATAAAAAAATCACAAAACATGTGGTGTATGATTCTATATAATAACATCAGATTCAAACATGTAATCGATTTGCAAAACTTTGGAAAACATTTAAATATCCAAATGAAAGGAGCACCACATGGCAATTTTAGATGACATTTCTGCAATGCTGCAGAAGGGAAAAAGAAAAGACGTTACAGCACTTTGCGAGCAGGCGATCGCAGAAGGCATTCCGGCAGAGCAGATCTTAAGTGACGGACTGCTTGCAGGTATGAATATCATCGGTGCAAAGTTCAAAGCAAATGAGATCTTCGTACCGCAGGTTATGGTAGCTGCACGTGCAATGAACGCAGGCGCTGAAGTACTGAAACCGCATCTTTCCGATGGCGATTCCACAAGCAAAGGTAAGATCGCACTCGGTACCGTAAAGGGCGACCTTCATGATATCGGTAAGAACCTGGTTAAGATGATGTTCGAAGGCAAGGGCTTCGAGGTTATCGACCTTGGCGTAGACGTTCCGCCGGAGAACTTCATTCAGACAGCAATCGACAACGACTGCCAGATCGTAGCTTGCTCCGCTCTGCTGACAACCACCATGCCGATGCTCGGCGAAGTTGTTAAGGCAGCTGAGGAAATGGGCGTACGTGATAAGGTTAAGATCATGATCGGTGGTGCACCTGTAACCCAGGACTTCTGCGACAGCATCGGCGCAGACGCATACACAGAAGACGCAACTAGCGCAGCAGACAAGGCACTGGAGTATGTTTCATAAGAGTAACTGATCAGGAAAAATAAGGAAACCACAGATAGAAAGCTCGCTTTCATATCTGTGGTTTTTTTATTTGGCCGATTAGGGACCGCCCCACATGAGCAAAATAATTATCACCTATACATTTCTTTCCAGATAATTATTTTGCGAATGTTAGTGGCGGGGCCTGATCAGTTACTCGCCCTCCACAATCTCCCGATACACCTCCAGCACCCTTGCAATATCCGCATCCGTAAACGCTGCCGAAATGAACATCGCCTCAAACTGGGACGGTGCCGTGTAGATTCTGCGCTTCAGAAGCGCCTTGAAGGATTCAGTAAATGCATCCAAATCTGACGCACAGGCCTGCGCGTAATTGGTCACCGGCTGTTTTGTATGGAACATGCAAAGCAGTGAACCGATCTGGTTTACGGTTTTTCCGCAGATCTCTCTCATGCCTTCCGCAAGCACTGCTGCCATCCTGTCGATCTCATCGTAAATCTCCGGATGCGCAAGCAGCTTCTTTAACGTTGCAATACCAGCCGTCATGGCAAGTGGATTTCCGGAAAGTGTTCCCGCCTGGTAAACAGGGCCGACTGGCGAAACCATTTCCATGACTTCTTTTTTCCCGCCGTAAGCGCCGACCGGCATACCGCCGCCGATGATCTTCCCGTAGGTGACCAGATCCGGATCGATCCCAAATCTGCCGCAGGCACCCGAAAAACCCAGACGGAATCCCGTGATCACTTCGTCCGCGATGAACAGCGCACCCTCTTTTGTACAGAGTTCGCGAAGGCCTTCTAAAAACCCTTCTGCCGGCGGAATGACGCCCATATTTGCCGCAACCGGCTCTAAGATCACACAGGCAATCTCACCCGGATTCGCATCAAATAATGCTTTTACACTTTCCAGGTTATTATACTCCGCAAGCAGAGTATCTTCTGCCGCACCCTTTGTAACACCTGCACTGTCCGGATTCCCAAATGTCATCGCACCGGATCCGGCTTTGACGAGCAGGTTATCATTATGTCCATGATAGCAGCCTTCGAATTTGATGAGCTTGCTTCTGCCTGTAAAGCCTCTGGCAATGCGGATCGCGCTCATTGTCGCTTCCGTTCCGCTGTTGACCATACGTACCATATCGATGTGCGACACATTTTCTGTCATCAGCTCTGCCATCTCGACTTCCAGTTCTGTGCATGCACCAAAGCTGAATCCCTTTTCCATCTGTTTGGCTACGGCCTCTTCCACATCCGGATCCGCGTGGCCCAGGATCATCGGTCCCCAGGAACCGATGAAGTCGATGTATTCGTTTCCATCCGCATCAAAAATGCGGTTTCCCTTTGCCCGTTCAATGAAAAGCGGATTCATGCCGACGGACCGGTATGCGCGCACCGGACTGTTCACGCCGCCGGGCATCACTTTTTTTGCACGCTCAAACAATGCGTTTGATTTTTGTGTATTCATATCCCCTGTCTCCTATCCGATATCACCCTTTTTGATCGCATCCGCGATTTCTTTTGCATAATATGTGATGATGATATCCGCACCGGCACGGAACATGGACACCGTGCTCTCACACATGATACCGTATTCATCGATCAGACCTGCTTTTCCGGCATTTTTGATCATGGCATATTCGCCACTCACACTGTAGGTTGCGATCGGCAGGTCGGTCCGCTCAGACAATGCACGGATCACATCCAGATAGGAAAGCGCCGGTTTTACCATCAGGATATCTGCGCCTTCGTCCTCATCATAAAGCGCTTCTTTCATCGCCTCTCTGATGTTATGCGGATCCATCTGGTAGGATTTGCGGTCACCAAACGACGGTGCCGACCCCGCTGCCGTACGGAACGGACCATAAAACTTTGAAGCATATTTTGCTGCATAGGACATGATCGGAATATTGGAAAATCCGTTTGCGTCCAGCGTCTGGCGGATCGTTCCGATCCGTCCGTCCATCATGTCTGATGGCGCCACCATATCCGCGCCTGCCTCAGCATGAGACAATGCGATCGCGTTCAGATGGTCAAGCGTCTTGTCATTGTCTACATCATGCCCGCAAAGGATGCCACAATGTCCATGTGAGGTATACTCACACATGCAGACATCTGTCACGATGTATACCTGATCCTTGTACTCATCTTTGATCGCGCGGACGGCTTCCTGCACGATTCCATGCTCTGCATACGCCTGGGAACCAACCTCATCTTTTTCTTTCGGGATACCGAATAAAAGCACCTTATTGATTCCGTGCTCCAGACATTCATCAATCGCCTCTTTTGCCCGGTCCGGGCTATAGCGGAACTGTCCGTCCATGCTCTCGATCGGTGCTTTGATATTTTCGCCTTCCTCAAAAAAGATCGGATAGATTAGCCCGTCTTTTGATACTCTGGTCTCTCTGATCATCCCGCGGACCAGCTCGCTGCTCCTAAGTCTTCTTGGTCTGTTGATCAAATCCATTTTTATCCCCCATTTCTATGCAGCTCTTTACATCTCTGCTGCTTTTTCCAGCATACTGTCGATTGTCGCCTTTTCTGAAACCACCACATCAAATCCGGCTTCGTTTGCCGCTTCTGCCGTCTTCTCTCCGATGCAAAGTGCCGTCAGACCTGCATTATCTTCCGGATCTCTGCCGTTCATAAAGCCTTCCACACAGCTGCGGCTGGTAAACGTAATACAGTCATATGGTGCTTCCGTCTCTTCCGGCTCCCATGTCAAAAGTTCCGTATGATAAACCGGGATATCCGTATAGGAAACTTCTGCCTGCTCCAGACAATCCGTCACATCGTGCGATGCCAGGTTGGTGCGAAGCAAAAGTACCTTGGATTCCTTTGTGACAAATCCTGATGTGAGCATTTCCTCGCCCAACACCTGTCCACTGTAAACAGATGGCACGAAATCTGCGATCAGGCCGTATTCTTTCAATGCCTTTGCTGTCGCGCTGCCGATGCAGGCGATCTTCTTTCCGGCAAACACGCGCATATCCTGTCCGTTTTCGAGAAGCCATTCCAGATAAGATCTGACGCCGACTGCACTTGTGAATACGATCGTGTCAAATGGTGCGCCATCCTGATCTGCTGCCGGAATCTCCAGCGGGCGAATGAAAGAAGTCTGAATACATGGATGAACCACAACGTCTGCGCCCAATGCGCAAAGACCTGCTGCGAGTCTTGACTCCCCTGCTTCCGGTCTTGTGACCAGAAACCGTTTTCCCTTTAACGGCAATCTGTCAAACCAGGAAAAACGCTCCGCAAGACTGCTGACTTTTCCGACAACGATCAATGCAGGAGACTGAATCTGATTCTCTTTCACTGACTTTTCCAGCTCGCTGACTGGCTGTACAAAAGTCCGCTGGTTCGTCCTTGTTCCGTTTTCAATGACTGCACTTGGCATCGCAGGATCCATACCTGCCTGTAATAGTCCATCCGCGATCCGCCCTGCCGTCGAAACACTCATCAGGAAAACCAATGTCCCCTGTAGTCTGACGAGCGCTTCAAAATCGATCGACAGCTCTTTTCCTGCTCTTGCATGTCCTGTGATAAAGTGCACCGAAGAACAGAAATCACGATGCGTCACAGGAATGCCGCCATAGGTCGCCGCCGCGATCGCAGATGTGATCCCCGGTACGACTTCAAATGAAATGCCGTTTTCTTCTAAAAGCTCAAGCTCTTCTCCGCCACGGCCGAACAAAAACGGATCCCCGCCTTTTAATCGTACCACTTTTTTGCCCAGAAGCGCCTGCTCTAACAGGATCTGGTTGATCTGATCCTGCGGCACCGGATGATTGCCTGCATGCTTTCCGACATCGATCCTCTCTGTATCTTCAGGGATCAGTGCTAGGATTGCCTCGCTTACGAGCCGATCAAATACGACAACGTCTGCCGTCTCAATCAGCTGCTTTCCTTTTCCTGTTAAAAGACCGACATCTCCCGGTCCTGCACCGACCAGGTAGACGGTGCCGTTTTGTGATCTATCATTCATTCAAACCATCTCCTCTTCTGATATTCAGATTTGTATTAAATATTTTGCTATGCAAACTTCATCCGCCCGGCCAGATCCAGCCCCAGCTTCTCTGCGTCTGCCACAGACCCCTCGCATCTCTCCACAAACGGCTTACCGTCTGCATCGATGTTCAACCCTGTCAGATGAATCGTTTCTCCTTCCGCCACCGCAAATGCAGCGACCGGCGAAGTGCAGCCGCCGTCAAGCGCTCTGACAAATGCCCGCTCGCACACCGCTTCCTGCCAGGTCTTTGCATCAAAGAACTCCTGCAAAAAGGAAACATCCGCGCCGCGCCGGCCCTGTACTGCCAAAATACCCTGACAAGCCGCCGGAAGCATCTCTTCTGTCGTAAAATACCGGCTGATCCTGCCGTCTAATCCGACACGCTTCAAGCCTGCTGCCGCCATGATCGTCGCACTGTAAGTGCCACTGTCAAGCTTCTTTAATCTCGTCTGGATGTTCCCCCGGATCGGCTCAAACCGCGCCTTTGGAAAATGCTTTGCAAACTGCAGCATCCTGCGGTTTGAAGAGCATCCGACCGGCTTGGAAAAATCGATGATCTCTGCCAGCTCCTCAAGCGACATTGATGACGCATCGGTTTCCGCCATCTCCGCCGGAAGCACCAGCACATCACGCGGATCCTCGCGTTTTGACACGCCAAGGATCGGCAAATCCGGCATCACATCCATCGGCATATCCTTCATACTGTGCACGGTCAGATCCACTTCCTCATCCAGCAGCGCCCGTTCCAGTTCTTTGATAAACAAACCCTTACCGCCGACCTTATCCAGATTCCGGTCCAGGATCTTGTCTCCGGTTGTTTTCATTGTGATCAGTTCCAGTTCGATGGAAGGATCAAACCGGCGGATTGCATCCATTACGATCTCCGCCTGGATCACTGCCAGCTTGCTTTCCCTGCTTCCTATCCGTATCTTCATCTCATTGACCTTCATTTACGCTTTATAGCATCTTTATCACCGGATCTGCGATCAAAGTCTACAGATCACTTATATTCTTTCTTCTCTATCACATCGCGCAGCATCGCTGCTGCCTTTTTCACATTCATATGGTCCTTTCCGGTTCCGACAAGGCCCATGGTCAGCTCGTCGCTTAATCCTACTGCAGGGAACCAGAAGGTCGACTCGTTGCGCGCATCGCAGACATTGACCAGGAGATTATGCTCTCTGCCGTATCTTCCGATTGCACGATTGGTTTCACGGTCATTCGTACATGCCAGAAGCATCCACGCGTCTTTTGCAGCCTGTGTCAGATTAATGCGTTCTTTCCCGGCATTTCCTGAAGATGCAACCATACCCGGATCAGATGCTTCCGGCGCATCTTCTCCCTCAACAACATATCCCTGCTGCCACTCAATGAGCCCTGCATCCACAAGTCTTTGCAGTGTTTCACTCAGAGTCCCTGCAATGACACGGATCTGAAAACCGAATTCTGCCAGCGTCAGGATACGACGCTCCGCAATGTTTCCTCCGCCTATGACGACCGCCAACCGGTCCATTGAGTCGATAAACAGCGGGAAATATCTTCGTTCTGCCCGGTCCCGCTCCGGTGAAATGAGACGTTTGATATCCGCTTCTTTTTTCATCTTTTGATCTTCCCATCGGTGCAGTTCCGCCACATAGCCGCCAATGTATTCCTGCAGCTGCTCTGCCTGCTCCGGTTTCAACGCTTCCAGATTGCCACCGCTTAACTCATCGATATTATAGCAGTTGACCCCTTCCATTTCAGAAATCTCCGGGTCGATGTCACGCGGGACCGCCATATCGATCAAAAGCTGCGGCCGATGTGTCAGCTGTTCAAATTCCTGCTTTGTGATCACGATATGCGGACTAGCCGTCGTGCTGATCACTGCATCGCTTACTTCCATCTGCCGGTATCTGTCTGCAAATGGCACGACAGATACGCCCGGCGGAACGATCGCTTCTTTGTGATGATACTGCCGAAGCGTCATCGTAACCGCATAGCCTCTGCGCGCCAGACGCTCTGCTACCAGTCTTCCAATCGTCCCGTTCCCGATCACCAGGATATTTTTCACATCATCCGCCTCTTCGACCGCGCGTACTGCCAGATCCACGGTCGACGTATCCTTGATCTGCAGATTGATATCCGTCCGGACTTTTTTTCCCGCGGTCACACCCAGACGGAACATCGTATTCAGGGCGCCATCCGTCATATTCATCTCCTGCGCCTCGGAAAGCGCATCTGACACCTGGGTAATGATCTGGCTATCGCCAAGAAGCTGTGACGCGGCACCTGAGGTCAGCATGCAAAGATGCGAAAGTGCCTCATCCCCTGAAACCTCTTTCGCAACAGATGCAAAACCTCTTGCCCTTTCATCCAGACTATCGCACAGAAAATCAAACGGGTCCGGCCCCTTTATATCATCCTTCATTGACAGGTATAATTCCGTCCGGTTGCAGGTGTTCAGCAAAACACCTCCCATTACTTCCGGATGCTCTGACACCCGCCTGTATAATTCTTCTTTCTGCTCCTGACTGCAGGCAAAGATCTCCCGTTCAGACAAGGATGCCATTTCATGATCTATGATTGCCGCTTTGATGTTCATCAATGTTTTCTCCGCTTTTTCACAAAGTAATTCAAAACGCCGCCGACCACGATGATGATCGCCGCCAGGATCAAAACATCGATCGCCGCTTCCTGCGGGATCTGGCTTTTCGATCCGACTGAATCTTCATAGAATGTCAGCCTGTAATCAATTGCAACCGGATCGCCCATCGCAGTCGTGTCCGCGACGACTTCCATCGCCTCATCCATGTTGGTGATCGGGATCGTGAATGTGGAATTGCCTCCATCCTCAGATTCATTCAGATACTTCTTCCCGCCAACCAGCATGTAATCATAATACGAACTGCTCCAAAGGAGCTTCGCATAGGCTTTGTGGTCCTTGACGATCAGCCAGGTCGGTGAGCTGACACTCGCACGTCCGCTTCCGCCGGTCATGTTTACCTGGATCGAATAGGTTCCGTCATCCAGGTTGATATCCACCGGAACCGGTTCCGCTGCCTGCTGCGTTTTTCCATCCGCCGCCTGCCCTGACGCATTCTGGCCGGATGAAGCAGCTGCCTGGGTACTGCTTCCACCTTCTGAACCCGAAACATCTCCTGCCTGCGTTCCGCTACCATCTGTCTGTGACCCTGTGCTCCCGGCAGTGCCATTCGCGGCAGACGTGCCATCTGTAACGCCTGTTCCGTTCGTCTGCTCATAGAGCTTTAACGCTTCCTCAATTTTGTCATAATCCGGCAGCGTCACGGACAATGCCTCCGCCGGAATATCCGATGCATGGAACAGGATCGTCCGGTCAAACCACTTCTTTTTCCGCTTACTGTAAGCCGCACACTGGATCCCTTCATCCAATGCCTCAACCGGAATCTCATAAACACTCATCCCGACTTTATTACTTGGCTCGATGTAATCCTCAAGCGGTGCTGCAGCCGCTTCCTCGGCGGTTCCCATATACACGAACTTATAGCTGGTACTGGGCACCTTCATCGCAACTGTCATCACACCGTCTTTTACCGTCAGCTCTGACTCTTCGATCCGGAAAAAGGACGAACTGCTCTCCCCGGTAATCGTATAGACACCGTCCTTGATATCTCTTCCGTAAACCGGCATCATGCCGTATTTACCGACTTCAGTCGTCCCGCCGGTATCGGCCGCATTTGCAACCTTATCATAGCCCGGTGCAGCCATCGCATCCGTCGGCAGCCAAAATGACAGAAGCAATGCTGCCAAAAGGATCGGAAAAAACACATGCTTTCTTATTCTGTTGTCGCCTGTCAAAAAACTTCTCATCTTATCTTTCAGCATATCTGTTGTCGTACTTTTCCGCGCGACGCATTACACATCCAACGCATGTTCTACAAAAATCTGTCGAATCTCTTCATATTCCGTGAGCCCTTTCGGTATCGCCTCCACCTGAAAACCTTCCGTCTCCAGGCGGTTTTTCCAGGAACCCTCTCTGTCACTGCTCATGTCACGGATCACATGAGAACCTGCTGCAAGCAAAAACGGCATCAGAATCACTTTTCCGGGTTCTTTTTCACGAAGTGTTTCCGGGATGAAATCAAAACCAGGCGCACCGTCAATCGTGCCGATCAGCACATTTTCAATCTTTTGACGCTTCAGTTCATCTGCCAGATCCATGAAAATCTGGTTGGACTCCGGCATGGAAGATGAACCGTGCGCCATGAAAACAAGTGCATCCTCTGGCGAAAGCTCTCCCTCCAGATTCGGAAGCAGCGCTGCCACGGTTTTAAGATCCTCATCTGATCCCAAAAGCGGCATTCCGATGCGAACCTGCGAAAAAGCATCTGCCGACCGTTCAAACGCATCGATCACTTTTTGGTATTCACTTGCACACGCAACAAAGACCGGCTCTGCTACCACATCCTCGATCCCGTCTTTTCGCATCTGATCAATGACCTCTACCAGATTCGGAACCGACAATCCATCCTGCTCTTTTGCCCGTTTACGCATAAACTCGCTCGTCCATGCACGGTACAGCTTACGGTCCGGGAACGCATCCGCCAGCTCCTTTTCAATGATATCTATTGTTTTCTCTCTGGCTGCCGCAAGCGACGAACCGTAGCTGACCGCCAGAATTGCTTTCTTTGTTTTGTCCATAATCATTCTTAACCCGATTTTCTAAAAAGGTTATCCGTTATCACATTCCGTATTATCACGTTCCGAGCTGTAACCTTTACAAACATCACAGCGTCTTTTTCTTATAAATAAAGATCACCGAGATCAGCGAAAACGCCACCAGATAGATCAGCAGCACGATGATCCCCCGAAATCCGACATACTCTCCTGCAGAAATCCCACGGATCATGCCACTTGTCTGTGAAAGCGGCAGACATGCCACGAACTGACGGATGCCACGCGGCATCTGATCTGTCGAGAAAAAGGTATTACACAAGAAGGACATCGGTGTGATGATATATGCCGTAAATCGCGGTGCGTCGGTATAGCTTTTTGCAAGAAACGAAAATACCAGCGCCATCGTCGCAAACACGGTTCCGTTTAAAAACATGACAAACACGGAAAATCCGTTAAAGACCAGTCCGGTACGGATCGGCAATGTCAAAAGCAGGATGATCCCTCCTGAATACATGCCGCGAAGGCTTCCGCCGATGACCTGTCCCATGATAAACTGCCACAAAGGCGTCGGCGATACCATGACCTGGTCAAGCGCCTTTTCATAAAGACGCTGCACGCTCATGTTCTGTGCCACAGCACTGAAGCTTCCGGTCATCGTCGAAAGCGCCACGATACCCGGGATCAGAAAATTCAGATACGGCTCTCCATGTGAAGTCGTCTGGATTCCCAGTCCGAATACGATCAGATACATCAATGGCGTGATGACCGCTGCCAATGTAATTTTGTAAAAATCCCGGCGGAACTCCCGCCATTTTTCCCATAATACTGCTACAATTCCCATGCTCTATTTTCCCTGCGGTCCCAATCGCTTTCCGATCCGTTCTACAAACACGTCTTCGAGGGTCGTGGCTCTGAGTGAAGCGTCCTGACTTGCATTCGAAAGATAGGCGATCGCTTCTTCACGATATGGAAAGTATCTGCTTTTGAGCAGATCATCCACAATCTCATCCACGGCAAATGCGCCCAGTGTATCGATCAGATTCTGCGGTGTGTCAATGATGTCCAGACGTCCTTTGTCGATCAGAGCGACACGGTCGCAGAGAGACTGCGCCTCATCAATGTAATGTGTCGTCAAAAGGATCGTGATATTTCTGCTGTGAAGCTGTCTTAAAAGCTGCCACATCTGCCGTCTGGAGATCGCGTCCATCCCGGCAGTCGGCTCATCCAAAAGCAGGATCTCGGGCTCCGTCATCAGTGCCCGGCAGACCATCAGCTTTCGTTTCATACCGCCAGAAAGATGCCGCACCACACGGTGTCTGTATTCGATCAGACCGGCAAACTCCAGAAGCTCATCGCTTTTTTGTCTGATCACCTTTTTGGGCATATAGTAGAGCCGCCCCTGGTACTCCATCACCTCGTCCATCGTCATGTCCTGACGCATGGAATATTCCTGTGTGATGACAGACAGCTTTCTCTTCTCTACAGACGCCTTCCGGTCAAGCTTGCCGCCGTCAATGCGGATCTCCCCTTCCGTCGGCAGAAGCACCGTGGAAAGCATGCTGATCGTCGTCGTCTTCCCGGCGCCATTTGGACCGAGCAGTCCGAAAAACTCCCCGGTCTCAATGCGCAGATTCAGATGATCCACTGCCGTAAACTCTTCAAATTTTTTGGTTAGGTCGTGTAATTCTATCATTACTGTTCCTTTGCGATAATCAACGAGAAATACCCTGACTCGTCCGGGATTTCTTCGACATCCAGATAGATCTTTTCGTCCGGCATGCCACAGTTTTCTACCATGGAAACCTTTTTCCCGCTCTGTCTTAAGAGATCCTTGACTTCTTTCATCTTGCTGCCGGATTTCATGAGCACATATGTGCCCGGCAGATCCAGCGGCTCATTCAGACGATGTACTGCAGGAATCACATGCATCGGCTCCTGCCACTCCGTCAACGGGATATTGACTCTTGCAGCTGCTGCGCAGAAAGAGGTGATGCCGCTGACAAGCTCCGTCTGGTATCCCTGTGCCTCCAGGATGTGCTGCAGATAGGAGAACGTGCAGTAAACCGTCGAATCTCCGAGGGTTAAGTAAACCACGTTTTTCCCCTGATCCAGGTAGGATGCGATCGTGGCTGCTCCCTTTTCATGGTTTTCCTGCTGCACCTTTTTATCATGCACCATCGGCATGTAAACCGGCACCAGCTCTTTGTCTGCCAGCTCTGGTACCATTTGCACTGCGATCTGATATGCGGTTGTCTCCTTCGGCTCCTGTCCCGGCAAAGCGATGACATCGTTTTCCCGGATCAGGCGGATTGCCTTAACTGTCATCAGCTCCGGATCACCCGGTCCTACGCCTACGCCATATGCGATTCCTTTTCCCATGTTATTCTTCTCCCCTCAAAATTCATGCTTACCGGTACTGCTTCGGTGTCAGCCCGGTATGTTTTTTAAATACTTTTGTAAAATAACTCTGATCGCTGAATCCGCAGGATACCGCGATGTGCATGATCGGATAATCGGTGTTCAAAAGCAGCCGCTGTGCTTCCTCGACACGGATCCGGTTCAGATATTCTTTAAACGACACGCCCGTCACCTGTTTGAACAGGGTCGACAGATACGACGGATTCAAATGGATCTCGTCCGCGACATCTGCCAGTGAGATCTCCTCCGCAAAATGCGCCGCGATATACTCCGTCGCCTTTTTGATGCTGACACTGCTCTGATCCGATGAGAAAAACAGACTCTCTGTGAAGATGTCCATGTTTTCCTGGAACTGATAGCACATGTCGTTCATATCGTCAGAACTCATGATGGCATTGATCAGGCGGTCATTCATCTCAAGCACCATGTTCGTATCCGACCCGCGCTCAATCGCCGCACGTGACAACAGCGCGCATAATTCTACGATTCTGACCTTCAAGCGGTCCACACTGTAATCTTCATACAGGATCAGGATCGCGAGAAGCTCATTTAACACCTTTCTCGCTTCTGCCAGGTCACCCGTTTTTACCTTTGTGATCAGGCGGCTTTCGAGCTCCACCGGATATTCCTTCTTCTCCCTCTCGCCGGCCGTCTTATACTTATGGATCGCTTCTCCGATCTTTGACTGCTGAAACAGCTTGCCCTGGTTTTTCAAAAGCAGATCCTTGCTGTTCATGTTAAAGCTGCCGATCAGATAATACAAAAGCAGCGAATACTCATTCGCCAGCTCCGGCGATACCACCTTGATCTCATGCGTCGCATCCGACATTTTCAAAAGCGACTGTGTATCGATCTCATAATTTTTGGTCAGATCCAGCACGACATTCGCGTCCGGTTCTTCCATCAGAAACGGTCCGGTCACGACCGCGCCGAACATCGTATTCTGTGTCACGATCGGGAACACAATATGATACATTCCTGCATGGCAGCAGAACAGATACGATTCGCCCAGATCCATCGCCTGTACGCTCGCATCCACATGCTGCTTCCCACAGCTGTCACCCGGCGGCAGATGCTCGACAAAAAGCCGGCAGAACTCTGCCGGTTTTCCAACCGCAAAAATGATCTTTCCGTTCTCATCGATCAGCTGTGTATGCATGCCCGTTGCCGCATGAAACGCCGTCAGCATTTTCTGCACATCTTCTTTTGGATAATATTTATAGATATACGGCTCCATAGCTTTTCCTGTCATATAACTACTTTTTCAAATGCTTCTGACATCTATTATAACCAACTAAAAAATATTATAAAGCCATAAGGCGATATTTTTGGCACTTTTTTTCGAATATTTGTATAAAACACCAGATTTCCAAAAAATTTGCAAACCATACCACCATATTCTGTGGTATTCTCATATCAGTTTTGGACAAAATACTTTTATCTTTGAAAACAAACGTTCCAACACGTTGGGGGATAGACTTATGATCGGACTCGGAATCGATACCGGCGGCACCTGTACAGACGCCGTGATTTATGACTCAGACACAGAGCAGGTGCTCTCTACAGGAAAAACACTGACCACAAAAAGACACTTGGAAGACGGCATTGCAAACGCGATCAGAATGCTGGATCCCGACATCCTTCCACAAGTACGCTTTGTATCGCTTTCAACGACACTGGCAACCAATGCCTGCGTGGAAAACAGAGGCGGACGGGCAAAGCTTTTACTGATCGGCGCCGACCGAAAAGTTCTGCAAAAGGTTTACCGCGAGTATGGCTTTGATTCATTGGATGATGTTCTGGTCATTGACGGTGTGCCCGAAGGCGGCTATTCCGATGCGGCGCCGCCTGACTGGGATGACCTGGCGGCCATTATGGATGCTTTTGCCCGTGCGGACGCCATTGGCGTCGTACAGCTCTATCCGCAAAAAAACGGCGGCGCGTATGAAAAGACGGCACGGGAACTCTTACTGGAGCACTATGATGTTCCGGTCATCTGCGGCAGCGAGCTTTTTTCCGATCGAAACATCATCCGCCGCGGTGCAGGCACCTATCTGAACGCACGCCTGATCCCGGTCATCCATGATTTCATCGGCGCTGTCAAGCATGTACTGGCAGACTTTAGCCTTGATGTACCGATCTATGTCGTCAGGAGCGACGGCAGCCTGATGAAGGAATCCTTTGCCCTGGAACATCCGGTTGAAACGCTTTTGTGCGGCCCTGCCGCCAGTGCGCTCGGCGGTATTCATATGGCAGGCGACGATGACGCCCTGATCATCGACATCGGCGGCACGACTACAGACGTCGCGATCATCCGGGACGGCATGGCTGTTACCGTCGATGACGGCATCCGGATCAATGGATGGAAGACATTTGTCAAGGGCATGTTTATCGATACCTTTGGCCTTGGCGGAGACAGCGCTGTCCGATATGACGGTCAGAAGCTCTCCTTATCTCCTACCCGCCAGATCCCGATCGCAATGGTCTGTGCAGAATATCCACAGGTCGCAGATAAACTTCGCAACCGCGCGAACTGGGTTTCCTGGTTCGACCGCTATCCGTACGAAGGATACGTGTTGCTGCACGACCCTGAGGAAAAGCGCCGTTCCGCTTCCACTTCTGACAACAAATCAGATTCCGACCAGGCATCCGGCCTTCACTTTAATGAATGGCAGCGCACTTTGATCGACGGGCTCCGCAAGGGTCCCATGATGATCGATGAAATCGCAGAGATCGAAGGCAGGTATCAGC
This sequence comes from Eubacterium sp., assembly GCA_017459945.1. Classification (GTDB taxonomy): domain Bacteria; phylum Bacillota; class Clostridia; order Lachnospirales; family Lachnospiraceae; genus SY8519. The sequence goes on from JAFUBZ010000009.1 coordinate 27,663, forward strand.
TTGCGCAAAGACTTGCGACCCTGGAACAGAATGAGACCATCCTGCGGTTCGGCCTGACCCCGACCGATATGATGCACCTGCGCGGTGATTACGATGCTTACGATACCGAAAGTGCCCGCATCGCTGCCGGCATGCTTTCTCAGATCATCCAGATTCCGGTAGAAGAACTGCCGAATCGGATCTATGATGCATTTGTCAAAAAGCTTGTCTGCAACATCGAGCGTATCCTGATCGACCGCCGTTTTCCGGAATGGCAGGACGAGATGCCCGCATCCATTTCTGCATTTCTGGAAAAAATGTACGAAGACGATCCTTCCGGGATGTCCGGCATGCATTTTACAAGCAACCTTCCGATCATCGGTGTCGGCGGCCCGTCTCACATCTTTATGGAGCAAGCCGCTGCTGCCCTTCATACACATGCCATCCTGCCCCGGTATGCGCCTGTTGCCAATGCGCTTGGTACACTGGCAGGAAAGATCGTGGTCAAAGAATCTGCTGATATCATCGCCAGTCCGTTCGGTGATCCGCCGGGCTACCGCGTCTTTTTAGGCGAAGATATGAGAGATGTGGAAACGTTTAGCGAAGCTGCCTCGCTCTTGACCGACTATCTGTATCAGGCAGCAGAAGAAAAAGCCCGCGAACGTGGCGCACGCGGCAAGATCACAATCTCACATAAGCTTGAAAAAAAAGAGAATCTGGTCATGTCAAGCATGATGCTACACGGCGGAACCGTCACCGTGACAGCACAGGGGAATATCATATAAATACGTGTTTGTCGAAGGCATCATAGTTATTACCGGCATTATACAGTATAGATTTTTAAAACTTAAATTTGCACTGTAATTTTATGATGTCGTTACAGTTCATATTCTTGTAATGCTAATACGTACTGTAAATTTACGACATCATTACCGTCTATATCCAAACATTACTGATCTATACTGTATTTGTGCGATGCTTTTACAGTATATATTCATATAATGTTGATACACACTGTAAACAGGAATTAAAATTACAGTATAGAAACAAATATCTTTTATCCAGACTGAAATCTTACGAATCTCTAGACAGAAACAATATTTACAATAAGTATCGATTGCTTTTAGTGATGTCCCATCACCATTATGAACGGTGCATTCGCAGATGCACCGCTCGTACAAACACATATTTGTCGAATCCCCCGATTCGTGATAAAGTATTCTTAAGATTACCAGCCGGTTACCCGGCATCAATAGCAACAATACCTCAGCACTTTTTCGAGGAGGGATTCCAAATGGCATATGAAACAGAGAATACCTTACAAAAACGAATCGACCGCGTACGTGCGGCAATCAATTTGACGGAAGGTGACCGCGTCCCGTTTGCGCCAAAAGTAAACCTTGTCTATGCACAGGCCGGCGGCATTTCCGGATATGAAGCGCTGATGGATTTCCGCAACATGAAGGAAGGCGTCGAGAAGTTCCTTTCCCGTTATGAAAGCGACCTGTTCTGGGCACCGGCCGACTATCCGATCAACGTCATGGAGCCCCTCGGGACGACCGCGATCCACTGGCCGGGCGCGACCTGGGGCATTGATTTAAACAAAAGCTTCCAGATCTGCGACGCAACCTACATGGAAGAAGACGAATATGATGAGCTGATCAAAAATCCTGCTCACTTTTTCATGACAAAAGTCTGGCCGCGCCGGCACAAGAAATTAAAAGGCCTTTCCAAACTTTCGTTCAATAATGTCGTAGAGTTTGGCCACTACGCTTCCATGGCAGCGTTTGCCGATCCGGAAGTGCACGAAGCACTCCTCACACTGATGGCGGCCGGCGACCAGTCCGCGAAATGGCTGGAGGCGCAGGGCGTACTCAATGAAACTGCCCTTTCCATGCAATGCCCGCTCGGATGCATCTTGGGCGTAGGCGCACCGTATGACATGCTGGCGGACAATCTGCGCGGCTATCTGACACTGCCGATGGATCTCTACGAGATCCCGGACAAGGTCAAAGCTGCGATCGATGTCATGACAGACTTTGCGATGCAGGGTGTTGACCAGGTCAAAGCCGCCGGACTTGACTATGTCTTCATGCCGCTGCACGGCGGCACGGATGATTTCATGAGCAATGAAACCTATCTGGAATTCTATCTGCCGTCACTGCGTAAAGTTGTTGAACACGAACTGGAACTCGGTTTGACACCATACATTTTCTTTGAAGGAAAGTATCATACCCGACTGGAAATCCTCCGCGATGAATTCCCGAAGGGGATCCTTGGTATGTTTGAACAGATCGATATCGCAAAAGCGAAACAGGTCTTAAAAGATCATATGTGCATCTGTGGCAACATCTCCGGTGCAAAGCTTGCATACGGGAAGCCGGAAGAGATCGTAGAAGACACGAAGCGGATGCTCGATGCCTGCGCGCCGGGCGGCGGATTCGTCATGGACTGCTCGATCGTTATGGACCATTACAGCGAAGCCAACTTTGACGCGTGGTATGAGACTACGATGAAATATGGCGGCTATCATTGATTAAAATACGTACACGCAGACCGTTTTTGAATCAGCAGCACGAGGTTTTACATGTACCAGAAGATCCGGTATTTTTTAAAAGCCGCGGAGACCGGCAGCTTTTCGACTGCCGCACAGGAGATGTTCATCTCCCCGCAGGCCATGACCAAACAGATCAACGCGCTGGAGGCGGAGCTGGGCGGAAAGCTTTTCACCCGCTCCCCACAGGGTGTCGTTTTGACGCGCTTCGGACAATTCACGCAGCAGAAACTTGCTCCTATTACACAGGATTTTGAACAGATCATCGACGAAGTAAAAGACTATATCCGCAACGACAAGGTCCGCGTCACGATCGGAATCTTTTCCGCACTCCCTCGTGAAGAGCTGGTCTCCCCGATCGTTTCTTTCCTGCTGGCCTCCTATCCGGATTACCAGATCAGTCTCGAAATGATCGAGCTCGAAGAAGGTCGAAAAAAAATCATGGACGGAAAACTGGATCTTTTGCTGACCAATGTTCATGAGCAGGACAACCTGTTTGGTTACGACTGTCTTTCCTTTGCGGAACACGAGACCAAGGTTGTCGTGTCCCTGACCCATCCATGGGTTATGAAGGATGCCATTACCGTAGAGGATATGAAGCAGGAGACATTCCTCAAAATGGAAATGGATAACGATCACTATCTGGTTCCGTCAAAAGACAATTTCTACCTGAACATCCCATGCAAAAACGTCCGTCCTGTCAAAAACTTTGATACGATGCTGATCCTCTTGCGGCAGGGCGCAGGATTTGGCGTTTTCCCGATGGCCTTTCTGGATATGGACCGTGCACATGTCAAATGCTTTGACTATCCCGGAAAAACGCTGATTTACCACACATCGTTGGTCTACAACAAAAACAATCCGCTCCAGGGACTGAAGCGGATCGTTTCGGATCTGAAAGAAGAATTTGATCTGGAGCCGGTTTCATAACCGGTTCCTTTTTTATGCCTCAAAACCTCCATCAACCTTAATTACCTGACCATCGATGAATGCGGAGTCATCTGTCGCAAGGAACAGTGCTACATTTGCAATGTCTTCCGGCTGTCCAACACGTTTGACCGGACAGTTGTCAACCATAAACTGCAATGCTTCTACACCACCAATGCTGTCTACCATTGCCGTATGAATACATCCCGGAGCGATCGCGTTGACTCTGATCTCCGGTCCCAGCTCCCATGCCATAGACTTCGAGAGACCTGCCATCGCGTGTTTGGAAGAAATGTATCCTGCAAAGCCATGATGTGCCGCGAAAGATGCAACAGATGCGACGTTAACGATCACACCTTTGCCCTTTTCCTTCATGACCGGTGCGGAAAGCTGACACAGACGCAGCGCCGCATCAACATTTACACGGAATACCTTATCCCACTCTTCCAGTGTCACATCCATTAAAGGAGACATGCTGAGCATACCTGCATTGTTTACCAGGATATCAATCGTTCCAAACTGCTCGATCGTCTTGTTTACGATCTCTTCCGCAAATGCCGGGTCAGAAGCATCGCCAAGCACACAGATCGCTTCGCCGCCTGCCGCTTTGATATCGTCAACGACTGCCTGCGCACGCTCTGCATTTCTTCCTGTCACAACGACTTTTGCGCCTTCCTGTGCAAAAAGCTTTGCCGTCGCTCTGCCCATACCTGAGGTTGATCCGGTTACAATTGCTACTTTGCCTTCTAATCTCATAACATGCCATCCTTTCTAAAATTGATTCTTTGGTCTTTGCGAAATGATCCGCGCGTTTTGTACTGCTATAAATACAAAGTTAACGTCTGCTAACCCAGATGTCAACAAAAGAAATAGTTGGACACTTCACAACTGTGATTTGTTTCAACCTTTAGTTGTATCTCCATCTGCCCAAAACTACTTCTCTGACAATATGATCATCTGCTATTCTAATGGTAACAAATCAGAATCGTGAATCAGAATCATATACAAGGAGGAAACCAAATGCAGACTGCAAGAGAAGCTATGTTAGCACTGTTAAAAGGCGAAAAAGCAGATTTCGTACCGGAAGCATACACCACGATCAAAGACATCGTTTTCCCGGGCGAACGTTACTTCCCGATGGACGGCTCTTTTGATCCGTACGGCACCGGTCCGGATGCATGGGGCGTTATGTGGACCAACCAGGGACCGAATCCTGTAGTAGACGGCAATACGATCGCAAAAGATTTCGTCCTGTTTGAGGATATGGATGAGTGGAAAGACCATGTCAAATTCCCGCCGCTTGATTTCATGCCGTTAGAACAGATCTTCCAGGGTATGTGGCATGGCATGCATTGCGACCGTGAGCAGCATGTCATCTCCTGTCTGTTGCTTTCCGGACAGTTCGAGCGTCTGCATCACCTGATCGGCATGGAAAACGCAATGTGCGCACTTTACGAATATCCGGATGAAGTCCATGAGTTCTTCGACGCAATGTGTGAATACAAATTAAAATGTATCGACAAGGCATATGAATATCTGAAACCGGATATGATCCACATGCATGATGACTGGGGCATGAACAACAACATGTTCATGGATCCGGATCTCTGGAGAGAATTCATCAAGCCGAACGAGAAGCGTTACGCGGACCGCATCCATGAGTATGGCATGATCTACATGCACCACTCCTGCGGTTACAACATGCAGGTTGTTCCGGATATGATCGAGGTTGGCATCGATGTATGGAACCCGGTCATGGTTGAGAATGATATCCCGTACCTGCTTGAAACTTACGGCAAGCAGATGACCTTTGCAGGCGGTATCAACAACCGTATCATCGATGCGCAGGATGCTACACCGGAAACCATCATCGGCGAGATCCACAGAGCGATGGATTCCTACTGCAGCCAGGATTGGCGTTACATCCCGTACTACATTCCGAACGTAGAAAAGAACTGGTTCATCTACATGGAAGAAGTTAACAAATACGGACGGACGATTTTCCAGACGTAATTGGCTGTACTTTATTATACAAAGGAGCAGGCCGGCAGAATTACAGATTCTGTCGGCCTGTTTTTTTAATATTTGATATATGTTCTTGCTGTATCAAACAGCGCATGCAGGTTTTCCGGTTTTGCCTTGTCCAGGCTGACATCGCAATTCAGGAAATATCCGCCGCCCGGCGCCCACAGATCGATCGTATCTTTAACCTGCTTGATGACCTGCTCTTTTGTACCATGCTCTAAGAGAACACCGTCTACACCACCGGAGATGCAGATCTTGCCTGCAAACAGCTCTTTTGCTTTTTCTACGTTGCAGTTGATCAGTGTTACGATACATTTTCCTGCCGGAAGATCACGCGCCAGGATGTCCATCTTGGCATCATAGCTGTCCTCAACATAAAGGTTCGGAATGCCGCCACACTCAATGACTGCCTTTGTACATTCCAGTAATCCCGGCCAGTAGAAGGTCTCAAACTGCTCACGGCTCATGAAGGAATCAAATCCGTTGTGCAGGAAAAAGACAACATTCTTCATCCACGGTGAACGTGCAAACTGCTGTTTGATGCTGCGGACCTGAATCTTTGTCGCTGTTTTGAGTGCTTCCAGCATCTCATCCGGATACTCATAAAGATCCATTGTGGTATTCATAAATCCACGCAGGGTATCATTAAATACGTCAAACGGTGCAAAGAACGCCTGATCACATGCACTCGGAAAGCCCATGCCGGCAAGAATGCCCATGATCTTTCCGCCGCTTTCTGCCATGTGCAGCATTTTCTGTCCGGAATCAGCCAGCAGATCAAACGCAGCTTTGACCGGCGGCAGTGAGAACGGGATCATTCCATAAAGACCCGGCTGCCAGATCATATTCGAGAAGTCAACCATCTCGAGCCCCTTCAGTGCTGCATAGTGTCTGGGAAGAATCTTTCTCATAACAAATCCGCTCGGATCTTCCGCATACTCCAGGTATTCTTCTCCGGACATATATCCTTCTTCACGGTCAACTACCTGGAAACCGGCATTCAAGTCCGGAATCTTTGGGCCACCCGGCCAGTTGACATACTGGCAATCCAGCTGCTCTAATGCCGGCGCCGGATAAAGCGCCTGCGGGCCCCAGCCCAGATCCGGCTGGAATTCCTGATGATAACGAAGGTATGGAGCTTCTGCCTTGCTGTAGTCCATCATGCAGTCAGCTATTGTCACACCCATCTCTTCTCCATAAAGATGGATCGGCAAATACATGATCATCGGAGAAGTGCAGATTCTGTCAACCCGCTTACACTCCACGGTATCCATGTAAAGTTTCATTCTCTCAAGAAATTCCGGTGACGGTTTCATCATCTCAGCATTGTTCTCGCTCATGTTTGGTCCTCCTTTATCATTCTTTTCAAGTCTCTTCCTATTTCGGACTCTGCATATTTATGTTTTTAATTATGTACGATTTCACCCTACATATATACGTGTTATATGACTAAATATTGTCTTATATTTGTTGTATTATTGGTCATGTTGTACTATCATGATAAATAGAATAGATTGACAAATTCGGGGTTGGGAGTGTCATCCGATTGGTGCAAGCCATAGGCGTAGCGGGAATCGGCTAATGACACCCCCGCGATAGCCGCTCACATGCCATTTCTTCGACATTCGTCAGTCCTGCAGGCTATTATTCAGGCTCCCAAGCTGACGGGTATTAGATATATGCCAGTCTTACAGCCCCTTATATAAAGTCTCGAACTGACCATTATCTGGCTGGCGCCAGTCTGAGGATATCTTCCAAAGTGTTCCGGACTGACAAAACTTATTTAAACGGGAGTCTTCCGGAGCCCGGATATGTGCTTCAGCCTGACAGAATGTGCAGAAGCGTCAGCTCCCGGATATCGAAATCGTGACTACAGACTGACCAGACTTGTCTTATTGTCAGTTCTACGAAGCAGGTACTGGTTTCAGGACTGACATTTGACATTCATACGACAGCTCTACGTGCTCAATATTAATTGTCAGAGCTGACATCGCAATTTTTGCTGTCTTGCAGGCAACACCTTACACAGAGAGCAGGAAGGATTGGAATGCTTTTCGAAAAGCATATCGAGCCGACTGCTCGTACAGAATGGAAAACACCTCGACAACCAGGAATTTAACAAGGAGGCCCCATGAAACTCAGTATGTGGATCTTTGCCGACTGGTTAAAAGAATACAATCCCGATATACACATCAGGGAAGGAAAACTGGAAATAGAGACCGTCCGCCTGTTCTCAGCGGAAATGCCGACGGAAGACAACACGCTTTACATCGGCCGGATTCGCGACCTGTTCATCCACGGCAACAACAATATCATCTGTACGCACAAAAACGACATCCTGATCCTTTCGACAAATGATCTTGATGAAGTCATGAACCAGGTGCTCAACGCATTCGAATATTATCAGCGTTGGAATGTTGCAATGCTGGAGGCCATTTCTTCAGATGCCCGTCCCGCTGATGTTCTGGCAATTGCTGACGAAGTCATCAACGAACCCATCTATCTGCTGGATTCCAACCAGTATGCGATCGCCCTGTCCGCTGCGTTCGGGTTGGGTGATGTCAATCCCCACTGGGATCAGCTGCTTACCGTCGGCACAACGGATACCAAGTTTTTGAGCCGCATCAACCGGGAAGTCCCGGGTCATCTGAAAACCCGTGGTCTCTACTGCTTCGAAGCAGATTTTATCCCGCAGCGTGCTTTTAATTACAACATGTTTTTAGATAATGACTGGATCGGTCTTTCCAGTATGGTCGAACGCGTACGGCCAATGCCACAGTACAAACTGGACCTGTTTCATATCTTCTGTCAGAACATGGAACTTTGGTATCTGTCTCACTCCAGAGAACAGCAGACACTTGTCATCGATTCCATGTTCCGGGAAGCACTGCTTCATGACGGCCCCGTAAGCGAGACCTTTCTGCGTCGCTGTGAGCTGCATTTCCGGGATCTGAACAATGACTATTATTTGCTTGCCTTAACCGCTTCTGCAGAACACTCCCTGCTGATGAGTCATGTCTGCAAAGAAATCAATCTGGCGTTTCCGAATACTCTTGCGATCATTCATCAGGAGTATATCTGTGTTCTGTTTAACGACGAAAAAAAACAGGGGAAGCGATGTCTCAACCAGCTTCTCCCATTATTAAAACGAAACAATTATTATGGCGGATACAGTATCGCCTTTTCCGGACCCGGGAATCTTCTGCGGCATTTTCAGGAAGCTTCCTATGCCGCAAAGCGTGCAAACAGCCTGCAAACACTCTGCGCTTTCGAAGACTGCGCACTCTCCTACGCGCTCGGGGAAATCCGGGCTCACATGCCGGTCAGCCTGATTCATCCCGCTGTTCTGAAGCTTGCAGAATATGACCGGACGCACAATACCGCATTTACCGAAACACTTCATATGTACCTAAAAAAAGAGCGCAGCCAGTCAAAGACCGCTGCCGCTCTGAATCTGCATCGCAACACACTCACATACCGCCTGCAACGCATCCGGGAGCTGCTGCCCGCAGATTTAGAAGATGACGATACAAGGCTGCATCTGCTGCTGTCATTTCGGTTTCTCCAGTGAGTCAAAAGAACAGCCCCGGCTGCCTTCTCGCCTAACGGCTCACCTTGCCGTCCCCTTGACTCATCAGCACCTGCAGCAGCATTGGGATCACAGGATTCGCATTATCCTGTTTCCAGACCGCTGTGATGTAGGTCTGCACGCCATCGATCGGAACCGCACGGATCTGATCCTGATACTCGTCTCCAAGAAAGAAATTGCTTGCGATCAGGATCCCTCTTCCAAATATCAGGTTCACCAAATGCGCCCGTCCGCTTGCCGCATACTGCGATACCAGCGGGCGGATCTTTTCCTGTCGGAACAACCGGTTAACAAATTCATTATATCCGCTCGAGCTGTGATCGTACAAAAGCAGCATCTCTTCAGATCGCAGATCACGGACCGAAATGCTGTCCTTTTTCGCCAGTGGATGCTCCCGGTTCATATAGGCCATCATCTGTGCCGGACACAATCTCGTGCTGGAAATCTCCGTTTTCAAAAAGCTGATGTTGTCATATTCCAGAGTAAGGATCAGATCCGTATTGCCCTGTCTTAAATGCTGTCTCATTTCCTGAAACTGCTGACAATGAATATCCACCGAAATCTGCGGATTGTTTTTCACAAACTCCTGCAACGGTAAAAGCAACCCATTTGTCGCCCATTCAAGGATCCCGATGCGGATCGCACCTGATATTCCGGTCTGGATCCGGTTGGCTTCCTGAATCGACTCCCGCAGATAATTCTGTGCAAATAGCAACCGTCCCCGCAGATACTCTCCCGCCGGCGTCAGACTCATATGATTCCTGCTTCGGATAAACAGCTGCAGTCCAAGCTCTGATTCGAGCAGATTCATCCGCTTACTGACCCACGACTGTGTCACAAAAAGCTTCTCTCCAGCCCTTGTAAAGCTGCCATGTTCGGCCACTGCCAGAAACAGTTCAAAATCCTGTAATTGAATATTATTTAAAGAAATCTCGTGCATAACTTCCCTCAAAAACCTGCCAATACATTACTACACATTCATTGTACCCCATTCCGCAGCGGAATAGTAGACAGTAGGATACGGAATTTCTCAGCGGATTTCCCTGATGATAAGATGAATGTAAGAAACAGATGAACGCGAATTTAAAGTATAAACACAAAAAAGCAAACAGTTGAAGGGGGAAAACAATCATGATGACAGAACGCGAAGTATTTTTAGAAACCATCAAAAAAGGTGGCGGCAATCCGGATCGTCTTGCAAACGGCTGGTCCGCGATCAAAGCTGTAACAGGCGACCCGTGTAATAAGTTCATCCGCGGAAACCGCATCAAAGGAACCGATTCCATTGATCAGTGGGGAACCTACATCTCCTTCCCGGAAGACCAGCCGGCAGCTGTCCCGATCGTAACCACAGAAAACCAGGTCGTACAGGACATCGAAAACTGGCGTGATTATGTAAAAGTCCCGGATCTGATCGCAAACTGCTCCGAAGGATGGGAAGAAGTCCGTGAAAAGAAAAAACAGATTGAAGACGAAGGCTTTATCTCCGCAACGATCATGGGAACCGGTGTGTTTGAGCAGCTTCACATGCTCATGACATTTGAAGATACACTTTGCAATCTGATCCTCTATCCTGACGAGATCAAAGAAATGATCGAAGTCATCGCAGAATACCGTATGACATACTTTAAGCTGATCGTCGAAAACCTGCATCCTCAGCTGATCATCTCGCATGATGACTGGGGCAGCAATGCACAGCTGTTCATGGAACCCGATATGTGGCGTGAGTATTTCAAGGAAACCTATCGCCGCTTCTACGATTATCTGCATGAAAACGATATCATCGTCATGCATCATTCCGATTCCTTCTGTGAACCGATCGCAGAGGATATGGCTGACATCGGTGTTGACATCTGGCAGGGTGTGCTGCCGAGCAACGACATCGTCGGTCTGACCGAGCGCTTAAACGGCCGTATGGCACTGATGGGCGGCTGGGACTCCGCTGTCGACCGCGAAGATGCCACAGAAGAAGAGATCCGCAGGGAAACCCGCCGTGCCTGCGACGAATACGGACATCTGAAAATGTTCATCCCGAGCATCACCTACGGCGATCCGTTCGGAACCATCTATCCGAAAACAAAAGGCATCGTCGTCGACGAAGTCAACCGGTATAACCTTGAAAAATACGGCCACTGCATGACCGAACAGGTATAAGAAATACGGGTTTGCGATTCTCTCGCAAACCCGTTCTCTTTTAGCATCTTATCTACATTTGCGGCGTTCCCGCCGTCTGCTGCGGAATCTCTTTCCCGTCGTACTTCGACAAAATGATCAGACGGACAAGAAGCAGGATCGTATAAACCAGCATGATGATTCCGCCAACCACAATCAATACAACGCCCGGAATAAGTGCAATCAGAACTGCTGTTCCTTCCGCTCCCGAAGCAGCTGTTACGCCGAAAATGATAAGGCCGCCGATCATAACAACCGCCCCCACCGCGATCAGAATGATCGCAATGATGTACATTCTGCGCATCTTCCTGAACTGCTCTGCCAGCGGATAGTCTTCACAGATTTTCGCCGTTTCCTGACAGCCCTTTAAAAGATTTGTGTTGTAAAGAATCGCAAAGATCACCAGAACGATTACCAGGACGATCGCTGCAACCGCCACCCCGATAATAGCCGTCACACTTGCATCCGGATCTGCTGCCCCTCCAATCATCACGATCGCGATCCCGATCGCAATAACGATCACCATCACGATTGCCAGAATCAGTAACAGAATCTGCAGATTCCGTGCTTTTTTAAAATACACCGATACATTCTTTAATTGGGACAGCCCGACGATCACCAGAATAAAGGCAACAATTCCTAATATTCCGCCGACCGTCCCCAGGACACTCGCGCCGGCAGAAGCCGCACTTGCGGAAGTCGTTATGTCTGTCAGATTAGACACAGCATTTCTGCTGCCGGACCCGTTGCAGATTGAACCGATGATGCTTAGCAGCATACCGATCCAAACGAGTTTCAATCCTTTCAAATCCAATTTCACACAAATCACCTCCCTGTCAGTCATCTATTGTATTCGTTAAAAGTATACCAAATTCAATACATATTTCAAAGCATATATAATAAAACAGGGCCGCCACGCAGCCCTGTTTTGAATGAAAAGAATCATTCTATATACACATTTTATGATCTTACGGAATCGATGATCGCTTTTACATTTTCAATCTTCGCATTCATCGGCACTTCACAGCCGGACCCCAGAACGAATCCGCCCTTCATGCCCATCTTGATCAGTTTCTCGCAGTATTCATGTACTTCATCTACCGTACCATAAGCCAGCATCGTTGCCGGAACATCACCGCGGATCGTCTGCCATCCGCCGAGGATATCATATGCTTTTTCCATATCGGTCATACCGTCAAGCTCAAGATGCACGCTTCCCTTCGGAACCTGCAGGAAGTACTCTAACATCGGTGTCCAGTCAGCGTCTGCATGCAGAACCATCATAATGCCGGCCTCATGGAAACGCTCGATCATACCTTTCAATGCCGGCCAAGCGTACTCTTCGAACATATCCGGCGACAGGAAGGTCGCGCAGGAACGCATCGCGAAGCAGCCGACACGTGTGCCATGGTTAGCCTTCAGCATGCCGATCGTCTGCATATCTGCTTCTGCCTGGAACTTATTGATGACGTCCATGATCGGGCCCGGATCATCATACAGGTCATAGATAAACTCTTCCATCGAACGAGCCATGGAAAGCGTGTCAAAGATCGGTGCTGTTGCGGAATGGAAGTCCGGCTCAATGCCCATGCCATAGATATGTCCCATCGTCATGCCCAGTGTCTGACCCATCAGGCCGTAGCGTGCCATCAGCTGATCCGGGCTTGTCAGCGGCGGATTCTGGATCTGGCACATATACATACCCTGCCAAGCCTGCCAACCCATCTGCAGCATCTTCTGATACTCGGAAGGATCATCGAAGAACGGCTTCTCAACAAACTGATACAGCTCGTTTTCTCCCAGATCAATGCCCGGAACCCTTGCCGGAAGACCCATAACAAAAATCGTATCTCTCGGACACATCGGCATAACGATATCCGGTTTTCCGATCTTTTCAAACGTAATCTCCATTGCCTTGAGCCACTTCATCGGATCTTCGATCGTCTCTGCCTGTGTCATGCCTGCAAATGCAGCATACGGCACAAGCATCATCGGAAATACCGGCATCTCTGAACGGTCTGCGTACGGTGTCATGCTCAACATTTTCTGATATCTTTCCATTGAATTCATACCTTTTCCTCCTGTATGATCTCTGAATCGGTTACGCATTATAATTGTGTTGATGCACATGATTGCTCTTGAGAACATTATAAAAGAAGGTCCATTTTCTGAAAAATGAACCTTCTTTATTTACCTATAACGTTTTGGAATAGGTCAGTGAAATGACGCGATGATCGCATCCGTCACCTTTTGTAATTCTTTTTTTCGCTGTGCATCCTTTGGAATCCGCCATACCAGACAAAGATGATTTCCTCTGCCCTCCAACGGAAAACATTTGATGCTTGTTTCATCCATCAGCATGCTCTGATCTGCCAGCACGATTCCATTGTTCATCCATAGATTAATGGCAAACGAAGACTCATCCGGCACATAGCAGGAAATGCGCGGTGTAAACCCGGCTTCCGATGCCAGCTGATTCAAAAGCTGCATATATCTGCTGTCCGTATCGGCAGAGAACACGATGAACTCCTCTTCCCGAAGATCGGCAAATGTGAGATTCTTTTTTTTACTCAGCGGATTTTCCTTTGGGATAAACACCGCCAGATCCGATTCCTGCACGATGCACCAGTCGATGTCCGCAGGCTTTTCATCCGGCAGAATGTGCCCGGACACCAGAACGATGTCCACTTCCCCGTCCCGCAGACGATCCCATGCCGTACTTTGCGGGCGACTTTCAAAGTGCACCTTGATATTTTCAGGCAATGAATGATATGCCTCTCTCAGACGCTCCAGATGATCCGACGGCATCAGATATCCGACGCCGATCACAAACCGGCTCATAACACCTTCCTGCTGTACACTGGCATCCTCGATCGAATTTTCAAAATACTGCAAAAGATTCGACCACTGCACGTAGAGCTCACGTCCGGCAGGCGTCAGCTGCAGCTTCCCCTTATCCCTTAAAAACAGGATCAGATCCAATTCCTTTTCCAGGGTCTGTATTGTTTTTGTCACCATCGGCTGCGTCACATGCAGCTCCGCCGCAGTTTTGGAAAAACTGCCGGTTTCTACCGCCAGGAGAAAAATCCTGATGTGATTCAATTTGATGTTAAAAAGGTCGATCTGCTTCATTTTTTCTGATCCTTATTGAAAAATCAGCTCCCTGCGTAAAACACCGGCCTCATCTGCCAGATCAAGTACTGCTTCTTTCAATGCTTCCGGCACACAGACGACCGCACCGTATTTTTTGACAACCGGCAGGATACTCTTTATCTGCTCTGCATCTGCATCTGTCAGGTTCACCATCGCCTTTCCGTTCACAACACGAAGTGCTTCCCGTACTGCATCCGGATCTGTACTCTGGATTGAAAGCGGAAGCATATTCAGGTTCTGCAGCTCAATGATCGCCTGCTTCATCATCTGCGGTTCATCCACATCCTCTGCCGCAAGCTTTATGTTCAGGATCTCTGCGCCGTCATCCGCATCGTCGTCTGCCAGATCCATGACGCTGTCCACAAATCCATCCTGCAGATCCGCCAACAGATCTTCATCCTGTGTGGCGTCGATCGACGTACCCAGATCAAAATCACCGTCCGTTACATCAAGGTACATCTGACTGGATGCGACAAGTGCCCTATCTTTTGGCTGACATGCTGACACCGCATCCGATCCGTCCATTTTATCTTTTGCCACATCCCATGCGGCACGGATATGATCCGGTGTCGTTCCACAGCATCCGCCGATCACACCGACCCCCGGAATCTTTAAGATTTCTTCCATTTCCTTTGCAAAATCTTCAGCCGTCACATCATAGACCGTCATGCCGTCAACCATATGCGGCAGTCCTGCATTCGGTTTCACGATCAGCGGCACCGACGCATATTGTGAAAGGATCTCTACAGATGCTTTTGCCGCTTCCGGTCCGACGCCACAGTTTAATCCCAGCGCGCTTACGCCAAGACCTTCCAGCATCGCAACGACGCACTCCGGTGATGCGCCCGACATCATCCTGGCACCGGCGTCATAAACTGCTGTCGCAAACACCGGCAGATCACAGTTTTCTCTCGCTGCTACGACCGCCGCTTTCAGTTCATAGATATCATTCATCGTTTCGATCCAGATCAGGTCCGCTCCTGCATCCGCACCGATCCGAACCATCTTTGCAAATGACTCCACTGCCTCATCAAACGGAAGCATTCCCATCGGCGGAAGGAGCTTTCCGGTTGAGCCGATGTCCAGCGCAACAAATGCGTCCTTTCCGGATAATTCCACTGCCTTTTTTGCGTTTGCGACACCCGCGCGGATCACCTGCTCCATTTCTGCTTCATCATCATAATGATAAACATTCGCGCCAAATGTATTTGCAAGAATAATATCCGCTCCTGCATCCAGGAACGACTGATGGATCTCAATCACGTCTTCCGGATGCGCGACGTTCCAGCGCTCCGATAGTTCTCCCGGCCCCATACCGTGTTTGATCAGCGCGGTTCCGAATCCGCCGTCTGCACAGATCATTCTTTTTTCCAGCAATTCCAGAATGTTCATACTACCTCATTCCTTTCTCAAACCTTATCCCCTGTTCCAAACCGGCTGTATCTTTCTGTCTCAGATTACAGCACGAATCCCAGCACACCTTTCAACACCGTAAACAGGATCATCATCACCCACACAACCCGGTACAGCATGCGGTTCGCCCGGATGATATCCTCCGGCTCGATCGCACGAGTCCGATCGCCGATCGTATCCTTTTTCACGATCTTTCCGAAATAGCTTGCGTCTCCCGCAAGCTCTACACCTAGCGCGCCTGCCATTGCCGCTTCGCTCTGCGCGGAATTCGGACTTTTGTGCTTCCTTCTGTCCCGCTTCCAGACCTTTGCCGAAAGCTTCCTGTCAAATCTTCTGCCCCAGCTGCACAAAATGATCAGAACCGCGCAGATCCTCGACGGGATGAAATTCAGCACATCATCGATCCTTGCGGCTGCGGTACCAAAATACTGATACTTATCATTTTTATATCCAACCATCGAATCCATCGTGTTCACGGCCTTATAGACAAAGCCGCCGACCGCGCCGAAGAGCATCATGTAAAACAGCGGTGCGACGGCTCCGTCGGAAGCATTTTCCGCAATGGTCTCAACCGTCGCCTTCGCGACCCCTTCTTCGTCCAGTGTTTCTGTATCGCGCCCGACAATGCGTGAGACAGCCGTCCTTGCTGCCGAAAGATCGTGCTTCTTTAACGCCCGGTACACCGGCATGCTCTCATCCCGAAGACATCTGGCAGCCAGCATCCGGTAACAAAGCCAGCCTTCCACTGCGACGCCCAGGATCGGATGCACGCGGTAGCAGATCCACAGGATCAGGCCCGATACCACAAATGCCGTTACGATCACGATCACCGCCATGACCGCGCCGCCTCGCCGTTCACGGTGTTTTCTTGCTTTAGCTTGCTCTCCGGTCTGTAGTTCAGCATCTGACACCGTCGGTCTCTTTAACAGCCGCTTTTCCAGAAAGCTGATCTCTTTTCCGATCCAACGCACCGGATGATATAGTTTTGGCGGATCCCCCAGGATCAGATCCAACAGGAATCCGATCCAGATCACAACAACTGCTGCCATCGCCTATTTCTCCTCCGATGCGACATCTGATTCTGCCTGTAACTGTTTTTCATTATCTCCCAGCGAATCCGGTTCTGTCTGCTGTCCGCCATCTATTTCCGCCTGCTGCGTATCATCTACTGGCTTTTCCGGCTCACTTCCAGCTGCGACATTTTCGCCAGGCACGCTAGCTGCCCTTTTTTTCAACACCTCTCCGACACCACAAACTACCCGGTGTACCTCCTTCGCTTCCTTCGCCAGATCACAGCAAGTGCGCCCAACCAGCTCACGATATCTTCTATCGTGCACATCCATCGGGATCACACCACAACCAAGCTCATTGACGATAAAGATCACATCCGGATTTTCCGAGACGACCTCCATCAGCTCCTGCCAGATCTTTTCCTGCGTCAAAAGCATTTCCTGCTGGTCAAACACACGCTCATCCCAGCCGCCATCAGAATCTACAGCTATTCCAGCTGCATCTCTCTGTACGCCTGGCGTCGGCAACAGCTCTTCCATTTTCCGTCTGATCCAAAGATGCAGCTGATCCACGATCTGCACTCGCTTCATATCCTCTGCGCTGCAGCGGTCTCCCTGGATAATCAGCTTCTTATCGCTGTCCGTATCCATCAACCCATATGCATATTCACGCTTGCCCTGCCAGGCACCGCCTGTAATTAAAATCATATTGCTCCTCCAGTCCCCTCGATCCTTTGTTCTATCAATAATCTGTCTCTTGGCTCCTCACCATGCTTACCTAGGCAGATAAATCGAGCATTTTCCTTCATTTTATCTGTCAACTGCACATCCAGAATGCTCGACATGGCATTCAAGCCGCGACATTCCACACCACGACCGCCGCGATCGCCATCGCGACCTCACAGACCTGCAGAAAATATCCTGCCACATCGCCTGTCCAGCCGCCAAACTGGCGCTTTGCCATCTGCGGGATGGCGAACAGGCATACAAATGCCACGACGCATGTCGCGATTCCCGCAGGAAGATTT
This sequence comes from Eubacterium sp., assembly GCA_017459945.1. Taxonomy (GTDB): domain Bacteria; phylum Bacillota; class Clostridia; order Lachnospirales; family Lachnospiraceae; genus SY8519. Next base: position 45,513 of record JAFUBZ010000009.1, read on the forward strand.
GCGATCAGCATGAAGACCACGCAGACTGCCATATAAAGACACAGGGCAAGCTTGGTCCGGTTCTTCTCGGCCGCCCCGGAAAACATCGCGTTCAGACCGTCCTTTCTTGCCGCCTTTTCACGGACAACAAGATACCCTGACATTGCACGGGATAAGACGAATCCGATCCCAAGAACCTGCAGACACTCCGTCGAAATCTGGTACCATGCGCCAAGATTGAGCAAAAGCAGCACCACCAGTCCGAGTACTGCAAAAGACCCGACATGCGAATCCTTCATGATCTCCAGCTTTCGCGCCGGCTCCTGCCTGGATCCGACCGCGTCGCAGACGTCCATAAACCCGTCCAGATGAATGCCGCCGCTGATCAGGATCGGCAAAAGAATCAGTACGATTGCCGTCAAAAGCGAAGGCACCGAAAGCCATGCGCACAGCTTGCTGATGCCAAACACCACTGCACCGATCGCTGCACCGACCAGCGGGAAAAAGCACATCACATAGCGCATGTTTGCCGCATCCCAGTCTGCCTGCGGCATCGGGATCCTTGAATACATCAAAAACGCAATCCGGAAACTGTTGCCGAAGCGGTTTTTATTTTGTTCTTTTTTTTGAGTCATATCTGACATAAATCGTTACGTTCTCCGATCTCATAATTGTTCCCGGGCCAAGCATACGCTTCTCCGCTTTTACAGGAAAGATTATTTTCTCTTCACCGGGATCCCGTGGATCACCTCATACACCTCATCCGCATATCTCGCAACCCACTGATTCGTCCTTGCAAGCAGCTTCCGATACTTTTCTGTCTCCGCATCATAATCGATACCATCCGCAAAGATATCCCCGGTCACGATTACCAGATGCTTCGCCTGCATCAGGTGCTTCAAATCTGCTTCGATCCGCTCCTCCGGCGGTTCTTCCACCGTATCCACGGTCTGCATTTCCAGCACACTCTCATCGACCCAAAGATCCGGATTGTCCAGATCATCTGACCAGCCATCCGTAAGACCGTTCTCTTCTGCATAAAGCTCGTTCGCCACAAGATTGGGAAGGTCCTCGAGCAAAATCGCCTGCTCCGGGTCGATCTCGATCTGTGTCAGTCCTGCACCGCATTCAATCGTTTGAAACCCCTTCCCCTTTCGCAGCAGCCGATGCCGTAAGATCGTGCGCTCACTCTCCCTGCCGTAGGGAAGCATCGTCGCAAAATACACGCGGTTCTCCCAGTCCATCATACGGCTCTCCGCATATTCTGATTTCCCGCTGGCGCTGCCGCCAATCACAAGAATGATCATGTTGTCATATCCCTTCTGCCATAATTTCTGCCATTGTTTTTCCGCCAAGCTGATAAAAACAGTTCTGTCCGTTTATCCCTGTTCGCCGAACTGCACAGCTCGATCCAGGAAACGCTCTGCCACCTCCGGATTGGACGGATAATACAGATGCGGAAAGCCTGCCAGCATCGTCTCCGTCGCGATCATGCAGTCCCACTCCCGCTTGCCGGTCGGCTTTTTTGCCTGAAAAACGTCGCCGTTTAAGTCGGTATCAAAATAGTGGAATTCATGCGCACGGATCTGCGTCCCCGCAGGACCTGCCATGGACGCCTCCTGCGCGGTCAACGTGATATAGCCAAACCGCTGTAAACGCGTCGTCCGCCATGCCTTTCCGGGCAGCGCACCACACATTTCATAAGAGTTTCCTTCCATGTCTTCCATCTGCTGCATCAGATACATGAACCCACCGCACTCTGCCAATGTCGGCATTCCACCTGCAATCGCATTTCGGATTGCCATTCTCATGGACACATTCTCAGACAGCTGTTTCGCATACAGCTCCGGATATCCACCGCCCAGCAGAATCCCTTGTATGCCTTCCGGCAAAAAAGTATCATGCAGCGGCGAAAACTTCACTATTTCTGCGCCAAGCGCTTCCAGAAGATCCAGATTTTCATGATAATAAAAGCAGAACGCTTCATCTCTGGCTACTGCGATGCGGACGCGGGGCTTTCCCGACATTCCCTGCATCGGCAAAATTCCTTCTGCTTCTGACACTTTCTCCGGCAAGTTCGCCATCTCTGCGGCTTTCGGTACAGCCAGTATCTCTGCTCCCTCCGCCACCTTCTGGATCGCTTCCAGGTCCACCGTTTCCCGACATACATCTGCAAGCGCATCCAGTCTGGCACTGATGTCCTGCACCTCATCCGGCAAAAGCAGCCCCAGATGCCTGCTTTCAAACTGTGCTTCCTCCATCACCGGAAAATAGCCGAACACCTGAATGCCCAGCTCGCTTTCCAGAAATGTTTTCAAAAGAGGAAACATTCCTTTTGTCACTCTGTTTAAGATCACACCGCAGATTCCGTGGTCCTTACGGAACTCCAAAAATCCCCGGATCTGAGCCGCAAGCGAAACGCTTGCACCTTTTGCATTAATGATCAGGATCACCGGCGCTTTTATCTTTGTTGCGACATCATAAGCCGACCCTTCCGTCGACACGCCACCGAGCCCGTCATAGTATCCCATCACGCCTTCGATGATCGAAAGGTCTTTGCCTGAAGATCCTTTTTTCAGAATTCCGCGCAGCTCATTTTCATCCGAGAAAAACGGATCCAGATTCCGTGTCTCGATTTCAAAAACCTGCTCATGAAACAGCGGATCGATATAATCCGGCCCACACTTAAATGATGCCAGTTTCAGCCCCTCTTTTTGAAACGCCCTTAAAAGCGCACACGTAATCACGGTCTTGCCGCTGCCCGAAGCCGGCGCCGCGAGTAAAATGCGTGGAATGTTACTCATACGCTCCTCCAAACGAAATGATCGCGATCGGGTTTTCCGCGCGCTGCATATGATACCTGCCGACCCGTTCTTCTCTGGTCACAGAAAGACGGATCACTTCAGACTGAAAACCGGTTCCGGCCGCTTTTGCGGATTTCATATCTGCTTCTGTTTGCGTATCTGCTGCAGACTGCACTTCTTTCGAAGCGCTTTCTTCCATCGCCTCCAACACCTGGCGCGCTTCCATCTCCGTCTCAACCGTCACCGTGTTGATCACAATGCGCACATCCGGATTTTTCGAAAGCAGCAGATCCACGATGGATTTGAGATTCCCCTTGCTGCCGCCGATAAAAGCATGCGTCGGAGCAGGAAGATCCTCTATCGCCTCCGGTGCCAGACCTTCTATGATCTCCATATTATCAAGTGCAAATCTTTTCCTGTTTTCATGCAAAAGCGCCACTGCCGCCGGGTTCTGCTCGATCGCATAAACCGTACCGGCATAAGCCATCCGCGCCGCTTCGACAGATACCGAACCCGTTCCCGCGCCAATGTCATAGACAACTGCATTTTTGCTCAGGCGCAGCTTTGCAAGCGAAACTGTGCGGACCTCCTCTTTCGTCATCGGCACCGTACGCTTGGGCTTGTCCGGCTTCCGGACGGTGTCTGACTGCTCCGCCCCGGAATTTGTCCGGTCTGCCCCGACCTGCTCCACTTTGGCTTCTGCCTGTTTCGTCCCGGCCATCACACGCAGAAAGTCTGCGTCCGGGATCCCCGGTGTCACAACCGCATTCTGTCCCGCAGGATTTTTGATCAGAACCGCATACGGCGCATCAACCGTTTCATTTTTCAGTTCATCCGGCGTGCCGATCAGCACTGTTTCATCCGCATAAGAAAGCTTACTGCCGACCGCCAGTGTCACTCTGTCATATCCGCCGCCGATCAGCTTTTCACAAAGCTCCGGCAGCGTCTCTCCCGGCAACAGGAAAAGTGCTTCCTGCGTCCGCAAAGCCGAAAGCAGATTTCCCGCCCGGCCATGTCTGCTGATACAGTACACATGCTGCCAGTCTGTCTTTGCCTTGGCGCAGAGCACCTGCAGTGTCGAGAGCCCCGGCAATACACGTACCTCTTCGTCCTTCCAGACTTCCAGAAGTTTTGCCGCGCCACTGTAAAACCCGGTGTCCCCGGAAAGCGCCACAACGACATTCTGATACTGCGGATTTTCATCCGCAAACTGCTTCATTTCCTCCGGCTTCCAGGATTTAAAAGTCGGTTTTTTCAATCCGACCTTATCTAAAATCTCCAGCATCCGTGTCGCGCCGAACACAACATCCGCTTCTTCCAAAGCCTGCTTTCCTTCTAGCGTCAGACCGCCTGCACTGCCCGGTCCGATGCCAAGAAGTGTAAACTTCTTTTTCGGTGTAATCCCGAAAAACTGATAGACTTCCCGCAGACAGGATGCAACTGTATCACAGACCATATATTTTTCAAAATATCCCGCTGGCGTGATATTTTTTAAAAGTGCACCATCCTGTCCTGCGTCGATCGACGCCGCACTTCCCGGTCGGTCAATGATGATCAGACCAATCCCCTCTTCGGCCGCTGCCTGTGCCTTTTCCGGAAAACCGCCCTGCACACCGGACTCTTTCGTCACAAGCCACGCGGCATCGATATGTCTGATCAGCGCACGGTTCATTTCCAGCGAAAACGGTCCCTGCATCGCGATCAGGTGTTTTCCGGTAAAGCCAAGCTCTGCACATTCGCACACCACATTTTCCGTCGACAGTACACGGGCATATAAGCGCTCTTCGTACCCTTCCAGCTTCGTAAACGCAGGCAGTTCTTTGCTGCCGCAGGTCAGGAGCACATTTCCTTGGGTCTGCGCCAGAAAATCGGCTGCTGCCTCAGCGGATGCCACGTGCACGATATTCTCACTACGCACAGCCGTCCCAGCCATCTGCTGCAGACTCTCCCTTCTCTGCAGCCGGATCAGAGCAATGCCTGCCTCCTGTGTTGCCCGCCGGATATTATCGGACACCACCACTGCATAAGGATGCGTCGCATCGATCACAAGCCCTGGCTTTTCCTCCTGCATCAAAGCAAGCATCTGTTCCTCATCCAGGCGTTCACTGGTCACACAAAGACGCCCCGTCTGATCCGCTGTCGTCTGATCCTGCACCACATCTGCCGCTGTTTGATCCTGCGTCACATCTGCCTCAGCGCTTTCATCTGCCCCGGTGTTATTCGCATTCAAAAGCTCCCCGCCATATTCAGTTGCGGTAAACGCATGCACCGATGTGCCTGCTCCGCAAAGCGCCTCCGCCAGCTCTTTTCCTTCAATTGTCCCTGCAAACAGAAAAACATCTGTCATCATTCCTTGCGCTCCTATTATACTTTTTAGGAATATCACGCTATCGTGATATTTTTTGTTTTTATAGCCACGGCTACGGTCACGCCATCCTTTGCCTCTTTACGAACAAGCAACTTTGTTCCCCGTGCAGAAAGGGCTTCCTCCGTTGTAATCGAAGCCCCGCCGGATGCCAGCACTGCCGCCCGCTCACAGACATTATCAACGCCGGTCACGCCCTTTACAAAAGAGGATTCACTGAAGTCGCCTTCTACCGCCGCCAATTCCTCTGCAGGAAATGTTTCAAACGGAACATCGAATTCCTGCGCCGTCCCGATCAGACCTGCTTCATCTTTTTTTAAGTCGATCGATGCAATACGGCAGATTGCCTTAAAAGACAATCCCGCCTGCGCAAATACTTCCTGCACGGCTTTTAAAATCTTTTCTTTCGGCGTCCCTCTTTTACAGCCGATTCCGACTGTCAGGCAGGAAGGAACCAAAAGCAGCTGGTCTTCAAACACCTGTTTCTCATATGCGGAAATCACGATCCCGCAGGGAAACGCATTTCCATTAGGCGAGTCCATCCTTCCCGATTCCACAGACGCCTCTGCAGTCACTTCTGCCGCCTCAGTCGGCACAGTGCTCTCAGGACCTGCCGCTTTCTCCAACTCCGCCGGCAGCTCTCCCTCCAGAGGCAAGTCACTGTAAAAACCGACCTTTTCTCCTCTAACAAGCCGCGCCGAGATCAGCTTTGCCTGCTTCATATCACTGATCCAAAGATCATTCTTTTTCGCAAAAACATCTACCGCAAACAGGCCGCGAACATCCGTCGCCGTCGTCAAAACAGGCTGTGCACCAAGCTCAGTCGCGATGCGCGTGGCAAGCTCGTTTGCGCCGCCGATGTGCCCCGATAAAAGCGGGATTACAAACTGCCCTTTTTCATCCACCACGACCAATGCCGGATCCTTTGTCTTGTCCGCAACATATGGTGCGATCGCGCGAATCGCGATCCCCGCCGCACCGACAAACACAAACGCGTCCGCATCCTGCACGGTCTCTGCCATCCACTCAGACAGCCTGCCCTGAACGGTTTTGATGCGCTCATCCGCATCCTGTCGTTTTTCACACAGTTCTGCCTGCACATTATCAGCATCGGACATATCAGCAAAGCTCGCTCCGGCAACCGCCTGGGTTCGATAGCTTCCCAGCGCATAGGCGCAAACGCAGATTCCCTTTGGCGAAGCGTTGTAATCACACGAAGCATCCTGCTGCCCCCATCGCGCAAAACCATCTAATATTTTTCCAAGCGTTTCTTCACCGCCCGGTGTAAAACAAATCGCATATACCTTCATCGTGTGATCTTCTCCAGCAATGCCCCTGCATTTTCAGACTCAGCCAGTGTCCCGTGCGCATTCGAAAACAGCACCAGTCCCACTTCGATGTCATCTCCCACTTTCCTGTTCAGATGATAAAGTACCTTTTCCAGAAGAATCTGCATGGTCTGCGCTGTAAGGCAGTTCGGATCCGATCGCAAAACATCCTCTGCAACAAGCTGTCCTGATGCATGCAGTGCAGCAGATGCATCCGATATGCGGCACAAAGCCACATCTTCCGCCAACAGCACATCGATGGCTGCATCGGTCGTCGTGCAGTCTAAGATCCGCCTTGCCACCTCTGCCGACGCGCCTGCGCGAAGCGCTGCCGAAGCCATGATCTCGACTCTTGCATCCGCCTCTTTGGAATGGGTGTTCATGATGCCTGCAGCAACCTTGACGAATTTCCCGATATGCGCAACAAAAAGTATGGATTCCAGCTCGGATTCCAGCGCAAACTGCAGCACATCGCCGACATAATTGCTGAATTTTAACAGCGGGATCTCTCCCTCCGCAAACGCCGGCCAGCGGTCCTTCACGTAATGCGTCCCGTAATTTCCGGGAGAAAAGATCAGGTTTTTCCCGAAATTTTCCACCAGCATTTTCAGCTCTACACGAATGCTTTCCTTTAAAGCGGCTTCACTCATCGGCTCCACGATTCCGCTGGTTCCCAGGACCGAAATGCCGCCCTCGATCCCCAGATTCGGATTAAACGTTTTTTTCGCAAGCTCGACGCCTGCCGGGATGGAAATGATCACATCCAGGCCCCCGTCAAACTCCTGCTCCTCACAGATCTCCTCGACCGCCTCGCGGATCATCTGCCGCGGCACACGATTGATCGCGGCATTGCCGACCGGCTGCTCTAAGCCCTTTTTCGTCACACGGCCGATACCGATGCCGCCGTCGATACGGATTTTTTCATTTGCTAAGGGCTCTGCTCCGCATCCGACCGTTCCATCGCACGCGGCATTTGACACATTCTCCCCGGCATTCGGTTCCTTTCGGATTGACACCTCCGCATACACCAGCACGCCATTTGTCACATCCGGATCGTCCCCGGAGTCCTTGCGGATCGCGCAGGAAACCTGCGTATTCCCGTCAAACCGAATGTCCTCCACTGCCAGATCCAGTAAAATCCCTTTCGGTGTCATCAGACTGACCCGCTCAATGGGCGCACCCAAAAAAAGCATCTGCGCGGCAGCCTTTGCCGCTGCCGCCGCGCAGGAGCCTGTTGTATAACCCATCCGCAGTTTCTGTTTTCCGATCTGCTTGTACTCTTCCACAGCTTAATTCATCACGTTCTGCGGTTTCCCGTCCATAAACGCAGCCACATTTTCAAACACAATATGCGCGCGCTTGATCATCGCCTCTTTTGACGCAAATGCCACATGCGGTGTCACCAGCGTATTTTTGGAGTTCAGAAGCGGATGATCTCCCGGGATCGGCGGTTCCATTTCAAAAACGTCAATGCAAGCGCCTGCGATCCGCTCTTCGTTTAATGCATCCGCCAATGCCTGGCTGTCAAGCACCGGGCCGCGCGCCAGATTGACAAGGATCGCATTTTTCTTCATCAGCGCGATCTTCTCCGCACTGATCATGCCCTTTGTCTCTGCATTGTTTGGCATATGCAGAGAAATGATATCAGACGTTTTCATCACTTCATCGAGGTCCATATATTTGATATAAGGAATGTCTTTTACGGTACGGCTGTAAGCAACCACTTCACATCCGAACGCATCCGCGATCTTTGCTACACGTGTACCGATCGCGCCTGTACCGATCACGCCAAACCGTTTTCCTTCCAGCTCATTGCCGATCAGGCCCGCAAGCGTCCCGCCGTTTCTGGTTGCTGTATCGCATGCCGCAATATTGCGCATCAGAGAGATCAGCATACCGAACACGAGATCCGAAACACATGCCGTCGAATAACCCGCACAGTTATTCACCATGATCCCAAGCTCCTTGCAGGTATCCATCGCCACATGATCCACGCCAGTAAACGCGATATCCAGCAATTTGCATTTCTCAAATCCGCGGATTGCTTCATCACTGAGCGGAATATTCGTATCAATGACAACATCCGCATCCTTGCCACGCGCGATCTGCTCCGCCGGGTCCTTCGTCACCGAGTCATAATAAACGATCTCCGCACGGTCGCCGAGCTTCTCCTTTGCGATCGCAAGTGCTGTTTCCTGCGGGATTCCCAATGGTTCAATTACTGCTACTTTCATGGCCGTCTCCTTCCTAAAATCTGCTTGCATAAGCTGTCAAAATCAGACTTCCTTCCATTATTTGCGCTACTCCTATCTTACCGCAATCCACCCCCAAATAGCAATAGGGGGCCAAGTGCCTGGCACCTATCTGTTCAGATGTTTCACTTTATACCGGAATGTCGACGGCGCCATGCCCAGCTCGGCAGCCGCCTTGATGCCGCTGATCTGTCCATCCGTCCAGCGCCGGTACACCTCATCAAAGTTTTTCGGCAGCGGATGCTCCGGTCGCCCGAACCTTATACCACGTGCCTTTGCTGCCTGAATGCCTTCGGCCTGCCGCATCCGTATCATCTTTCGTTCATTTTCCGCCACAAAAGACAAGACCTGAAGGACCACATCCCCCAGTAATGCGCCCATCAGGTCTTTTCCGTTTCGCGTATCCAAAAGCGGCATATCAATCACGCAGATATCCACTTTCTTCTTTTTTGTTAAAACCCGCCACTGCTCCAGAATGTCATCATAGCTTCTTCCAAGTCTGTCAATGCTTTTGATATAAAGCAGATCTCCCTTTCGAAGCATGCGGAGCATCTTCTTGTAGGAGGGTCGGTTAAAATCCTTTCCTGATTGCTTGTCGATAAAAATATTGTCTTGAGAAATGCCATTCTCATGCATCGCGATCAGCTGCCTGTCCTCATTCTGATCTCTGCTGCTGACCCGAACATAGCCATATATCTTACTCATAGGTCTCCTCCATGATACCCGAGTAAAGACCAAAACCATTTTTATTCGAATTGTACTTCTTTTCTGCGCAATATGATCGTATGACAAAACGTCAAAACAGGAATGTCCTACTCCACTATTTTTTGATCACAACCGCCATCAAAACCAGTTCTTCTGATTCTGATGTATTTTCAATTCCGTGATGATGATGCTCTCTGCAGATCGTCACATCTCCCGCCTGCAGATCAAATTCCTCTCCGTCATCTGTCAGATGTCCGGTTCCGGAAAGCACCGTGATCACCTCTTCATTGCCGACATGTTCATGATAGCCGATCGACGCGCCCGGGATCAGCACCAGTCTGGAAACGACTTCCGCATTTTCAGTGAAATCACCGTCTCCGATCGATGAGTATTTCTGAACGTATTTTTTTCCGCCCTTCATGCTTTCAATGATAACCGGCTTGATGGTGTCCTTTTTCTTTAACATGGCAAACCTCCTGTTCCATCTCTTTTGCAACTGATTATATTGTAATTCGTCTTTTTATATGAATCAATAGCTCCGGAAAAAGACTTTGCAATCACTGTATATTACCTGTTTACCCCTTCAAAGTATTCAAACAGCCTCTCTTGCATATTCATAGCTGTTTGAAAACATATATTCCGATATCATTAATGTCTGAGAATTGGCTTAATTCTTATCGAGAAGCCAATCTGCCAGATTGTATATCTTGATTCCTTCATAGTCATAGGTCTCCTGACGGGTAATGTCGTCACTGACCTGGATATATATTTTTTCATCTCCACGGACCGCTATGAAATCCACTTCTTTCTGAGATCCTCCGGATATATGCCTTCATCAGTTCAGACTTTCCGCTTCGCCTCACCCCGGTAATGATCTTGATATCCGGTGTTCTCATAAGATCGAGGAGTCTCTGCATATATTCTGGTCTTTCGATATAGTTCATTGTCTCACTTCCGAAATTTAAATTATTTTTGAGTTTCGCACCTGTGACCATAGTCCACTCAAAATCACCCTGTTTGTCAATGGGACATACTGACCTCCTCCTTTATATGATGAAGGGCTGCCGTGCACTGCATGCAAACCCCGAAACACAGCGAAAAGCAGTCGATTCAGAAAAATAAAATGCCGCAAACCCGCTTAAATAGCGGACTCACGACATTCCGAGATACACCTTCAGGGGCGTTTAGACAAAAAGAAAAGCCGCGAACCTACGTAATGTAAATCCACGACTCCTCGAGATACACCTTCAGGGACTCTAACCCTGGACAAAGAGTTGAACTGGAATGATTTTTCCAGGTCCTATAAGCTGTTATTTCATCCCTTCTCACATACTTCAAACCCGCATATACACTGGCTTTGTTCGCCATGGTAACACCACATGAGACGAAGCCGATTTACATAGC
>JAFUBZ010000010.1 GCA_017459945.1 Eubacterium sp.
ATCCGGAACCCAGGATAAAGCCGCCTTTTGTTCCGATCTTGTCGATCAGGTTTGCGCAATATTCCCGCACATCATCCGGTGTTCCGTAAGCAAACATCGTGGCCGGAACATCTCCTCTTAATGAATGCCAACCGCCGATGATCTCATACGCTTTGACGATGTCGGTTACACCGTCAAACTCAAAGCTGACGCTTGTTTTCGGCAATTCCAGGAAGCGGTCCAGAATCGGCAGCCATTCCGCGTCACAGTGAAGCACACAGCGGATTCCTGCTTCCCAGAATCTTAAGATCGATGCCTTTAATACTGGCCATACAAATTCATCAAACATATCCGGAGACATGAATGTTGCGGAAGACCGCATCGCATATCGGCCGATCCTTGTTCCGCCGATCGATTTGAGGATCTGAATGTTGCGCGCGTCTTCGATTGGCTGGGATTGATTCAGAACATCCATGATCGGGCCCGGATCATCATAGAGATCAAAAATGAACGGCTCCATGGAACGAATCATGGATAAGAGATCGAAGATCGGGAAATCTGCGATATTGAAGATCGGTGCGATGCCTCTTTGTGCGAGGAACTGAGCGATCTTAGCACCGGCCACATTTGTTTCCGCCCAATAATCAGCATACTGTTTGGGATCTGTCATCGGTGGATTCTGAATCCGCATCATATACATGGCATACCAGTTTTCCCAGCCGATCTGAAGCATTTTCTCATATTCATCTGCTTCAAACTGAGGCTGCTCAACAAACTGATACAGTTCTCCCTCCGGAAGCTCAAAGCCCGGACGGCGCACCGGCATGCTCATGGAAAAAATAATGGTTTTGGGATGCTGTGGCATGGACAGATCGGGGTTTCCGATCACATCAAAGGTTTTTCCCATCGCATCGATCCAGGCATCACAGTCTGTAATGATCTTTGACTGCGGCACATCTGCCACCGTTCCGGCCCATGTCAGGATGTGTGGGAAAATAGGAATCTCAGACGGATCATTTAAAGGTACGCATTGCATCGCCTTTTCTACTTTTTCATAAGATGTCATATGGTTTCCTCCTTTTTAATCTGCTTTGTCAGATACGCGTTTCTTAGCTCTTGTAATCAGTGTAGCAGTTGAGAAAACCGTTGAAAAATGAATGTTCAGGATACATCCATTCCAAAAAGATATGGATGGCTGAACTTATTATTCTGTTTGAAACAGATTGAGGAATACCTCGATCGAATCCCGGAAACGATCCTTTTTCCAGACCGCGATGATATCATTGCGGATATCCAGAGGAAACTTTTTAACGGTTGATGATTCCAGGTCGGTATAACTGTCAGCCAGAACGATCCCATTCTCCAGCTCCAGGTTCAGCGTAAACGATTTTTCATGCTGCACATAGCAGGAGATCAATGGCGTAAATCCGGCTTCTTTGGACAGTGCTGTAAGCAGTTCGATATAGCTGTTATCCTTTTCGGGAGAAAAAACAATAAACCGTTCCATACGCAAATCGGAAAAATCAAGATATTGCCGGTCGTACAGAGGATTGCTCTGATGTACATAAATGCAGAGCCTGCTTGGAATGATGGTCTTCCAGTCGATTTCCAGTCCTTCCATCAGGGGAAGCATATGCTTTGATATTACGATCAGATCCAGCTTATCCTGAGCGAGATATGAAACCAGTGAAGATAATTCCATACATTCTCCGAACACATCCGTGCCGGGCAAAAGAGATTTCATGATTCTGATCTTTTTTATGACAGGACTGTCTTTTGGATCCAATTCGCCGGTGCCGATCTTTAAGGTTTCTGTCTTTCCTTCCTGTATGGAATGTGCATTGAGAACAGAGTCTTCAAAGCTTTGGATCAGATGCTTCCATTCTTCGTACAGATTCATGCCGGCAGGTGTCACCTGAAACTTCCTGCTCCCGCGAAGGATCAGATACAGACCGAGCTCCTGCTCGAGATGCGCGATCGTCTTGCTGATCATTGGCTGTGTCATATTCAGCTTTTCGGCTGCAGCCGTAAACCCGCCAAACTCCACTACAGTCAGAAAGATCCGGATCTGATTCAATTTGATGTTCAATAGATCGATGTGTCTCATACAGTTTCCTTCCATGCGGTTGTTTCATTATTATTAAGCGTTTCCGTGTGATATCATCTTACCATTATGACAGGAGCGCTATTTTCTACATCCGTGTAGAAATGAGGGGATGTAATTTCAAGGGAATAATATCAAATACGAATAAGAGACCTGTTTTATAATGTTAGCGAAAAGGAAAAATGGATACGATCCGAAGGAGGAGCACAATGAGTTTTAACGATAATATACCCAAATTAAAACCTTACAGCAGAAGCGTATCGATCATCGGCGTTGGCGCAACACCGTTTGTCCGCGTACTCGATGATCCGTCTGTTGATGGAATGAATGAAGCAGAACTGTTTGCTTATGCAGCACGTGACGCGATGAAAGACGCAGGTATCACAGGCAAGGATGTTGAGTTCTACATTCATGGTCAGGCAGGCCCGGGATGGACCAGTAACTTTGCGACACCGAACATGCATGTTGCAAACTGGATCGGCATGAAAGGAAAAGGATCCTACCATCACAGTGAGGCATGTGCGACAGGGTATGTAGCACTTGAGACAGCGGTCATGGCAGTTGCTTCCGGTCAGTATGACATGGTGCTTAGCGGCTGTATCGAGATGCCGTACTCCATCGCTTATCCGACCAGAAATCTGATCAAGCGCCGCTTCGGTACGGATGCAATGTTCCATGAGGTGCTTTGCTCCACGCTGCCGAGAGATTATACCTTATTTACAAGAGGCGCGCTTCCGTTTAACTCAGAATCCTGGCTGGATCATTATGTTAATGAAAACAACATCAGCGCAGAGGATGTGGATGCGTTCATGACACAGCTTTCCATTAACTGCCGCCGTGCAGCGGTTCAGAACCCGCTCAGCACGATCACAAACAAGACCTATGCAGAGCTGGCGGAAGAAGCAGGTATGGATTCAGAATACGAATATCTGCATTCCAAGTTCAATCCGCTGATCGGCAAATATATGCGCGGTGCGCACTTTGAGCAGCGCTGTGACGGTGCGGCAGCAGTGATCGTCTGCCCGACTGAGATGGCATACAAATATACAGAGCATCCGATCGAGGTACTTGGCGTAGGCCATTCCTGCCTGGAGAACTCCAACCCGCGTCTGGAAATGACCGCAACAAAGAATGCATATGAGCAGATGAAGGCTCTGACCGGTTTGACCGGAAAAGACATGGATCTGTTCCTGACCAATGACTTCTATAATCAGTCTGAGCTTCTGGCGGCAGAAATCTGTGAATACCTTCCGGAAGGTGAAGGGTGGCAGTATGTTAAGGAAAACCGCATCGCGTTTGACGGAGACCGTCCGGTAAATACAAACGGCGGCCGCTGCCATTACGGACATGCGGCAGGCGCATCAGGCCTGCATGATCTGTATGAAGCAGTGCACCAGATGCGCGGTGACTCCGCAACACAGGTAAAACACGAAGTGAAGCGCGCAATGCTGCGTGGATTCGGCGGTGCACAGAACCTGTTAAATATCATGCTGGAGAAGAAATAGGAGAGGAGGAATGAAGACGATGACAAAATATGATTTAGAGCCCATCACAAAAACATTTTATGACGCACTGGAAGAAGGAACCGTTCTTGGTCGTAAATGCACCAGCTGCGGACACATCGAATTTCCGCCCTACCTCTGCTGCAACTCCTGCGGATGTCTGGATACAGAGTGGGTTGACCTTACCAATATGCGCGGCGTGATCGGTCAAGTACTGCCGACAAGAGGCGCGTTCGGTGATCCGGAGTTCAAAAACGCACATGGTGATTATTTCTCGATTGAAGTAAAGGTGCCGGGTGCAGACCCTGTCAGCACCAGTCTGATGCATGTAGACTATGATAAATACAATGAATTCGATCAGTTTGTTCGTGAGAATGAAGTCGTAGTTAAGCCGCTGATCATTCAGGATGAAGATACCAAAGTACTGGTATGGGAGCTTGAAGGTGAGAGCGAGTTCAAGAAGATTCCGGAGATCAAAGAGCCGGTGAAAGAAGATGCAGCACCGGCAGCAGCAAAAACTGCAGCTCCGGCGGCAGTAGATCTTGCAAATGATGCAACCGCACAGGTCGTTATTGACGCGGCGGCAGACGCTTATGGCGTGGATGCATCAGAGATCAGTCTTGCGACAGATATCAGAGAAGATCTTTCTAATGAATCGATGAAGATGATCGTTATGATCTCTACGATCGAAGATGAGACCAATGTTACGATCGAGATCCAGGAAGCAAGTAATCTGATGACGATCGCTGACTTTGTCAATGTCGTAAAAGAGCGCCTTGGTGAAGAGACCATTTCCGCTGACGCAGCAGTTGCATCTGCAGCTGGCAGTGCAGGCGATCCTGCGGCTGCAGCCGGCGAAGAAGAGCTGGATGACATTGCAAAGAAAGTGATCCAGTGTGCAGCTGACGGTTATGGAGTAGATGCATCGGAGATCACATTGGCAACAGATATCCGCGAGGATCTTTCCAATGAATCCATGAAAATGATCGTTATGATCTCTGATATCGAAGATGAACTGGATGTTACGATTGAGATTCAGGAAGCAAGCAATCTGATGACGATCGCTGACTTTGTCAGAGTCGTAAGAGAAAGACTGTAAAGAGAAAGTGTGGAGAAAATGGGACAGTTCCCGGAATTTACACCAGTATGCCCGGAGGGCGTATATGAAAAGATCATAGCGGTGACAGAAAAAGAAGTCGATCGTGCAGGCTATATGCATCCGGCAGAACTGGCCAGACAGATGCAGATCATTACTGAGGAGCATTTTGACGCCTGCTCCGGCATGACGATCGAGCAATTAAATCAAGCAGGCCTGAGCTGGATCATTGCCTGGACCCAGATGCAGGTAGAGCGTTTGCCAAAGAAAGGTGAAACCTTGAGGCTGCGGATCTGGCCGTCTAAGAAAAAGGCAGTGATGCATGCAAGAAAATATGCGTTCTACACCTATGACGGAGAACCGCTTGTGACGACAGCATCGCTTTTCCTGATCATGGATCAGAAGACCAGAACGGCAGCCGGCGATCCGGAAGGGCTGATCGACCTGACACCTGTTGTGATCCCGGGAGAGCCCAAACCACCGAAAATGAATCTTCCGTTCCCGGAGGAATATGAGCGCCTTGCCGGCCGTACTGTGGAAGCGGATGAGATCGACTACAACGGTCATATGAACAATTCTCATTATCTGGACTGGACAGAAGCGCTCCCCGAAGAGCACTGGCTCAGGGAGCATGCGTTGAAAAACGTCTGGGTGGAATACAGCAGTGAGATGACAGAAGGTGAGACAGCAGGGATGTATTACGCCATTGATCAGGATTGTCTGTATGTCAAAGGTGTCAGCGCCAAAGGACAGTCATTCCGGGTACTGGCTACCTGCGAGGCCGATGGCGGCGCACACTTAAATTTGTAATACGAAACCATTCGATAAAACAAACCGTAATAACCTTATCCTTAAATGAAAATGTGCAGAAAGCACGCCGTACGAGACAGTGATCCGTATGGCGTGTTTTTCGTTTTGCCATCTTTCTACACCAGTGATGAAAAGGACTCCTGTAATTCCTTTTTAAATGCATGATAGATAGAAGATACCTTTTTGATACGATATGTTCAAGAAAAAGAACATCATGATTTTCAGAGGTGGAACAGGTTAAGGAATCATAGGAGGAGGTAAACATGTTGCAGATTATGATCAATGGAAACCCTGTACCTGCAAGGGATGGAGCTACGATTCTGGAAGCGGCTTATGAAGACAAATATGCCAGAACGCAGTTTGATACGGAAATCCTGTCCCTGCAGTATTTAAAGGGGGTACAGGAAAAAGACGACAGTGGTCTTTGTATTGTAGAAGTTCAGGGAAAAGGGATTGTCAATGCGGCAACCACACGGATCGAGCCGGACATGAGCGTCATTACAGATTCAGAGGCTGTCAGATTTGAGCAGAAAAAGGCCCTGCAGGACATTCTGGATCACCATGACAGAGACTGCAGAAACTGTAACCGTACCGGAAACTGCGAGCTGCAGGATGTACAGCACAAGCTGCGCATGACAAAGAACCCGGCAAAGGAAGCATTTGAGTCGGTTCCGGTTAAGACAGATGGCATCATCGTAAGAGATGACAACAAATGTATCCGCTGCGGCCGCTGCGTAGCAGCTTGTGAGAATCTGCAGGGGATCGGCGCGATTAAGATGGAAGGCGAAGGCCTGACAGCAAAGATCGTTCCTTCCAAAGGCGAGACACTCATCGAGAGCGGTTGTGTAGGCTGCGGACAGTGTATCACAGTTTGCCCGGTCGGCGCACTGCATGAAAGAGATGATGTGGATGCTGTATTAGAGATGGTAAAGGATCCGGATAAATATGTTGTGATCCAGGCAGCACCTTCTGTACGTGCAAGTATCTCCGAGGCGTTTGGTTACCCAATCGGCTCCGGCACAAAAGGCAAGCTTGCAGCAGCGATGCGCGCAATCGGATTTGACCGTGTGTTTGATACCGTTTTCTCAGCAGACTTAACGATCATGGAAGAAGCAAACGAGCTCGTAGAGCGTATCCAGAATGGTGGAACCCTTCCGATGTTCACTTCCTGCTGTCCGGGATGGATCAATTACATTGAGACCTATTATGACGATATGCTCCCGCACGTATCTTCCTGCAAGTCTCCGCAGCAGATGTTCGGCGCAATGGTGAAGACGTTCCTTGCGGAAAAAGAAGGCATTCCGGCAGAGAAGATCGTCGTTGTCAGCACGATGCCGTGTACGGCTAAGAAACGTGAGCTGGGCAGAGATGACCAGAGCGCTGCAGGTGTTCCGGATGTTGACTTCTCACTGACCAGCCGTGAACTTGCCCGCATGATCGAACGTTGCGGCATTTCT
Source organism: Eubacterium sp. (assembly GCA_017459945.1). Lineage (GTDB taxonomy): Bacteria > Bacillota > Clostridia > Lachnospirales > Lachnospiraceae > SY8519. Next base: position 6,949 of record JAFUBZ010000010.1, read on the forward strand.
TTCCCGGGTCTGGAAGACGAAGCATTTGATGCACCGCTTGGCATTGGTTCCGGTGCAGGTACGATCTTCGGCGCAACCGGTGGTGTTATGGAAGCAGCATTACGTACAGCAAATGACTGGCTGAACGGAGAAGCACAGGGCGAGATCGAGTTTACTGAAGTCCGTGGTACAAAGGACATCAAGGAAGCAACCTATAAAGTCGGAGATCTGACACTTCGTGTAGCGATTGTCAGCGGTCTGAAGAATGCAAAAGACCTTCTTGAAAAGATGCGCGCCGGTGAAGCGGAATATGATTTCGTAGAGTTTATGGCATGCCCGGGCGGCTGTGTCAACGGCGGCGGTCAGCCTCAGCAGAAGGCTTGTGTCAGAATGGTAAATGATCTCAGAGCAGAGCGTGCGATGACATTGTATCGTCTCGATAAGAGCGATCTGCTTCGCAAATCTCATGAGAATCCGGAAATCATCGAGCTTTATGACAGCTATCTGGGCAAACCGGGCAGCGAAAAAGCCCATGCAACACTGCACACCAGCTATAAAAGCCAGGCGAAATAGGAGGGAGCAAATATGAGAATCAGTGATTTACAGGACGATCCGCGTCGTTTGAATAATGTAACCGTTGATCCGGATCTGTGCATGGGATGCATGAAATGTATCAGAACATGCTGCTATGATGTGTATGAATGGGATCCGGTAGAAAAGCTTTCTACAGCAGCTTATCCGGAAGAGTGCGTATCCTGTTATCAGTGTATGTACTTCTGCCCGGCAGGTGCGATCAAGGTAGAAGAGGCAGAGCTTTCATTCTATGATCAGCTGTATGATCCGCTTGGAATGAACGATTAGACTGGAGGGGAAAGATATGGAAAACAATAGAAAAACATATATAACTGATGTTCTGGTCGTTGGCGGCGGACTTGGCGGTGCAGTTATGGCACAGAAACTCCACATGCTTAAGCCGGATGTTAAGATCACGATCATGGAAAAAGGTTATTTCGGATATACCGGTCAGACCACAAAAGCCGGACATGGTATGTGCATGCTGTCTCCGGAAGCCGGAGATGACATCTATGAAATGGTGAAAGAACAGGTAGAACTGAATCCGTATGGTACATACCTGAACGACCAGGAATATACGATGGAATATCAGAAAGAGCAGTACACCTATATTCAGGAACTCGAGCGCATGGGCGGTAAGTTCTCCCATGAGCCGGACGGAAGCCTGCATCATCACCATGAGTTCGAAGGCAAGAAGATCTCTGCAGTTCAGATCGACATTGATTTTATGACACCGTTCTGCAAACAGGTTATGGCAGGCGGCGCGCAGATCTTAGAGCGTACCTACTTTACAGATCTTCTGACCAATGACGGCAAGGTAGTCGGCGCAGTTGGTTTCAACCTGGATACAACCGAATTTGTTGTTGTACGCGCAAAAGAAGTAGTTCTTGCGACCAACGAGTTCAATCCATCCTGCAGAGATATGTTCTATGCACCGGCAACCGGTTATATGGCAGCTTATGAGGCAGGCGCACAGTTAAGAAACGTAGAGCATCTGACTGAGTGGGATCTGGTTTACAGAAATACCGGTAACTTCCTGTATGGTGTTCACTGGGTAGTAAGTAACAGCAAGGGAGAGAACATCTTCAGAAAATATAATTCACACTCCTTAGAAGAGTTGGATGTTACCCTGATCCGCGGTATGGCAAAAGAGCTTGAAATGGGTAATGGCCCGCTGGTTGCAGACTTCACACAGATGCAAAAGACCAATGAGGGCGCTGACGGCTTCTTCCATGGAATCGAAATGAAGCAGAGACTGGAACTGGATGAGTTTATCCGGAATCATCAGGATATCGATCTGAGCAATCCGAAGCCGGAGGTATCCGTATCCTATCGTGTCAGCATCCGTTCCCTGCGCATCGATGTAGAGGGCAAGACAAGCGTTCCGCATCTGTGGGGCCTTGGCCAGATGACCACAGCCGGTTCCGCACATGGAAGCTGGGTACACGGCGACGGACTTGGCGTTGCTTCCAAGACCGGTCTGATGACTGCAAAAGCAATGGCAAAATACATTGACGATTCCGAACTTGGCGAGATCGATGAAGAGCAGGTTGAATTCTTCCGCAAGAGAATCTTCGAAGCGGCAGAATACAAAGGTGAGTTCCGCCCGGATCATGTGATCCGCCATATCTCCCGTCTGATCAAGAAGCCGGAATACAGCTTCAATAAGACAGAAGAGACCATGACAGAGCTGATCGCAGAGCTGAACGAAATCCGTGATCAGTACAAAGATATGATCCACCTGCCGAAGGTAAACGGCCATTATCTTGCAAAAGCAATCGAGCTTCGTACCATGATCGATATGCTGGAGATGATGTTCATGGTATTCAAGACCAGAAAAGAGAGCCGCGGATGCTTCAGCCGTCTGGATTATCCGGAGCGCGATGACAAGAACTGGCTCAAGTGGGTCATCCTTGAAAAAGGCGAGGACGGCAAACCGTCTATCTTCACAGAGCGTATTCCGATCGAGCGCTATCCGTTCAAGCCGGAAGGCTGGGAAGAGATCGCAATGGCTGAGTAAAAATGATCATCTAGCATAATAACCTACCTCTAAGAGTCAGGGGGACGGTTCTTTCGACTCATTTTCATACTTGATGAGTCAAAAGAACCGTCCCCCTGACTCGTTTTTCTACACAAACCGACAAAACCAACATATATTTTGTAAGGATATGACCAATCAAAAACGCCTTTCTGCATGCTAGCATTATGGATAGAAAAGTGTATCAATTCCTGAATCAAAAATAACAGATGTAATAGGAGGTTTTACAGGATGAAAGAGTTTACGGTACTTACGATCAATCCGGGTTCCAGCAGTACAAAGTATGGTCTTGTAAAAGGCGATACCGTTGTGCTTGATGAAACCGTTGATCATGACAGAAGCGAATTCGCTGCATGTGAAACATTCGCGGATCAGAAGCCGATCCGTGTCCGCCTGATCAAAGAGGCGCTGGCAGCAAAAAATGTGGACCTCTCTGAGGTCGACGCAGTCGTAGGCCGCGGTGTTGGTCTGTTTGCATGTGAGGGCGGAACCTATGAAATCGATGATCTGGTTCTTGATCATGCGACCCGTGACGTGGCAGAGATCCATCATCCGGCGACCCTGGGCATCCAGATCGCAAAAGAGATCGCAGATGAGCTGAATGTCCCGGCATTTTATGTAAACCCGATGCCGGTTGATGAGCTGTGTGATGAAGCACGTATGACAGGTGTTAAGGGGCTGTATCGTACCGCACGTTCTCACCCGTTGAACCAGAAGCAGGTGGCGATCCATCATAGCGAAGTGGTCGGAAAGAAATATGAAGACTGCAATTATGTCATCCTGCACATGGGCGGCGGCATCAGCATTACCGCACATAAGAAGGGCAGAATGGTCGATACCTCCCGTGCCGGTGATGCACAGGGTGCGATCTGCCCGAACCGCTCCGGTGATCTGTGTGTCGATGATGTCGCAAACCTTCTGAAAAAAGGCTATACCTTTGAAGACTGCTATGAGCTTGCTTCGAACAGAGGCGGCCTGGTAGACCTTCTCGGAACCGATGACGTTCGCAAAGTAAAAGAAATGATCGCAAACGGCGATAAGTTCGCAAAGCTCTGCTACGATGCAATGATCTATACCATCATCAAATGGACTGCGATGATGTCAGGCGCAATGTACGGCGAAGTAGACGGCATCCTGCTGACAGGCGGTATGGCATTCGATGAGGAGCTCGTTGACCGCATCAAACAGGGCTGCGAGTGGATCGCTCCGGTTTATGTATATGCAGGCAGCTTTGAGACCGAAGGTATGGCATCAGGCGCGATCCGTGTGCTGTCCGGTCAGGAACAGGCGAAGAAATATACGGGAAGACCGGTCTGGGATGGTTTTGACTTCGTAGACTAATCATATATTTTATGCTTTTTAAAGCATCAAGGTGAGGGGAGAAAAAAGTTATGGAAAAAAACAGAAGACTATCAACAAGTTTGACAGACAACAGGTTCGGCACCTGGGGTTGGAGCATGATCTTCTACACAATGATCCTGTACTTCTTTTATGCAGCGATCACGACAGATGGCATGAACCTGATCCCGAACGCGTTTGCAGCAGCACATGGATGGGACGCGACTGTCCTGCTTTCCGCAGCAACACCGGCCGGCCTGATCGGTCTGGTGGGCGGTTTCGTATTCGGCCGTCTTGTTATCAAGACAAAACCGCGTAACATGTCCGGTTTTGCGCTGATCATCACAGGTATCCTGTATGCGCTGCTTGGATTTGTACCTTCCGTTACACTTTATATCGTAGACCTGTGCGTGATCTGCTTCTTTGCATCCGGTTTCGGTACTGCTGCATGTCCGGCATTCATTGCAAACTGGTTCCCGCGTAAGAAAGGTATCGCGCTCGGATGGGCTACCATGGGTGCACCGATCAGTTCATCCGCTTTCGTTGCAGGCTTTTCCGTTCTGCTTGCAACCAAAGGCATCCATACTGCATTCTTGATCTTTGGTATCTTTGCAGTGATCATCGGTATCATCACATTCTTCTGGGCAAAGAATGAGCCAGCTGATGTCAACTTCCTGCCGGATAACATGGAACTGGATGAGGACATCGCTACACAGGAAGTACATGTAGACAACGAAAAATTCTCGATCAAGAACATCCTGAAGAACAAGAACACCTGGCTGATTATCTTCGGTTACGGTCTGCTCTGGATGGTGCTGGTTGGTATCATCGCACAGTTCGTACCGCGTATGATGTCTGTTGGTTATTCCAACGGTGAAGCACTGATGTTCATGACCATCACATCCATTATCGCGATCCCGGGAAGTTATCTCTGGGGCTGGCTGGATTCCAAGTTCGGTACAAAGATCATCACGATCATCTTTGCGATCTCCTATATCGCAGCACTGATCCTGCTCATCACATCCTTTAACATCGTATGTGTATGGCTTGGATGTATCTTCGCAGGTCTTGGTATCGGCGGTCTGTTGAACCTGCTTGCATCGATGATCATCTCGCAGTTCGGCAGGGAAGGCTTTATGTCTGCAAACAGTATCATCTATCCGCTTGCAAATGTGGTACGTACCTTTGCATTCGTTCTGATGGGCGTGCTGCTGACGATCTCTCAGGGAAGCTTTACACTGCCGTATATCGTGTTCATCTTCCTGGATATCGCAGGCGCGATCATCATCATGTTCATTCCGTACAAGAAGCCGAAAGCTGCTGACGCGGCACAATAAGCAATCAGTAAAAGCTATAAAAGCGGATCAGCTGTTTGATCAGTTGGTCCGCTTTGTGACAGCAATAATGTGTTTTTCAGTAAAGGATGCAGAAAAAGCATACGACAAAAAGAGAGGAATTATTAAATGAGTAATCTGACCATTTCAGAAGAAGAAAAAAGAATCGACTACAGCGACCTGCTGTTTAAGCCGCTTCCGGAAGTAGATCCGAAGCTTTTGGCAGAGATGGATCTGAGCCCGGTAGATCCTGAGAAGATCACATCGATCCATGACAGAAATGATATTTTGAAACCCGGATATCTGGAAGTGGAGAATGGCTATGCGAAAATGCCGGATGGCTCCGGCTGTGTGGCAACCAAAGTGGAAATGCCGGGTGTGACACCGGAAATGATCGTCTGGTGGTTTGCATGGCACGGCATCCGTGATCTGCGGTATCGGATCTGGTGCCCGACGGAACACTACGGCATCCATGTATATGAAGATAGTCTGGCACATCGTCTGGACACATCGCTTTCTCTGGAAGAGAGAGGATGGGGGACTACAGATGTTGTAACAGAAGATGTCGGTGCCGGTCCACAGGAAATGCATCTGTCATTTTATTCGCCTGAAGATTATGGGTACGATCCCGAACTGGTGAAAAACGTTGACGCGCTGATCAATGCATGTGTATCCGATCCGAAGACCGGCATGCGCCTGATCACATTTTCACACTGCATCAGAAAGATTCCGGGTGGTATTGAATATCGCTCCCATTACTGGCAGGGATACAGCATTGACGAAGACGGCAAGGCATATGCGGCAGCCATCCCGCCGGGAGGCTTTCCGATGGAAGTCATGAAGGCAAATGCATATCACAGTCTGCTTGAGTATACGAACCTGGCACAGATCCTGCCGGGCCTGTATGAGAAATACGGGAAAGAAGAGGATTTGACGAAGGATTTTTATAAGTAGAATTCTTGTAGAAGAAAACAGCCAGGCGAATGCCGTGTTCCGGCATCAGCCTGGTTGTTTGAAATCTATACCCGGTGTCTTCTGCCGAGCATGTGTGAGTATTTCGCACATTCCCCAAGCAGCGGGCCAAGCGTTGCGCCGACTTCTGCCGGATTTGTCGTATTGATCAGGACAAAGCAGAACATCGCGAAGGCATCGTATTTTCCATAGGTGTCAAAGCATCTGTGGATCTCTTCTACACGGGATTCGAATGATGCATCAGGAAGAGCAACTGCGCCGGCAGAATCCCAACCGCCGATGATACAGAACCGGTCGCCGTATTTCTGAAGGATGGCTTCGATGTCGTTTGTAGGCTGTACGGAAGTCCATCCGGCAGCACCGATCTCGATCATGTCTTCCACAAAGCTTTCTGCCTTGCCACAGGTGTGCTGCAGCGGAATCATTTCGAGTTCCCAGCAGGCATCGTAAAGGCGTTTGTGATAGGGTTTGATCAGCTCTTCGTACTGTTCATGGGAAATGAACGGTGCAAGCTGCGTGCAGATATCATCGTAATTGACAAATACGTCAGGATGAATATAGTCTTTGACTTTTTTAGCGGTTGCGATCTTGTAATCCGTGATCTTGTCGAACAGTTCTTTGACCTCTTCCGGCTCTTCGATCAGAGCAATCAGGGCATCACCAAAGCCCATCAGAGCCGCCAGACGTTCAAAAACACCGGTGCCGCATCCGTATTGCAGCGCATTGATATTCGGGTCATAGCCCTGGCAGAACTGAAATTCTCTGGCGGCAATCTGATCCCAGTCCATTGCGTTGACATCCGGAATCTTTACGATGTCACGCCATTCGGTGAAATTATCGATATCCATAATGTGCTGAGCCGGATCCGGAACAGAAGCGCCGTTTCCGGTTGGCGGGCAGATCCAGTTGACACCGAATCCGTCCAGACCGCCGCCGATCGGGCCTTTTTCAAAGATCGGTCCCGGAACAGAACCGAATCCAATGTAGGAACAGTCGACGATCTCAACCGGTGTCCATTCGATTTCTTTGTGGTTTAAGAAGTTTAAATAGTTTTCTTTAGGGGTTAATGGCATGTCGTTCCTCCTTATTCATAGTTGTTTGCTGTTATGAAAATTGTATCGTTGCGGGAGGAAATCGTATATTCTACACAGAGAATGAAAAAAGCGAATGCCGTTTTTACACTTTGTAGAAATGGAGGATTTGATGAAATTATCCTTGGAAATCATCAGAAAACATCTGGATAAACACTTTATAATAAGGGGTTTCAGGATAAACAATGAAAAACTGATCCTGGAAAAAGCATTGTTTTATGACGGAGGAGATGCCTCTGACTGTGGCACATTGTATATATGTGATCGTGAAAAGCTGCCGGACCGGATCCCTGAAAAAGAGATGCTGTCACTGATCGTTGTCGGAAAGACACTGCCGCGTGTTTTTCGTGAACGGACAGAGTGGATCCTGTTTGATGAGGATACAGATCTTTACAACGTGTGGAATCAGATCATAGAGCTTTTTGACCGGTATAACCGATGGGAACGGGAAATGCTTTTGCTGACCGGGAAGCAGATGACAATGACAGATATGGAACGTTTTCTGGCTATTTCTTCTTTTGCTTTTGAAAACGGTCTGTCCATACTGGATGCAAATTTTAAGATCGTGGCAGAGGATCAGATCAATATCAAATATGGAGATTATCAGGCGGAGTATGTCAGAGAAAACAAAAGGGATATGCCCGGGTCGCTGGTAAGTGAACTGAAGTTCAATGAACAGTATCAGGAAATACAGAAAAAGAAAGATTGTTTCTATTATGAAGAGGATATCCTGCCACACAGATGTCTTTGTAAAAATATATTCATTGGGGAACAGTTTGTCTATCGTCTGATCCTTACGGAATGTGTCCGGCCGTTCTGTCACACGGATGAGATTTTACTGGAATACTGTACAGAGTTTCTGGAACACGGAATCGGACAGACGGATGTTATGCTTGTGCAGAATCATGAACGGTTGACCGCACTGCTGGCTGAGATCATCCGAAGCGGGACTGTGAACCGAACCATGCTTCAGGCGGAAGCGGAGAAGATGTCCTGGGGACTGGAAGACGGTTATCAGGTGTTCTATGTGCAGCCAAGCGCACAGGATGTCTATTTTTCGGCACTGGATTATCAGTGCAGAGAACTCATGCGGCTGTTTGGGGATGCAGCAGCGTTTGTCTATGAGGCGGCGATCATCTGTGTCATTCATAAAGCGTCAGGAGATGAAGAGAGGAACCGGGATGCCGATTTTACGGTCTACGTAAGAGAAAACGATTTTCGCGCGGGTACCAGCAATACATTCAACGGTTTGTATAAGATCCACGATTATTACAGGCAGGCACAGCTGGCATTATCCATTGGAATGAAGGAAAACCCGATGCATTGGATCCATGCGTTTTCGGATGTGACATTCGGATATATTTTAAATAAGATGACAGAAGATTTTTCGGCCAAAGAGCTGGTGTCTCCTGTTTTCCTCAGGTTAAAGCAATATGATGATAAAAACGGTACGGAATATATCCGTACATTGGAAACGTATCTGGAAAACAATATGAATGTTGTGCAGACTGCAAATCAGCTGTTTGTCCACCGGGCAACAGTGATCTACCGGATCAAAAGGATCTGTGAGATCGGGCGCACGGATCTGAAGGATAAGCGGGAACTATTGCATCTGGGGATTACGTTTACGCTGCTGTGAGTCACACTTGATTTGATCGGGTTTAAAGTCAGATTGGAAGATGAACAGGTTTGACGCATTTGTTCACAGATGTATAAAAAGCCCCGTGATTTTGTCGCTTTTTATCTAAACACCTGCAGTCTTGACAATGCTAAGATGATTAGGAAAGATCACAGAATCTTTTGTCTTGATAAAAAGGTTCTGAAACAGTGAATATGTAAAGAGGCAGGAGAAAAGGAGAGAGATACATGTTTATCGATACGATTTATGAACAGGCAAAAAAGAATCTGCAGACGATCGCACTTCCGGAAAGCACAAACCCGGTTATCTTAAAAGCAGCTGCAAAGGCACAGGCTGACGGACTGGCAAATGTTGTCCTGATCGGTGACCCGGCAGAGATCCAGGCAAAAGCAGCAGAAGTGGGAGCTGATATCGCTGCTGTAAAGATCATTGACATCAATGACGAGGCTTATAAGAATGAACTGCTTGATCGTTATGCGGAATCTCCGAATAAGGTCATGGGCAGAAAATTCGTAGAAAAACGTGCCGGAGATCCGGTTTACTATGCGTGCCTGATGGAGGCAGTCGGTGAAGTTGACTGCACGATGGCCGGTATCGATACAACAACATATGAGTTTGTCCTTGCTGCAAACAGTATCATCGGCATGATCCCGGGTGTGGCAAGTGCTTCAGGACTGCAGATCCTGGAACTGGAAGATTTCCATGGCGAGAAGAATAAGCTGATCGGCTGCACGGACGGTGCGATCAACATTGAGCCGACCGTAGAGCAGCATGCAGGTATTGCGATCGCTTCCTGCGAGACATTCAAGGCAGTAACCGGCATTGAGCCGAGATGCGCATTCCTGTCCTATTCCACAGACGGTTCCGGCGGCATGAGCGCACCGGTCAAAAAGGTACGCGACGCGGTAGCACTTGCACAGGAGCTCCGCCCGGACTTAAAGATCGACGGCGAGTTCCAGACAGATGCAGCACTGATCAAAGAAATCGGCGAGAAGAAAGTAAAACGTCCGAGTGAAGTGGCAGGTAAGGCAAACATCCTGGTATTCCCGGATGCAGCAGGCTGCAACATCGGCGGAAAGCTGATCCAGTTTACCGCAAACTGCAAATCCTACGGCCCGCTGTACCAGGGCTTCCGTCTTCCGATTCTTGACTGCTCACGCGGTATGAACGAAGAGCTGGCTTATGACAACATCGCATTCCTGTGTGTACAGGCAGCAAACAGCTAATAATAACTGCATAGAAAGAGAAAAAGGGGCCAGGCACCTTCGCACTTTAAAGTGTGAAGGTGCCTGGCCCCTTAGTACGTTAAAGCGCGAAAGTGCCTGCCACATTTTTCGTTGCCGGCGACCAAAAACAGAAGCATCTTTGTATCGGAAATCCGAACTGTAACAGACGTTCTGTAGATATGATAGAAACAGAAAACCTGAAATGGCAAAAATGCCGGTTGGCAGGAATGAAGGCAAGAAATGAAAAGAGGAGGCAGAAAGTAATGAGCTTTAGCGACAATATCCCGAAATTAAAACCATATGCAAGAAGCGTATCCATCGTCGGTGTCGGCGTAACGCCATTCATCCGGGCGAAGGATGATGAACGGTATAACGGAATCACCGAGGGAGAACTGTTCGGTTATGCCGCAACAGAGGCAATGCGTGACTGTGGCATTACAGGCAAAGATGTTGAGTTTTTTATTCATGGTCAGGCCGGACCGGGTTGGACCAGCAATTTTGGATCTCCGAACATCCATGTCGCAAACTGGCTTGGCATGAAGGGGAAGGGGTCCTATCATCAGAGCGAAGCGTGCGCAACAGGATATGTGGCGTTAGAGACAGCTGCAGCGCTGGTTGCATCCGGAGCGTATGACATTGTCCTTAGCGGTTGTATGGAAATGCAATACTCGATCGCTTATCCGACCCGTGTGCTGACACAAAGACGGTTTGGAACCGATGCGATTTTCCATGAAGTGCTGTGTTCGACGATGACCAGAGATTATAACCTGTTTACCAATGGAATCCTGCCGTTTCATTTTGAATCCTGGCTGCAGGCCTATATTGAAGAGCATGGTATTTCGGATGAGCAGGTGGATCAGCTTTTGACACGGATGGCGATCAATGCCAGAAAGATGGCTGCCATCAATCCAAACAGTCTGAATGATAAGACCTATGAAGAGAAGGCGCACGAATCCGGCATGGCTTCAGCAGAAGAGTATCTGCACTCGAAGTTCAATCCAAAGCTTGGCAAATGGATCCGTGCCAGCAACTTTGAAGAGCGCTGTGACGGAGCAGGTGCGTTTGTCGTGATGCCGACTGAGATGGCGTACAAATATACGGATCATCCGATCGAGGTGCTTGGTGTCGGACATTCTGTTGTGGAATACGCAAATCCGCAGAACGAAAGGACCGGAACGATCAATGCCTACAAGCAGATCCGGGATCTGACCGGTCTGACCGGAAAAGATATGGATCTGTTCATGACCAATGACTTCTTCCTGGCACAGCAGCTGCTTTCCGCGGAACAATGTGAATATCTGCCCGAGAACGGCTGGGAATACATGCTGGAAGACCGCTGTATGTATACGGGAGACCGTCCAATCCAGACCAACGGCGGCCGCTGCAATTACGGTCATGCTGCGTCTGCGTCCGGTGTACACGACATTTATGAAGCCTGCATGCAAATGCGCCAAGAAGCGGATGAACATCAGATCAAAAAGCAGGTGAATTATACGATGATCCGTGGATTTGGCGGCGGTCAGAATCTGCTTTGCACGATCTTAAGAAGACTGTAAGGAGGGGACATAGATGAAACGTATCGAAATGGAAATGATCGTAAAAAAATATTATGACGCACTCGAAGAAGGCAAAGTCATGGGACGTAAATGCCCGGCATGCGGACATATCGAGTTCCCGCCTTATCTTGCCTGCAATGCCTGCGGAAATCTGGATACGGAATGGGTTGATCTGACAGATGTCCGTGCAAAGGTCGGACAGATTTTGCCGCCGCTTGTTGTCTTCCCGGAAACGGAATACCGCGAAGCGTTTAACGGCTTTATGGCAGCCAGCATTTTAATCCCGGACTGTGATCCGTATGTTACGACGATCGTGCACGTGGATCCGGAACAATACCAGGATTATCATGACAACATGGAACAGCTGGTGATCAAACCCTATATCATCCAGATCGCAGATACTAAACTTTGTGTCTGGGTGCCGGAGGATTTTGAACCGACAGCAGAGGATCTGGAACGGGAAGCGGCTTATGGAAAGGCGCTGAAGGAAGCGCAGGAAGCAAAAGAGAGCGGACAGGAACCGGATTCGGCACCGGCCGGTAATGCCGGGACTGCGAAGGAAGCAGATCATTCATCTGACCCAATGTATCTTCAGGTGCTTGAAGTGGTCATTGACTGCGCAGCAGAAGCCTACGGTGTGGAAGCAGAAGATATTACACCGGATACCGACATCAGAGAAGATCTTTCCAACCAATCCATGAAGATGATCGCAATGCTTGCCGGAATTGAAGAGGAACTGGATGTAACGATCGAGATTCCGGAGGCGGGCGAAATGAACACGATCCGTGAATTTGCACAGCTGGCAAGAACAAGGATGTAAGCAGATCAGTCGTTTTTTTCTGACTGATAAAACTCATAGGATAAGATGATGCGCTGCCGCTCGTAGTAGTCATCAAAATCCACATCGATCATTGCGTTGATCTTTTTCATCCGATAGATCAATGTGTTGCGGTGCAGGAACAGCTCCTTTGCGGTCGTAGCCATATTCCGTTCGGAGGTCAGCCAGGTATACAGGATCCTAGCGTAATCAGTCTGGTTGGCCGCATCATAGTCGAGCAGGATTTTTAACTGCGGATGACAGAAGGTCTCGAGAGACTCCTTTTGTGTAAACAGGTTCGCGACATGATCCATATAGTAATCCCGGTACAGGAACAGGCCGGGATTATTGTTATGACAGATTCCGAGCTCAATCGCACGCAAAGCCTGTTTGTAATAGTCTTTAATCTTTAAAATATCCTGAAAACAGTTGCCCATACCGGCATACAGGCCATATTCCCGGCACAGATCATGGATCAAGCATAGGTCTTCCTCTGATAATGTGCCGTTGCCCGCAGGATGGAATATAATAATGATCCCGCCCTGATACATCAGGCTCATGGCACCGGTGAAACGGGTTTCAAATACGGATCGGATATGCATCGTATTTAAGGTCTCCGAGCTTCTGGCAGTTTCGACGACCATGCAGTAAAGATTGCCGGAAAAATCAGCATTGGTATAGCTCATCCTGTTTTGATAAGCCTTGCCGATGGCCATTTTTCCTTCCAGAAGATCACGCAGAAAATATTCATAGTTAAAGCCGCGGTTGTTGCGGATGAAGTCATCCTTTTTCATCTGCTGATCGATGGCTTTTTTTAATAAATACAGCATTTGAGGATCCGTATCATTAAACGGACGGTTCAGGGCATTTAATACGATATGTCCCATTTCTTTTTGTGTATCGATCGTACAGATCAGCTGCTGATAGCCGCCTGTCGGATGAATGGTAAGAATCGGACGTTCACTTTCAAGGACTTTTCGATGAATGCGGGACTGATTTACGACTTTAAATTCTTCTTCTGTAAAGCCGTCGTTTTCCAGGATTTTTCTGGCCTGCTCATCCAGGACTACATTTTCACCGGTCGTAGCAGCGATCAGTTTAAAATCCGGATTAAAAACGAAGATGGGATTCTGAAAAGCAGGGTAGATCTGATCTAACATTGCCTGAATGCCGCCCTCAAAAAAGAGGATTTCGAGGAGGGAATCAGCAAACAGTCCCATCCCGCAGATATCGTCAAAATACTGCTGAAGGATCGAGCAGACTTTTTTGGTATCAGTCTGTTCCAGAATGAGTGTCGACAAAGCAGTGCCATCCTGTTTCCGGATAGCCCCGGCCTGTCTGATCGCATCAGTCAGAATCAGAAAGGAAGCATCTGTGTCCGGCTGTAAGGAGGCTGCATGATCTGGATCATCAAGTACATAGAGACAGTGCGTAGAAAACGAATCAGGAGTAATGCTGTCAGACAGAAGACAGAAACTGCTCAGGCAGTAAGAGTCTTTAGAATCTGTAAGCGTACTCGGCGTATCTTCGAATAGTTTTTGAATGTCTTTTAAAGAGATGTACATGTAAGTGGTACCTCCTCATCTCATTTTTCTTTCAGTATAGCATCTGTTGAAAAAAAGGAAAGAAGTTAGCCGTTGCTAATATGCACCGATGCACAATAATCATATTTTTTCGGTTTTGATTGACGAAAAAACGAGTCGTTTTCATTGATAAGATGAGGGCAGTATTAATGGGTTTTCAAAGAAAGGAGTGTCATATGGAATTCGTATATGAGGGTCAGCAGTTTTCTGTCAAGCATATCGTTGCGACTGAGCGCTGCAGCGGATGCAGAAGATGCATTCGTGCCTGTGATGAGGATGTCTGGAGATGGGATAAAGAGTTAAACTGTGCGATTCCGAAATACATCGGGGAATGTGTGCATTGCTATAAATGCGAGATGGCATGTCTGAATAACTGTATTGAGATCATACCGACGGCAATGATCAAGAATGATCCGCTGCTGGGTTAGAGAGGAGGCATCATGAATAATATCAATGAATTGGGAAAAGTATATGAGTCAGATGTCCTTGTGATCGGCGGTGGATTTGCAGGGCTGGTGACAGCGATCAAAGCGATTCAGGAAGGACCGGATCTTGATGTTTTGATCGTTGAAAAAGGATTTACAGGATTTTCCGGGCAGTCTACCAAGGCCGGAAACGGAATCGTTGCGCATCTGCCGGATCAGGACGTCATGGAATCGACTGAATGGATGGTCAAGAACCAGACACCGTATCTGAATGATCAGGAGCTGCTCTATGATTATCTGTCCACGAATACAGATTCCGTTCAGTGGCTGCGTGATTACGCAGGCGCACAGGTATCCGAGAATCCGGATGGCTCCATGAAAATGTGGCGGCACCCGGAGAGCAAGCTGGCAGGTATCGGTATCGAACTGCGGACCATCGAAAAGCTGAGAAAAACAGCGCTCGGACTTGGCGTCAGAATGGTAGATCAGGTCAATATTTTTGAAGTCCTGACGAATAACGGAACGGCATGCGGTGCTGTCGGATTTGACATGAATGAAGGAGAATTCCATATCTTCCATGCAAAAGCCGTAGCAATGGCAACCCATGGATGCCAGTTTAAAAAGCTCGGTCGTGAATTTATGGGATACGGAACCGGAATCGGTGCGGCGTTCCGTGCCGGCGCGCATATCAGAAACATTGAGTTTTCTACACAGATCGAGATCGTTTTCAAGGGGACAAATGTACCGGTATACGGTGGATATAACCTGATCTTCAATCAGGAAGGAACCAATATTTCCAAGATCTATGCACCGGATGCACCTGAGATCAGCGTCCCGCTGCTCAAAGGCATGGTGAAAGAGGTTCGTGAAGGAAGAGGCCCGCTTTATGTTGATCTGCGTGTGCCGGATGATACCCTGATCAGTATCGGCTGGGAAGGTATGCAGATCGGTGACGGACGTCTGATGCCTGACAAGATCGAGTGGGAAGAGTATGTGGCGGAGAAGGCGAACAAGCACAGCACACTGGAATATGGTCTGACGCCGGAGATCACGATCGACACCAGACTTCAGGCAGAACCGGTCAAGACCAACCATCAGTTCAAAACGGATGTGGAAGGTCTGTGGGCACCGGGCAAGATCAGTTATCAGGGATCTGCTTACTTTGGATGGCATCGCGGTGACGGTGTGGGAAATGCGGTACAGACCGGAATCCGTGCGGGAAAAGACATGGCAGAGTTTGCTATGAAGGCACCGCTTCTGGATATCGATTATGACCAGGTTGTTAAGTATAAAGAGAAAATCTATGCACCGCTGAATCGTCCGACGAACCATAAACCGAATGATATCTTTGACTGGATTGAGCGTTACGGATTTGGAACTGACAAGCTGATCGTGAAATCAGAGGCAAGCATCAAAGAAGTTCTGGACGATGTGAAAGAAATGAAAAAGATTATTCCGGAACTGACCGCAGATGATCCGCATACGCTGGCAAAATGTCATGAAGCGGCAGATTCCGTACTGAGCCTGGAAATGATCTTCCGCGCAGCACTGGAACGAAAAGAATCCAGAGGCGTTTTCTATCCGCACTACAGAGAAGAGTATCCGGAACAGGATGATAAAAACTGGCTGAAGTGGATCAATTTCAAGATGGGAGAAGACGGAGAACCGGAGATGTATCTTGAGGATGTACCGCTCTGGAAGTATCCGTTCCGCCCGGAAGGGTATGAGATTCCGGAAGGCCATGTTGATGAGTGGAACGAAGAGAAATAGGAGGTGCCGTGATGGGAAAAATAACGATTAATGTCAATACATTGGATATCGAAGTAGAGAGCGGCATGTCCGTATTCGAAGCCATTACAAAACGGCAGTTTCCATATCTTGATATGAAGATTCCGTCTCTCTATTACCTGAAAGGCGTTGTGGATGTAGACGATTCCGGCGTATGTATCGCAGAGGTAGACGGCGAGATCGTGAATGCTTCCAGAATACGCGTAAAGGAAGGCATGAAGGTGGTGACAAAATCACCGGAGCTTTATGAAAAACGAAGAGATGCCTTAAAGGAGATCTTAAAGATTCATAACAGAGACTGTAACGGCTGTGTGCGCTGCAACAGCTGCGAGCTGCAGGAACTGTTCCATGAATACGATTTTACAGATGAACCGCAGCTGCCAAAAGAAGACCTCGAAGAGCTTGATCTGTCTTCCAAGGTATTGGTGCGGGACAACAACAAATGCATTCGCTGCAAACGCTGTATCAATGTTTGCGCAAAGATGCAGGCAGTATCAGCGATCGCGTGTACCGGCGAGGGACTCGACGCAGTGATCGCTCCTTCTTCCCCGGCAGGTCTGGCAGCAGCCAGCTGTGTCAACTGCGGTCAGTGCGTCGCAGTCTGCCCGGTTGGTGCATTATCTGAAAAAGACCAGACGGATCTGGTAAAAGAAGCACTGGATGATCCGTCAAAATATGTGGTCGTACAGGTAGCACCGGCGGTACGCGCGGCACTGGGTGAGAGTTTTGAATTCAATATCGGTGTAGATGTGGAAGGACGTATTGCTGACGCGCTGCGCAATCTTGGTTTTGATAAAGTCTTTGATACAAAGTTCGGCGCGGATCTGACAATCATGGAAGAAGCCAACGAGTTGCTTGACCGGATGCAGAATGACGGTGTGTTACCGATGATCACGTCCTGCTGCCCGGGCTGGATCAAGTATGCAGAGCATTTCTATCCTGACATGCTGGAGAATATTTCCACTTGCAAATCCCCGCATCAGATGCAGGGCGCGATCATCAAGTCCTACATTGCTGAACAGGAAGGGATTGCAAAGGAGAATATTGTTACTGTCAGCGTTATGCCGTGTACGGCAAAGAAGTTCGAGCGTCTGCGTGACGATGAAAACGGCGCAGGTGTACCGGATGTGGACATCGTTATTACGACCAATGAGCTGGAGCGTCTGATCAAAGACCGTGAGGTGCGGTTTGAAGCAATGCACCACAAGGCAACATTCGATGAGCCGCTGGGCTTTGGCACAGGCGCAGGCGTGATCTTCGGCGCAACAGGCGGCGTCATGGAAGCGGCACTTCGCACGGCAGTTGAAAAGCTGACAGGGGAAAACCTTGAAAAACTGGATTTCGCGGAAGTCCGCGGCATGAGCGGAATCAAGGAAGCTTCCTATGATGTCAACGGAACTATAGTGCGGGTTGCGGCAGTTTCCGGACTTGCGAATGCAAATCAGCTGCTGACGAAAGTAAAAGCAGGAGAAGCAGATTATCAGTTCATTGAGATCATGGCATGTCCGGGCGGATGCGTCAATGGCGGCGGCCAGCCGCATCAGCCGGCACAGACCCGTCTGGTAACAAACGTTCCTGCGGAACGTGCGGCTGCATTATACAGAAACGATGACAATGCACAGATTCGGAAATCGCATGAAAACCCGTCCGTTCAGGCGCTTTATGACGATTATCTGGGAGCTCCGGGAAGCGAACGCGCACATGAACTGCTGCATACCACATATCGCCCGCGATGAGTCAAAAGAACCGTCCCCATGACTCATCCGTCATCAGTGTACAAAATGGGTGCGAAATTTGTTAGTCAATGACGGACCATTGTATGAGGTGGCAATGCTAAAATTTTTCTTAACAAAACAACGGATCTGACTGGAGATAGGAATGGCGAATGGAAAGATCCAAATCAATATGAAGGGAGAAAATCCATATGGAAAAAACAAAGGGTAGTGGTGTATTTGGACCAAAACAGATTGGCATGATCATCTTTACCGGCGCTTTGATGCTTCTGTCTGCCTGCTTTGTCGGCGGTCAGAATAATACGGTACTTCCGGTTATCTCAGAGCTGCGTGGATGGGATATTAATCTGTTAAACATCGTTTCCGGTTTTGCATCCCTGCTGGATGGTATCGGTATCATTATTTTTGCCGGTCTGTCAAGAAAGAATGCAAAGGTAACGGCAGGTGTCGCACTGGTCGTTATGGCAATCTGTCTGGTCATCTACGGAAGAACAGAAAGCCTTGGCCTGTTCCTGGTTCTGATGTTCATCATGGGTGCTGCATCCGGATGTTTCTCATCCACATGTGCTATGACACTGACAGCAAACTGGTGGCCGACAAAGAAAGGTGTTGTACTTGGTTTCTCAACCATCGGTGTTGTACTGATGCAGATCGTTTACGTTCCGGTTATGCCGGTTCTGTATGCTAAGATCGGAGTACCGAACACACAGATCGTTTTGGCAATCATCACGTTGATCATTGCGCTGATCAGTTTCTTCATCATCAAAGACACACCGGAAGAGGCAGGAACCACTCCGGATGGTCTGGAAGGTGTCGAACTGGAAAAGGCAAAAGAAATCACAAAAGCACTGCACGAATACAAGAGCCCGTTTACACTCGGTAAGCTGGTTAAAGATCCGAGCAACTGGACGCAGGCGATCGGTACAATGATTCCGCTGCTTGTAGCAATGACATTCATTGCCAGCACGATTCCGATTCTTATCGCTTATGGATATGCACCGGGATTTGCTTCCATGGTATTCGCAATCGGCGGTATCCTCTGCATCATCGGATCTGTAGCATTTGGATTTATCGATCAGAAGCTGGGAACAAAGAAAGCATTCATCATCTATATCTTCTTCATGATGCTTGCGATCATCCTCGCAATGTTTATGAGAACATCGGTGATCTGTGTATGGCTTGCAGCGATGATCCTGTTTGCGGCAAACGGTTCTGCACGTAACCTGATCCCGTCCTTTGTAGGAACGAGATACGGACGTTGGGATTACCCTGCTGCATATGCAATGATCGGTACGATCGCAATGCTTGGCGGAGGACTTGGTATCATGCTGACCGGTATCTTCAAGAATCCGATCCATATGTATATCTTCGACCTGATCATGCTGGTGATCTCACTGGTACTGACGATTGTCACAAAAGACAGCTTCATCGGAAAGAAAGACGAAGGCATGGAATAGGGTTTTCTCCCTTAGTAAAGTACTAAGGTTAAAGAAAAAGCATAAACAACACGGGAAGGGGATGTCGGATGACATCTCCTTTTCGTTAATCATGCATAAACAGGCGGAAACTTTCAGCAGTGATATCCATAAAATACGGATATAGGGAGTGGTAAAGTATTCTTGAAGATTCTATCTGTAATTCTGACAAACAAAGGAGAAGTATGATATGAAGAATAAGTATTATCCACATCTGTTTGAAAAAATGAAGATCGGGAATCTGGTTGTAAAAAACCGGATCATCAGAAACTCTATGGGGACTTATCTGAGCAATCCTGTTGACTGCTCCGTTACGCCGAATAATATTAAAGCTGCGGCGGAAGCTGCAGACGGTGGTGTTGGCCTGGTGTTTATGGATAATGTCCTGATCAATGATTCTTATCATATGGGACTTTCCGCTGCAAGTGACCGTATGATACCGGGACTTTCGCAGATTGCTGATGCGATTAAGTATCATGGTGCTGCGGCAGGCATGCAGCTTTCGCATCCCGGACGAGACGGGGCATTCGTCGGAGGAGACGACTGTGCTTCAGCTTCAAGAATCACAGCGGAAGTATGGTTTGATCATGGTATGCCGGCGCCCAGGGAGATGACAACAGAAGAAGTGAAAGCGGTCATTGAGCAATACGGAGATGCAGCGCTTCGTTGCAAACGTGCCGGATTTGATCTGGTAGAGGTTATGGCAGCGGCAGGATGTCTTCCCTGTAATTTCCTCTCTTCAAAGGATAACCGCCGGACCGATATGTATGGCGGGGATCTGCATAACAGGATGCGTTTTTGTATTGAAGTCGCAAGGAACATCAGAAGAAAATGCGGGCCGGATTATCCGCTCAGTTTCAAATTGTCCGGAGAGGATTATGAAGGTGGTATCACATTAGAGGACACGATAGAGACTGCAAAAGCATTGGAACGCGAGGGTGTCAGTCTGTTTAATATTGTGGGCGGAACACATGCGACAACTTATACACAGACGGGATTCTTTCCGCTTGGCATCTATGTGCCTTATGCAGAGGCAGTGAAAAAAGCGGTCAATGTGCCGGTCCTGGTAACAGGAAATATCCAGACGCCGGAGCAGGCAGAGCAGATCATTGCCGATGGAAAAGCGGACTTTATCGGACTGGCCAGACAGGTACTGGCAGATCCGTTTTTTGCAAAGAAAGCGAAAGAGGGAAGGGCAGAGGATATCGTGCCATGTATCAGATGCATGATCGGATGTAATGATCATGGCCTGTTGGCGAATCAGGTGATTCATTGTGCAGTTAATCCGACACTATATAAATATGAATGTCCGCCAATCGTTCCGGCAGAAAAACCAAAAAAAGTTGCCGTGATCGGTGGTGGCGCGGCCGGTCTGGAAGCAGCACTGACATGCAAAAAACGGGGACACGATGTAACACTGTATGAAAAAAGAGCTCTGGGTGGCATGATGATAGAAGCAGCGGCACCGGAATATAAGAAAGACATCCGTCCACTGATCGAGTACTATAAACGGCAGCTTGAAAAGCATCAGGTGACAGTCGTAAAAGAAGAGGCAACGATAGCGTCTGTGAAAAACGGCGGATATGATGCGGCGATCGTCGCGATTGGCGGAAAGACGAGAATGCTGGATGTGCCGGGAATCGATCAGGATAACGTGTTCTACGCACTTGACGTGATCAATGGAAAAACATTTGACGGAGCAGAGGCAGTCGTGGTCGGCGGAGGCATCACCGGAGCGGAGACAGCCCTGGAGCTTGCAGAACAGGGAAAAGACGTTACGATCGTTGAAATGATGGATCAGTTTCTCGGAATGCAAAGTGCAGTTGTCCCGGCATATCTGCAGGCTATTGCAAAGGCGGGGGTCCGTGTGATTACCGGAATGCGTCTGGAAAGCGTGAAGGATGATGCAGCCGTGATCGTAGACCGTTATGGGAACCGGCAGACACTTCCTGCAGACGGGATCGTGATCTCAGCGGGTTTTGTACCGCAGACGGATTTTGCCACGCGGCTTGAGGAAGAAACAGAGATGGATGTGGTCGCAGTCGGAGATTGTAAAAAAGTACGTCAGATCTACGATGCGATCCACGAAGGGTATATAGCGGCAAGATGTTTGTAAAATGAGTCAAAAGAACCGTCCCTTCGACTCATAAAGGGAAAGGAGAACACAAATGAAATTCATCATAATCAGTGAACACAGACCGGAGTTTTTTTCATATCTGAAGGAGCATCCGGAAAGCCTTGCAGGGCCATTGACGGAGCATATAGAATGGATGCAGGATCTGAAGGAAAAGGGAACGTTAGTTGATGCCTATTTCCTTCCGGGGGACGGACGCTGCATCACGATCTGGGACTTTAAGGACGAGAGTGAAGTGGATAACAATATCCTGCAGGATCCGATGGAGCTTGAATTCACAGCACAGTTTTTCCCGGCGGTTCCGCTGTTTGAGCATATGAACAATGCGATGAACCGGAAAGAATAGTAAACAAAGGAGAAAGTACCATGAGAGAACAGACAGAAAAAGCAACGGGGAACCCATTAGGGGCACTGCCAATCGCAAAACTACTGCCTAAATTTGCCGTACCGGCAGTGATCAGCATGATCGTCAGTGCGCTCTACAATATGGTAGACCAGATTTTTATCGGCTGGGGTGTCGGGGTGCTGGGAAATGCAGCGACAAACGTTGCATTCCCGATCCCGACGATCTGTCTGTCTCTCGCGTTGCTTGCGGGGATCGGCGGTTCGGCCAATTATAATATCTGCTCCGGCAAGGGCGAAGAAGAAGAGGGACTGAAATTTGCCGGCAATGCGTTATCGATGATGGTAATCCTCGGAGTTGTCATGCTGGCCGGGATCCTCATTTTTTTAAAGCCATTGCTGTTTGTGTTCGGCGCGACAGATCAGGTCATGCCTTATGCAGTGGATTATGTCAGGATCATTGCATATGGATTGCCGTTTCATTTCCTTGGCTTTGGATCAACGCATCTGATCCGAGCAGACAGAAGCCCTGCATTTTCCATGCTTTGCGGTATCGTTGGCGCAGTGATCAATCTGGCGCTGGATCCAATCTTTATTTTCGGTTTTCACTGGGGAATGAAAGGGGCCGCTTTTGCGACGATCCTCGGACAGATCGCAACGGCAGTCATGGCAGTCATCTATTTTACGAAGATGTCTTCCATGAAAATCAGGAAGCATCATCTGGTTCCGGGCGGATCCTATTTCAAACGAATCTTTGCACTGGGGATCGGCGGTGCGATCTTTAATCTGTCCATTGCGCTCAGTCAGATCGTCATGAACAATGTGATCCGTGCCGTTGGGCCGTCGACTGTCTATGGCGTCGAGATCCCGCTTGCGTGTGTCGGCATTATCGTGAAGATCGATCAGATTTTCCGCGGGATCGGAATCGGCGTCCATCAGGGGTGTCAGCCAATTTTCGGCTTTAATTACGGCGCAAAAAAATATGACAGAGTGCGGGAATGCTTCAAACGTGCATCGGTTGCTGTGATCATTACAGGTATCATATTCTTTGCTGCATTTATGCTTTTCCCGAAGGGGATCCTGTCCATGTTTGGTGCAGAGTCAGAAGCATTCTTTGCGTTTGGCGTCCGGTTCTTCCGGATCTATCTGATGTTTACGATCCTGAATGCTCTGCCGCAGCTGATCTCCGGGTTCTTTACTGCAACCGGGAAGCCTGTCCCTGCGGCAATGATTCCTGTGATTAAGCATATTTTCACGTTTATCCCATTGGTTCTGCTCCTCCCGATGCTGCTCGGAATGGATGGGATCATGTTTGCAGGAGCGATCTCTGATGCGATCATTATCGTTGTTTCCCTGCTTATGGTAAGAAAAGCTTTGCAAAAATTAAGACTGAAGAATATGGGATGATTTATGATAGAGAATTTGTTAAAAGAATATAAAATCCGCATTAAATGTTACGGAAATATTACAAAATGATGAACAAAACTTGACAAGGGGTAGTATAATGGTCTTTGTCACGTCAAAAACACGTGATTTGTAACCACGCAGCAAAGCTGATCCTGCAGGTGTGCCTGCAGAAGAGAAAGGATTGAAACGTTATCGGTATTAAGAAACCGTATATCATGCTGGGCCTGTGTCTGACACTGGCTTTACCGATTCAGGCACAGGCGGCAACAACGAATGATATGACGCAACCCATGACAGAAACAGTAACAACCGAATTTTCAGATACAATCGGTGATTGCATCGAAGCCATGCCTTCACTCGGGGAGGTTGTGATGGAATATGCATCGCAATTTGAAGGAAACAGGTATGTATATGGCGGGACGGACTTAGAAAACGGAATCGACTGTTCCGGGTTTGTCATGAAAATTTATGAAGAGTTTGGTTATAGCCTTCCGCATTCCTCATCGGCACTTCGATCGGTGGGAGAAGAGGTAGACGTTGATGATATGCAGCCGGGAGACATTATTTGTTTCTCTGGCCATGTTGCATTGTATGCCGGAGACGGACAAATGCTTCATGCAAGCAATTCAAAACCATATCCGGCCGGAGGAATCAAATATTCCGAGGTCTGGTATGACAAGATCATAACCGTCAGACGTCTGACGGCGTAAGGATTCCCTAATGGAAATATGTATTTATGAGAAGGATCATGTGAAAGCATGGTCCTTTTTGTATCTTTTTGAACATTTTTGAACAGTTGGTATACATATGGCTCATACAAATATTCCAAATTGGTATACCATAGGTCTTTACATTGGTATTCATCTGTGGTATATATAAACTATATACTCGCTATATAGTTTTAAACCAAACAATAAGGAATGGGAAAAATGATCTATTTTAAGATTGATGTAGAAAAAATCTAGATTGAACTGG